>CAVPKD010000005.1:0-376287 GCA_963705595.1 Nitrospirota bacterium | reverse complement strand
AGGCATCGCCGCACCCATCACGGTGTTCCAGACGGGGTGCCACTGGTCGGCCGGGCGGGTGAGGGCCACCGCGGCGTCGGGCACGAAGACCTCATCGAGCACCACGGTGTGCGAGCCGGTGGCGCGGAGCCCGAGGGTGTCCCACGTGAGGTCGATGCTGACCCCGGCGGCGCTGAACGGGACCGAGCAGTGGATGACCTGCGGGCCGTCGGGTGCGTCGTGCCAGCGGATGCTGGTCACGAGCACGTCGCCGACCTCGCACCCACTCGCCGGCCCCTTGCGGGCGCTCACCCGAAAGCCACCATCGACTCGCTCGGCCGTGCCGTTCGAGCCGACCCAGTCCGAGGCGCCGGTGCTGATCAGGATGGCGTGGTCGTCCACCACCTTGCGGAAGACCTTCTCGGCATCCAGGCCGTGGCGATGCCGCCACACCTGCGCGGCGACGAGGTGGGAGTGCATCGACAGCGTGACGGCTGTCGCCGCGTCGTACCTCGCCAGCTCACGAAGGATCTGGCCCATCTCGGCATGTGACGCCCCGCCGCCGCCGAACTCCGCCGGCACCAGGGCACTCGTGATGCCGGCGGCGCGCAGCGTGTCGAAGGCGTCGACGGCGAGCTGGCCCGTGCGGTCGTGCTCAGCGGCCACAAGCTGGAGCTCGGAGCCGATCTCTCGGGCCATTGAGGCCCAGTCGGTCGCGGTGGTCATGGAGGGAGTGGCTGTCATCGTCATGCCGGTTACGCTAAGGAGGGCCGCAGCGGGGCGATAGTCTCGAATCTGGACTCCGCCGGTACAGATCGTGGACCGGCCTCCGGCATCGTCGAGGGGGCGCCACTTGGAGAAGCAGGAGCGTCGCACTCCACCCCTCGGCCGAACCATGCGGGGAGTACGGTAATGAACACATAGGCATATGCGGAATAAAAGAAGACCTGGAAGATGGAATTGAAAGCGACTAGACCTGCGGCATATTCAGGGTCGCCGCAGGCAAGGTCGTTCCAGACAATGACCATCGCGATACACCGGGCAAGCCCGATCATGATGAGGCCTACCATATATTCGGGATAGTTGCGAAGAAAGATTATTGCCAGAAGAAACATCAGAATGGGTCCGATGACCCAGTTCTGGACCAATGACAATCCAAGGACTTTTTTGTTTTTAAATACCTCGCCGAGTTCCTCATATTTGACCTTGGCAAGGGGGGGATACATCATGAGTATGAGACCGACAGCGATGGGGATATTGGTCGTTCCGGACCGCAAGCTGTTGATATAGTCTTCCGTCCCAGGAATAAGATGGCCGAGAGCTACCCCGAAGGCCATCGCGGCAAAGATCCAGAGGGTGAGGAAGTAGTCTACAAATGATAGTTTTTTGACAGCCTGTTCCGTCACAGTTATTTCCCCCGTTGTTTTGATCTCGGATATGAGTTGTACTATTCTCGCACCGATTTCATCCCTCGCCCGCCGAAACTCCTTCATGATCTTTTCTTCTGAACCTACGGTTCCCACCGGGTCATTGATAGGCCAGTGAAGACGCTTGACTTCCGGAGGGGTCCGGGGACAGGCATCTTCGGCATTCCCGCAAAGGGTGATGACTACATTCATCTGCCTCAGCAAACCTTCATCAATCTCATTGGATTTCTGACTCGCTATATCGATGCCGATCTCTTTCATTACGGCAATCGCTCGAGGGTGCACACCCGCGGCAATGAGCCCCGCGCTGTAGGGTACGAGAAGCCCTTTTCCGAACTCCCTCGCGAACCCTTCAGCCATTTGCGACCGGCAGGAGTTGCCGGTGCAAAGAAACATGATTTTGAGCGGATCCTTTAGCATAATACGGTCCTCACTTTTCTTCAGCTGCCGGGTACGTGGTTTTCATACTTTTTACGGTGTCTGGCTTAACCGCTGCGATCGTTGCCGACACGACATAATCCTCAACATTGCTGCCCGGCGCCCATGTCCGGATGAATTCACGACTTTCATTCTTTGGCTGTATCCGGATATTACTGAAACCGGATTTCCTGAGCATTGCCTCCACCTCGACGATGAGCGACGCGCCTGCTATGCATCCGGCATAGAGGGCAAGGTCATTTTTAACTTCCTGCGGCAGCTCAGCCGTGGCTACGACATCGGACACAGCGAGGCGACCACCGGGCTTGAGAACTCGGAATGCGTCGTCGAACACTTTGTGCTTCTCCGGTGAAAGATTGATGACACAGTTCGAGATGATTACATCGACGCTCTTATCCGCCACCGGCAAATGCTCGATCTCGCCGAGCCTGAACTCAACGTTCTTGAATCCCGCCTTTGAGGCGTTCTCGCGGGCTTTAGATACCATTTCGGGCGTCATGTCCACGCCGATAACCTTTCCCGTCTCTCCGATGGCCCGGGCCGCAAGAAAACAATCGAACCCGCCGCCACTCCCGAGATCGAGCACAGTCTCACCCGGTTGAAGTGAGGCGATCGCCTGCGGATTTCCGCATCCCAGTCCCATATTGGCCCCCTCCGGTACTGCGGAGACATCTTCATTCGAATAACCGAGCTGTTTAGAGACCACATCAGCGGATGACGCGCCTCCTGGAGAACAGCACGAGGATGTGGAGCAGCATCCTGAATTCCCCGCCTGCGCAACCTTGCTGTAGTTGATCCGCACGGCCTTGCGTATTTTATCTTTTTTCATTGGGTCCATAGCCTGCCTCCTACCAGTTTGTCACACCCAGATAGAGTCCCGCTGCCACGAGCACTGCGCCGCTGAACCGCTTCGAATACAGGGAGAAATTCTTAATGCCCTTCGAACTCACCATACTCTCTGTCAGGCCGATGGAAAGACCGGCAATAAAGATCAATGCGCAATGGCCTACGGCGTAGGCAAAGAGAAGCGAACCGCCGTACAGGATATCGCCCTGCGTCGAGACGTAGGCGAGGATCACGGCCAGCACCGGCGTGGCGCAGGGAGACGAGACCGTGCCGGTCAAAAGACCGAGGAGGAAAGCACCCCAGAGGCCACGGGACTTCACCTGCCGCGTTTTCTGGAACGGAAGCGGGATCGAGACGAGGCCCATGAGCTGGAGCCCCATGGTCACGGCGATTACCGCAAGGCCGATATACAACCACTGGCCTGCGAAAGACAGGAATTGGCCCATGGCCGACGCCGCAGCGCCGAGGACCGTGAAGGTGATCGAGAGGCCGAGAATGAACACAAGCGAATAGATCGCAGCCTTTTTCTTGTCTCCCCCAGAGTAACCGCCCACATACCCGATGATCAGCGGGATGGCCGCAAGCACGCAGGGGCTGGCCGCGGAGATAAGACCACCGGCAAACACGGCCAGAAACGCCAGGCTGTGATTGTTCTGGATGATCGTCTGAATATTTTCCAATAAATGATGCATTGAGAACACTTTCTATATGCTGCTGTTTTAGATGCCCTTGAGTCTTTCTTTTGCCTTGTCCACAACACGGCGGACATCGCCCAGACATCACCTGCCGAGCGGATGGTTATCGCCGCACGAGCATCCACCGCCCTTTTTCTCGGCCAGTATTCTTTCCATGATCAAAGATCTGCCCTTGTTTTCCAGCACATCTTTTGTTATGTCTTCTTCTGAATAACCAAAACAATAGCAAATGCGACTTTTCATAACACAGTCCCTCGTGATTTATTCAGCCTATATCCCAGCCTTTTTCAGCATCGGAACGATCTCTTCATAAGGATAAAAACCGACGTGCCGGTGGAACTCTTTGCCTGTTCTGTCAAGGTATACCTGGACAGGTATCATGTACACGCCGAACCTGCGCGCCGTGTCATGGTCTTTCTTGACATCAACAAAGATGACATCGAGCTTTCCCTTGTAGGTGTCTGACAGCTTGGCCATCACGGGTTTCATCTGCTCACAGGGGATGCAGCCGACCGAACCGAGTTCGAGCATGACGATCTTGCCTTCTGCCTTCGCCTTGTTCAGCGAATCATCAAGAGTTCCTGCATTGCTGCACGCGCTGAACAGGAAAACGCTGAGCATAATCACCAGAACCATGAATCTTCTTTTCATTATTCCCTCCAGTGACGGTATTGTTAAATCTGGATTATTCATCCTTCTTGAGACAAACATCACCGCGCTTCCTTCAGGCGTTGCGCGAAATATTCAGGCAACCCGCTCGACACAATTGCCTTTGCCATTTTCTCCATGTCATAAGTGACCCGAAGAAACTCGACTTTCACTTTTTCAGCGGTTATGTCTATCAAGGTCACGCATGCCCTTGGGTCGCCGTCTTTCGGCTTGCCCACGCTTCCTGCATTGACGAAGACCTTGCCATTGAAATCCTTACGGTACGACTTGTGCGTATGTCCGTAGATCATGACATCGGCGTCGGTCTTCGCCGCCATTTCCCGAAAGAACTTATCCGGCCGGTCCTCGTACCAGTACAGGTTGTTCTTCGAAGGCGTGGCATGGAACAGCAGAACCTTTCCCCCCTCGGCAACGAACGATATCGAAAACGGAAGATTTCTCAGGTACTCTTTGGTCTTCTGCGACGCATGCTTCTTTGTCCAGGCGAATGACCGATTCGCCATCTCCTCCTGCACCGGGTCCTCGGCCTTGCAGCCGCAGTGCTCCCGATCATGGGCAACGGTCTCGTCGTAATTTCCCTGCACACCTTCGATGCCGTGATCCACGAGGAAATCCACAACCTCGTTCACGAAGGGCGAATACCCGCCCAGATCGCCGAGGTGATAAATCGTTTCCACGCCCGCGGCCCGCGCAGCATCATAGGCGACTTTGAGCGCTTCAATGTTTCCATGGATGTCTCCGAATACTGCGAATTTCATGATCAACTCCTTGGCCAGAACATGATGACGCCCACCCCTGCGAGGCAAATCAGTCCGCCGATAAGGTCGTATCGGTCCGGTGCAATGTTATCTACCGTAGGTATGATATTGCAACATGCGTAACCAGGGCAAATTTTCCGATGCGCAGCTGCCTACCCCATCAGCCACAGCAGCGGCTTTTGGGTGCTAGAGCAACAACCTTGCCGGGTTGTTTTTTGTTTTCGAGAAAAGATTCGAGTCGTTTCCTGTCCCCAGCTATAGTACTGTAATGCATCCGCTCACATGTTGAAAGAATCAGCATTCTTTTGAACAGGTCTTTTTCGTCCAAGCTGTAATGGATCCATTTACCCTGCTTTCGGTCCTTAATGAAGCCTGATTCTTTCAAGGCGCTGAGATGAAAGGACACCTTCGGCTGCACCATGTCCAGCGCAGCCACGATGTCGCAAACGCACAATTCGCCCTGTTCCAAGAGTTTTATGATTCTCAATCTCGTTTCATCAGAAAGAGCTTTGAAGATCGTTACCAGTTCGTTCATGGTTCCCCTTTTAGTCAAAACAGAATCGGCCGAGATACTCCTTCATTTTTTCCCTGATTTCTTCGCCCATCTCCAGGCAATCGCCGCACCCCTTGATCCCTTCGGTCGCCAGCGAGGCGAACATCATGCAGGTCGGCTGGCCGCATTTACGGCAGTTGGTTTTGGGAAGAAGCTTGTAAATCTCAAGAAGATGCGGTTTTGACCGCCCATCGTATTTGGGAACGATCGCATCACGATGCTCCCACGCGTCGTTGATCTCCTTCTTGAGCCATTCCAAGATGTGGTGCGCTTCCGCCTCGTCTCGCAGGGCATTGACGGCGATCTTCCGGGAATGTACGGTGATGAGCTTTCCCTGCGATTTGAACGTGACCGACGGCGGTTCCTTGATATAGGTGTCTCCACCCAGAACGGCATTCAGGTACGGGAGCGCTTCGCCGACATCTTCATCGAGATGGGCGATACAGTGCAGCGATTGGAATGTATTATTGCACGCAGGCCTTGATATCTCTTTCCGATATCCCGTGAGCAGCATCGGTTTCTCCCCATTCAGCACTTCACCTATTCACCCCTTCTTTTTCACTTCTCCCTTCATCATCTCTTTAATCTTTTCAATGCTCGGCAGCGGTTTGCCGGAATGCATGATCTTTCCGTTCACGATGAGACCCGGCGTGGATAAAATGCCGTGCATCGCTATCTGGCCGATGTCGGTGATCTTCTCGATCTTCGCATCGATACCAAGTTCTTTGACGGCGGTCTTCGCCAGTTCCTCCATCTTAAAGCAGTTTGCGCAGCCTGGTCCGAGCACTTTGATCTCCATTCCAAAACCTCCTTTACTTGTGGAATATGAACTACACGAATATACGAATATCACGAATAAAATCTTTCGTTCGTGTGATACGTCCAATTCGAACCATGCGTGTTCTCAGTATTTTATAAAATTGCATTGAACAGATATCCTACGCCGATGATCGTCACAGTCATGATCCCCACGAACACGGCGAGAAGCTTTATTTTCAATACCTTTCGCAGGATGATGATCTCGGGAAGCGACAGGGCCGTGACCGCCATCATGAAGGCCAGCACGGTGCCCATGCTCATCCCTTTTTCCATGAGAGCATAGACGATCGGGATCACGCCGGCCGCGTTCGAATACAGGGGGACACCCAACGCCACGGCTACTGGCACGCCGAAGGGATTCTGAGGCCCAGCATAGCGAACGAGGAAGTCCTCGGGCACATACCCGTGAATGAATCCCCCAATACCGATTGCAATGATCACATACAGCCATACCCTCTTAAGAATATCAACCGTGTTCCAGCGGGCATACACAAGCCGATCCCTGAATTTCTGTCTTGCGATCTCCTGGGCGGTACCAAGGGTATGGATCGTATACACGTACGCCTCGACCCATTTTTCGAGCTTCAGCTTGCCGATGATCAGCCCGGCGATGATGGCAACGAAGAGACCGGTTGCCATATAAATGACAGCGACCTTCCAGCCAAAGAGACCCCAGAGGAGAACCACCGCAACCTCGTTCACCATGGGGGACGAGATGAGGAAGGAGAAGGTAACGCCGAGGGGGACGCCCGCCTCCACGAAGCCGATGAAGAGTGGAACTGCAGAACAGGAACAGAACGGTGTGACGATGCCCAGGAGGGCGGCAAGAATATTACCAATAAACTCTTTTTTATGGGATAGGATTCGCTTGGTCCGTTCAGGGGGGAAGTAGCTTCTCATTACGGAAACAACGAAAATGATGACTGAAAGAAGCAAAAATATCTTAATTATATCATAGATAAAGAATTCAGCGGCATCGGCTAGGCGTGAACCAGGTTGCATGCCGAATAGCGAATGGACCATATAATGAGAAAACCCCTTGAGCATCTCCGCCTCAATATATAAATAACTTTTTATATATTATCGAGGGAAGGCGAAGATGTCAAGATATTTTTTTTCAGCGTTTCGGCTGGTCCAGCAGGTTTTTGATTCCGTCAGTCATATAGACCTTCCCCTGGTCATCCACAATAATTGCCTCGGCACCGAGCTTTTTCACTATTTTCATTCCGTCGTCAGGACCGAGGATGAACGGAACCTTGGCAAGCGGATCAATGATCGCTCCCGTGTCTCCGATAAGGGTAGCGGAGATGGTCCCCTTTGAAGGTTTCCCTGTCCGGGGATCGATGATGTGATGATAACGCTTGTTTTCCTTGATAACGAACCGTTCATAATCGCCGGATGTGGAAATATATTTGTCGCTGAGGTCCAGGACGGCCAGGGTTTTGTCATGCTCCCGAGGATGCTGCACGCCGATCCTCCAGGGCTTGCCATCCTCCCGATGTCCTAATATCCAGATGTCGCCCGCAACAGCGATAATGGCATTGTTGATGCCGCGTTTCTTGAATAGGGAGGCCACCCGGTCCGCGGTGTATCCCTTCATTCCGCCGAAGTCCATGATCATGCCGGGTTTTTTAAGAAATATCGTCGAGGCCTTCTTGTCAATAACGATATTCCTATAGTTCACGAGGGGACGGACCCTCGCGATCTCCTCGTCCGTAGGGGGCTTTCCCTCCTTGAGCCGCATCTGCCACAGGACCACAAGGGGACCGATGGTCACATCAAATACACCACCCGAGAGCTTCGAGATCTCTGCGGCATGCTCCACGACCTCGATCATCTCCGGCGAAACTTTAACGGGTTTTTCCCCCGCCGCAAGGTTCACCCGAGTGATTTCGCTGTCGTCCTTGTAAAGAGACATCATGGCATCGAGCCGTCTCAGCTCCGCCATCCCCGCCTCAATGGCTGCCTCGCCCTCCTCGTACGACCGCGCCACAACAGTGATCGTCACTGCAGTGCCCATGATGCTTTCGGTTTTCTGTATGGTCTTGGTCTTGCTGCAGCCGGCCACGAGCAGTATAAGCGCAAGGACTGTGATCGCTGAACGTTTCACACTAATACCTCATGTTTTATGATCATAAGTAATGCCGATAGAGCGGACGTGAACACGGAGAATAAATCGAGGACTATCCTTTGCCGAGTTTTTTCTTTGCGAGATGGCCCCTCGCTGCTGTCCTCACGGCCGCAGGCACGTTACGGCTCTTTTCGAGAAGGCCGAGATCGTGGTCGGTCAGCTTGGTGACAAAACCGAGCGAAATGCCAACGGGGGTCTTGGGATTGCTCACCAGAGCGGAGGCGACCGCATATCTCTTGGACCACTCTGAATTTGATCCGATCTTGCGCATGACATCTTCGCTCAGGTTCGTCGACTTGGCAAAGAACTCGACCTCGCCCATGGTAATCCTGGGGTTCTCCAGCACGGAAAGCGCGATCATTTTGCTTGCTTCCCGGATCAGGAGCGTCCGCGCATCCTTGGCACCCGAAAGAGCAAGCTTGATCTTCTGCGGGATGGTCATCGTCTGGAGTACCTGCTGCACGTTAAGCTTTTTCTTCTCCCCTGTATTCCTTCCTCTCACGTCCGCACCGGTACCGGGCGCCGCAACGGCAGTCTCTGCCACAACCAGGTCCATCACGCGGGTACCGGCAATAAAATTTTTTGTATCATCTGATCCAACCAGAACAATGAACGTGAGCGTGGTCTCGGACAGGTTCGGACAGCGGACGAGGTCGCGCAGGATGTCCTCGTCTTCAAAGTAGGCCTCCGCGACGCGCTCGAGGATCGTGTCCGGTGTGTTGACATCGAGGATGATGTTGCGGAGTGCTATCGGCGAGCAGTGCTCTACGTCCAGGGGAAGCAGTTTCCGTTTCCGGGACCGGGCGAGCATCACTGCCCACTTGGATTGGGGATCCATCTGCCGCCTCTCATAAACGCCTATCCGGATCGGGATACGGCGCCCACAAGAATAAACACAGATGATGAAGCTCAGGGATGTATTGTTTCTTCATCAAACCCGCAGTCATCTGTGTTTATCTGTGGTCTTCAAACCAAATCTCATTTGCCCAGCAGCCGCGTGGCCACGAGCGATGCCGTGCCCTTGGCACGAAACGCCGTGATGAACTCTGCGGCCGACTTGTAGGCCATATCCTCGATCTTCTTCAAATGTTGTCCGGGAATCGAGTTGATATCGGAAAGGAACTGCTTCGTGGCGAACTTGATGTCCTTGTTCTCCTTCTTTGCCCACTCGCGCATGTTGTTCATCAGGTCCGCAGGCAGCCCGTCGTGGGCGATGTTCTGCCAGTTGGTGCCGACATTGCCTTTTCGGATGCCGTAGTCTGCGAACTGCCCCACGAGGTCGAGAGGGGTACCGGTGATGCCGTGCTGCGCGATACACACTCCCCACTTTTTTATCGCATTGTAGATATCGCCCGTGCGTTTGAGCTCGATATGGACTTCCTCGCCGGGCTTGTAGTTGCCGTGTTTGGAGCCGTTATTGATGGCCAGAAGATCGGCATGTACGCCTGTCTTCTCCAAGCCGTCGATGAACTCCACGGCCTCCTCCACCGTCGTGATCTCTCCGCCCTCTTTGGTGGACTTGATCTCGCCGACCTCCGCCTCAAGCCCGGCGCGGGCATCCAGTACCATGCGGCCAAGTTCAGAGCTGATCTTGATGTTGTCATGGGTCTCGTTGAACGAGGCATCGATGGCGATCGATGTATAGCCCGCCTCAAGCTCCGCTTTGATGAGGTCACGGGAATCTCCGACCACTGCGGGGTCAGGACTCTTGGTAGTTACATGGTCACCATGGATGAAGAACGGCTTGGTGAACTTTACGGCCTCGGCGTAGCCGAATATGGTATCGGCGAATTTGTTGGGGTCCATTCCCGTGTAACCACCCTTGAGGTTCCCCTCGCTCTTGGCGAGCTCAAAGCAGACCACCGCATCAAGACCCTCGGCCGCGCGCATGATCCCGGGGATCACATGCTTGATCCTCGTATTGCACGCCATGATGATCACTTTGTCGTCTTTGAGCACCCTGAAGACATCGTGCGAGGACAGCACGTTCAGTTTGCTCGCGCCTCCCAGCTTCTTCTTTGCGTTTGCCGGTATCAGATCCTGAAGTGTCTTAGCCATTGAACCCTCCGTATTATTTTATTGAAGACCGGTGTTCCGGACGTTGAAATTATACTGAGAGGCAGTCCCCTTGTCAAGCTGCACCGGG
Source organism: Nitrospirota bacterium (assembly GCA_963705595.1). Taxonomy (GTDB): domain Bacteria; phylum Nitrospirota; class UBA9217; order UBA9217; family UBA9217; genus DASPSR01. Next base: position 365,826 of record CAVPKD010000005.1, on the reverse strand, counting down.
AAAAAACACACCCTATTTCCCGCTGGGGACGACCTTGTAACCAGCATCAACCACAGCGGTGGAGAACTTGTCTGCGACGGCTTTGCTTTCGTCATACGTAACGATTGCTTCGGCTTTCTGTAAATCCACCTGCGCATCCTGGACCCCCGGCACCGCCTTGAGCGCCTTTGCCACCCGCATCACGCAGTGATTGCAGGTCATCCCCTGAATTTTGAGCGTTGTCTTCGTCATGATACGATATCCTCCTTCAATAATAATGTCGGTTCAGGCTGCTTGCTATATGATACACGAATCAGGGCGGGAGGAAAATATTTTTTTACATCGACAGTCACGGACCATGCATCAGTCAAACGTCATTTTATGCCGTACTTGTCCATGCGGTAGATGAGGGTAGGCCTCGTGATCCCGAGATACTCCGCAGCCCGGGTCTGGTTGCCCTTGTGCCTTTCGAGGGCCTTGATGATAAGGTTTTTTTCCAGGTCTTCGAGCGAAATCCCTTCGTCCGGGAGGTTGAGAATAATGTTTCCGACACTCGCCTTCTCCTTCCTGAGTTTATCGGGAAGCTCGGCGGGGGTTATGGCTTCACCCCGTCTCAGCACCGACGCTCGTTCGATACTGTTCTCAAGCTCCCGCACATTGCCGGGCCAGCCGTAGGCCGTCAGCATGGTGAGCGCTTCGGGATCAATCCGGACATCCACATCCTTATTGAACTTCTTGAGAAAATGTTGCACAAGCAGCGGGATGTCGTCTCTGCGTTCCCGGAGCGGCGGCATATGCAGGGTGATCACGCTCAACCGATAGTACAGGTCCTCGCGGAGGGCCCCTTCCTTGACCGCCCGTTCGATGTCCTTGTTCGTAGCAGCGATAATACGCACGTCCACGGAGACAGGGTGCTTCCCGCCCAGACGGTCCACCTGTCGCTCCTGGAGAACGCGGAGGATCTTCGCCTGAAGGTCTACGCGGAGGTCGCCGATCTCGTCGAGGAACAGCGTGCCGCTCGCAGCAAGCTCAAACTTACCTTCCTTGTCTTTCACCGCGCCGGTGAAGGCGCCCCTCACATGGCCGAACAGCTCGCTTTCGATCAGGTGTTCGGGGATCGCCGCGCAGTTCACGGCCACAAAGGGTCCGTCCGCCCGCGGGCTGTTATAGTGAATGCCCTTTGCCAGCAGCTCCTTGCCCGTACCGCTCTCACCCGTGATGAGCACGCTCGCGTCGCTCGCGGCCACGCGCCCGGCCATGTCCAGCACGTCTCTGATCTTCCCGCTGATTCCGACGATGCTGTCGAAGCGATAGCGGTCCGTGATCTCGGCGCGGAGCTCAACGTTCTCTTTCTCCAGGCGCCGCATTCTGAGGGCCTTGTCGAGCGTAAGCCGAAGCTCATCGCGGTTGAAGGGCTTAGTGATGTAATCGAAGGCCCCCTGCTTCATGGCCTCCACGGCGCTCTCGATCGTACCGTAGGCCGTGATGACGATCACGGGAAGCCCCTCGTCGCGCTCACGGATCTTCGCCAGGACCTCCATGCCGCTCATGCCGGGCATGGTAATGTCCGTGATCACCGCATCAAAGAAGCCCCTCTCGAACAGCATGAGTCCCGCCTCGCCGCTTGCCGCGGTCTGGACCTTGTAGCCCGCCTCGGTCAGGCTGAACTCCATTACCCGGCGCAGGCTGTCGTCATCGTCTATGAGGAGGATAGATGGGTTTTTCATGATTCAATATTTAGCAACAGAGAGTCTGAGGCATGGTGAAAAACTCACAGAGAATCAAAAAATAATTCTGGACACAGATCAATCGGGAAATGCGGATGTAAGACCGAATTCAAAAACGAGTCAATGGGATTATCATATTTTAATCTGCGCCCTCTTCTTTCTCCGGGTCCCCACGCCTCCGCGTTCCAATGTCAATCCTTTAGATAGGGATCTTCACCGAGAACGCCGTACCCTTTCCCGGCTCGCTCTTCACATCGACCGTGCCGCGGTGGTTCTGCGACGATACGGTACGTTATGGCGAGGCCAAGCCCCGTACCAGACTTCTTGGTGGTGAAAAAGGGGCTGAAAAGCTTTTTCCGGTTCTCGTCGGAGATGCCGATGCCGGTGTCCGCGATCTTCACCACGACAGCGTCTTCCCTGAGGCCGCTCTCAACGGTCAACACGCCACCGCTCGGCATGGCCTGGATCGCGTTCAGGATCAGGTTCAGGAACGCCTGCTTGAGCAATCCTGCATCGAGGCTGCGCCTGCCGATGGACGGGTCGAGCTTTTTTTCAACCTTCACCCCTGCCTTCTTTGCTTCCTGCGCCGTGAGGGTAAGCACGGACTCGATTGCCTCGTTCAGATCAGCATATTGGAACTCGGGCTGCTTGGGCCGGGCGAACCCTAGGAATTCCTGTACGATATGATTTAGACGGTCCGTCTCTTTCTGGAGGATCTGGATGAACTCGTACTTGGCCTCATCGGGCTGGTAATCGTCCTTCAGGATCTCCACCGCGCCCTTGATGGAGCCGAGGGGGTTTCGTATCTCATGCGCCATGCCCGCGGACAGTTCGCCGAGCGCGGACAGACGGTCGGCCCTTCTCAGCTGCTCCTCAGTCTGGAACAGGATGTCCGTCTGTTCCTTCAACTTCCGGTGAGACTCATCCAGCCTGACCAGGGCATTTTCGTAGCGCAGGCGCTGATTGCGTTCCATCTGGCTAAGAACACCCGTGACTCCGCCAATGAGGAGGAAGAGGAACAGCTCAACGAAATTATAAACATCCAGAAACGGGTCCTTCCAGTGAAGGAGCAGATGGGGTGAAAAGAGGACGGTCGAGGCTATGGAAACGGTCACGCCACCTTTGATCCCGTACCAATAGGCGCCGAGAATGATCGGTACGATGTAGAGGTGACCGAGGATGCCGTGGAGCATGCCCGCCCGCACCCCGCCGGCCAGGTAATGGATTAGCGTGATCAGCGCGAGCATACCCGCGAGCACATACACCCGCCAGCCCTTCATACGCCTGAGTGATGATTTAATCATACCTGAAAGTCAGAGCCTTAACGATGAATCCAGAAGGTATTCATCTGACTCCTGACTACTGCCTTTCATCAACGAGCGTCAAGATTGAACGTGGCTGTGGAGGCGGGTTTGCCCTGGCGCACCACGGACACTTCGGCCTTCCATCCGCCTTCCATGGGTACATTGGCAGAGAATGCGTACCGGTCACCCTTGAGGACCGCCTGTGTGTTAAAGTCCATTGGCGCCATGCCGGGCATCGGCGGCATGAAGTAGCGGACATTCACCGCAGCATCGGTCACCGCTTTGCCGGCCGCATCGACCACCTTCAAGCTCAACGCGTTATCGCCTTTTACCAGCGGATAACGGTCGACCGAGAGCGTGATTTTGAGATCATCGGCCGTCTTCTGTGATTCGTATCCTTTGGAACAACCGAAAAGCATTCCCACGGAAACAAGACCAACCACCATCACAAACAATTTTTTTTTCATGGCACATCCCTCCTCATGCTTGTTTTAAGAATAAAAAAACCGTCCTTGATAAAAAGAACGGATACGTGGCGAAAATACTTTCCGCAAGTCCCAAGCTCCGCGTATCGAACCCGGACCGTCGCTTATAAGGGCAATCTATCCAATTCCCGTATGGTTGTCAAGAGAAACCTCGTCAGGCTTTTTTTTCGATGAGCGACGTCATTCTGTCGAGATGGTGCTTTTCCTCTTCAGCCAGCATGCTGAATACCCGTTTCGATTGATCGTCCCTCACCGTTCGTTCCATCTTGATGTAGAGGTCGTACGCATTCGATTCAAGCGCGATCGAGAGGTCGAGGATATCAGCAGCATCTCTGCCCGCTGTCCATTCCAGCGCCTCGCTCACGCGAATCCCGCCTTCCATGACATCACCCGCGGCCCCGCCGGGGAAGAGAGGCTCTATGGTATCGTTCCCGCCGCTCCCATGATACAGGGCCAGGAGCGATGCTTTGTGGCGTTCCTCAGCGCTTATCAGTTCCGTGAAGAGGGTTTTCCCTTCGACGTCCGTCATGAATCCCGCAAGTCCAGTGTAAAAACGGCGTGAACCTTCTTCGAGCGCCAATGCCAGAGCGATGAGCGTCTCCGTCTTTTCATTGGAGGAGAAATAGGCCATCCCTGCATCCGGAGGCCCTCCCGCCACAAGGCCATTCCAGGCCGATATCCCTCCACCCATGCTGAAAACGTCTTTGAATCCGGCGTCGAGGAGCTTGCCCGCAGCCGACCGGCTCCGGTTCCCCGACCGTCAGTATACGATCGTCGGCTTCCTGGGATCGAGCTCTCCCAGCCGAGACGCCAGTTCTGCCAAAGGAATCAGCCGTGCTCCCGGCAGGTGCCCCTTCTCGTATTCCGCAGGCTGGCGCACATCAACCAGGTTATATTCTCCAATACTTTTTTGATTCAGGACATCGCGGACCATAACTGCAGGCATTTGTGGTATCTGCTCGAAATAATTTGCAATATCCATGGCTCAGCCTCCGGATTTCATGACCTTTTTGCTTGCATTAAACTTTTGCAGAAAACAGGTGTCTTATATGCAATGATATACATTAAAGCTCTTGATCCGGCTTAATGTCAAGAAAGGCTAGATACATATATTAAGCCTGTATGATAGGATAATTTAATGCTTTTAAGCTTGACAGGGCATGTTGAATTTGTTAGACTAACTCGATATTCAAATATGAAAGGAGGTGAAACCTAATGAAAAAGCTTATCGCATTGTTCACGGCAATGGCATTCGCCCTGACCCTCGGCGTTGCATTCGCAGAGGAGCCGGCGCCGGCACCGGCAGCACCGAAGGCTGAGCAGAAGGCCCCGACGCACAAGGAAAAGAAGAAGGCTAAGAAGGAAAAGAAGAAGAAGGATAAGGAAGCGAAGAAGAAGAAGACCGAAGAAGCCGCCCCAATGGCAGCTCCGGCCGCTCCGGCAGGCAAGTAGTTCACCCATACCGCCAATTCATTATACAGAGGCGGAGAAAAGTTATCTTGTCAGAAACAAGATCTTAGCTAAGCAGGTGGTTTTCAAACCACCTGCTTTTTTTGTGTCACTACGGCTGCATATAAGGCCGCACCCAGCTTGCATCTATCCGTCCCGTAATTGCTCCGGCTGTTAATCCCACCACAAGAACAGTCTCTTGGTCTGCTGGATCTCATTCGCCAGTTCTGCCGGACTTCCCGGCCCCTGGTCAACCGCATCGGGGCTGAAATCATATACTTCTTCGGCAAAGGACTTGAGGTCCTTCGGCAGCGTCTTGAACTCTATTTCCACCCAGTCGTTGTCCGCACCAATGATGTCAAAGGGAGAGGTCTTTTCCCACTCCTTCAACCTCTCGATTACATCCTGGTTGGAAATATCATAGTCGTCACCGTTCGTATACATGACCCTGAGGATGTCGTACTGGTCGGTCCCTTTGATGACGCCGATCTTGTCTGTCTTGATCCCGCCGTTTATCTCAACGACAAAGGCCATGTACTTCAAGAGCGCGAGTTTTTTCCGCAACGAGTCAAGAATGAAGTCGGTCTTGTCCTCGGGGACCGGCACGCAGATGCCATCTGCGACGATCTGGTAGCCTTTTTCATCATAGCCGATAAGCCGGTGGATGCTCTCCCCGGTCTCTTCCTTCACTAGAATTAGCACCTGACGGTCGAACTTTATGGTTTTCGCTACGGCCTCTGCGTATGGCGAAAGCGTTACAGGCGTGCTCCCCGCGGCCATCAGCAGGGCGGCACCCGCCAAGACAAGCAGGCGCTGGAACTGATTGCGAAATTTTTTCATCAGCATTTTGTCCCTTTTTCTCAAAACATGTGCAAGAACAGGGTGGCGATGCGTGACAATGCTTCTCTATCTTTTTCTGAGCGTGACATTGTAACATATCTTCATCGACAAAGACAACACACAATATAAAGCCGTGTCAAGCCGGGATAAGATGCTTGTTTATAATATATTCGGGCTTCGAGACGAGAATATTGAGCAAGACGTATCAGCGATTATTGCAGTGATTATTAAAATTATATTGATGTTATTCACTCTCGCTGTGAATCAGCAGTCTTGAACAGCAAGGGAGCGAGGAAATACGTAGTCCTCGGAAGGAATGTTAAATCGTTTTCTCTACGATAAATCAGAGCATCAGGTCATTCCTGAAGCGATTCCGCTACCATGTCCGTCAGGAAACGGACGCCGGCGTTAATCTTGTAGTGACCGACGAGGTCCGAAAGCTGCGTATGACAGTTCTCGCACGCAGTGCATACGATGTCCGGTGATACTGCCTTGATCTGCTCCGCCTTGACCCGCGCAGATCTCATGCGGAAATCCTTTTCCCCGATCGCAACGAGCCCTCCGCCGCCACCACAGCACCAGTTCTCGGCGCGATTGGGCTGAAGCTCGACGAAATCATCGGTCAGGTACGATAGAATGGTGCGCGGATCCTCGATCACACCACCGTTCCGGCCGAGCTGACAGGGATCATGGTACGTAACGCGTCCGGTGATTCGTCCCTTTGCCAGCCTGATCCGCGCCTCACGCAGATACCGCGCAATAACCTCGATGAAACTGGTCACCTTGAACGGCAGCGCACCCATCATGTGGCGCATGACCCGGTAGGCGGTCCCGCACTCGCAGATGGACACTTCCTTCACCCGCAGACGTACCGCCTCGTCGATGATCCGCTGTGCGATTATGCGGGTCTTTTCAGCGTTACCCACGAAGGCGCCGAAGTTCACCGCCTCGTAGTAGCTCAGTGACCATTTCTCGCCTGCCGCGTTCATGATGGCCGCTGCCGGCACGATGGAGTGCTTTCCCGCAAGCGCCACGTAAAGTATGTTCGCGTCCTGCGCTTCGAGGGGCACAGCCTTCTCTCCGTGGGCTTGGCGCCACCGGGCAAGCACCTCGTCCCGCAGCTGGTCGACGGCCCTGGCGAAGTTGGCGCGCGTCTCGGTTGTCGACTTGCCCTTGGCGATCGACATGTCCGCCAGCATGCTCAGCACCTTGGGCTCACGGCCGGCGCTGATGAGCAGGAGTTTGGCAATGGACATGATCATCTGCGTGTCAATGCCGAAGGGGCAGTGGACCATGCAGCGGCGGCAGCCCGTGCAGCTGTAGGCGGTCTGATAGATCGTGTCCACCATGTCGTCGGTCAAGTCCGCGCTGTCTCCGAGTGACGGCCAGAACTGCCCCTGAGCCTTGAAGTACCGCTTGAAGAGCTTGCGGATGACCTCGGCACGGTGCACGGCCGTGTACTTCAGCTCGGGCATCGACGCGTAGACGTGACAGGACTGGATGCACACGCCGCAGCGGGCGCAGGTGTCGAGATACATGCGCATGACGTTGTTGAGCTTGGAATCAAAGCGCGTCAGCAGCTCATGGTGCAGTGTTTGCTCCACGGAGACCTCCTCGTCGGATCAGATTGAGGGGAAGGGCAAAAAAAGTGTGCATGATCTTGCTGAACGGGAAGACCAGCAGGAAGAGATTGGAAAAGAAGATGTGCAGGGCAACGAGCACATAGTGAGGTGATCCAGCGATGACGGCGGGCACGCCGGGGTGGAACGAAAACAGACTGGACAGGTATTCCCGGTAGCCCGACACCGGGATGTCGAACCCCGCAGGCGAGAGATACTTCGCCCAATCCATGTGGGAACCGGACAGGACCGTGAGCATCAGGAGCAGCAGTAGAAAATAGTCCTCGGGGACGGAGATCTCACGGTAGGGGGTCTTAAACCGGCTGAAAAGAAAGAAGAGAAGGGATACCGTGAGGGCCAGCCCCACAAGGCCGCCTCCGAGGAATACCTGGTGCGGGATCGCCTGCAGGGCCCGGAACTCACCGATGAGCTCAAGGTGGCCGATGACAAGCAGGACAAGGGCACCGTGGAAGACCATGGCGAATATCCACATCGCAGGCCGTATGGTCCTCACAGTCGGCAGGAGAAATGTGTCAATGAGGGCGTGGAACCACGCCGGCCGTTTCACCGGGAAGACTTGAAGGGTCGTTTTCTGGCGCGGCGCCAGAACGATCCTGATGCTTCGTGAGATGACGCCGATGACGAAGACAGAAACCGCCGCGTAGACCATGGGCACCATGATGACATAGTAGATCTTGTCGAGCACGGGCACGCACTCCTCTCGCGGGAATCGCGCGGACCGGTCCTATCTCACCCGCTTCACATAGAACCTTATCTCTCCTGCGGCCTGGTCGGTCTGCAGGATCTCCTGGCCGGTGCTCATTGCCCATGCGGGAAAGTCCGCCAGGGACCCGGGATCGGTGGTGATGGCCTCGACCACCTGGCCGACGTCAACGGTCATGATCTCCTGACTGATGCGCACCACGGGCATGGGACAGGGCAATCCCTTCAGATCAACGACTTTGTTTGCTTTCAGTTCGACCGGCATAATGCACCTCCCATTAAATAAACAGCTGTACCCTGCTCGTAGCCGCTTCTGCCAGGAAAGCCGCGACACCGCATACGCTCATGTACGGATAGTCAATCATCTCCTCCCGCTTGAATCCCATGAGGCCCATGGACATCTCACAAATGCAGATCTCGACGCCCATCTGGCCGGCCAGAGTCAGCATTTCTTCCAGGGACGCCACCTTTTTCTTCTTCATGAGCATCTTCATCATGGCGGTCCCCATGCCACCCATGTTCATCTTGGAGAGCTTTACCTTTCGCGCCCCGTTCGGCAGCATGAAGCCGAACATCCTGGACATCAGGTTTTTCCCTTTCACGCTCTTCCGGGCATCACGCAGGGCCGCCGTGCCCCAGAAGGTGAAAAAGAGGCGGGCCTTCATGCCCATTGCCACCGCTCCGGTGGCGATGATCAGCGACGCCAGGAGCTTGTCGAGATCTCCTGAAAACACTACCATCGAAATCTTGTTCTCCACTGCGGGTAGCCTCGCCTCTGCCTGTTTTGGCTGTTCCATAACGTCCGGTTCCGTAGCCATGGTCATACCCTCCTTCGTGTTTGGAATTGGTTAGTCGCTGTCGGTATTCCCGACCTCGCGCTTATATTGTTCCAGGGCCAGGACCAGCTGCTCGAGGGTCGGGAGGACCATCGCACGTTCGTTCTCCGGGATGTGCTCCAGGACCCAATGGCATACGGCTGCCTGCTCCTCGATGATAGCCTGCCGGACCTCCTGTCCCTGCTCCGTGAGCTCGATGATGTTGTGTCGCCGGTCGTCGTGGTGCTCGTTCTTGATGATATATCCTTTTTTGCAGAGGGACTCATTAAGGCGGCTGATCCATCCCTTGGAAAGGTCCTGCCGCTCCATCAGGGCGGTGGAGCAGAGCTTCCGTCCGGGGTCCATGGACGAAAGCAGGGCTGCCTCTGCGGCGGTAATATCGAACTGCCGGCAGATTGCGGTCTGGGTCATTGAAAAGCAATGTGTCAGCTTTTTTAATAGAACCGGCACACGCTTCGACAGATCAATTTTGCTAGTAGAGATTGTTGACATAGTTTCTTATAGCAACTGTTTCTATTAGCAATTATAGCTAACGATTGGTATAGTTACAAGTATCAATTTATATATGTTTATTTACTAAAAATTTGCTATTTCTACTATAAATATCATTTATTATCTTATAGTTATACATCTTCACTGGACAGATGGGTAGCATCAATGCCACAATGCTCTATTCCCTGCTGAATGATATGATGCAGGACACTAAAAATTTAGCAACCATTGACTGGCAAAGCTCTCCTATTGTAATAGCCCTTCACTTACAACGAACGACTGATTAAAGCAAAGCCGAAAGGGCACGCTAAAAGGACATCCATGGGGCTAGGCATGATAAATTAAGATAATGACAACTGCTTTAGTGACGGAGGGCAAAAAAACTTGAACTAATATCCGCGCATTCCCCCTCCTTGGCGAATTACCAGGAGGCGGGTCAAGCGGACAGGTTTGGTCATTGCTTTCGCGGTTTCTCTTTTGTGCCCTGCTGCTCAACATAGCGTCGAACTGTTTCAAGAGTCACCTTGCCAACGGTCCCCGCGAAGTACGCACGATGCCAGAAAGCAGGCTTCCAGTAGAATTTTTTTATATGGTCAGGGAATTCGTTCCGAATCCTCCTTGAGCTGGCAGATTTAAGGTTGTTAATAAGAGTCGATATATTGAGCGCGGGGGAAATAAGACGTTCTGTTGGTACTGCCTGCGGAACGCTTCCGTCATTGAACCGTGAAACCCCCACTACAGTCGCAGCAGCGATTTAGTGGCGGGTAGTTCATTATGCCAGAAGGGAGTCGTTATACGGGGCCCTGGCGAAGCACGATAAAATCATGCACTTCAACAAAAACATCAAACCAGGTTTCATCTGAAATAGTATCAATAGAAGCTCCCATGATATAAGAATCTTTGTCCGTGTAACAGTACTTGACCTCGATACCGAATGATATCTCGCGGGATAGCAGCAAAGAAATTGAAATAACGCACTCCGTGTGCATTCCTTTACTGAACGATACGGGACACTCGAATAGAATGCCGCTGCGGCTAAAGTTGCCAAGAATGGCTGGAACGAATTCATTGCCGCTCTTTACCCGCAGCTTGATATACTGCTGGCAGGAATCGGGAACATTATATCGTTCTTCCCTTCTTTTACCGACGGCCGGTGAGCCACTTTCTATTTCATTAGCCATGATCCATCATCTCTCATATCTTATAATCACACAAGTCCGCGCTCTCTATATTTGTAACAGACTATATGGAAAACTTTAAGGTAAATGGCAAAATCGACGGAAATGGTATGACCGGCGATAGAGTTCAAGAGGTAAAGTGCATGTTCCAACGGAATTCAAAAACCGCATGTTTCACGAAGAGACAAACACTGAATCGATAGAGACGCGCCCTGTTGTCAAGAAATCAAGCCGTTTTTTTTAAGCATATCATTGCGTCATCTTCATCCTGAAACACATCTACGCGTTTCATGATGCCTGTCAGCTCGAAAATTTCACGGTGGAGTTCATTTATATTGGTAAAACATACACGACAGCCGCTTTCGAATGCCTTCTGCAAAATACTCTTGAAGATCGAGATACCATGGGTATTGATCAACTCGACGTTGGAAAAGTTTATGACGAGCTTTTTGAAACCTCTGTCAAGTAACGCTTCACTGGCTTTTTCTATCTGATGCGCGCCTATGTCAGTGAGGTAACCTCTCGGCATCATGACGGCTACATCCATTTCTGATTTTGATGATAAAGAGAACTTAATCACAGCCTGCTGTTCACCCTCCTGTGCACTTCCCAAAATACTCATTCTGCAAAATCATGTCTTTTGCTTTAGCAATCGATGCGGCCGGCAAATTGGCCTTGCTCTGCCATTTTTTCGATGAAAAGCAGCCCCAGAACGAGATGTTATGTTTCACATTGTTCTTATCGGAATGATGAGGGGAATCTTAAGCTGCCCATGATTTTTTTACAGGAGGCATACATATGTCACCTGATTATTTCTAGAAGTAATATGAGTGTTTACAATAACCGCAACTATTGCAACGTTCAGGAAGAAAGTCTCATCAATGTAAATTTATTTCTTCCTGATAATGATTATCTCCTGACTAAGCTGAATGCAGAAAAAGACATTGCAGGCCAGAGAGTCTGATACGGGAATATAATACTAATGGAGTAGTGCATTTAGAATAAAAAATCCTTGGCTCCAAGCGAGCATTAAACACTCCTCCGCTATATCAGCCTCTATGCGTCCCTTCCTCTGGAAATCGCACAGGGTACATACAGAACAGCGGAATCAGGTATAATGATAATTATGAAAAATACAACAGGGGTAGCGGAAAGGATTGTCAATTATAGGGCTGACACGCTAAAGGCGGTTCTTTTTGATTTCGGCGGGGTCATTGCTGAGGAGGGTTTCCGGGAAGGCCTTATGGCCATCGGGAAGAAAAACAAACTGGACCCAGAAAATTTTTTTACCGACGTCGACAGGCTAATCTACGAAACAGGATATCTCATTGGCAGGGCTGATGAATCATCGTTCTGGAATGCTGTCAGAAAAAAGACAGGCATAACCGGGAGCGATGAAGATCTCCGGGAAGAGGTACTGACGAGGTTTACGTTCAGGCCTGCGATGCTTGCGCACGCGGACCGTTTGAAAGCAAGGAGGTTGAAAGTCGGCATGCTGAGCGACCAGACAAACTGGCTTGAGGAAATCGACCGAAAGACGCCCCTGTTCCGGCATTTCGATATCGTCTTTAACTCATTCAGGCTCCACAAAAGTAAACGGGACCCGTCGGTATTCAGGGATGTCTGCGAAATCCTGGGCCTCCGGCCTGATGAAGTGCTTTTTGTGGATGATAATATCAACCACATCAATCGGGCAGCGGACGAGGGACTGATTACGCTCCATTTCTCGACGGCAGAAGAGTTTGAGAAGCAAATAAGGGAATTCATGTGACCACGGAGTGCCACAAGGAGATGCTTCTCCGTGACAGGTCAATAAACGATCGATACCCGTCATGGACAAGAAGATCTTCTCAGTATTGATCTGCGTTCCCGGTTTTGGGGAATAAGGTTGACCGGTTTATGAACAGCGATAAAATCTATGACTGCATCATTATCGGCGCCGGGCCCGGCGGGCTCCAGGCTGCCATCTACCTCGGACGGTTCAACAGGGAGAATCTGCTCATCGACCGGGGAGGAGGAAGAACCGCGCACGCGAAATCAATCGAAAACTTTCTTACGCAGAGAGCCATATCCGGTAAGGAAATCATCGAGTTGGGCCTGGAGCAGGCGAAAAGCTTCAATGTCCGCATAGAAAAAGGGATCGTGACCTCGGTGGTAAAAAAAGAGCATCTCGAGGTCCATACAGGCGACGTCCGCTTTCGCTCGAAGTTCGTGATCGTCTCATCGGGCGTGCAGGACAATTTTCCCCCCATCGAGAATTTTCACAAATTCCTGGGAACATCCTTCTTCACCTGCGTCGACTGCGACGGGTATAAGACAACCGGCAAAAAACTGGTCATCATCGGAAATACTATAAACTCCGTCCGGCTGGCCTTCGGCATGAGGGAAATGTACACTGATGATATAGTGCTCATCCTCTATTTCTACGATCCGCCCGGTGATTATAAAGAAGAGCTTGAGCATGAAGGCATCCGCCTCATCAAAGGCGAGCCAATCAGGATCATCGGCGACGGGCATATCGAGGCCGTAGAGCTCAAGAACGGAACGCGCATCCCCTGTGAGGCCGTCATGTCGAACTTCGGGTACAAGCTGAACGACAAGTTCCTCATAGAGCTCAACTTGAAGCGGGATGCGAAAGGGTTCAAGTATGTTGTGAACAGCGCTTACGAATCTTCGCTGAACGGCCTGTATATCGTGGGGCCTCTCAACTCCGGGAACGACCAGGTCGTGATCGCGGCAGGAGAAGGCGCGGTGGCGGCCATCGATATCAATAAGCGACTCCTTGAACTCTGAACAACAAAGAACGACAATAATTTCATCGCGACGACGCAAAGGTCGCGAAGAGAGGAATACATCTAACTTTTTTTGAGAGTCTCCTACGCGTTCTTCGCGGTGAGCGATTTTCTCTGCTTGACTTTCTGTTCTTCATGAGAGGATGCCTTGCATCATAACAATTCATCAGCTTCCTGCGGCGTGGGCTTCGTCTGCAATGCGAACGGTGAGAAGAGCCACGAGATCGTGTCCATGGGGATCGAAGCGGTCAAGAACCTCACGCACCGGGGCGCCGTGGGCGCAGACGGCAAGACCGGTGACGGCGCAGGCGTACTCACCCAGCTCCCTCTGAAATTCCTCCAAAAGGAAATGAAGAGGCTCGGTTTCTCAACCCCGGGCCTGGACGACCTTGCCGCGGGCTTCTTCTTCCTTTTCGCGGACGTGGAATCCGGTATCGAGGATATCCTGCGGCGGTTCAACCTCAAGCCCATCGGCTGGAGGAATGTGCCGACAAAGATTGATGCGCTCGGGAAATCGGCATTGCTGTCCAAGCCAAAGATCCGGCAGGTGCTGATCGATACTTCCAGCGTTCCGCCGGCTGAAAAAGAAGCCGTGCTCTATCTCGCTCGCCGGACTATGGAGAAGTCCTACGAAGGGAGCGTGTCCGTCTGTTCGCTCTCCTCGAAGATCATGGTCTATAAGGGCATGCTCGTTGCGCCCTACCTGGACGAGTTCTATCCGGACCTCAAGGACGAGGCGTTCGAATCGGCCTTCTGCATGTTCCATCAGCGGTTCTCGACCAACACCTCCCCCGACTGGCCCTTGGCACAGCCCTTCCACGTGCTCGCGCATAACGGCGAGATCAACACCCTCCAGGGCAACCGGAACGCGATGACCGCGCTTGAGCACGAGATCCAGCACGAAGTCTTCGGGAACAAAGCGGACTTTCTCCGTCCGCTCATCTCCCAGACCGAAAGCGATTCGGCGTCGCTTGACCGGATCGTCGAACTGCTCATCCTCTCTGGCTACTCCCCCGAACACGCCGTCATGCTCTGCATCCCTCCAGCTTGGGAGCAGACTGACTTGGGCCCTCAAGAGAAGGCATTCTTCGAGTATCAGTCCCTGCTCATGCGGCCCTGGGACGGCCCGGCGGCCGTCACGTTCACCGACGGTGAGACTGTCGGCGCGCACCTGGACCGGAACGGGCTAAGACCGCTCAGATACATTCTGACACGGGACGGACTTCTGGTCCTCGGCTCCGAGATCGGTATGGTAGACCTCGGTGATCGGCCTATTCAGGAAAAAGGAAGGCTTGGTCCGGGAGAGATCATTTCCGTGAACCTGCGGACTGCGGGTGTCAGGTTCACCCCTGAGATCATCAAGGACCTTGCATCGCAGAAACCATACCAGGAGTGGCTCGAAAAGCATCACGTGAAGCTGAAATACGGCCCCGTTCCCTCTCTGGTGATCGACGGAGACATCGCTAGCAAACAAATCGCCTTCGGATACACTCAGGAAGAGATACAGATGCAGATGCAGGAGATGGCTGCAACGGGCAAGGAACTGATTTTTTCCATGGGCGACGACACACCTCTTCCGCCGCTCTCGGAAAAGCCCCAGCTGCTCTTCCGCTACTTCAAGCAGCGGTTCTCGCAGGTCACCAACCCGCCCATCGATCCCATCAGGGAACGCATGGTCATGTCCCTGAGGATGAACCTCGGGTACAAACGGAATTTTCTTACCCCGACGCCCGTGCATGCGCGGAGGTTCGGTATCGATTCTCCCATCCTTTCTTACCCGCAATTCCAGGCGATCAGAGAGCAGAGGGGCTTCAGGATCGCGAACATCCCCATGACCTTTTCACGGGGCGGTTCCGCGCTGTCACGTGCCGTTGCCCTGCTGCAGAAGCGCGTTCTCGACGTCGTTACAGCCGGTGCTGAAATCATCATCCTGTCAGATCGGGACCTCTCGCCTGACCGTGCATCCATCCCTTCTTTGCTCGCGGTCTCCGCGTGTCTCACGGCCCTTGGGAAACGGGGGCTCGCAAACCGCGCGAGCATAGTCATAGATACCGGTGAGGCCCGCGATGTGCATCACATGGCCTGCCTCATCGGTTACGGCGCTTCCAGTGTTCACCCCTGGCTCGCGTTCCAGACTATCGGGCAGCTCTGTGACAGCGGCACCATCGCGCTGTCTTATCCGAAAGCATGCGGAAATTACGTGAAAGCCCTCGAAGAAGGCCTGCTGAAAGTAATGGCCCGCATGGGCATCTCGACGGTCGCCTCGTACCACGGAGCACAGATATTCGACAGCATCTGCCTGAAGAGCGATCTCGTTGACGCATTCTTCAGCAACACGCCGACAGCTTTCGAGTCTGATGGTCTCGCAGAAGTAGAACATTCGCTCCTTGCACGGCATGATGCTGGATTTAGCAATACAGCACCGTTACTCGAGTACGGCGGCGCGCTTAAACACCGGAAAAACGGGGAATGGCATGGGTGGTCGCCGCAGGCCGTGCAGTCATTGAACCGTTTCATAAAGAGCGGAGACTACGCAGATTATAGGGAATTCTCGCATAAGGCTGACGAGCATCCTACTTCCATCAGGCAGTTGCTTGGATACAAAAAAGGTAGAGCCTTGCCGTTGGAACAGGTGGAAGCAGAGGAATTCATCCGGAAACGTTTCTTCTCCGGAGCCATGTCCGTGGGTGCCCTATCACCCGAGGCGCACGAGACCATTGCCGAGGCCTGCAATAAGCTCGGCATCAAGAGCAACAGCGGCGAGGGCGGCGAAGACCCGGCGCGCTATTTTACGATCAAAGGGAGCGCCATCAAGCAGCTTGCGTCCGGCAGGTTCGGGGTGACGCCCACCTACCTCGCCTCGGCAGCTGACCTCGAGATCAAGATCGCCCAGGGTGCAAAACCCGGTGAGGGCGGACATCTCCCGGAGATCAAGGTCACCGATTACATTGCCAGGCTTCGGCACTGCAAGCCGGGCATGCTGCTCATCTCACCACCGCCGCACCACGATATCTACTCCATCGAGGACCTCGCGCAGCTCATCCACGACCTCAAACAGGCGAACCCGCAGGCCCACGTTTGCGTGAAGCTCGTTGCCGAGACCGGCGTGGGCACCATTGCGGCCGGCGTTGCTAAGGCCTATGCCGACATAGTCCAGATCAGCGGTTGCGAAGGCGGTACGGGCGCCGCATCGATCACTTCCATCAAGAACGCAGGCAACCATTGGGAGATGGGATTGGCAGAGACCGTGCGCGTGCTCATGGAGAACGGTTTGCGCGACCGGATCCGGGTGCGGGTGGACGGCGGACTGCGCACCGGCCGGGATGTGATCATCGCTGCCCTGCTCGGCGCCGAGGAGTTCGGCTTCGGTACGGCCACCATGATCTCTGCGGGCTGCGTCATGGCACGCCAGTGCCATTCGAACACCTGTCCCACCGGCATTGCCACGCAGGATGAAAAGCTGCGGAAACGATTCCGCGGCACTGTCGAAGGGATCACAGCATACTTCAAGGCGCTGGCGCGCGAGGTCAGGGAGATCATGGCGGAGATGGGCGTGAACAGCTTGAGAGAGATCATTGGCAGGACGGACCTCCTCGTCCCTGCGCCGTTAGACGCTGCTCCGGGTTCCGGCAGGATGGACCTCTCACCGTTGCTCCGCGGGTATCCGGGAGAAGGTCCGAAGCACTGCACTGTCGATCGCAACGACAACCCCGCGCCATCCCTGAATGACCGTATCACGGGGGACCTGCTTCCCTTCATCGAGCAGGGGCAGTCCGTTGCCGTACAGTATGATATCAGGAACATCCACCGAAGCATTCCGGTGAAGCTGAACTATTTCATCGCCCGCAAATACGGCGAGCAAGGTCTCCCCGATGATACGGTGCAGCTCACCTTCAAAGGTACGGCGGGCCAGAGCTTCGGCGCCTTCAACCACCGGGGCTTATCGCTCTCACTCGTCGGCGATGCGAACGATTACACCTGCAAGGGCATGTACGGCGGAAGGATCGCGATCATTCCGTCGGACATCACGCATGAGCCGCACAAACATGTCATTGTAGGGAACACCGTGCTCTACGGGGCGATCGGCGGCGAGTTCTATGCTGCAGGCATGGCCGGAGAGCGGTTCGCGGTAAGGAACAGCGGGGCCCGGGCAGTGATCGAGGGCACGGGCCACCACCTCTGCGAATATATGACCAGGGGCACCGTCGTGGTGCTCGGCGACGTGGGATTGAACGTGGGCGCCGGTATGACCGGCGGTGCGATCTATGTTCTGGACCGCCATGACCAGCTCGGGACCAGGATAAACGCCGCGTATGTGAAGGCCCGGAAGGTGGAATCAGATGAAGATATCGAGGAGTTGAAAACGCTCGTCGCTTCTCATTTCCGGTATACCGGAAGCTTGCAGGCCGATGATATCCTGAACGATTTCAAGAATACGCTGCGACACTTCAAGAAGGTCGTGCCGGTTTGACAACCTGGACGGTAGCGGGAGGTGAAACAGAGGGGAGTCTGGCAGGATGCCGAGGGAAGGCCGCTTGACAGGTTTCACCAGGAGCAGCAATAAGCGCCCGGCTCTTTTCTTACAGCAGTAATTTTTCGAACTCTGCGGGAGACAAGGCGGGACTGAAGTAAAAGCCCTGCCCCATATCGCACCGCAGGAGGCGCAAGATTTTCCACTGCTCCTCGGTCTCAACACCTTCGGCTATAGTCTTGAGGTTCAGGTTCCGGGCAAGGGAAGTGATCGCCATGACGATCGAGGCGGCATCAGGGTCTGTGGTGATATCCTTCACGAAGGACATATCGATCTTCACATTATCGACGGGAAGCTTTTTCAGATAGCTGAGCGATGAGTAACCTGTCCCAAAGTCGTCGACGGAAATGGAGACGCCGAGGTTCTTCAAGTCGCTCAGGACCTTGCTCGTGTAATCCAGATCGTGCATAACGATGCCTTCCGTCACTTCCAGCGTCAGGCACGACGGGTCGACCCCGGCCTCTTTGATGGTGTTCTCGACCATTTCCACCATATATTTATGGTGGAACTGCATCGATGAGAGGTTCACGGCTACAGGAAATAATGGTTTCCTCTGGTCCCACTCCTTGATCTGGCGGCAGGCCGTCTTCAATACCCACTCCCCCACGTCGATGATCATCCCCGTATCCTCGAGCATGGGAATGAACTTCTTCGGAGACACCAGCCCGTGCTTGTCGCTCTTCCATTTTATCAGGGCCTCGGCGCCCCCAAACCTCCTCGTCGTCATATCAACATACGGCTGATAATATACAAGGTATTCCTCTTTCTTCAGGGCGCTGGATAGACGCTTTTCCATGACCAGAAATTCAGAGGCCGTTTCAATGATGCCGGGAGTATAGAACTGGAAATTATTTTTTCCCTGGGCCTTTGCTTTGCTGAGGGCGAGGTGCGCGTTCCGTATGAGCGTCTCAGCGTCCTCGCCATCATCGGGGAAGAGCGTGACGCCGACGGCGAAAGACATGATGATCTCTTCTCCCCTGAGGATGACGGATTGAGAGATTTTCTTCATGATCTTGTTCACCGCGCTCACGACATCGGAGGGCCGGGCGATATTATGGAGCGCCACGTCGAACTCATCGTTTCCCACGCGCGCTACCGTGTCCCCTTCTCCCACCGAGGCCAATAACCGCTCTGTGATCACTTTGAGAAGCTCATCACCAGCATCGAACCCAAATACATCGTTGATGAGCTTGAACCGGTCTACGTCAATCGCAAGAACTGCCATATGGGCAGAGGTGCCATGCGCCCGGACAATCCCCTCCTGCAGCCGATCGACAAAGCGGGCCCGATTCGGCACTCCCGTGAGCGCATCGAAATACGCGAGGTAATCGACTCGCTCTTCCAGCGACTTCTGGCTCGTGATGTCCCTTCCCGTAGAGACGATGTGCGTAATGTTTCCTGCGGCATCCCTGAGCGGGGTCAGCGTGTCAAGGAGATAGAAGAGGTCGCCGTTCTTTTTCCGGTATGTCACCGTTGCTTGAAACGTTCCTCCCGAAAGGACCGTATCGCGTTTCTTTTGGAAGAATTCGGCATCATGCTTCCCGGAGTACCAGAGGTCCCTGCTCTTCCCGAGAAGCTCTGCAGCTGCATAGCCGGTCGTTTCCTCGACAGCCCTGTTCACGTATTCGATTTTCCCCGACAGGTCGGTTACCACCACAAGGTCCGTTGCCTGATCAACGGTCAGCGAGAGCCGTTGCCGCATCTCCTCTGCCCGCCTGCGTAACCTGTATTCGCGCATGGCAACAGCGCCGAAAAGCAGGACAATCAGTATTGCAGCCAAGTAGCTTATGCCGATGAGCTTAACGGACGTCCTGATTCCCGGATTGATCAGCTTCTCCTGCTGCCTCAGCAGCTCGTTCTGGGCATTTCGCATGTCCGAAACAGTGTTCCCAATATTTTCGGCAATCTCCCCGTCTCCGCCGTTCTGCAACATTTTCTCGGCTGACTTATGCCCCTGTTTCTCAAGAACATCAATAAGCTGATGTGAATATTCCAGTCTCTTCACGATCTGAAATTCGAGGAGCGCGAACCTGCGCTGCTGGTCCGGATAATTTACGGTCGTCATCTTGAGGGTGGCTGTTTCCTGCTGTATTTTGTTCACAGCAGCCAGATAGCTGTCACGATGATTCATGCGCCCGCTCAGGACGTATTCGCGCTCGCTTGCCTCAAGATTCCGGAGGCCCGAAAGCATGCCGTCGAGATGCATAAGGATACCTTCTGCAGATCTGCGGGTCTCAACAGCATTGATCACCGGAGCGACGCTCTCATACAAAAGAACGCCGATACCGATAAATGCCAGCAATCCCAGTCCCACAACCACGACGTACTTCCAGTTGAAAGAACGTTTCATATAATAGCGCGCCCTCAGCCCCCGACCTATCTTCAGTATTTTCCCAAAAGACTGAATATAATAACAGTTTACCCATGGCGGTGCAATTAAATTTTGTCGCTAAGCGGTAAATACACCGGAAATGAATGATTGCTTGTTACTTTCTGCGCATTATAGTCAAGGAGAGAGCGGTCGTTTTGGTACTTTCTTCCTAACGGCAGTCTCGCTTGACAACATAATTCCTGTTTTGTTACGGTTTTCAAATTCAGCAGGAACATGGGCCGCATACCAGCATTATTTTTCAGATCAGCCAAAACAGCATCTGCGTGCGTCAGTGACGGAAACAGCAAACTACGGAGGTACATATAACCGCCGTAAAAGGAGCCGCTAGCCGTGCATTGTACAGCGGCAGTATTTGCAAGGGGCCTCGGTGTTTCGTACACCGGGGTACGGTGGTGGCGGAAACAGGATGAGTCTGCATCAACGAAAGACACCGGCAGAGATGCGGCTAAAGAATCAGGGGAAAAGGAAGAGGCAAAAGAATACAAATGAAGAAGAATGAGTAGTAAAAAACCTGCGTCACCCATCGTGACGATAAAAACTGTTGCTATTTGTGAATTATCATGGATAATAAACGATACGCGTACGAACGTGCAAGAGCAAAGGATGATGATGTAAACCTTTTTTATCACGCTCACAAACAGCGTGAAGGAGCTCAATTATGAAAATTCTCCTTGTTTATCCAAAGTACCCTGACACCTTCTGGAGCTTTAAATATGCCTTAAAGTTCATTTCGAAAAAAGCCAGTCTTCCACCGCTTGGTCTCCTGACCGTGGCGGCAATGCTTCCCGCTGAGTGGGAGCAGCGCCTCGCTGATATGAACGTGCAGCACCTCACCGACGCCGACCTCCGCTGGGCCGATTATGTGATGCTCAGCGCCATGTCCATCCAGAAAGAGTCAGCAAATTCCGTCATTACGAGGTGCAAGGCGCTCGGGGTCAAGGTGATCGCCGGCGGTCCTCTTTTCACGGCGAGTCCCGATGAGTTCATCGATGTGGACCATCTCATATTGAACGAGGCTGAGATCACGCTACCACTCTTTCTCGATGATCTGCGAAAGGGGCAGGCTCGCCACGTATATTCCTCTCCCCAGTGGGCCGACCTCTCTATCACGCCGGTACCGCGATTCGATCTTCTGAACATGAAGGCACTATGCCTCCATGAACATCCAGTATTCCCGGGGGTGCCCCTTCGACTGCGATTTCTGCAACATCACCGTGCTCTACGGCCGCGTGCCACGGACAAAGAGCACGGAGCAGATCCTGGCCGAGCTCGACGACTCTCTATGCACGGGGTTGGAGAAACGGCGTGTTCATCGTCGACGACAACTTCATCGGGAACAAGGGAAAGCTCAAGAAAGAGATTCTGCCAGCCATCATCGAGTGGATGGAGAAACGCAAGCATCCCTTTTCGCCCTGAATACCGAGGTGTCCATCAACCTCTCCGACGACGAAGAGCTGATGCAGCTCATGGTCCGGGCTGGGTTCGACACGGTCTTCGTGGGCATCGAGTCGCCGAACGAGGAAAGCCTGGTCGAGTGCAGCAAGGTCCAGAACCGGAACCGGGACCTCATCGCCAGCGTGAAAAAGATCCAGCAGGCCGGACTCGAGGTCCAGGCGGGATTCATCGTGGGATTTGACAAGGACCCGGCATCGATCTTCGAGCGCCTGATCGCCTTTATCCAGGAAAGCGGGATCGCGACCGCCATGGTCGGGATTTTGAACGCACCGCACGGGACAAAGCTCTATCATCGCTTAAAGCAGGAAGGGCGGCTCTTGAAGGACGCGACCGGCGACAACACGGACTTTTCGATCAACTTCATACCGAAGATGAACACCGAGCACCTGATCAGCGGCTACCGCAAGATACTCAGCACGATCTACTCTCCGAAGCATTACTACGCACGGATGAAGCAATTCCTGAAAGAGTATCACCCTCCCAAGGCGCGTGGTGGCCGCTTCCGGTTCAACCACTTCAAAGCCATAATCAAGTCCGCGGTGCGCCTTGGCATCATCGGCAGAGAGCGGTACCAGTACTGGAAGATCTTTTTCTGGTCCTTGTTCCGCCGGCCGCGGCTCCTGCCGCTGGCCATCACCCTCTCGATCTACGGTTTCCATTTTCGCAAGGTTTTTAAGCGTCATGAGAAAATTCTGGACGCCGGTCTTTGATGCCGGCGCACGCGACCCAGCCGACTCATCCGCGAGAGACAATCCGCTATGCAGGAATGGAATGCCGTCATCAGCGTTCACGAACATGGATTCAAGCGGGCGATCGACGTATTCGGCGAGTTCGGAGAAGTGAAACGGACGGAATTCTTCAATGTCCTATTGATAAGAGCGGAGGACATCAACCGGATGCTCGAGTCTTTGCGGGAACGGGCATCGAAACATCCGGAGTCGCTCTCTTTTCTTGCGCGGCTGATACCAGCCACCCACTCGTTTATCTTCAATTCCCCCGATGAATTCGAGCACAAGGCCGGGGAAATAATCCTCACCTGGACGACGCACCTCGCAGGAAAGAGCTTTTACGTGCGGATACGAAGGCGCGGCTTCAAGGGAAAGCTTTCAAGTCCCGACGAGGAACGGTTGCTGGATTTCATACTTCTTGAATCGCTTGAGAAGGCCGGCACTCCCGCCCGCATCGATTTCGAAAACCCCGATGCGATCATCGCGATCGAAACGATCGGCACCTGGGCCGGCCTCTCGCTCGTGAACCGTGAAGACCGGGAACGATACCCTTTCATAAAACTGGATTGAAAGAACGAGTGTATTGAAAAAGCGACGCTGAACAAAAAACTTATCTGTAAAGCTCCCCTCCAGGTTGAAGCTTTCCCACTAATCGTACGATGTCTTGACATGCCGCAGGATTTCTTCTGCAAGAGAGTCCCTGTTATCCAGCGTCATTTCGAACAGCACCGCATCCTCTCGTCCCTTCACCTCTGCGATAAACCCAGGACCCTTAAGCGCAATAGTCGCGATCACCGCTTTTCCGGAATCCAGAACAGTTCGCACGACTGTTTTGAATCGTTGCGACAGGCACTCCATCTTCCCGATCTCGTCGATCATGACAAGCCTGGCATTTGGACCTGTGAGCGCAAGGGCGTCAAGAAATATCTCAAAGCCCCTGATATCGACCCCGTATCTGCCCACATGATACGGACTTTTTATATCAATATGGGAAAGAAGCCCTTTCCTTCCATTTAGGCCAACCAGTTCAAAACCCTGCCGCACGCCACCTTCCCGTATCTCGGCTGTGTAAAAACCGGCAGGGCCGGTATCTTCCAACTTTTGTGCGAGCTTCTTCATGATGGTGGTCTTGCCGATGCCCGGAGGTCCTGTTATAAGAATGTTTTTCTTTGTGCGCATGGACACCCGCCCATCACGTCCAGGGAGATATCATCAGTCTATCACAGCTCGAGAGCATACAGGCCGTGTTATAATAATATTCATATGCAGGACAGCGCCGAGTACCCGGAGAAGAGACCAACCGAAGGATACCTGATAAAGGACATTGAATGCACGGAATTCCTCCAAAGGTGCCTGCCGAGGCTCCGGCTTCGCTGGGCCGGCTATCGAAAAGTACATCAACAGGTCTGCAAGCGTCTCAGCCGTCGTATCAGAGAACTGGACCTGTCCGGACTTTCCGCGTATCAGAGATATCTCGAGAGCAATGCTGAAGAGTGGCCAATCCTCGACTCGCTCTGCAACATCACCATTTCCCGTTTTTACCGCGATCGAAACATATTCGACGTATTGCAATGGTCCATCCTCCCAAAACTTGGTGAAGAAATGCTCCATACCGGAGGAAAGGAGCTTATCAGCTGGAGCGCTGGCTGCTGTTCCGGTGAAGAGGCCTATACCCTGCAAATCATCTGGAAGACTTCCATCATCCCCCTCTTCCATGCGAATCCTCCTCTCCGGATCATCGCGACCGACGTTAATCATGCCGTCCTTGAGCGTGCCCGGAAGGGCTGGTACCGGTCAAGCAGCCTCCGGAATCTTCCGAAAGAATTGATCAAGGCGGCCTTCACCTGTTCGGGGAAGCTCTGCTCGATCAAGGAGCGCTTCAGAGAGAACATTGAATTTGTTGAGCAGGACATTCGCAGACAGATGCCCGATGGCCCATTTCACCTCATACTCTGCCGCAACCTTGTTTTCACCTACTTTGACGAAACGTTGCAGCGGGACATCCTCGAGAGGATCGTGGAGAAGCTTGTCCCGGGAGGGATTCTGGTCATCGGGGCACATGAATCGACCCCGCAAGAGGTGACAGCGTTTACTCCATACGAGAATTCCCGATGCATCTACCGGAAAGCAATTTCTTGAGCGTATATGATTCTTACTGTCGCGTTCAGGTTCTTCCGGAACGTTCTGCACGGTGCTCATTTGGCAATCAATGACCGGGATGTTGAGGAAGAGATGGGCCAGGACATCGTATTGTATCCTTCACACGTACCAGAGACCATAGCTTTAAGATACTTTAGTATTACTATTTACAGCAGCTCTGCCAAAGAAGCATCTCATGCCGAATGCCGGCACACCATTACTCCCCGGTTTTGCTATCATTTAAGTATGATCAGTATAAAAAACTCTCCCTTTGTTCATCATCTCGTAGTGCGCTTAGAAAACAAATGAAGGAGGTGTATACCTATGAAGCTGACCTTAAGCGTTATCAAGGCTGATGTCGGGTCAGTCGGGGGTCACATCGCGCCGTCGCAGCGACTGCTCGAAACCGTTGAACACCACGTGCGCCAGAACGGCATCGGATTTCTGAAAGACAGCTACCTGAGCTACACGGGAGACGATGTGGCGATCCTGATGACCCATACCCGCGGGACCGGCGACGAGCAGATCCATAAGCTTGCTTGGGACGCCTTTGTCGCGGGGACAAACGTTGCGAAAGCACAGGGGCTGTACGGCGCAGGCCAGGACCTGCTGAAGGACTCGTTCTCCGGGAACGTGCGGGGCATGGGGCCGGCCGTCGCCGAGATGGAGTTCGAGGAGAGGCCGAATGAGCCCTTCCTGTTCTTCGCGGCGGACAAGACCGATCCCGGCGCGTACAACCTCCCGCTCTACCTCGCGTTCGCCGACGCGATGAACACACCCGGGCTCATCCTCGCGCCCAAGATGGGGAAAGGGTTCCGGTTCGTGATCATGGACGTCAACTACACAGAAGGTGACCGGGTCATCGAGCTGAACACACCCGAGGATATCTACGACATCGCTGCCCTGCTGCGGGACACGGAGCGGTTCGTGGTAGAGTCGATCTGGTCCCGCGCTTCGGGCGAACAGGCGGCCGCAGTGTCCACGTCCCGGCTCCATAACATCGCCGGCAAGTACACGGGCAAGGACGACCCGGTGATGCTTGTGCGCGCGCAGATGAACTTCCCGGCCACGGGCGAAGTCCTGGCTCCCTTCCACATCGGGCATTTCGTGGCCGGAGGCATGCGCGGCTCGCACAACATGCCGATTATGCCGGTCCGACTCATGTCGCCCATCAGCTATTTCGATGGTCCGCCCATTGTCAGCTGCGCAGCCTTCTCCGTGCACGAGGGGAAGCTGACGGGACCCGTCGACGCATTCGACCATCCGTTCTGGGATGCCGTCCGCGGACATGTCGCAGACAAGGCCGCCGAGATGCGGAAACAGGGGTTCTTCGGCGCTGCCATGCTGCCTATGGCGGAACTGGAGTACACGGGTATCATGGAAAAGCTCACGATACTCGACGGGCGCTTCACGGTCCGCTCCGTGGAAAGGAAGCGTGACTACCGCGGCGAACGCGCGGCCTGATGTCTCGCTGAGCAGGGATTGAGGGGAGGAGGTGCCTTGTACGGCGGGGCCCCTCTCCCATCCGTGTATTGCCGCTATGCCGGTCTCTAGCATTCACGTTCACCGGCATTCACAGTCCTGCAGCGGGTGAAGCATACCACGCGGCGGTCAACCAGTTTTTTTTCGCCCTCCGGCCTTGACAGGCAGAATAATCGGCGTTACCTTTAAATAGAGGAGTTAAATTGTCTTGTTAAGGTGGTGAAGTTCTATGCCGAAAACAATTCAACAGACCATGATACTTCCTGCGCCCGCGGAAAAGCTCTTTGATATGTATCTGAGCCCGAAGGCCCATGGGGAAATCACGGGAGGACCGGTGACCATCAGCCGGGCAACAGGGTCGAGATTTCGCGCCTTTGGAGGCATGATCACAGGTAAAACGCTGCAGGTAGTTCCCAAACGCCTCATCATCCAGTCGTGGCGAGGGAAGGACTGGAAACCCGGGGACGTCGACTCCACACTGATCCTCAGTTTCTGGCCGGACAATGACGGCGGCAGGATCGAGCTTGTACATGTCAACGTGCCGGATTACGATTATGACGGCGTTAATGAAGGTTGGGACAAGTATTACTGGAAGCCGTGGCGCGAGTATCTCCGGAAGAAGGAAAGCGGCGTGAAACTGGCCAAGGCAGCATAAAGGGATGGCCTGTATGATTCACTCGCATGTGAATTATTTCGCGGTGATTGCGGCGGCGGTTGCCGCCATGATCGTAGGTTTCGTCTGGTATTCACAACCTCTCTTTGGAGGGCTGTGGACGAAGATCATCGGCAAGGAGAATCTGAGCGCAGCCGAACAGGAGCAGATGAAGAAGGAGGTCGGTCCTTACTTCGGGATCATGTTCGCCGGGACGCTCGTCGGCGCGTTCGTATTCTCCCTCTTTATCAGGTGGCTCAATGCGTATACCGCGTTCCAGGGGATGCAGGTCGGGTTCTGGGCATGGCTCGGCTTCATCTTCCCTGTTAGCCTAGGGGCGGCCCTGTTCAGCGGAAAAGATAAGGGCTTGGTCTGGTCACTGTTCCTGATCCAGACCGGGCATTCTCTGGTCGGCATGCTTGTGATGGGAGCCATCCTCGGTGGCTGGAGATAATATCGGGGTCCCTTGACCCTCTCTCCCAGATACATAATACACACGATACATGGGAAGCTGCCGACTCGACATTTCCCGGGACCGGTGCTTCTCAGAGAGGGATTAGATTTGTCCCGCTAAAGCCGACGCCTTCGCGAGAAGAGGGCGGGAAAATACGAATCTCCACTGTTGTGGGGAGAGCCGGACTGCCGAAGGATAAAAAAAGGCAGACCCGGTTTTTTTGTTCCGTTGGGGGGGTATGAGCATGGATGTCGGATCTAACATGTCTGATAATCAGATCCGGCAGAGATCCGGAACTTCATGTTATAATAGAGATACTGATATGACGAAGAGGAAGGGTCATCCCTAATGCGAGACATCATGATAAAGTCCCTGGCCATTATGTTACCCGCGAGCATACTCATCATCGGCTGTGCAGCCGGACGGCCCGCAAACCTCGGCGTCAGGGACGGCAGACTATCCCTCTGTCCTTCTTCTCCGAACTGCGTATCGAGCCAGAGCACCGATAAAGACCAAGCTGTTGAGCCCCTTCCCTATTCCTCGTCAACACCCGAAGCGATTGCCGGTCTCAGAAAGATCATCCTCCAGATGGAGAGGACGAAGATCGTCACCGAAACGAACAACTATCTCCATGCGGAATTCGCGAGCGCACTCTGGCGTTTTGTCGATGATGTCGAGTTCTCTTTCGATGATCACGCGAAGCTGATCCAGGTGAGGTCCGCATCCCGCCAGGGATATTCGGATTTCGGCGTGAACCGGAAGCGAGTGGAAGCTATCAGGGCGGCATGGCAGGCATCGGGGAAATGATGGCAAACAACGTGTAGAGTTGCAGATTCATCAGGAGACCACAAGTGGAGGATGGCCTGAATTTTATAAGGGAGGAATCCGGGAAATCTAAAACCATGAAGGACATTCCGACGCTGTCCATCATCATACCTGTGTTTCATGAATCTGACAGGATAAACGGAATCATCACCCAGGTGTTTGATCGTGCTGAAGATGGCATGCCCCAGGTCATCGTCGTTGACGGCGACCCACAGGGAAGCACGATCAACGCGATCGAGGACGAACAGGTTACTAAGATTATTTCCAGCAAAGGGCGAGCACGCCAGATGAATAGCGGTGCGTCGCTAGCGTCCGGCGATGTTCTCCTCTTTCTCCATGCCGATACCCTGCTGCCAAAAGACGCACTTGCCATGATAACGGCGGCCATGAGCGTCGACCGCTTTGTTGCCGGAGCATTCGATCTGGGCATCGATACCAGCAGACGTATCTTCAGGATCACGGAAAAGTATGTATTTCTCCGTACACGACTTACGAGGATCCCCTTCGGGGACCAGGCGATATTTATACGGCGAGAGTACTTTAAAAAAATCGGCGGGTACGAGGACATCCCCCTGATGGAGGATGTCGAGATCATGGCGCGCATCAGAAAACGCGGGGACCGGATCTGCATCATCCCGTCAAAGGTCCTAACCTCCCCACGGAGATGGGAAAGAGAAGGGATTCTCTTCAGCACGTTCAGGAACTGGACCCTTCAGATGCTTTATGCGCTCGGCATACCACCCGAACAGTTGCAGAAATATTACCAATGAGGAGGCACGGACCATGATGCAGGCCCAGGAAGACATCCTTTTCTGCCCCCACTGCGGAGCGAAGATCGAGGACAACCGTTACATCAAAAGGGCGGACGGCACCTATCGCTGTGAGCACTGTTATTTTGCCGACACCCATCTCGAGGATGTCGTCGATGAGATCGAGACGAGCTATCTCGTGACCCTGGAGGCCTTCGTGAGCGCTATAGACGCCCGCGAGCACGAAGTGGGCAACCATTCGCTACGCGTAACGCAGTTCGCCATGATCATGGGGCATGTATACGGCATCACGGGCAGGGACCTCGTCGACCTCTATTGCGGAGCGCTTCTCCACGACATCGGTAAGATCGGAGTCCCTGATGCCGTGCTCCACAAGGAAGGCCCGCTTACCGCCGAGGAACAGGCGATCATGCATGGCCATCCCGAGATCGGCCACCGGATCATAAGCCATATCGGATATTTCGCAAATGCGGCGGAGATCATCAGGAACCATCATGAACACTTCGACGGCACGGGCTATCCGCTCGGGCTCAAGGGGTCCGAGATTCCGGTCGGGGCGAGGGTCTTCGCCGTGGCGGACGCCCTTGACGCGCTCACGGTAAAAAGGCCCTATCGGGAAGCCCTGCCGTTTGAAGAAGCGCAACGGACAATCATGACTGCATCGGGAAAGAATTTCGATCCTGCAGTGATCGAGACCTTCGCGAAGGCCGCTAATGAGCTCAAAGGCTACATAGGGAAGATCATGCTCTATGCTTAACAGACATTCTCGTCGCCCGTATCGCAAATAAACATCGAAAGATCTTTGAGAAGTACATAGATGATTTTTTTGTGTGATATATGGACAAGCTTGCCTGTGCCTTCATCCTCCGGACCCTCGACACTATCAGTGCCGACACCTGGTCAGCTTAGGATGGATGATCCCCTCTTTGACTGCCATTTCAACCAGATGCTCGGTCTTACGGCAAAGCAACGCGCTCCCGCTCATATCGGGGATTTCGACCACACCTGTCTCGCTACACGGCTCATCGACGTGGGCGACCACTATTCCGGCTGCACCGCAGGCTGGGGATCCACCTGAGCTGGCTCGGACACGTAGCAGGCAGGCTGCCTGCCGGGAGAAAGTTCAAATGCAGCGCATCACAAGCAGCATCATTCTGTTTATTCTCATGGCGGTCTTTCCCGTGAACTCTGCCCGGACAGAGGAAAAACAAATCCTGTTGCGCGAGGACTTCACCACCCTCGATAACTGGAAGCCACTGTATTTTCCAAAAATAAAAAAACATTCGTCCTATACCATCGAAAAAGATGGCGACAGGCATTATCTCAAAGCAGAGAGCAATGCCTCGGCCTCAGCGATCGTGTACAAGGAATCCTTTTCTGTGCATGACTACCCGAAGGCGAAATGGCGGTGGAAAGTGGACAACATATACGTCAAAGGCGACCCTAGGAGGAAAGAGGGCGATGACTATTCCATCCGCGTTTATGTCATGTTCGAGTACGACCCGGAAAAGGCTGGATTCGGCGAACGCATTAAATACAGCCTGGCAAAAAGCATGTACGGCGAGTATCCACCCCACAGCAGTCTGAGCTACGTCTGGGCGAACAGGGAAGATCCAGAAACCATCATGACCAGTCCCTATACGGACAAGGCCAAGATGGTCCTTTTGGAAAAAGGTCAGAACAAAGTCGGCACCTGGGAGGATGAGGAGGTCAATATCCTGGAGGACTATCAGAAAGCCTTCGGGACCAAACCGCCTGCCCGAGCGAGGATAGCGGTCATGAACGATTCGGACAATACCGGAGAAAGTTCGGTGTCATATGTGGAGTATATTGAAATATTCAAATGAGCGGGTTCGCGCGGACCTAGCGGACGGAAAGCGCAGTTCGGAAGTGATCGGGAATATGTGGAGGTGAAAGCACTCCGGCGCTCATGCAGCCTCGTATTTCAGTCGATACGTAATCCTTCCCCGCGTCAGATCATAAACCGACAGCTCAACCTTCACCCTGTCGCCCGGCACGATCCTGACATGATGTATCCGCATCTTCCCTGCAAGATGCGCCAGGATCTTCTGGCCCGTGTCCAGCTCGACCCTGAACAGTCCACCGTGAAGCACCTCGAGGATCTTTCCTTCAGCTTCTATAAAATCTTCTTTGGACATCATCGTTCCTCTTTCCCTCCCCTTGGGGAGAGCCTTGTTATATTATAACTCTTTGACCCCAACGGGATAAACCAAATACATATCTGAAACTACTGAATAATTATGAATAATTAGCATTGGATAGAAACGACTCTTTTTGGTCACCTACGGATATCTGTAGCTATCTGTCCAGCATGGCCCTTGAATTGGACGTATATTTATGCAATACTGAATGATAAAAAGTCTGGTCTGACACAACCGCGCATCCATGACATCAACGTGACGGTGATGAAGGAAGAAAAATACATCCTTCACTCGAAGCATGGAATCCTAATTATTTTGTTGTTCATACATGCCTGACAAGACAATTGCACTCCTCTTCATCAAGGCTCCGTTCAAGGGCCGAGTGAAATCACGCCTGGCCGCGGCAGTGGGCGAAGAGGCTGCGTTCGAGCTCTACAAGAACTTCATTCTCGATATCATTGACGCTCTGAGCACGTCCGGCTATCCCTTCAGGATATACTTCTATCCGCCTGACGCGGAAGAAGCGATTACGACGTGGCTCGTTGGCCATCCCGCCGCGCCCCAGGACGGAAACGAACTGGGAGAGAGAATGGAGCGGGCGTTCAAGAAGATATTCTCGGAAGGCTTTACGAGCGCCATTCTCATCGGAAGCGATATTCCGGACCTCACACCGGCGGTCTTCCATGAGGCCATCGAATCGCTCAACGACAACGATGCAGTAATCGGTCCGGCAGCTGACGGCGGGTATTACCTGATCGGTTTTAACCAGAGATCGTTCCTGCCACGTATTTTTCGGGGGATCCCTTGGAGCACAGACACGGTCTTTCGGGAAACCATGGACATCCTGAAAGAATCATCGCTCCGCGTGCATCTCGTACCGCAGTGGAAAGACGTGGATACCCTGGAAGACCTTAAGGCGCTCTTCGAACGGAACAGGAATTCGGGTTTTAATGAATCGAGGACAATGACATATCTTATGAAGAACAGGACACGGTTGTTCCATTAAAATGTGATTCTGAGCACAGCGAAGATTAGTGTATTCCCCTTCTGTTCAGAGATTGTTCACTAGACCAGTCCTGAGAAAAGAGAGCAGCAATAGCGATGGTTGAGGGGATTTTTGATCACCCCCTCTCGAAGGAAGGCACGAGGTAATACCGTTTATCCCATTCTACGTGTGCCAATGAAGCGCATGGGAAACTGGTATTTCAGATGATCGGAGCGAACAAAAGACAGTCAGAGGAGGGCCTATGGACAAGCGGGACAAGATAACGATCATTCTCAAAAGGCTGAAAAAGGAGTATGCCGGTACGCCGCAGACTGCGCTCCGGTTCTCGTCACCCTTCGAGCTCCTTATCGCGACCATCCTCTCGGCGCAAACCACGGATGTGCTCGTCAACAAGGTGACTGAGGATCTGTTCAATAAATACCGGACCGTTATGGACTTCGCGGACACCACGCCCGAAAAACTCGCCAAGGACATCCGTTCCGTGAACTTCTTTAACAATAAGGCGAAAAGCATCAACAAGGCCGCGAAGATGATACTCGAGAAATTCGGCGGGAACGTGCCGCAGGCCATGGACGAGCTCATCACCCTGCCCGGTGTGGCCCGGAAAACGGCGAATATCGTGCTGTCGAGCGCATTTGGCATCAATGAGGGGATTGCCGTGGACACTCACGTGAAGAGGCTCGCCAATCGGCTCGGGCTCACGAAGGATGAGGACCCCGTAAAGATCGAGAACGACCTGATGCCCATCACTCCCAAAAAGGAATGGGGTAATCTGTCACATCTCCTTATCTTTCACGGCCGGAAGATATGCCAGGCGAGGAAGCCGGACCACCAGGCATGCGTTCTGTACGACATCTGCCCATCGAGAAACATATGAATCCAGCAGACTGCCGCTCATGCTCCTTGCGATGGCCGGCCGGGACGACCCGTCCGAAATCATCGAGCGAGCGCGTACGGCCACGGCAATGAAAGATATCGGGCACGCCAGCCAGGAGGAGAACCGCAGAAAGGGATCGGCTATTGATTCGATTGTGCAAGCACCCGCCTGAGAGTCTCGTTCATGTCCTTCATTTTATAGGGCTTCGTAACAACGCCGACAAAGCCGTATTCTTTGAAGTTGGCCATGACAGGATCGTTTGAATACCCGCTCGAGACGATGGCCTTCACATGAGCATCGATTTCACGCAGCTTTGCAATGGCCTCTTTGCCGCCCATCCCTCCCGGGATGGTCAGGTCCATAATGACCACATGAAATGGCCGGGAAACTTCCATCGCCTCTCGATAGAGCCTGATCGCCTCAGCACCATCTTCCGCAAATCCGACCTCGTATCCCAGGTGCATGAGCATCTCGCCGACAACGTTTCTGATGATCTCTTCGTCATCCATGATCAGAACCCTGCCGCCGGTGGCGGAGGACCTCACGTCCTCGACCTTCAATGGCGCAGGTTCCACCACGACTGTCGGAAGGTAGATGAAAATGGTCGTTCCTTTCGCCAGCGCTGACTCAGCAGTAATGTAGCCGCCATGGTTCTTAATTATGGAATAGCTGGTGGCGAGTCCCATCCCCGCCCGCTTCTCCTTCGTCGTGAAATAAGGATCAAAGATCTTTAGCAGGTGTTCTGGAGATATCCCTGTCCCCGCGTCCTGGATGGATATTTTCGCATAGTCACCCGCTTGAAGAGGAACACCATCCTCTGCTTTCAGCTGAATTTTCTGACAGGCCACCTTTACCGTCCCCCCTTGGGGCATGGACTCGACGGCATTGATGATGATGTTATGAATGACCTGACGTATCTGACCCTCGTCTATTTCAGCAAAACAGTTCTCCCCGGGCAGAGAAAATTCACTCTTGACCGTCGTTCCCGTAAGCGCGAAACTGGCCGCATCTTTAAGCAATGATGACACGGAAGAGATTTTCTTGACCGGAGCACCGCCCCTTGCGAAGGTGAGCAGCCGCTGAGTAAGATCTTTTGCCCTAATGCAGGATTTTTCCGCCTCGGATAGTCTCTTTTGAGTCTTTTCCGACAGATCCGTGTTGAGCATTACCAGTGAGATATTGCCCATAATGCCGGTCAGAACATTGTTGAAGTCATGGGCGATACCGCCGGCAAGAATGCCGATGGATTCAAGCTTCTGCGACTTGATGAGCTCTTCTTCCATCCTTCTGCGTGCGGTAATGTCAGTTGCGATCTCCAGCCGGACCATACGGCCGTCCACCCACGGGATGGCACGATCCCGGATATCGAACCACTTGCCAGTGACGGTATTCTGGAATTCCCAAGTGCATACGCCCGCGGGCTTACCGTCGGCTGTGAGCAGCTTGTCGTTCGTGCAGGATTTGCAGGGCCCGTCCTGTCCCTTCTGGAACGTATCCCAGCATACTGTACCGGCCACGTTGCCGAATACTTTCTGCGCATAATTATTCGCGAATAAGACCTCATGCGTCTCCATATCCGCAACATAAACGATGGCATCCAGACTCTCCAGGATTGTTAAGAGTCTTTCATGAGATTCTTGTATCGCCGCCACTGCCCGTTTCCGCTCGGTTACGTCGGTGATCATGCCCAAGAATCCGATGACCCGGCCATCGGAATCCTGGATCGGGGTGGTGGAAAGCATCCCCCAGAGGAATGAGCCATCTCTGCGGTGGAATTTGAAGTCGAGTACTTCCCTGCTTCCCGACATGAGGGGCTCAAAACCCTGTGGCACCCTGGATTGCTCCTTCTCGATGAGAAAGTCAACGGGCTTCTTCCCGATCATCTCGTCCTCGCGGTATCCAAGCATCTCCGCCATTCGCTTATTGACATACGTAGTCCTGTCCTCCGTATCCAGCACCCAGATGCCCTCTTGCGCCGTTTCCACGATACGGCGGAATTTCGCTTCACTCTCTTTTAATTTTCTCTCCATCTTGTGTTTGTAGAGGGCCATCTCGATGGTCGTATACAGGTCGCGCTCCTCAAAGGGTTTGATGATGTACCCGAACGGCTCGGTTATTTTCGCCCGTTCCAGAGTTTCATCATCGGCAAAAGCGGTAAGGTACACAACAGGGACATCAAATTCGGATCGAATCCTTTCCACCGTTTCAATCCCATCCATCTCACCACGCAATACTATGTCCATAAGGATCAGGTCAGGCCGTACGTCACGTACCCTTTTCAGCGCCTCTTCTCCCGATGTTGCTATCAAGGGGACCTTGTAGCCGAATTTCTGCAAATAGCTTTTTATATCATCGGCAATGATGACCTCGTCTTCAACAACAAAGATTGTGCCTTTTTTCATGCCTCTACTCCTTTAAATCGAATTCGGAAACTTGTTCCCCTGTTTCTCATCATTTCGATGTGTCCGCGAAGCTGGTTTTTGGCCAAGAGGGTGACCAGATGCAGTCCAAGCGATTTGGCATTTATGATATCCAGGTCCATCGGGATACCGACCCCATCATCGCCAACCACCAGTTCAAGTTCTCCCGGTCTGACCGTACGAACCGTTATGGCGATCCTGCCGGTCCGGTTATCGGGAAACGCATGCTTTAAGGAATTGGAAACCAGTTCATTGATGATCAGTCCGCACGGAATGGCGGTATCAACTCCCAGGGAAATATCATCGGCATCTACTGCCATTTGTATCTGAGCGGCATTCACTTTATAGGTACTGAACAGATTCTTCGCAAGGCTGCTGATATAATCGCGGAGGTCGACCTTTGCCAGGTTATCGGACTGGTACAGTTTTTCATGGATGAACGACATGGCTTTAATGCGGCTCTGGCTTTCGAGGAATATATCATGAATCTTCTGGTCCTGCGCGTATTCCGCCTGGTGTCGCAGGAGGCTCATGATGACCTGCAGGTTGTTCTTTACGCGGTGATGAATTTCCTTTAAAAGAATTTCCTTCTCTCCGAGCGACTCCCTGATCTGTTCCTCGGCCCGTTTCCGTTCGGTAACATCGTACATGATATGGACAGCGCCGTTGACAGCTCCCGCATCATCGAGAAGCGGGTCAACAACGACATCAAACCATTTTTCTCCTCGCTGCAGGACGATGTGCTCCCGGCGTTTTGTCTGGATCATGCGCTTAAAAGGGCATTGTTCGGCCGGGACCGTTGTCCCGTGAATGAACTCGCAACAATCACGGCCGTTGATCTCCTCAAAAGATTTGTCGAAGTACGCCGCCGTTGCGCTGTTGCAACGTTTGATCTTTCCTTCCCGGTCCAGCAAGAAGACCATTTCCTTCATGGCATCAAACGTGGTCCGCCACCGGCGCGCAGCAAAACGCAGGATCTCCTCGACCTGCTTTCTCTCCGAAATGTCCAGCATGTTGATGACGTAGTACAGAATATTCCCGTCACCATCTTTCACCGCCGCCACATCTTCCTGAACCGGGAACGTTGTGCCGTCTTTACGAATATTGATAGCATCAAAAACATAGCTCCCCTTCTGCGTGATCGTGCTGAGCTGGCGCTGCAGTTCCGCGCGGCCCTCGGGCCCCATGATGTCGACTATCGGTCTTCCGGTAAGTTCTTCGACGGTATATCCGTGCAAAACGGCAAAGGCCTGGTTCATCATATCCAGCCTCTTTGCCTCCGGACCCACGATGACGACCCCTATCTTGGTGTGATTGAAAATATCAGACCATTTCTGCAGAACGGCATCGACATGCTTCCGTTCCGTCATATCGCGGGCAATGGACACAGCATTCCCCTTTTCGTCATGGAGAACGTAACGCGCGCTTATGTCACATGCCTCCTTGAGGACATCCCCACTCTCGCGCAGCGCGGTTTTGGTTTCCCGGTCAAATATCCCGAGGACGCGGATCATGCTGTACAGTACAGCCAGCGCACAGACCGTTCTGAAAACCTGAACGGGAATGCCGAACACCTTGGTGAACAATGAATAATTTATGACAGAAGCCGGGAAAAAACCTGCATCCGGCACGACAAGCCCTGCGAAAATAGCATAAAATAAGAAAGCACCTGCGGAAACTTCCAGAAGCTGTTTTGCCGCGGGTTCATGGACAGGGATAGGTTCCCTTATTTGGAGAAGAAGGGCATAAGTGGTCAATAATCCAGCCGGCAGGCCGAGCAGATACCGCGCCCAGATCGGACCAGATAAAAGGGGGACATCACTCAACGCCGTGATACATGCCCATACTGCCGACAGGATTATCGGTAATTTTTTTAACCCAGAAAATCTCTTCTGAATACGAACAATGATAAGGATGCCGTACCACATGAGGCAATAGAAGGAAACCGGCAGTGTAACCAGGAGGATGGTTTTGAGCATCCCAATCGCCGCAGGAGAACGCTCGATAAGGAGAAACATGTCTGTCCATTCACTCAATGCATGGATTACCCCAAAAGCGCCAATCAACCACAGCGTATCTGCAAGCTTGAATGCACTTCTTTTTCCGTCATAAAAGACTATGGACAGCCCTAAGGTAAATAAACCTAGGCCGTTAAGAAAATAGATAACGATCATTTTAAAAGCCTTGATGGAGATACTTTCTGCAACTTTTTGTTCTACTTTTCGTCAGAGAAGACCTCTGATAAAAAGTAATATAAAAGCATTATACCAACTTTTTGCAAGCATGTCCTTATAAAAAACAAGAAACAGAGTGGCACAGCGGTGCTGTCCCATGGAATAATCCGAGAAGCATTCCTTGACTTCTGTCCAAAAAAAGCCTTGACTATCTTTCGTGAGTCTGTATAATTTCTACCCTTAAGTGGAGAATACGACCTACAACGGACATCGGCATGAAATAAAACATTCATCCGGCGTTCTTCCGAATGAACCGAGGTATTTCGATATGATCATGAACGAATGCCGTACACTCCCGGCTAGCTTAGCTGGGGTTTGATAAACCTGGAGCTGAAAGGACTGGCAAAACAGCTCCCCGGGAAGTATTATGTGCGGTATGATTAAAGTGCTGCAAACCTGAGGCTACGAAGGAAGCGCCAAGACACTGGGTGAAACACATTATGTTTGCTCCGTGATCTTTGTGACTCAGTGGTTTATGCGATAAGGAGTGTTTTCTTGGATGAACTGATGATGAACCTGTTCTCTCTCATTGCGGACCAGGTACGGGACAAACAGGACCTGTTTGACAAGGAAGGGAAAATCATGCAGGCCTTGCTCAACAGCGGATGCCGTCTCCATGAGGCGGACGCTGCGCTCACGCTCATGCAAACCCTCGTACAGAAACAGTCTGAAGGTTTCTTCGCACCGAGGAAGACCGCATCTTCCATCCGGATAAGAGCAATGAACCGGGAAGAGCGCGATCGGTTCACGATCGATGCCTTCGGCTTTGTCTCAAAGCTCACGCATCTCGGGATCATTTCCGACGATCAGCGCGAGGATATTCTGGAAAAGGCCTTGACGGTATACACCGAGCGAATCGAGCTTGACCATATCAAGAACCTCATCGCATTCATCCTGTTCGCCAGCTCTCAAGAGAAGGACCAGAGCGCTTCAGAGACCCTCCGGCGCATCAAGAACACAGCGTGGAATTAAAAAGGCTGATTCACGTCAGAGATGCAAAAGTTTGGATGTTCAATCCGGAATGGACACCCTCGTCTCATATCGCGGTAAAAAGGTTTTTATAGAATGAAATCACTCGTCATAGTAGAATCTCCTGCAAAAGCGAAGACCATCGCCAAGTACCTGGGCAAGAACTACACCGTCAAAGCGTCTGTTGGCCACATCATGGACCTGCCCAAGAGCAAGCTCGGCGTGGACATCGAAAACGACTTCGAACCCAAATACATCGTGATCAAGGGTAAGGCCCCGGTCGTAAAAGAGCTCAAGTCTGCGGCGAAGAAAGCCGACCGCATCCTGCTCGCAACCGACCCCGACCGCGAGGGTGAGGCAATTGCCGCTCACGTTGCCGAGGTCATCTCGGGAAGCATCAAAGCACGAGGAAGTCTACCGCGTGCTGTTCAATGAGATCACCAAGAAAGCCATCCTCCTGGCCATTGAGCATCCGGGCAAGGTCGACGTGAACAAGGTCGACGCCCAGCAGGCGCGGCGCATTCTCGACCGTCTCGTCGGCTACCAGATCAGCCCCATCCTCTGGAAAAAGGTGCGGCGCGGACTCTCGGCCGGCCGCGTGCAGTCCGTGGCACTGCGGCTGATCTGCGAGCGCGAAGAAGAGATCAAGGCCTTCGTGCCCGAAGAGTTCTGGTCTCTCACCGCGCTCCTCGAAGGGAAAGCTCCCTCCGCAGTTCGAGGCCAAGCTCCTCAAAAGAGACGAAGAAAAGCTCAGGGTCAAGAACAACGAGGAGGTGCAGAAGATCCTCGCCGATCTCCAAGGCAGACCATACACCGTCGACAAGGTAGAAAAGAAGGAGCGCCGGCGCAATCCTGTGCCGCCCTTCACCACGAGCAAACTCCAGCAGGAAGCCGGCCGCAAGCTCGGCTTCACCGCCAAGAGGACCATGGGCATTGCCCAGTCGCTCTACGAAGGCGTGGATGTCGGCAAGGAAGGCACCGTCGGTCTCATCACCTACATGAGGACCGACTCCACCCGCGTGGGCAAAGAGGCGCAGGACGAGGCGCGGGAGCTCATCGCGGACAAATACGGCAAGGACTATCTGCCGGAAAAACCGCCTGTCTATGCCAGCGCCAAGAGCGCCCAGGAGGCGCACGAGGCCATCCGTCCCACGTCGGTGATGCGCGAACCCGATGCGATCAAAGCAGTACCTCGAGACCGACCAGTACAAGCTGTACAAGCTCATCTGGAACCGCTTCGTTGCAAGCCAGATGAACCCCGCGATCATTGACCAGACCTCGGTTGACATCAAGGCCGGCGACTATACCTTCCGCGCCACCGGCTCGGTCGTAAAATTCCCGGGTTTCATGGCCGTCTATATGGAAGAGAAACCCGAAGACCAGGCGCCGTCGGAGGACGAGAACGGCGAAGCCGTCCTGCCGCCGCTCACCGAAGGTGAGGTGCTCACGCTCATCAAGCTCGATCCCAAGCAGCACTTCACCCAGCCACCGCCGCGCTTTTCCGAAGCCCTGCTCGTCAAGACGCTCGAAGAAAAAGGCATCGGCAGGCCGAGCACCTACGCAGCGATCATCTCGACGATCCAGGACCGCGACTACGTCAACAAGGTGGAGAACAAGTTCCGGCCCACGGAGCTCGGCGTGCTTGTGAACGAACTGCTCGTGAACCACTTCCCGGTGGTCATGGACGTCGCCTTCACCGCGAGGATGGAGGAAGAGCTCGACAAGATCGAAGAAGGCACAGATGCGCTGGGTCGACGCGGTCAAGGACTTCTACAAACCCTTCAGCGAGAGCCTCGAGAAGGCCCAGGCCGAGATGAAGGACTTCAAGGCCGAACAGGCCCCCACCGACATCACCTGCGAAAAATGCGGCAAGCCCATGATCATCAAGTGGGGCAGGAACGGCCAGTTCCTCGCCTGCAGCGGCTATCCGGACTGCAAGAACACGAAGCCCTTCGTGCGCACCGAGAACGGCGGAGTCGAGGCCGCGCCCGAGGAGACCACGGACGAGCTCTGCCCCAAGTGCGGCTCCCCCATGGTCGTCAAACGGGGACGGTTCGGAAAGTTCCTCGCCTGCTCGCGCTATCCCGGAGTGCAACCACACCCAGGGCATGTCAACGGGCGTAGCTCTGTCCCGAGGACGGCGGGAAGATCGTGGAGCGGCGTTCCCGCTTCGGCAAGATGTTCTACTCCTGCGCGAATTACCCCGACTGCAAGTTCGCCATCTGGTACAAGCCCGTGCCGCGCCCCTGCCCGCAGTGCGGCGCACCGTTCCTCGTGGAGAAATATTCCAAGAAGACCGGCCCCTACATCGCCTGCTTGAAGAAGGAATGCGGGTATAAGGAAGAGCCGAAGGCAGAGACCGGGCTGTGCAGGGCGCAGCCGAGCAGAAGCAGCAAGACTCCGACAGGCAGCGATCATCATTCAGCCTTCATTGACTGCCCTGTGGCACTCAGCAACCTATCTCTCCTTGCAAAATCCCACCTGATACGCTAAAGTATCTTCATGCGGAAGCACCTCTTCGACTTTCTCAGCTCACCTCAGGAATGAAAGAAACGTTTCCCCCCACACCGAGCGGAGCTACCTTTCCGACCTGGAACAGTTCTTCGACTTCCTCGGCGAGACCGATCTTTCTGGCAGTTGACCATCAGACCCTGCGGCAGTTCATCGCCCACCTCATGCAAGCTGAAGGTGAAAAAATCCTCCATTGCCAGAAAGCTCTCGGCGATCAGGACGTTCTTCAAGTACCTGAACCGCGAGGGCATTCTCGCGAGCAATCCCGGCGAGGCTCGTTGCGACGCCGCGCCGGGAAAAGCGCCTCCCTGTCGGTCCTGACCGCTGACGACGCGCAGCGGCTCATGGAAGCGCCGCGGGAAAAGAGACCGGGGAACAGCGATACGGAGCTCAGGGACCGCGCCGTGCTCGAAACCCTCTACTCGACCGGCATCCGGGCCAGCGAGCTCATCGGCATGAACCGCGAGGACATCGACCGTCACGACCAGCTCATCCGCATCAGGGGCAAAGGGACGCAAAGAGCGGATCGTGCCGGTCGGGACGCAAGGCGCTCGATGCCATCGACGCGTATTCTGACCGGAAGCCCGGCAAGCGCCGAAGCGCCGGCGGTCTTCACCGGGCCGTCAGGAAAACGCTTGACAGCCCGCACGGTTCAGCGTATTTTAGAAAACTACAGAAAACAACTGGGGCTGCAGCAGAAAGCAAGTCCG
This sequence comes from Nitrospirota bacterium, assembly GCA_963705595.1. Classification (GTDB taxonomy): domain Bacteria; phylum Nitrospirota; class UBA9217; order UBA9217; family UBA9217; genus DASPSR01. The sequence continues at coordinate 324,085 of CAVPKD010000005.1, read as the reverse complement.
CACACGCTCCGGCACAGCTTTGCCACGCACATGCTCGAATCCGGCGCTGACCTCCGCGCCATCCAGGAACTCCTGGGACATGCGAGCCTCTCGACCACCCAGCGCTACACGCACCTGAACCTTGATTCGCTGATGGAGGTCTACGACAAGGCGCATCCGAAGGCGAGGAAGAAGCGGATATAAGATGCGCTACCGGATGCGAGACGCAAAGGGATCATGAGTCAGGCACTGATCGGATATTATCTGCATACCGATCGTCCATGGTAATTAGTTTCACGGAGGGACCATGAGTGAAATAACCCCCCTGCACGGAACAACGATCCTGGCGGTACGACGGAACGGCAAGACCGCGATCGCCGGCGACGGGCAGGTGACCGTCGGCGCCACGGTCATGAAGCACAACGCGAAAAAAGTGCGCAAGATGTACAACGACAAGATCCTTGCCGGGTTCGCCGGCGCCACCGCCGACGCCTTCACCCTCTTCGAAAAATTCGAGGCCAAGCTCGAGCAGTACCACGGCAATCTCACGCGCGCCGCCGTGGAGCTTGCCAAGGACTGGCGGACGGACAAGGTCCTCCGCCGGCTCGAGGCGCTGATGATCGTAGCCGATGCCGAGCGTTCCTTCATCCTCTCGGGGAACGGCGACGTGATCGAGCCCGAAAACGGCATCGCTGCCATCGGCTCCGGCGGCCCCTACGCCCTTGCCGCTGCCCGGGCGCTCGTGGAGCACACGACGCTCGGACGCGCGGAAGATCGTGGAAGAAGCCATGAAGATCGCGGCCGAGATATCTGCATCTATACGAATAAGGAAATTACGATAGAAGAATTGTAAGTAACAGCGGATTCGGATCGGAATGCGGAGTCGAGAGTAAACATGACCTTGACTCCTGGATCCTGAATCCGACTCTGACTCCACTCTGCATTTGCCCGGAGGTTTTTTTGAAAGATACCCTGACACCACGACAGATCGTCGAAGAGCTCGACAAGTACGTCATCGGCCAGCACAAGGCCAAGCGGGCCGTTGCCATCGCGCTCCGGAACCGCTGGAGGCGGCAGCGCCTGTCCGAGGACCTCCGCGACGAGGTCATGCCGAAGAACATCATCATGATCGGTCCCACCGGCGTGGGCAAGACCGAGATCGCCCGCAGGCTCGCAAAGCTCGTCCAGGCCCCGTTCCTCAAGATCGAGGCGTCCAAGTTCACCGAGGTCGGCTACGTGGGGCGCGACGTGGAGTCCATCATCCGCGACCTTACCGAGATCGGCATCAACATGGTAAAGAGCGAGATGTCCGAACAGGTCCAGGAAAAGGCCGCGGCCCTGGCCGAGGAGCGACTCCTCGACCTGCTCCTGCCGCCGCTCAGGACCTCGCCGGGTTTCGACACCGCCGTCCGCCGAACAGCAGGAGCAGCACACGAGCACGCGCGAGAAGCTCCGCCAGCAGCTCCGGGAGGGAAAGCTCGACGAGCGGATGGTGGAGCTCGAGCAGAAGGAAAAGGTCATGCCCTTCGGCATCATCTCGAACGTCGGCATGGAAGAGATCGAGATGAACCTGAAGGAGATGCTCGGCGGGCTGCTGCCCGAGAAGACCAAGCGGCGCAAGGTCAAGGTACCGGATGCGCTCCGCCTCCTGGTCCAGGAAGAGGCGACGAAGCTCATCGACATGGACAAGGTCATCAAGGAAGCGCTCCAGCGCGTCGAGCAGTCGGGCATCGTCTTCCTCGACGAGATCGACAAGATCGCGGGCCGCGAAACACACGGCCCCGACGTTTCCCGCGAGGGCGTGCAGCGCGACCTCCTGCCGATCGTGGAAGGGTCCACGGTCACGACCAAGTACGGCCCGGTCAAGACCGACCACATCCTGTTCATCGCCGCGGGCGCGTTCCATGTTTCCAAGCCGTCGGACCTGATCCCCGAGCTCCAGGGCAGGTTCCCGATCACGGGTCGAGCTCGATTCCCTGGGCAAGGTCGAGTTCATCCGCATCCTGACCGAGCCGCAGAACGCCCTCATCAAACAGCAGGTCGCGCTCCTGGCCACGGAAGAGATCTCGCTTCACCTTTTCCACGGACTCGATCGAGGAGATCGCCGACATCGCGGCGCAGGTGAACGAACGCACCGAGAATATCGGCGCGCGCAGGCTCCACACCATCATGGAGCGTCTGCTCGACGAGATATCCTTTGACGCTCCGGAGAAGAAAGGGCTCAAAGTTCGCGATCGATGCGAACTATGTGCGCGAACGTCTGGCGGACGTCGTGAAGAGCGAAGACCTGAGCAGGTATATCTTGTAGGTTTTGGCACCGAAATCACAGAGAAATACAAAGAATCGGGATTGATCCGTACTATTTTATTTCGCCTTTTTTGTGATTTTCTCTCTGTCCCCTGCGTATTCTGTGGCCACTATTTATTGAGGTATTTTATGGAAAAACTGATCGAAAAAGCAAAGACCCTGATCGAGGCCATGCCCTACATACAGACCTTCCGGGGCAAGACCTTCGTGATCAAGTACGGCGGGAACGCCATGATCGACGAGGACCTGAAGCAGGGCTTTGCCCAGGACGTGGTTCTCCTGCGCTACATCGGCATCAATCCCGGTGATCGTGCACGGCGGCGGTCCGCAGATCGGCAAGACCATGGAGCGGATGGGCAAGAAACCCTCCTTCGTCTCCGGCCAGCGGGTGACCGACGAGGAGACCATGGACATCGTGGAGATGGTCCTCGGCGGCAAGGTGAACAAGGAGATCGTGAACCTCATCAACCAGGCGGGCGGCAAGGCCGTGGGCCTCACCGGCAAGGACGGCGGTCTGATCCAGGCGAAGAAGCTGAAAATGACGAAGAAATCCGAAGAGTACGGGTGAGACCGAGATCATCGACATCGGCCTTGTCGGCGAAGTGACCGAGGTCCGGCCCGGCGCGCTGGTGGCGCTGGAACAGGGCGGCTTCATCCCCGTCATCGCGCCGGTCGGTGTCGGAGCGCAACGGAGAGACCTACAACATCAACGCCGATCTTGTGGCCGGCGCCGTGGCCGGCGCGCTCAAGGCGGAAAAGCTCATCCTGCTCACCGACCAGGCAGGCATTCTGGACAAGGACAAGAACCTGATCCCGACGCTGAACAAGAAGAAGGTAGAGACGCTGATCAATTCCGGCATCATCGCCGGCGGCATGCTGCCCAAGACCAAATCCTGTTTCGAAGCCCTCGATGCCGGCTGCGCCAAGGTCCATATCATCGACGGCCGCGTCCCCCACGCCCTGCTTGCTCGAGATATTCACCAAGGAAGGCATCGGGACCGAGATCACGCTCTAAATCAATAATATAGCCTGGTTAGGATAAAAAAGAGAGGATGAGTTACTTCATCCTCTCTTTTTTTCATTGAACAACTCCATTTCTGCTTTATGCTGCCTAATGGCATTGGGCACAGCTGGGGCCGCTCAAAAAAACGCCCTGTAGTTTCGCCCCATGACACACGGCATTTGCACAGGAACCCGATCCTACTGATCCTACATAGTTCTTATGAAGCGTAATGTCTGCGTCCCATGCCGTCGGATGGATCGAACTTACACCCCCTAGGTGGCAACTGGTGCAGGACGGACCGCTGCCCGTAACACCTTCCAGGGTTGACCCGTGACAGTTTGCATTCGAGCATGAGGCGGTCCCGTTGGCATTGACGTAGATCGAATGCTTATAGTAGGAAAGATCGCCCCAGTCCTGAGGATGCACGGAACCGGAGTCACCGAGGTGACAACTCGTGCACGATGGCCCGCTCCCTGCAACACCGCTCAATGTTGTCCCATGACAGTTCGCATTTGCGCAGGACGCGTTACCGTTGGCTCCAACATAAGCCGCATGCGCGGTACCCGTGATTTGACTCCATTCCTGGGGATGCACGGAATCAATTCCGCCCAGATGGCACCCGGTACATGATACTTTCGCAATCCCCCCCGAAAAATCGCTTCCGTGACATTCTGTACAGGAATTCTCATCCGCTTTTGCTGCCGTCATATGACCTGCCGGTAGCCAGTCTACAGTATGTTTCTGGCCGTTGGCACTGAACTGAGCTTGATCGTTCGGATTACTACAGCCAACCGTCAACAGCAGGCTCATGAGGAGGGGCAGGACTAGTATTGCGGCTTTATTCACTTGTGACATTCGCTGCACCTCTCATTGTTCTGACGGCCATGGCAGGGGAAGCACGACGCGGGGTTGATACTTCCGTCGATTTTGTGCTGGTTCAGATAATCTCCCCGGTGAGGCATCGCAAGCTCTGGAGAATCCTTGTACTTGTCGCTCGGCTTCAACTCCTCCTTGTGTGCATGACAATCCGAACAGAATGACTCTTTGTGGCACACATCACAAGTCTGCTTATTAGCAGTAGCTGAAAACCTGTGCCGTGTGTAGAAGTCCTCTGTATGATCGAGCGCTGCTCGCCAATCGGCATGGCATTCACTGCAGATGGGCATGCCCTCTACTTCGGTCGGGTGCTTTAGTACCATGCTCTGGGTATGGGCGCACGCAAACAGAACCAGAGTAAGCAGAGGCAGGAGTAACAGCATTGTTATTTTCACTGCTTTATTTTTCATACTACGCCCCCTTCCGTGTGCCCGACCCGATGTCAAAGTGGTAAATCGCCTTCAGGAATACACGAACGTCCTTGTCGAAATCCGGGTTCTTCGAATACTCAACATCAGCGCCCAGCTTCCAGTGTTCGGTAAGGTCATATTGGGCGGCGGCTGATACAGAATACGCATTGCTCACGCCATTGATGGCGCTGTCGTAGTTCACATCCAGCACATCGAGAGCAAGATCGATTTTGCCGATCTTTTTGTAACCGTAGACCCGGTATTCCGTATACTTCAGACGGTCGGAATCGCCATCCATCCGACGGAGTGAGAGCCCGGCCCCTCCTTGTGAGGCAACCGCATATCGGATTTTTCCTCCGTAGGATTTTGCGCTGCCGGAAACTTCATATTCATAGGTCTTGTAGTCTACTCCGATGTTTACCTTGTCCGTTAAAGCGTACGCCACGTCTTCACCAAGTATCCGGACTTTCTCGTTCGGGTCGAGGATCCCGGGTTGAAAACTGAATGCCGAAGAGGTCGCGCCCGTAAAATAATCCTGGTAGTTAATCCAGGATGCCTCTGTGGTGAACCTTAGCTTATCGAAAGGACCAAGGACGAGATTATAGGTGTTTTCCATCCAACCCTTCGTGATGGCGTTATAGTTGGACCGTCCGACGATGTCAACCTTATTGATGGGATGGATCCAAAGATCAAGACCTTCTTCCTTACGGAAGTCAGAGCTGTTCTTTTCCTCCTTGAGATAGGATAAACCTATCCGATACAAACCTGGCATCTGGTGAGTCAGATGGGCACCGTAGATGAGATTGTTCCCCGGTTCATTGATCTCCGTCTCCACGGGCACACCGCCAAAGGCTGAAATGCCGAAGTTGCCCTTCAGATCGCTCCGCGCGTACAGGCCGTCAACCCGCTCTGCTGCCACGCCTTCAAAAACCATGACCCGGCCGAGATTGACGATGGTGTTATCTGTTTTGCCCTTGAAGCTTAGATAAGAATATTGAAGGTCGTCGGTGGTCTTTTTGTCGAATTCCTCGCCTTTCAGGTCATAGCGGAGCCATCCGCCTGTATGAAAAGAAATGGTCTCGTTGCCCAGGTTCTGGATCGAGAAATCGAGGTATTCGTAAGCGCCTAGGATCTTCTGGCTGTCTGCAGTCTCTCTGGATTGCAAATAAGTATTTGAATCTCCTGTTATACTGGACGCCGACAATGAGAATGGTATCAACAGCACCAGTGAAAGTATCACGGAAACAATCGATATTATTCGCATGACCAAGGGACCACTTCGTATTTTTAGTGACCTGTTGCTGCTTTTCAAGAGGTCTCCTCCTTTCCTCATGCATCAAGAACGCAGCCAGTTTCAATGTATTGGAAAAGACCAGTTCCCGGCGGACCTTTCGGGGGTCCGCCGGGAACTGATTACAGATTTGGTGCTGTTGCTTCTACGGTCACTTACTACAACGCCGCGATCGTGTTGGTCAGGACCTGTTGAATAAGCGTCGGGTTATGAATGCCCCTGCTTCCGTCACGCTCGATCATCGTCCAGTTCCAGGATGCCTTCTTCAGTACATCGTTCGGCCCTATAATCGGCAGGGTGCCGGCGGCATCCGTGGTGAGGTTGGTCAAGCTTGCCTTCGTCCCGGATGTTATGTTGCCAGGCGTTCCGTTAAAGTAGAAGGTACCGTCAAAGTAGGTGATGCTGGTCGTACCGGCGGCCGTAAACGCCACTTTGTTGATATAGTATGTTGCCGGGAGTCTGGAAAGAAGATTCGCCGACATCTTCTGGCCGAGGATGGCAAGTTGAGCCTCTACGTTTGCCTGGAGAGCCACGCCGTCAACGTTCGCGCTGTGGCAGTTAGCACAGAGAGTGGCCACATCCGCGTCCTTGATGTAGAACACATGGCTGCTGGTAGCCGGCGCCCCGTGTGAAAGGTGCGTCTGCGGGTTAAGCGTCATGTGGCAGCCTACGCAGGTGTCCTTCACGTTCGCGTGCTTGCTCAGCATGGGAAGAGATGTTCCCATTAAGAAGAAGTCGCGGCCCATGAGCACTTCGGTCTGCGCCGCATCATGCATCGTGTCGAGGATAAGCCGAGCATAAGCATCGGTGTCTTCATGCAGGAAAGTTGCGCCGGTCGGGGACAAGTTGCCGCCGACACAGAGGCCGGTACCGGTAGGAGCCGAATAGCACTGGATGCCGTTCCTGTTGTTGTGGCAGGCCATGCAGATCGCACCTTTGCCAACACCGTCAACGCCGAAGCCAGCCATGGTCATAGTGATCTTGTCGGTGATCCTGAGCTGGTTCTCGTTTGCATCGCTATGCGGATCGTGGCAGGCCGTGCAGGTCTGCGGCTGAACGTTGTCCTTCGTCCAGGTGATCGCAGCGGCCGGAAGCGTGCCTGAGTTGCCAGTTGCCAGCTGGTCTACGTAGGCCGCAAAACCCTGTGCCGTATGGCAGCGGGAACAAGAGCCACTCAGCGATTGCGCATGACCGGAATATCCGGTCGCGTCAAGCTGTGCAAGCTTTGAATGGCCCATGCCGTTGTCAGGGTTGAGCTGGCGCCACTCTGATACATAGTGATGGCCGGTTCCTGAAGAATGGCAGGCCGCGCATACTTCCGTGCTGTAATCCACACGGACAGTTGTCCCCGCCAGGTCGCTCGACAGTGTGCTGTCGATCCTCGCGTGAGCGATGTCGGTTGAGCCGGTGTCCTGTGGTCCATGGCAGTTCTCGCACTGGATGTTCGCGCGCCGTGCCGTGTTTGGTGCGCTTGCAAGCATGGCTTTCCATGCGCCGGTCGCTTTTTTGTACTTGAAGCTTTCTGCTGCCATCATGTCATCGAAGCCGTCATTGGCCGCCGTCTTGGCGAGGTCATATCCGGTCGTATGGCAGGTGAGGCAGGAGTCGCTGTTCGAGGTGATGTTCTCGAGTCCGCGGGTGAAGAACGAAGCGTGCGCGGTCGATTTCCACGGCGTGATAGTATCTGGTGCTATGGTGCCGTTATGGCAGAAGCCGCATGCCCAGTCTGTCTGGATCACCGGCCAGTTCGTGAACGTCTGGGATGACGAGGTAGACGATGGTGCCCATGTGTACCACATGGGGTCGGCTGCGGTCACGGTCTTTGTTGCGTACACGGATGCGTTGTTAGCATCTATGACACCGACCCACTTGCCGGCAAAAAGGTTCATGGAACCGCCGGGAGTAGCCGTTACGACATACTTGCCCTGCACATCAGGGGTGAAGCTGGGGTTTCTGCCTGTCCCGATCGATGTCGATACGGAATAAGTCGCGGATGTTGCGGGACCGGTAACGGTCCATGCGGTCGTGGCAGATGTCGTACCGCTGTTCAGGGTAACCGGAAGGCCTAAGACAACGTCCTTGATTCCCGGCTGAACACCTACGGCATTAATGCTTACGGAAACCTTGGTTGAACCGCCCATACCGTCCGTCACCGTTACTGCGGGTGCGATCGTGCCGCGGGTGTCGGCGTTAAACGGAAGGACGCCCATACGGTTCTCCTGCACATATGCCGAAACATATCCACCCGGATCGGTTGACGGGGCAGCGGTGCCGCCCAGTGCCTTGGTAAGGGTAGGTGTGGTCGCAGTTGCCTGAGTCACCACCGCACTGGCTACCGCACCACTGGACCATGCGTAGGAAAGCGCCGCGCCCTTCGGTGAATTGGCTGTTGCCGTCAGGGTGACCGGCGTGCTGAAACCGACGTTCTGTCCGGAAGAGGCCAGGGTCACGGAAGGTTGCCCCGACGTTGCCGTCGAGAGCGCCGCATTAAGCGGCGAGGTGGTGCTGACCGCCACGTTCACATTCGCAGTCGCCGAAGTGTAACCGGTCATGGCGAACGTAACCGAGTAGGAGCCTGCAGGTACGGAAAGCGTATAGCTTCCGTCCACGCCGCTCGTGGCCGAGCCAGTTACGGGGTTCGTGCTCACGGTAACGCCTGAGACGGGATTCGTAGAAGTTCCAGCCGTGATGATTCCGCTGATGGTGCCCGTGGTGCTTCCCGCCGAGCCGTTACTGCCTGAACACCCTGCGAAGAGGAAAGCAAGAGAAAATACTAACAATCCCAACATGACAGTCTTACTCTTTGAAACAATGTGACCATTCATAAATCGTTTCTCCTTTCTTTTTCCCGATGACCGAATCATCATATGAATTTAAAGATTTCCTGTTAACTGAACCACATACACAATCGATGCTAATTTTTCAAATCATCATTAAAGCTCCTAATCACATACGCATATCATGTCACGGTTCATTTACATCATCCTTCCAACAATATTTTCGGCAAATAAGCAAAATACTTAAGGTGTATATATAAAATTTGTTATGCATATCACATACCAATCAATTTTAATTACATATATTCAATTAGTTAACACAAATATAAACTATTTATCGTCAATTTATTGAGCGTTTTTACACAGGGATGTTGGATTCCCGTCAATAAAGAGTATGATGATTCTCTAGATTGAGTTGCATTAGAAGGAACGCTGACAGGAAATTACAGCTTTAAAATCGCGGTGGAAAATGAAAGGGGGGTGAGCTTGCAGGTAATTAACTCAAGCCGAAGAAATTCCGGATCTTGGAAAGCAGCCTGACTGAAACATCCTTCTTGCGGCGCTCAAGGGCCGCTGCGTCAAGCCGTTCGCGCTCCGCATCAAGGCCTGCCTGGCGTTCGGAGAGGATATGGCTCAAGGATTCCGCGATAGATGGATTATTGACCAGCGTGATGCCAAAACTTTCCTTATCGATCACGATAAGTTCAGCGTCGTCCTTCACGTGAATGCTGGCAGTGCGTGCTGCGCCGGTGAGCAAACTCATCTCGCCGAAAAAGTTTCCGGGACCGAGCGTTGCCACCACAGCAGTCTCGTCCGGAGACTTCTCCATAACCACATCCACTCTGCCGCTCTTGATGACGTAGAATGAATCTCCCGGTTCCCCCTGCCGTACGGGAACCTCTCCTGCTGCATAGGATTTCACGCTCAGATGCTCGACCAGTTCCTTGAGCTCCGGTTTGCTGAGTGGTGAGAACATTTCCACCTTTTCCAGTAAAGCCATGAGCTCTCCTGCACGCTGTTCCTGTTCTGCCCGAAGGCTCTCGAGAGTAATGTGGTGCATTTTTACATCCCTGACCGGCATGGGGATGTCGATGCCGCTTCTCCGGAAGCAGTACCAGAGGAGGTTCATGATCTGCCCTTCCGTATCCCCATAGGTAGCGAAATTGGCCAGAGGATAACGAATCTCATATTGGACAGAAAAGTCTCCGTAGCTGATCACGCGGATCCTGGATGCCGGCCCCTTGGCAACGCCCGGCACGGTTGACAGAACCTCGAGGACGGCGCTCTTTACCTTGTTTGGCGGGATGGCGTAGCTCACCCCTACAATAAGTTTCCGCATCACGTTCGTATCGGGCAGGCTGTAGTTCACCACGGCCTCGCTCAGGACCGTGCTGTTCGGGATGAATCACCTCGTTGTTCTCGAGGGTCATGATCCTTGTCGACCGGAGGGTGATGTCCATCACGCGTCCCTCATGCCCGCCGGCCGAGATCCAGTCCCCCTGCTTGAGCGACTTTTCGAGATGGATCGTGAGCCCTGCCAGCATATTAGCGAGGGTGCTCTGGAATGCCAGGCCGATGGTCGCGGTGAGTACCGTGGTCGTGGCAATGAGTGAGGTAACGTTGATGTTCAGGATCTCCTTAAGCAGGATCAGCGCAAGCACCACCAGGACAACGGATGTTATGATGATTCTTGAATGCCGCAGGAAAGCTGCCCTGCTTCCACCGGACGACGAAAAGATCACCGTATGTATAGAGGCCGAGGCGGAGCGCCGCGAAGGTAATAACGAGCCAGGAAAAGAAATTCAGGTAGTTTGCAATCTTCGGATGATATTCGGCGGCCCCGAGGTGCAGGAATATCTGGATGGAAATAAACAAGACAATAAGCTTCAGACCGACGCCGATGGGCTTGAGGAGGTCCGATTTCCTGGCGAGAAAGCCGATCGCCATACTGCCGCCGACGTAAATGATTATGCTGAGCGCAAGCGCCCAGAACAGCGAACCCGTGAGGTCTTGAAGAAATTCCATCGGAAGCCCTCCTCAGAAAATGCAGAAGTAATATTGCGGAAAGATTCATGAAGTCTTAATTCTGCATTTTACTCTTTTCATTCTTCATTTTTTTATTGATCTCTCCCCACAATTCCTTGATCCCCTGCCCGCTTTTGGCCGATGTGAGGAGCACTGGCTCTGTCATCTCCAGACGCAGCGAGGATGTTCCGCCGTGCACGCTCGGCCTCCTGCCGGTTCAGCTTGTCGGCCTTGGTCAGGGCGTAGATCGCCGGGATATCATACTGCCGAAGCCATTCGATCAGACGGACATCGCGTTCATCGGGTTCCCGCCGCATGTCGAGAAGCACGACGACAGCGTGCAATTCCGGGGAGTCCTTCAGATAGCCTTCGATCATCGGCGCCCAGGCGTCGGTCACTGCGTACGGAACGCGTGCATAACCGTATCCCGGCAGATCGACAAAATAGAATGCGTCGTTGATGATGAAAAAATTGATGAGCTGGGTCTTGCCGGGCGTCGCGCTTGTCTTTACCAGATTCTTCCGGTGAAGCAGAGCGTTGATGATCGATGATTTGCCCACGTTCGAACGGCCGGCAAAGGCGATCTGCGGTCTGCTGTCACTGCGGGAACTGCTTCGGTCCCGCTGCGCTGATGACGAATTCGGCTGAGAGTATTTTCATAAGTTCCAGATGACAGGGAGTCAGAAAACGCAAGTCTGAGAACTGTCTAAAATAAATCAGAGGGCAGTAGAGAACGGTTCGTTTCTGACGTCTCTTGTCTGTCCTCTGTTACTTCTGTTTCTGATCACTCCGTTATGCTATCTTCTCGTAAATGAGCAGCGGCTCGGCTCCTTCGGTGATCACCTCTTCGTTGATGATGCACTCGCGGATGCCGGGCTGGGACGGGACATCGTACATCACGTTCAGCATCACGTCCTCGAGGATGGCGCGGAGACCACGGGCGCCCGTCTTCCGGTTGATCGCCTTCTTGGACATGGCTGCGAGCGCGCCGTCGGTAAAGCGCAGCTTGCAGCCCTCGAGCGCGAGCAGCTTCTGATACTGCTTGATGAGGGCGTTCTTGGGGCGCGTGAGAATATCGATGAGCGCGTGTTCGTCGAGCTCTTCGAGCGTGGCCACGACCGGCATGCGGCCGATGAATTCGGGAATGAGCCCGTACTTGAGCAGGTCGCCGGGCTGGAGGCTGGCAAGCGTCTCGCTCAGCTTCCGCTCCTTCTTGCTCTGGATGTCGGCGCCGAACCCCATGGTCTTCTGGCCGATGCGCTGCTCGATGATGGCATCGAGGCCCACGAAAGCGCCGCCGCAGATGAACAGGATGTTCTTCGTGTCCACCTGGATGAATTCCTGGTGGGGATGCTTGCGGCCGCCCTGCGGCGGGACGCTCGCGACGGTCCCCTCGATGAGCTTCAGAAGCGCCTGCTGCACGCCCTCGCCGGAGACGTCGCGCGTGATCGAAGGGCTCTCGGACTTGCGGCTGATCTTGTCGATCTCGTCGATGTACACGATGCCGCGCTGTGCGCGCTCCACGTCGTAGTTGGCGTTCTGGAGGAGCTTGAGAATGATGTTCTCCACGTCCTCGCCCACATACCCCGCCTCGGTGAGCGTCGTGGCGTCGGCGATGGTGAACGGCACATCGAGGATCCGGGCCAGGGTCTGGGCGAGCAGGGTCTTGCCCACGCCCGTGGGACCGATCAGAAGGATATTGCTCTTCTGGAGCTCGACCTCATCGCCGATCTCCTGCTGGACGCCGATGCGCTTGTAGTGGTTATGCACCGCCACGGACAGGATCTTCTTCGCGCGCTCCTGGCCGATCACGTATTCATCGAGGGTGCGCTTGATCTCCGCGGGCTTCGGCAGCCGGGGGATCTTCGCTTCCTTGGCCTCTTCCCATTCCTCGGCGATGATCTCGTTGCAGAGGTCCACGCACTCGTTGCAGATGAAGACCGAAGGGCCGGCGATCAGCTTCTTCACCTCTTCCTGCCCCTTGCCGCAGAACGAGCACTTGAGCGGGTGTCGTATGTTCTTTTTTCTCTTTCTCCGTCATAGCGTTATTTCTCCTTTACTAGCCGCGAGGCGCTTTCTTCGCGATGACCTCGTCGACAAGACCGTACTGCCTTCGCATCCTCGCCGGACATGAAAAAATCCCGGTCCGTATCGGTCTGGATCTTCTCGATCGGCTGGCCCGGTATGGTTCGCCAGGATCTTGTTCAGGGTATCCTTCATGTTCAGCATCTCCCGGGCATGGATCTCGATGTCCGTGGCCTGTCCCTGAAACCCGCCCATGGGCTGATGGATCATGATGCGCGCATGGGGCAGGGAGAACCGCTTGCCCTTGGTACCCGACGCCAGCAGCAGCGCGCCCATGCTCGCGGCCTGGCCGATGCAGATGGTCGAGACCGGCGACTTGATATAGTTCATGGTATCGTAGATCGCAAGCCCCGCGGTGACAATGCCGCCCGGGGAGTTGATATAGAGATAGATGTCCTTGTCCGGGTCGTCCGCCTCCAGGAACAGGAGCTGCGCGATCACCGTGTTCGCCACCATATCGTCGATGGGCGTGCCGAGGAAGATGATCCGGTCCTTCAGCAGTCGGGAATAAATATCGTACGCCCGCTCGCCGCGGCTCGTCTGTTCTATTACCATGGGGATCAATGACATATCGTTATTTTCTCCTGACGTGTTTCTCTGTTTCAATTATAACTCTTCTTTGCGCGGGAAAGCAAGAGACCGAGCGTCTTTTCCTGGATCAGCGAGGACCGCAGGTTGTCCAGGCCGCCGTCGAGCGATTCATAGTATTTTTTGACCGCCTCAACGGTCTGGCCCGATGCTCCTCGCCATCACCGCAAGCGCGGAGGACACTTCCTGTTCGTTCACTTCGACCTTTTCTTTCTCGGCGATAGCGTCGAGGATCAGCAAACCCCTTGACGCGCTTCTCGGCCAGAGATCCTGTTCTCTTCACGGAAATTTGCAATATCGAAGGACTTTACATCCATGCCCTGCCGAGCCATGCGCGTGGCCTGCTGGCGGGCCATGGCCTGCAGTTCACGTTCCACCATGCCCGGCGGGACGTCGAAGGAATGGGCATCCACAAGCTTCGACAACAGTTCCTCGCGCTGGGCCGACGCCTGCTCGTCCCGTTTCCGTGCTTCGAGGTCCTTCTTGATCCCCGCCTTCAGCTCGTCCACGGACTTGTTACCGCCGATGTCCTTGGCGAACTCATCATTCAGCTCGGGAAGGACCTTTTTCTTGATCTCCTTGAGCGTGACCGTGAAGGTCGCATCCTTGCCGGCCAGGTCCTTATTGTTGTAGTCCGCCGGGAAAGGTGACCTTGATCTCCCGCGTCTCGCCCTTGTTCATGCCGGTCAGCTGGTCCTCGAAGCCGGGGATCAGAGCGTTCGTGCCGAGGGCGAGCATATGGTCCGACGCCTTGGCGCCGTCGATGGACTTGCCTTCCCGGAAGCCCTTCAAAGTCGATGATCGCCGTATCGTTCTTCTCGAGCGGCCGTCCTTCGACCACTTCGAGCTGTGCATACATCTCGCGGAGACGGTCAATGGTCTGATTCACCTCTTCGTCGCTCACCGTGACGTCCTGTTCCTTCACCTCGATACCGTCGTAGGTGCCGAGTTCGATGTCTCGGCCGCACCTCCACGGTGGCCGTGAAGGTCAGCGGAGAGCCCTTTTGCCAGCGATGAGATATTGTCGATCTTCGGGCATGTCCACGGGGCTCAGATTGTGCTCCTGCAGCGCCTGAAGATAGGAATCCGAGATCAGCCGGTTCATCACTTCGGAGCGGACCTCCTCTCCATAGTGCTTTTCCACGATGTGCCTTCGGGGCCTTTCCCGGACGGAATCCGGGGATCTTGGCCTTTTTTGCCACGTCCGCAATGGCCTTATCCATCTCTTTGGCGACGGAATCCGGCGCAATCTCGATATTGAGTTTTTTCTTTACCGGGCTGATGTTCTTCGACAGCTGACTTTCATGATCTACCACCTTTGCTTAAGATTCTACAGAGTCTTTGAGTCCAAAGTATTTTTGACGCATGAAGACGTTTCGGAACAGGTCTTTCAAATCAGCGTCCCAGGGTGACGGCTCCATCCGCCATTTGACCCTTGAGTATTTGGTGCGAGAGGGGGGACTTGAACCCCCACGGTCGCCCACCAGATCCTAAGTCTGGCGCGTCTGCCAGTTCCGCCACTCTCGCTGCATGAACAAAGAGAGCAGTGAACGATGAAGCAGCTTCACGACCCCGCTGCCTGCTGCTCACTGCTCCCTGTGTATTATTATGGTGAGCCGTGAAGGAGTTGAACCTTCGACCCGCTGATTAAGAGTCAGCTGCTCTACCAACTGAGCTAACGGCCCATAACGATCGATGAGAGTACCAGGTGAAAAGCGGATTTATTATACTTATCTTTTCATCTGGATGCAACAAGAAAATCAAATATTAAACTGGGAAAGTCAAACTTGTGGTTCTTTTCTTTTTAATTTTTTTTTTATGGTGCGCCCGGCGGGAGTCGAACCCACGACCTTTGGCTTCGGAGGCCAACACTCTATCCAGCTGAGCTACGGGCGCAAACTAATTTCGGAATGCGGAATGAGGATTAGGGATCTTATAGCATCACATGTTTCATTCCGCAATCCGCATTCCGTAATAAATTCTGGTGCGCCCGGCAGGAGTCGAACCTGCGGCCTGCGGATTCGAAGTCCGACGCTCTATCCAGCTGAGCTACGGGCGCGGAATGATACTCTATAAACACTGTAGAGACGGCCGGACAGGACCGTCTCTACGCATAGAAAATTGGGGTGAGCGACGGGGCTTGAACCCGCGGCCACCAGGGCCACAACCTGGTGCTCTACCAACTGAGCTACGCCCACCGTGTGAATTTAAATTCAATACTTGCAATGAAAAATACAAAATAAAAGGTGACCATATCATACCTTAAAATTTTGAACTTTTCTATTTAATTTTTCCAGATTTTATGGCGCGCCTGAAGGGATTCGAACCCCTGACCCACAGCTTAGAAGGCTGTTGCTCTATCCACCTGAGCTACAGGCGCATCATCGAGATTGTTGATCTTCAGACTGCGGATTAGCATTTTGAACCATCAGCTACCAATTCTGAGTCCGCAATTAACTGGTCGGGGCGAGAGGATTTGAACCTCCGGCTTTCTGCTCCCAAAGCAGACGCGCTACCGGGCTGCGCCACGCCCCGAGGTATACTACGCATACTGTCATTACCCCTGACTTGCAGGCCATATAATACTCACACCCACCGATTGTTGTCAAGCGCTATATATCCGATAGAATATGCATTTTTTCGCCTTTACCGGTGCAGAATTTCGCGTCGTTTTCTGTCCGCACGAACAGCTTTTCCCTTGAAATACGCCGAATTTTATACTATGATTACGCCCATGGAAGAGCGGATCGGGTCGGTGATCAAGTTTTTCGACAAAACATCCATCGCTGCGGTCAAGCTGGATTTCGGCGACCTCGCTGTCGGCGATACCATTCGCATCAAGGGCAACAGCACCGACTTCACTCAGAAGATCGAGACCATGGAGTTCGACCACCAGCCGGTCCAGAAAGCCACCCGCGGCCAGTTCACCGGCATCAAGCTTTCCCAGCCTGCAAAGCCCTTCGACCTTGTGTACAAGGTCACCGGATAAAGCGCCAACCCCATGCTCATCTACGTCATAAAACGAACGCTCCTGATGATCCCCATCCTGCTCGGCATCACCGTGCTGAGCTTCGGCGTCATGCGGCTCGCGCCGGGCGGACCTGCCGAGGCGCAGATGGAATTCTCCGCCAAGGCATCGGCCGAGGCGCGGGAGCGGCTCCGGAAGCTCTACGGCGCGGACCAGCCCTTCTACAAACAGTACGCCACATGGCTCAAGAAGTTCGTGACCCTTGATTTCGGCGAGGCCTTTGCCGACGGCCGCAAGGTCAAGGACAAGATCCTCGAACGCCTCCCGATCACGCTCACGATCAACCTGCTCTCCCTCGGGCTCGTGCTCCTGATCGCCATACCCATCGGCATCATGTCCGCCACACGACAATACTCGCTCCTCGACCGTTTCACGACCATCTTCGTCTTCGTAGGCTTTTCCACGCCCTCGTTCTGGCTGGCGCTCCTGCTCATCTATCTGTTCGGTGTGCAGTGGGGCGTGCTTCCGATATCGGGAATCCAGAGCCTGGATATGACCGGGCTTACGCGCTGGGGCAGGCTCATGGACTGGGCCGAGCACCTGATCCTGCCGGTCTTCGTCTCGGCCTTCGGCGGGCTGGCCGGGTTCTCGCGCTACGTGCGGAACAACATGCTCGAGGTCATGCGCCAGGACTACATCCGTACCGCCCGGGCCAAGGGGCTTCCGGAGAACACGGTCATTTACAAGCACGCGCTCAGGAACGCGCTCATGCCGGTTATCACCATCCTCGGCCTCTCGCTCCCCGGCATCATCGGCGGCAGCGTGATCATGGAAACCGTCTTCGGCATTCCCGGCATGGGCCAGCTCATGTACCAGGCGGTCTTCTCGCGGGACTATAACCTCGTCATGGGAATCCTGGTACCGGCGGCATTTCTCACGATGCTCGGCAACTTCCTTGCCGATATTGGGTATGCCTTTACGGACCCGAGGGTGAGACTGCGTTAGTTCGGGATTGCGGAGTCCGGAGTAACGGCAAAAACGAGTATGAGAAGATCAATGAGACATGAACAACGCCGAATCCTTCACATCACAAACTCTTCATTACCTCATGAAGAACAGGCTCGCCGTCATCGGCGGGATACTGGTGCTGCTCGTCTTCATTCTTTCCATCTTCGCGCCCTGCGTCGCACCCTATAACCCCTCCACCATCGACATCAAGAACATCCTCGTCGGACCGAGCTTCTCGCATCCTCCTCGGCACCGACGATCTCGGCAGGGACGTGCTCTCGCGCATGCTCTGGGGCGGCAGGATATCGCTTGAGGTAGGATTCGTGGCCGTCGGGATCGCGACGATCATCGGCATCCTTCTCGGCTCGATCGCGGGCTACTACGGCGGCTGGATCGACAGCGCTGATCATGCGGGCCGTGGACATCATGCTGAGCATCCCCACGATCTTCCTCGTCCTCGCCGTGATCGCCATCCTCGAGCCGAGCATCATCAACATCATGATCGTGATCGGCCTCACCAGCTGGATGGAGCCGGCCCGGCTCATCCGCGCCGAGTTCATCTCGCTCAAGGAGCGGGAGTTCGTGATCGCCGCGCGCGCCATCGGCGCCACTGACGGCCGCATCATCATGAAGCACGTTCTGCCGAACGGCCTCTCCCCCATCCTCGTGTCGGCCACCATGGGCATCGGCGGCGCGATCCTCATCGAGTCGGCCTTGAGCTTCCTCGGCCTCGGCGTTCAGCCACCTACCCCGAGCTGGGGCAGCCTGCTCTCCTCAGGCAAGGACAACATCGAGATCGCCTGGTGGCTTTCGGCCTTCCCCGGCCTCGCGATCCTCATCACCGTACTCGGCTATAACCTCCTAGGCGAAGGCATCCGCGATGCCCTCGACCCGAGGCAGAGGGACTAATCTGCGCATCACTATCTGAACTTAGTAGTAGTTGCATCTTCTGGATAATTTGGTTAATATGAGGATTGGGTCAAAAATTGTTAGACGGAATATCCTAAAAACACCGTCCATGCGTTTCAGAAATGACCATCGTACCCATACCACCAAGGAAGGACTGTCCTTGCACAGCATCCCTCGAATCTCGCTGTTGGTTGTGCTTTCCCCGCGGTTTTCGCATTCTGGGCATTGGGAGGGTCATGGAGTGAACCGGGAGTAGTCATGCAGCAACTTGTTCTGGGCCTCATTTACCTGATCTTTTTCTTATCCGGGGCAGCCGCGCTCATCTACGAGGTGTTGTGGGTCCGCTACCTGAGCCTCATATTTGGAGGCTCCCACCTCGCGGTAACCACGGTCTTGGCCGTTTTTATGGGTGGTCTTGCTCTCGGGAGCTATACGATCGGCAAGAAGGTCGGCAACTACAGAAAATTGTTGCGCCTTTATGGATTCCTTGAACTCGGTATTGCCTTGTCAGCGCTTGTATTTGTGGCATTGATGCGTTTCTATCCAGTAATTTACGTACCACTTGCCCAGATAAACGATTCCTCTCCTATTTATCTCTCATTAATCCGCATTATGTTTGCCACAGTTGCCCTGATCGTACCTACCACGCTCATGGGAGGGACACTCCCCGTATTGTCGAGTTTAATGACAAGACGTGTGCAAGGGCTAGGCAGTCGCCTCTCCTTCCTTTACGGCTTTAATACCCTTGGGGCCGTAGTTGGTACTGCCGCAACCGGTTTCTTTTTACTACCCAACTATTCTGTCAGTGCTACCCTGATGATTGCGGTATCGATCAATGTTCTGATTGGCATTCTCGGCATTATTCTCCAGGACAAGGCACAGGCGGTTCTCGACAAGGCAGCCACTGGAGAGAACGCTGTAACTGATGCCAACATACCAGATACCACTGTTGCAGAACAGCCGGAGAATATTTTTCCGCTCAAGCTGGTGCTTTGGGGGATCGGGGTGAGCGGATTCTGCGCCTTGGGGTATGAGGTGCTCTGGACCCGGATTCTCAGCATTGTCATCGGCGCAAGTGTATACGGATTTACCCTTCTGTTGATGGCCTTCCTCGCGGGAATCGGTCTTGGTAGTGCCGCATACGGTCTATTTCTCAGAACATCTGGATTGTGGCGAAAGGAAACAGAAGGTCACTCCCTGTGGTCTGTAGTCGGTTTTGGCATGGTGCAGGTGATTATTGGTGTGTCTGCCCTCGTCGTAACATTGCATATCAGAGAGTTACCGACACATACAGCATTCGTGTACAATTTTTTTCATAATCTCCATATGGGGATTCAGCCGTTCAAAACCAGGCAATTGGCCAATTTCGTCCTTGCCTTTTCTTTCATGTTTTTACCTGCCTTCTTCATGGGCGTTGCTTTCCCCCTGGCCGGGAAGATTCATGGCCAGCACAAGAAATTAGTCGGCCATGCAGTTGGCGAGATTCTGTCATATAACACTATCGGAGCTATCCTCGGATCAGCCGTCAGTGGTTTTGTCCTCATCTATTTGCTCGGCATACAACGGTCCCTTCAGGTAATAATCCTGATCAACATCGGGTTCGGACTGCTCGTGATGGTGAGTGTTAGGGGTAGAAAGTCGCTGAATTGGGGAGTATCCGGTGCAGTAGCGATTGCCGCACTGGTACTGATCTTAAATCCCAACATATGGCGACTGTGGGATCAAAAATTTTACGCCATATATCAATCCCAACTCCTTGATATGTACAACAGCCCGGAGAGGGTCCGTGAAGCCCTGGAAAATAATGACATCCTGTATTATGGGGAGGGTGTCCATGCAATCGTAAGTTCTATCCAGTCTGGGGGAAATCAGTATTTTATAACCAACGGCAGGGTAGAGGCATCGAACAGGGACCAGGATAGGCAGTGTCAATACACATTGGGCCACCTGCCCATGCTGTTCAACAAGAACCCAAAGAAAGTGTTCGTGCTCGGCACGGGGAGCGGCATGACCCTAGGGGCGACTTCTGTACACCCAAGCGTCGAACAGATAACTCTTGCCGAGATCGAGCCAAAGGTGCTTGGTGTAGCAAGGACGTTCGGTATTTACAACCACTATGTCCTGGATAATCCAAAAGTAAAGATCGTCTTCAACGATGGCCGGAATTTCCTGATGACCACGAAAGAGAAATTCGATGTCATTACAGCTGATCCAATCCATCCATGGTTTAGCGGGGCGGGGTATCTCTATTCTGCCGAGTATTTCAAGCTTGCGGCAGAACATCTTAACCCCGGCGGCATAGTTTGCCAATGGCTGCCGATCTATGAACTTACCGAAGAAAATCTCAAATCTGTCGTCAAAACCCTGAGTGAGGTCTTTCCATACATCATGGTATGGCTTACCCATAATGATGCAGAACTTATCGGTAGTAACTCCCCCATCGTAATTGACGAAAAGGATCTGGAGCGGCGGATCAAGGTGCCGGAAGTCCAACAGGATTTGGAACCGATCAAGATGGGGTCAGCCGAGGATTTCCTGAGCTATTTTGTGATGGGGAACGAAGGCGCAAAGGCCTACAGCATGGGGGGAAGGATCAATACCGACGATAATCTGTACCTCGAATTTTCCGCACCCCATAGTATGGGTAAAATGAGTCTTATGGGGTCGAATGTAGACAACCTAGTTAAGTACCGGGAAAGCATTCTCCCCTATATGGTCACCCCTGCCGACGAAGCGGGCCGCGAGAAACAGAAAAAAACATGGGGAAAGAATATGAAGGCGGCCGTTCTGGATGACCAGGCACATGTCCTGAATCTGGCCGGACGCTTTGATACTCCAGAGTATCAAAAGTTAATGATCGAACTGGATACCCACTACTCCGCATACGCACCATGGAGGTTTTTGAGAAACGAAATACCTGATGAAAAGGGAGGAACACCGAGTCTTCTCAAACAGATCGAGTTAGGTCTTGTCAACGAAAAGAGGGAAACAATTAAAGTCCAGTTTTCAGCGGTCATAATACGGAGCAGCAATGAAAGGGCGAGCGTATTTTTCGTCGACAGTAACTCCCGGGTCGTTTTCGGGAAGTTAAGGGTCCGAGGTGCGAACAGAGACGCATATGTTGCAACCTTTGTCGATGATGTCTTGAAAAGTGTCCAGGCGCTCTATAACGAGGAGCGGAAAATGACGGTTGCCTCTGGAAAATTATATCCGTCCGCAACCTCTCTGCTCCCCAAAATCAAGTATCTTGTCGAATTGAAGACGGATCGGGAGAAGATGTAAAGGACCGTCAATCCTGTTCTTTTCATTACGACTCTTCTGTGCTATTATTGCTTAGCGATATCAACAACTGACAAGAAATACTCTCTGTCATCTACACAAGAAGAGCTTAAACAAAACGAGGATTTCGTTTAAAAAAAATTATACTGCATTATCATCATATTTTTAGAACCGCAGGGATGTAGGTGGAATGTGAATGACGAGTTGACGGAACGGCTCAGGGGGTTACTTCGAGAGCTCAGATCGGGTAAAGATCGACGACAATCGATTGATCCAAATTACAAAGGACCTGAACGGAGAATTGGTAAAGACAGGAGGTCTAATGTGAATGACGAGTTGACGGAACGGATCCGCAGGTTACTTCGGGAGCTCAGATCGGGTAAAGATCGACGACAATCGGTTGATCCAAATTACAAGGGCCCTGAACGGAGAATTGGTAAAGACAGAAGATCGTAGAAATGAGAAAAACCGACCATTGCCGGAGGGCTAACCTACAAGGCGGGCTAAAGAACATCCTTCAAAATTTATCACAACTGTAGGCATCGAAAATTATGCGGATTAAGACGATCCTGGAATTTCCTGGAAAACTCCCCAAACCATTTCTTACGCTCATCGGATTTATAGTCGTATTGGCAATCGGAAGTCTTGACTCCATTACGAGCTATGACATTTCCGTTTCAGCTCTCTATCTTCTTCCTATCATACTGATTGCCTGGTTCGAGGGAGGGGTTTCTGCCGCCTTACTATCAATTTTCAGTGCTATCACCTGGGCCATGTCTGATCTGGTGTCTGGACATCCTTATTCTCACATCGCTGTTCCCATTTGGAATGCCACAATGGTGCTCGGAATGTTCTTGATCGTTGCGTATTCCATTACAGCCCTAAAGAAACTATTAATAAAAGACCGTGCGCATGCCTTCACCGATGATTTGACGGGCGTAGCGAACATCAGATTCTTTTATGAACAGGCACGTGCTGAAATCGACAGATCAGCTACATCCAAACAGCCCCTTACTCTCGCTTATATCGACATAGAGAATCTAAGACACATAAATGACAGCCTTGGCCATATTGCCGGCGATTACCTTCTCCATGAAGCAGCACAAACAATGAGGTCAACATTGCGGTCAACAGATGTTATTTCAAGACTTGGAGGTTCCAAGTTCGCTATCCTTATACCGGAGACAAAGAATGAGGACGCCACCGATATTATTTATAAAGTTCAGAAACATCTTCTGGATATGGTGGAACATAACGGCTGGCCGGTAACGTTCAGTACAGGTATCGTTACCTGCGACGGCCCGACATATTCCATAGATATGCTGATCAAAAAGGCCGAAGAACTTATGAATGCTGCTAAGGAAACCGGCAAAAATATGGTGAACTCTAAAATATTGGATTTGTCATCATCTGCCTCTTAACAGCCTCGGTTGCCCGATGGACGGACGTCCTCCTTTGCAATACCAAACAGAGAGTTTGAATATTTGCATACCTGCCGTCCTTACCCGCTGTCCCTGCGTTAATTTGACGTACTTCGAGCAGGCCAAACATCAGGAAAATTCTTCGACAAGTGTCAAAACGGCCGGAAGGTCTTCGAAGTAAAATATGCGGAAAGTTTCGAGAGATGTTACAAAGAGCACCTCAGCATGGGGCATCTAACTTACGAGTAGCAACCGTTAATTGTTTGGACTCCTTAGAATAGCAATTTTTTGATGTAATCATCATACCGGCCTCGTTGCTTTCTTTCCCCAGTCTCGCCTTCGTCCTGCTCGGCAAAAAAGGCTATACTATGCTTATGGCCATGGTGTTCATCGATTACACACATCTCTACTACACAGCAATCGCTAAAACCGGGATCCCTCCGGCGAGAAGCGGCAAGTTCGTCCAGATCCGACACAGGTCCACAGAATATCTCGTCTTCTCGCCCAAAGAGTTCACGAAGTATCATGCCAACATCGTTGAGCGGTTCTGTCTCGACAAGGGAATCGAAGGAGGCTATGACTCCGGGGGCAAGCGATACGCCATCGCTGATCGTGTGTGGATTGTCGCCGGCGGCGGGAAATACGAAATCGATACGAATAAAAAGACCATCAAACTCTACGACAACTCCATGGCCTATGGAAAATTCGACATCCCGGGGCTGAGGGAGAAGATACTTTCCCTGCCCGAATTCTATGTCTTCACGGTCCGTATCGAATAACCCGCTACTGCTTCTTCTTTACAATTGTCTGCTGCCTCGCCTTCTTCTTATTCGCTCGATACCTATCGATAGCCTTTTCGTGCGCACCATAATCATTCGAGAAATAGTGGCTGCCATCCCCCTGAGCCACGAAGAAAAGATAGTCCGCAGGCTCGGGATAGAGCGCAGCAAGGATCGCACCCTGACCCGGGTTTGCGATAGGGCCGGGAGGAAGGCCCTTGTGAAGATAGGTATTATATGGAGAATTCCGCCTGAGATCCTGCGCCGTGACATGGGTGACCCACGCTTTAGTGCCGTAAACAGCGGTCGGGTCCGCCTGAAGCCTCATGCCCTTCTTCAGCCGGTTGTGATACACTGCGGAGATGAGCTTCCGTTCTGAAGCAACCTTGGCCTCTTTCTCTACGATCGAAGCCAGCGTGATGATCTGCTGTTCGGTAAACCCGAGTTCCTCCGCTCGAGCGCGATAGCTGTCGTCAAACACCGCCTTGTAGCGCTGAACCATCTTCTTCGGAACGTCTTCGATCTTGGTGCCTTTGG
This sequence comes from Nitrospirota bacterium, assembly GCA_963705595.1. Taxonomy (GTDB): domain Bacteria; phylum Nitrospirota; class UBA9217; order UBA9217; family UBA9217; genus DASPSR01. The sequence continues at coordinate 299,843 of CAVPKD010000005.1, read as the reverse complement.
GTAGATAGTAGGTGTCCGGGAACAGGTAGCCTTCGAGCGTATCAGCATCAATGCCGAGGGAATGGACGTATTCCTTGTTCTTCACCAGTTTTATGAACTCCTGAGGGTCGGAGATGATCGGTGTGTTTGAAAGCGTCCATCCGATCTGATAGAGATTGTATCCCTCCGGTACCACGACCTCGTACTCAATAATCTTGCCTTTTCTGAGGGCCTCCAGCACCTCCCACATGCTCATGCTCGTGCTCATCCCGTAATAGCCTACGCGCACCTTGCGGCTGATGCCCTGAAGCCTTCCGATGATCTCGAAATACCCCCGGTAACGGATGATTCCTTCTTTCTGGAGCGTGGCCGCGATGACCTTAAAACTCATGCCCTCCGTGACCTGCACTTCCTTCCAGACCTTTTCCTTTGATGGCGGGACAAACAGTGCAGTGTAAAAATGGATCATTATGGTGAGCATGCCTGTAGCAATCAGGAACGACGGCCACGGGTGTTTCTTGACCCATTCTTTGACTCCCTCCCATCGGGAAATCAATGACTGTTTTGGTTCATTCTTCTGCACGCGCAATCCTTTTCTACAACTGCCCTGACCGCAGGATGCCGATGAGTAACCAGATCCCCAGGAGCGCCGCGATCACATAACCGATCAGACCGAACATCGGCAGTCCGAAGAGTACCGGCCCCGTGCCCGCATGGATGATGATGGATGATGATACGATTATGGCCGCGGTCATGATGCTGAACGAAAGGCGGTTGCTCGATTTGTCAAGGTCACGGATGTAATGATTGAGATCCTCATGGTGTATATTCACCCGGAAATCGCCACGCATGAATTTTCTGTAAACCGTTTTCATCTGCCGCGGCAGGAGTGAAAAAGCATCGGTGAACTCCACTACGTTCTTCCTCAGGAGTTCGGCGGCTCTGAACGGGTTTCGTCTCCGGCGGATGAGTTCTGCCACATGGGGCTTCGCCGAATCGAAATAATTGAATGCGGGGTCGAGCTGCTTCAGGATGCCTTCGAGCGTAATGAGCGCTTTGTCCATAAGATACAAATTTTGCGGCATCCTGAGCTTGTGACGGATGAGGATATGGGTGACGCGGTCTACATAAGCGCCGAAATCTATCTGTTTCACCTGCATGCCGTAGTAGGGTTCCAGGAGTTCAGCGAGGTCCTCCTTCATCTCACGCTGAAACTTTTCTACATCCACCGAATCCTCGGACAAAAAACCGAGATTCACGTACTGTCGGACAAGCGCGTCGTAATCATGCCCTGCCAGGGCGAGGAAGGTGTTCGCGAAGTGTTCCATGTTCTCTTCCGTGACCCGGCCCATGATGCCGAAGTCCACGAGACCGAGCCTCCCGTCGGAGAGCACGAAGATGTTTCCGGGGTGGGGATCCGCATGGAAGAAGCCGTCCTGGAGGACCATCTTGAAGAATGCGGCTGCCCCTTTCAGGGCAATGTCCTTTTGGTCAAATCCCGCAGCATCGATCCGATCGAAATCGTCGATGCGGATGCCGTCAATCTTTTCGAGTACGAGCACCCGTTTGCTTGAAAATTCGGTATAAACCTGGGGGATGTACAGGACATCGCTGTGCTCGAAGTTATTTCTGAGTTGAAGAGCGTTCGCTGCTTCGATAAAGAAATCGAGCTCCCTGTTGATGGTGCGCGCGAATTCATCGACGATTCCCGGGATATTGTAGGGCGCCATTTCCGGAACCCGCGCCTCGATAAGGTCGGCGATACCCCGCATAATACTGATGTCCCGCTCGATGAGCCGGTCGATATCTGGCCGCTGCACCTTTACCATGACCTCGCGGCCATCAAGCAGCCACGCCCGGTGGACCTGGGCGATGGACGCAGCAGCCACCGGAGCGTTATCAAAATCCTTAAAAATGGAGTTGATCGGCGCGTGCAGTTCTTGTTCGATGATCTTCTGTGCTTCCGCGGAAGGAAATGGCGCAACGGAGTCCGTCAATTTCAACAGCTCACGTGCATATTCGATGGGCAGCATGTCCGGCCTGCACGCCAGAACCTGCCCGAGCTTGATGAACGTCGGCCCCAGCTCTTCGAACATGAGCCGGAGACGCTCGGGAGCGCTCACCCGGTGCTCGAGAGATGGGGGCTTTTTGAACGAGACGATGCGCCTGCCGAACGACACAAATCGCTGCAGGCCCATCTGCTCCACGAGATGGCCGAACCCGTGGCGGGACGCTACCGCGATGATCCGTCCGATCCGCGGGATGTCACGGAAATGCCTTCTCCTAAAACTCAAAAGAGACATTGGCGTTGCGAGGCCTCGGGCTATGCCCCGCCTTTCCCTTCGCCTCCCTCAAGCTTCGTGAGCCTCGCGGAGATGTTCTGGAGCTTCTTCTCGACTTTCTCGATATCGTCACGGGACGGGATATTGAATTTCTCAAAGGCGGACGCCATGGCATCCTTGATCTTGTGGTCCATGTCCTTCGTGCTTTCCTCGGCCTTGGAGACCCATTCCTTTACGAGCGACGCGCCCTCGCTCTTTGAGAGCTCTCCTGCCTTCACCAGCTCCTCGACGAACTCCTTGGCCTTTTCCTGCGCGCCAAGCCCTACCAGCATAGCCTTCTTGATAATATCTGAAACCGTCATGTTATCCTCCTTCCTGGGATATCCATCTTCCGTACGAATTCCTTATGTTTTTTTTATTATAGCATACAACGCCTCGAGCGCCGTGTCCAATTTAGCGGGGTCTTTCCCTCCGGACTGAGCCAAATCGGGCTTGCCGCCGCCCGTACCGCCGAGGATGGCCGCCATTTCCTTAATGATCTGGCCGGCGTGAAACCGGGACGTAAGGTCTTTCGAGACCATCACGATGATACTCACCTTCTCGTCCTTGACCGAGCCGAGTGCCAGGATGCCCGAGCCGAGTTTGTCCCTCAGTTTGTCGCCAAAGTCGCGCAGATCCTTGGGGTCCATGCCGTCAGCGCGCTTTGTGAGCACCTTAATCCCGTCGATCACCTGCGCCCCGCCGACGACGTCACCGGCCTGGGACGACTGGAGCTTATGCTTGAACTGATCGAGATCCTTCTCCAGACCCTTGACCTGGGCAACAAGCTTCTCAACGCGCGGGACGACATCGAGGTCCGATGCCTTGAGCAATTGGGCAATATCCATGATACTCTGCTCCTCGCGTTTGAACGCCCGGTACGCGTGCCGGCCGGCAACGGCCTCTATTCTCCGGACGCCCGCGGCGATGCCCACTTCGGAGATGATCTTGAACACACCGATATCGCCGCTTGCACGGGTGTGCGTGCCACCGCAGAGCTCTTTGCTCACGTCCTTGACCGTGACCACCCGTACCCGGTCGCCGTACTTTTCATCAAAAAGCGCCACGGCTCCGGAAGCGACCGCCTGGTCAATGTCCATCACCATTGTCTCTACGGGATGGTTCTCGATGATGTGCTCGTTGATGACCTCTTCGAGCCTGTTCAACTCACGGTCCGTAAGCGCCGTATAGTGTGCGAAATCGAACCGTAGCCGGTCAGGCGCTACAAGCGAACCCGCCTGCTTCACGTGGTCACCGAGCACGTACCGGAGCGTGGCGTGGAGCAGGTGCGTGGCAGTGTGGTGTCGCGCCGTATCACCCCTGCTCTCCTCGTCCACCCGCGCGAGCACCGTGTCACCCACCTTGAGAGTGCCCTTCTTGAGCCTGCCCCGATGAACGATGAGATCTTCGTAAGGTTTCACCGTATCGTTGACCGAGAACTTGGCGCCTTCGCCGAGCACGTCGCCTTTGTCTCCCACCTGGCCGCCCGATTCGGCATAGAAGGGCGTCCGGTCCAGGATTAGCTCGGCCTCGTCACCCTCACGCGCCTCGGTGACACTTTTGTCTCCCTTAATGATAGCAACGATCTGGCCGTTATCTTGAAGTATATCATAACCCGTGAACACCGGCTTGCGGATACCGCCGGCAACTTCTTTATAGACGGGTTTGACCTTCTCCTCGCCTGATCCGGCCCAAGCCGCCCGAGCCTTTTCCCGCTGCTCCTGCATGGCCTTCCGGTATCCCTCTTCATCAAGCTTCAGGTCCATGTCCCGAGCCATATCCGCCACAAGGTCGAGGGGGAAACCGAAGGTATCGTAGAGCCTGAACAGCACGTCGCCGGGGATCATCGTTCTTCTTCTCGGCCTTGATCTTGGCTACCGTTTCATTCAGAAGCGCGAGACCGGAGTCGAGCGTCGTGGCGAACCGTTCCTCTTCGAGCAGCACGACCTTGGCCACGTGCTCGCGGCTGTCCACGAGTTCGGGATAGGCTTCGCGCATCTCGTCCACGACCACCCCCGTAAGCCTGTACAGGAACGGTTTGTCGATCCCGATGAGCCTGCCGTAGCGGCTAGCCCTGCGGATGACTGCGCCGAAGCACGTATCCCCTTCCCTCGTTCGAGGGGAGCACGCCGTCGGAGATCAGAAAGGTCATTGCCCGGAGATGGTCGGCGATCACCTGGTACGAGATGTCCGCCTGCTGGTCCTTGTGGTACGGCACGCCGGCAAGCGCTGCGATCTGTTTGATGATCGGCTGGAACAGGTCGGTCTCGAAATTGCTCTTGACGCCCTGGACCACTGCAGACAGCCGCTCGAGTCCCATGCCCGTGTCGATGCTTGGCTTGGGCAAGCGGTGTGAGCTTTCCCGTTGCGTCGCGGTTGAATTGCATGAACACGAGGTTCCAGATCTCAAGATAGCGGTCGCAGTCGCATCCTACGGCGCAGTCGCCTTTCCCGCAGCGACCTCTGGACCCTGGTCGATGATGATCTCGGAGCATGGGCCGCAGGGACCGGTGTCTCCCATCTGCCAGAAATTGTCCTTCTCGCCGAGACGCACAATGCGGCCGGTCGGGACCTTGGCCACTTCCTGCCAAAGCCGAATGCCTCGTCGTCATCCTTGTAGATCGTGACCCAGAGTTTGTCCTTCGGAAGCTTGACAACGCCCGTCAGGAATTCCCAGGCAAAGGCGATCGCTTCTTTCTTGAAGTAATCGCCGAACGAGAAGTTACCGAGCATCTCGAAGAAAGTGTGATGTCGGGCCGTATGGCCGACATTCTCGAGGTCGTTATGCTTGCCGCCGGCGCGCATGCACTTCTGACTCGTCACCGCGCGCTTGTAGTCCCGCGTTTCCTCGCCGAGGAACACGCCCTTGAACTGCACCATGCCCGCGTTCGTGAACAGCAGCGTCGGGTCGTTCCGGGGAACGAGCGACGAGCTCGGCACAATCTTATGCCCCCGCTCTGCAAAGTAGTCTAAAAAAAGCTTCCGCAAATCGTTTGCCTTCAAGTCTTACTCCTTAATCTCAAATAAAATTAAAATAACCACAGATGACGGATGAAGGCGGACGCACAGTTTTAGGATGTTAATCCCGAATTCAAGAATTATATCCGTATTAAGCCGTGTCGTTAAGAAACGCGCCTGCTTCTGATTATCTGTGGTTTCAACCTCGATCAGTGTTTATTAAAATTTGACGAATTACTGCGAACGAGAACCCTTTTCTTTCGAGGAAACCTGCAAGCCGTCTGCGCCTGGTTTCCCCGTCGAGGGTTCTCATCGTCGTGAGCTTCCGCTCGGCGGCCCTTCTCGCTGTTTCGATTTCGAGATCAGCGGTCAGAACGTCATTAAGCGCCCGACGCGCAGTTTCCTGGTCAACGCCCTTATCTCTCAGTTCCTGCTCAATCCTGCGCCTGCCGAGTCCTCGGAGCCTTACCCTGCTCTGCGCCCACTGCTCCGCGAACTTTTCATCGTCGATGTATCCGAGCCGGATCAGATTGGATAGGACTGTGCGAACAGTGACATCGCCGAATCCTTGGTCACGCAGCTTTTTCTCAACCTCTGAATAACTTCGTGGCCGGTACGAAAGATAGCGGTAGGCGATGTTCTTTGCCCAGGTACATTCCTTGTCATTCTCGTCACCCATTCACCGCGTCTCCGCGCTAAATCCTTCTATTTGTCTCCAAACCGGTCTATTTTGAAGTCGCTGTCCGTTGAGGGTCCCTTGTACTCCCGCGCTTCACCCTCCTTCTTGGCAGGACTGGGAGAGCCTCCCGTCTTTGGAGCCGGACCTGCAGCCGGCTTACTACCCGTTTTTCGCTGATCTTCCTCTTCCCATGTGAGATCGCTCGTTGACTGGATGCCCTTGACCTTGAGTGCAAAGTCGTCGGGATTGCTCGCAGTCATGATCGCCTCGTCATAGGTGATCACACCCTTCTTGTACAGCATGAGCAGCGACTGGTCAAAGGTCTGCATGCCGTAGTGAGTAATGCCGGCTGCGATGATCGACGGTATCTGGCGGGTCTTTGCATCATCGATGATCGCCTCGCGCACCGACAGAGTACCGAGCATCACCTCGACCGCCGGCACGCGGCCGCTGCCGTCCGCCTTGGCGACGAGCCGCTGCGAGATGATCCCCTTGATCACCGAGGCAAGCTGCATCCTGACCTGCTTCTGCTGGTAAGGGGGGAAAACGGTGATGATACGGTTGACCGTCTCCGCCGCGTCCAGCGTGTGCAGGGTGGAGAGCACGAGGTGGCCGGTCTCGGCTGCGGTCAGCGCCGTGGAGATGGTCTCGAAGTCCCGCATTTCTCCCACGAGGATCACGTCCGGGTCCTGACGGAAGGCGCTCCGCAGAGCGTCGCTGAATGAAAAGGTATCGGTGCCGATCTCGCGCTGGTTCACGATGCTCTTTTTATCTCTATGTAAAAATTCAATCGGATCCTCGATCGTGACGATGTTGGCGGTTCGGGACGTATTGATATAATCGATCATCGCTGCAAGGGTCGTGGATTTACCGCTTCCGGTCGTCCCCGTCACGAGGATCAGACCGCGCTGCTCCTGCGCAATCTTCTGTAAGCACGTGGGAAGCATGAGATCCTCGAAATTCAAGATCTTCGCCGGAACCTGCCGGAAGACCATGCCCACGCTGCCGCGCTGCTGGAACACGTTCACGCGGAAACGACCCAGCCCCGGCACGGCATAGGCCATATCGAGTTCGTTTTTTTCCTTGAACTTCGCCTTCTGCGTAGCGTTCATGATGCCCATGGCAATGGCGAGGGCATCCTCCTGCGTGAGCCGCTTCTCGGTCTCGAGCGGCGTCAGCCTGCCGTCGATCCTGAGGATCGGCGGCACCCCGACCTTGAGGTGCAGGTCGGACGCGCGTTTTTCAAAAGTCATTTTGAGCAGATCGTTCAGATTCATTTACGCCTCCACGTGCTTCTCGGACTTCTGGCCCTTCGCGGCTTTTCCTCCGCGCTCACCCTGCGGTGCGGTATCCTTGTCCCGGGCTGGAGCGCTGCTCTCCGCCGCGGACGCCAACAGCCGGGAGGCCGGCAGCCTGCCGTACTTTTTGCTCGATCTCGGAAGCCATCTCCGGGTGTTCCAGGAGGAACTGCTTCACATTCTCCCGTCCCTGGCCGATCCGCGTGCCGCTGTAGGAGAACCAGGCGCCGCTCTTCTCCACGATGTTCTTCTCCACGCCCATGTCGATGATCTCGCCGATCTTCGAGATTCCTTCGTTGAACATGATATCAAACTCCGCGGACCGGAATGGCGGCGCGATCTTGTTCTTCACCACCTTGACCTTCACCCTGCCGCCGGTCACGTCCTCGCCTTCCTTGATGGCCGAGATCTTGCGGATGTCGAGCCGCACCGAGGCATAGAACTTGAGCGCGTTGCCGCCGGTAGTGGTCTCGGGATTGCCGAACATGACACCGATCTTCATGCGGATCTGGTTGATGAAGACGAGCGTCGTCGCGGACTTGCTGATCGCGCCCGTGAGCTTTCTGAGCGCCTGGCTCATGAGCCTCGCCTGGAGTCCCATGTGCGCATCGCCCATCTCACCTTCGATCTCGGCCCGCGGCGTGAGCGCGGCCACGGAATCGACGACGATCACGTCGATGGCGCCGCTCCGGACAAGCGTCTCGGTGATCTCGAGCGCCTGCTCGCCCGTGTCCGGCTGGGAGATCAGCAGGTCGTCGGTGCGGACCCCGAGCTTGCGTGCATAGATCACGTCGAGCGCATGCTCTGCGTCGATGAAAGCCGCCTGGCCGCCGGCCTTCTGCGCCTCGGCGATGATATGGAGCGCAAGCGTGGTCTTGCCCGAGGACTCGGGGCCGTAGATCTCGATGATCCTGCCGCGCGGCACGCCGCCCACGCCGAGGGCGATGTCCAGGCCCAGGGAACCCGTGGATATCGCGGGAATGCCCGCCGGGACTTCCTCTCTGCCCAGGCGCATGATGGAGCCTTTGCCGAACTGTTTCTCGATCTGGCCCACCGCCAGTTCCAGCGCCTTCAACTTGTCCTTGTCCGCCATTATGGATCTCCTTTCGCCGCTGCGCGGCTCGCCAGTAGCATTGAACTTTGAATGTCGAATTTTAAGCTTATTTCAGACTTACCCTGCCGAGCTCCGTATATACCGCACCCGACGGCTTGATGTCGCTCTTCATGAGGCTGACGTGGTCCACATCGAACTCGGCTAGCCTTATGTCCTTGATGCTGTCGATCGCTTTCTGCCAGGAGTACCGCGGCCGGAGATACTTGATCCGCGCCAGCGTGAGATGGGGGGAAAAGGCCCGTTCCTCCCGGTCAAACCCGATTGCTGTCATCGATTTCTCAACCGAGCCCTGAAGCGCTGAAAGCCTGTCATTATCGCCCGACACCCCAAGCCAGACCACACGGGGATTCTTCGGGTTCGGGAAGGCACCTGCCCCGGCTATCTTCAGCCGGAACCTGCTCGTGGATTCGGCAGCCTGGACCAGGGCGTTCTTGATCTCCTCGATCCTCGCTTCCGGCACCTCTCCCAGAAATTTGAGCGTCAGATGGATCCCCTCAGGTCTGGTCCAGCCCGCATCAGCGCCGGAGCGCTTGAGCTCGTCCTGGACCTTCGCCATCTCCTTTATGATCTCAGCAGGGATCTCTATGGCGATGAAAGTTCGCATATCAAATACGGAATGAACGCGCTATCAACAAATCATATTTCCCCAAGGTTTCCATTCCGCGTTAACCAATCAGATGCCGTCTCACCATGTCCAGGGCCATCTGGGATGCCTTCATGCGCACCTGCTCTCTGTTTCCGAGAAACCGGTGCTCATTGGTCTTGACTCCCTGGGCGCTCGCGAGCGCGGTGTACACGAGCCCCACGGGCTTTTGCTCGGTGCCGCCGTCGGGGCCGGCGATACCGGTGACCGAAAGCCCGAGGTCCGTCTTCGCGGCCTGCCGGATGCCCCGCGCCATGGCCGCTGCCACCTCGCTGCTGACCGCGCCGTAGCGCTCGAGCAATGCTTTCGGAACACCGAGCATCTCCGTCTTCGCCGGATTGCTGTAGGTCACGGCAGCACGTTCGAAATACTCCGAGCTCCCGGCAATGTTCGTGATCCTTGCGCCGATCAGGCCGCCGGTACAGGATTCGGCGACTGAGAGCTTGAGCCTGCGCTGTTTGAGAAGCGCGCCGACCACTTCTTCCATCGGCTGACCGTCAACGCTGTACACGGCATCGCCGAGCCTTTCCCGTATCACCGCCTCGGTGCTGTCCACAAGCGACTGAGCCCGCTCGGCGCCGGTCTCGCTGGCAATGATGCGGATGTCCACGCCCGTCTCTTTTACCGTCAGTCCCACGGCCGGCGTCCCGCGCTTCATGATGTCCTGTATGGCCTGGTTCACTGCGGACTCGGACACGCCGCAGGTGTGCAATATCCTGCGTCTGATGAATATTTTGCCGCCGAACCGTTCCTCAAGAACCGGCCGGAGCCCCTCGAGGAACATGGCCGTCATTTCTTTGGGGACACCGGGGAGGACGGCGATGAACGTGTTCTCCTCATCGAGAAAGAAACCGGGTGCTATGCCCACGGGGTTCTGGAGGAGCCGCGCGCCTGCGGGGATCAATGCCTGCCGGTCGTTCGAGCTCACGTACTCCCTGCCTCTGCCGGAAAGCCTGGCATGGATGGCCTTAAACGCGTCCTCGTTCAGCACCAGACGCCGCTTAACGATCTTCGCGATCACCTTGCGCGTGATGTCATCGTCGGTGGGTCCGATCCCGCCGGTGACGATCACCGCGTCGGCCCGATCCATGGCCCTGCGGAGCGCCTCTTCCATGTCCTTCTCATCATCGCCGACAACGGTCTTGAATGCCGTCTCGAGGCCGACGAGCAGGAGTTCCTCCGAAAGGAAGAGGGAATTCGTGTCGGGCACGCCGCCTGACAGAAGCTCGGTGCCGGTTGCTATGATTTCAGCGCGCATGGGGAATCACCATTCTCACATCCTGCAATCGCGAACAATACGTCACATTGTATCATCACGATGCGCTCACAGTCAACGAAAATTGACTTTCACAAGAGCTCATACACCCATATTTTCCCGTCATTTCGCATCTCTTCGGCCCTTTTGACAAGCCGCTTCTTGTGCAGGTTCAGAAGCCGGGTGCCGCTCGTGTTCGCTTCAAGCTTCCTGCCGTCCGAAAGATCTTTTGATGTCACCGTTCTTCTCTTGACGATGAAATCGAGCGTGTCCCTGAGATAATTATTAAGTTTCCCCAGGACTACCCTTTTGCCATCCCGCGTCTCGGCCATGACCGCAAGGTCCTTGCGTTCAAGCGCCACCTCGATGTTCTCCTTCTGGTTTTCGTTCAACCCCGCTAGGAGAAGATACTTGTCGCCGTATTCTCCGCTGAGGAGCCGTGACACAAGCTTCGTCACGATCTCATCGGCGCAGGAATAGTCGATCACCCCGATCTTCGAAAAATCGAGGGCAATCACCGCGCCCTCGGGCTCCTTTTCGATGTCCCGCTCAATCCGCTCCCGAATCGCCTGGCCCGAGGGCCGTGTTACGAGGTTGTTCGAGCCGTATTTGAGCTCTTCTCTAAGGAGTTTAAAAAGGTCGTATTTGGTCATTTCCAGTCCTAATTCTTAATCTTCTTTCCCCAGCCCAATCTTTTGTTATTATTCAATTGAATCAATTGAACCATATATAGGATAGTTTGTCAAGGAGAATTTTAGTGTGGAATTACTGTCTGGATTCGCGCTTAGCGCGGGAATGACGTGAGCATGGTTTTCAGGAACAGACGGTTCACCCTCACCCCTCCCCCTCCTTAAAAGGCAGAGGACTATAGCGGCAAGGCTACACTTCCGGAAGCAGGATATTGATCTGCGAGCCGGGGAAGGCTATGAGATTCCGCTCTTTCTCGTTACCCCGGGCCCATTCGGGAATGAGGGAGAGCTTTGCTGTACCTGATCGGATGGAGAGCTTGCCCTGCCATTGATTGACGAACCTGCGCACCGCAGCCAAGCCATGGCCGCGGCCCTCGTCCTCGTAGCGGGAGGCGCCGTGCAGGAGCGCCTGCTCGATGGCATCGAGGTCGCTTCGCAGTTTGAACCTGCCGGCAAGAGACTTGCGGAATCCGATTCCAATGTCCATGACCGCGATCTTGACCACGTTCTTGTTCAGGTTCTGGAACCGGTATTTCTGGATGCCCACAAAACCCTTGTTCTCGCTATGCTCGATGATGTTCTGGCAGACTTCGGAGAGGGCCACGATGAAGCTGCTGATAGCTCGTTCGTCGTAGTGCAGGTGGGTCTCGAGGATGGCTTGCGCACGGTCTCTCACCTTTCCAGTGATGAGATGGATATCGCCAGCTTTTTCAATGGGCGTGACCTCGAGGAGTACGTCTGAATCCGCGCTCCGCTGATATTTGGCGAAAAGGTCCGGCGAGGATGGCTCAAGGTTAAAATAACGCCGGGCAAAAGTAAAAAAGTTCATCCGTTCGAGGTACTTGAGAACATCATCAAACTTAGGAAGGATGACGACCTTCCTCACGTCTTCAAGCATGCAGATCTCGCCGATTTCGAGGAGTGCCAGCATCCCATAGGGATCAATGAAAGTCGCATTGCGGAGGTTGATCTCTTCCGAACGGATAAAGGACCGGAGGGTTTTCTCAAAAGTCTCTTCGGTTATCTGGATCAATGAACTACCCGCCACTAAATAGTAGAAGCAATTGTAGTGGGGATTTCACGGTTCAACGACGGATGCGCGACAAAGGTATTGCCTTTAGCGCGTCTTATTTCCGTCTCCCCGTGCGTTACTTCGGCCGGTTCCCGGCCTAGTTACAGATCATTCTGTAACCGGAAGGCACGAATTTTTGATGCAGTATAAGGTTTTCGGACATCGCTTACTTGGCGTATCCGGATGAGTGCGCGAACACTTCGAGCACTCCTGCAACGTGCCGTGCGGCGAGATAACGATTCCAGCCAATGCCGGCAGGCTTATGCCGCGATCATTTTTATGAATATATCGCAAATTTTGCCATTTAGCAAGCATTAAAATAACGTTGCCCGCTTAACCGCCTCCTGACGCTTCGCGCCTAACAGGGGGAATGCGCGGGCATGAGTTCAGACGAGCGCACTGCAGCGTGGATGGAAATGTGGTTGTCTATCCTTGTTATCAGGTAATTCCGTCGTTTCACATTAGGCGATAAAAAATGCTGCGGCCTGGAGCACAAGGTTCGTATACACTCCGGCTCCGATGTCGTCAGCCATCACCCCGGCGCCTCCGTGGATATTCTGGAGCCTTTTCAGGGGATAGGGTTTTATAATATCAAAGACCCGGAAGAGGAGAAATCCCGTAACAACAAAACCCCAAGCCTGCGGGACCATGAACATGGCCACAAGATAACCTGCGATCTCATCGATCACGATCGAGGGACTGTCCTTGCGGCCGAGGAACAACTCTGCCCGACCGGCGGTCCACGTCCCGATCATAATGATGATGAAACAGAGGACCAGATAGGGTGCGGGAGAAATGGCTCTCATCCACAGGTAGAGGAGCACCCCGATAATTGTCCCCGCAGTCCCCGGCGCAACAGGAAGTCTCCCGGCATATGCGCCCTGTGCGATGAATATGATGACCGCCTTTTTAATCCTGTCCATCTGCCCGTATTCGTTAATATTTTTGATATTTTAGCATCATGAGACGCTCACAGTCAAGGTTTGTTTTGATCGAGATGGAGTGAGGAAATGATGGCAACGTGCGAAACAGAGGGAGAATGCGGTCCATGGAAGGGGAAACAGTAAACTCCGTTAGAATGCTTAGTACTCTAACGAATGCCGGAGGTGGCTTTATACCACCATCTTCAGGGAACGATATGCACCGCCGTCAGGAGCCGGCGGCCTTCTCTAATGGAGTAAAGATTCTGAGTTAAGTGATGTTTATCTATTCTTCAGTAATACCGCCGAGCGGCACGCCTCCGTCTGCCCCCTGTGGAATACAGCATCTGATGGCATCAAAGGCGAGCAAGACCCGCTTTTCCCTCTCAGCCTTTTCAGGCGGGAGCGGGACCAGGCTGATACCGGAAAGCATCCGGCGTATCTGCTCTTTCTTCGGGATTGCTTCAAACCCTTCGCCGGTCATCTTGCCCGTCACGCCGTCAAGCACGACGGCGTTCATCGGATCCATGACCACGGCCACGGGGATCTGAAAATCGCCGAGCACCCTCGCAGCCGCAACAACGTGGCGTTCCCTCGAGTTAAGAGACCCCGCTGCGCATTTTATGACCATTGCGATCATACCGTCCACGGAAATGAGAAAGTCCACGAAAGACTTTGCCGTCTCCGAGCCAAGCACCACATCAAATACGACGTTCCTCCTGATATCGCCCGGGAGATATCCTTTTTCTCCAAGCAGCATCTGCTCTGCGATCTTTCTGACCGCCGCGGTCATCTGCTCGCCGTCCTCGATTTCCTGCTCAAGGATGGACAGGATCTTCTTCTCGCGTGATACGAAATCGTCTTCCACGGAATACCCCTATTTCTTCTTCCCTGTTTTCCTGCCTTTGGCCTTGCGGCCCGTAGTCTTTTTTGTTGATTTGACCGCCGCTTTCTTCTTGGCCGCTTTCGGAGCAGCTTTCTTAGCGGCCTTTTTTTTCGGAGAAGGTTTCGAAGTGGCTCTCCCTGCGGGCTTTTTCACCATCTTCCCTGCTTTTTTCACCGGCTTCTGCGCTTCCACGCGTGACGGTAGCGCGGGTTTCGCGAGCGCTGTTGTTCCTGACGCGGAAGTCATAGAGGGAATCTGCAACGGTCTTCCCGACATGGTGCCGAGGATGTCGCGCTCCCGCACGAGTATCCGCTCCTCACCGTTTATTTTATAGGTCTGTCCGGCGTACCGCTCGTAGATAACATGGTCGCCCGGTTTCACGCTCGTGGGGATGAATTTACGCTCCTTCCCTTCTTCCTTCTTCTTTCCGCGCTTCTCTTCTTCATACGCCCCTGGTCCGACCGCTTCGACCACTCCTTCCTGCGGCTTTACTTTCGCCGTGTCAGGGATATACAGTCCACCGGCGGTCATCTCATCCCCCGTCGAAGGCAGTATCACAGCCCAATCGTGCAATGGTCTTAGCTTCATCGAATACCTCCTCTTAAAATGATAATGTTTATTATACGAAATAATATGAATCCTGTCAAAGATCTCCTGATCTGCTTAAAGCCAAGGATCGTCTCATGCCGATAAAGTCTGCTAGCTTAAAATAAAAACAACTATCGGCAATTATAGGTGCGGAAAGAGTATCGGTCAAGGTATTATTGAAAAGAAAATTGCTGCTCAAGAGCTTTGCGAATATTTTAAGTCCAGCGGATCAATCCCTCCTCCCGGGAATGCCGGCGCCAGGACGACAGCCCATTCGTTATGTAATCTCGGGCTCACAAGCGATGTTTTAATAAAATGGGATTGCAGACGTCTGTTGAAGGGTGAAACTCTCGAGGGACTGTTCGGGGACAGGTGGCAGGACGTTGCCCGGTTTAACAGGATAGACAGGCGTCACGTATATCCGGGAATTTATCTGAAAATTCCCAAACAAATCGATGATATACGTGATTATACGCCGATGCCCCATCGCTATGAACCGGCAGGGTCTGAGGAAAAGTTCATTCTCATCGATCTCTCGGAACAGTTCCTTGGCGCTTATGAATATGGGCAACTGATATTCTCTACGCCCATTGCTACGGGTACAAAGGATAATATGACCCCGGTGGGCAAATTCAGAATAAACGCATACAACAGGAATCATAAATCGTCATTATACCCTATCGGGAACACAAACGAACTCTATCCGATGAGCTACGCACTCAGGTTTTACATAGACAGAAACGGAGTCGGATACTGGATTCACGGTCGCGACCTGCCTGGCTATCCCGCATCTCACGGCTGTGTTGGGCTGTACGATGAGACCATGCAGCATGCATATTATAAATATCCCGAAAAACCGGAGCTCGATGATGCACGGATACTCTTTGAGTGGGTCACATCATCGCATCCCGACGATGGAGGATATCACACTCTGGAAGACGGTTCCAGCGTGTTGATCGTCGGCAACGCGTCAGGAACCAGACCGCGATCCAGATAGAGAATATAGATTTCTGACTTGTTCTTTTGGGATTTTCCTCGGACTAAAATAACTGTTACGAAGCATGTCGGCGCGTGTATTACTTATTACCAGTATCTTACACGTCCGGTATCGATATGAACGAAGTCCGGATATTTCCCGACTCCGCCTGTATAAAAGGCCTTTGCCAAGATAGCAAGCTTATTGTTGTAGACATTTGGGATGCGGAAATCTATTGCACGCGCCTGGAGATGAAGGCTGTCTTTTACCACTCCCCTCCCGGTTCTCCGTAAATATTCGTTATACGCAGGCGAGCGGTACCCTGAAATTATAAGCACCTCTTTGTCTCTCCCTGTAACGTCCTTAATATCGCAGAGAAGGTCAAGAACCCTGACATCCATAGGCTTTATTTCGTTAGAATAATGGCACCGTAATAGGTTATTAATCCTGCTAATAGCATCCTGATCATACATACCGGAGGAACAATATTTTATATCCAGTCTTTCGCCTGTATGGATATTGTAAAGGTTAAGCACTCTCTCTTTTTTATCGAGTGCAAAGACATTCTTGGTGTAGCCGGAAAGGGTAACAAGCGCTAAAGTCTGTAAAAATATCCTCCTTGTAATCATATCTTATAACCCTCCCCTGCTTCTCCTTATTAAATAGTTATGTACAATATTATAATAAACTTCAATATCATTAACTGTGATTCAAGTCACAAATAAGTTAGACAAGAAACTCGAAGGTATCCGTGCAGAAATTGAGCGCAAACATTCACAAGCTTTCATACACCTCACGTTTCCACACATATGAAACGATGGTGGAGCAATATACCATAAAATGAGGATATTATAAAGCATTTATCCCGTTTAATAGGTTTTCTTATCGGACAAAAATACTCCCTTCTGTGTACGTGTCAATGCATATCTTTTCAATTATATTGACTTTTTGCTGCTTTATCTGGATTTCTGGTGTTTTGTTAGAAGATTTTTAATTCAGTGGGGGGCTGGTCAACCCAGCCTCCCTTTTTTTAATGCCAAAAGTGTTGTTCTTGTTCTCTTCGACACTAATTTATCGTGAGAGATTGTATCGTAGCCGTACTACTGCCAGAACTGACGCTAATACCGACCCAGATCGCGATCCGTGTCGTAATTGTTATTCCAAGTACCGCACCGCCAATCAGCTGTGCCAATGTGTAACTACCCCCACCCGGATTGAGAGAAGTAAAAATACTACCCGTATTAAGACTGAGAACATTACTCGTGGACTGAGGACCAAGAATATAAGCATCGCCCGCCACGCCACCATAAACGGCACCGGTCCAAGTAAAAAATTCCCCGTTGCTGTCTTTATCATCTGCGCCGTAAAACCCCGTCACTTCAGGGCGGGGATATAAGGCGCTGGTTCGAAGCAACCAGAGTCGTGCTGATCTTAATTAGCGGTAGACAATCGTTCACCTATATGATATAATTAAAATAATGATCGAATCTGCTAAAGAGCCGGATCTGCAAACAATGACCGCTGTCGGCAAAGTATTGGTAACGGACGACAGTACTGCCCTCCTGCTTGGGCTCTTGGGGTACTCCGCGACAAAGCTATGGAACACCGCGGTTTGGTATGCCAAAGAAGCCTGGAAAACCACCGGTAAGATACCCTCCTACGCAAAGATGGATGTCGCCATGAAACAAGAGCATCCTCTCTGGTACCGCCGCCTGCACTCACAAAGCGCTCAGGCGGTGCTGGAAGAGCTTTGGCAGTCCTATAGATCATGGTTCGCTCTCCGGAAGAAAGGCGATGCGAGGGTCAAACCGCCCGGTTTCAGACGGAAAACTGATCTCTCGGCAGTGACCTTCAAGCAACATGCCGTAAAGTGGAATCCGAGAACGTCCACGGCGCGTTTCAGCATCCCGAAAGACATCTACGGCAAGCAATTCCTCTATCTGAAGATACGCCTGCCTAAATGCATTCGCCTCACCGACGACAAAATCCAGCTGGCCCGGCTGATCTACCACCACGGTACCTGGTCTGCACATTTTGTATACAATATACCCCTCCCCGAACTGAAAGGATCCGGGGAGACCATGGCCATTGACCTTGGAATGACCAATCTTGCCGCTACCGCATGCACGGATGGGGATACATCCCTCTGGTCAGGCGGTGAGCTAGCTGCCCTTGAGAGGCACTTTGACAAGCAAAAGTCAAAGACCACCAGGAGCAGATCCCGGAAAACACATGTTCTGAACCAGAAGCGCTCTCGTCAGCGCACCCACCTGCTCCACAGTTTCACCAGATCTCTTGTCAGCGATGCAGACGCTCGCGGTGTCTCCACGATCATCGTGGGGGACCTTACGGACATCAGAGACGGGAAGGACTGGGGAGACAGCGGGAACCAGCAGTTCCACAAATGGCCGTTCGATAAGATCATCAAGATGCTCACGTACAAGGCCAGGCTCAAAGGCATCCGCGTTGTTAAGGAATCCGAGGACTATACGAGCCAGACATGCTGCATATGCGGGACAATATGCAAATCCAGTCGTGTTCATCGTGGCCTCTATATCTGCAACCAATGCGGTGCCGTGATCAATGCCGACGTGAACGGTGCAATCAATATCTTAAAAAGGTATCTCCCGGGGCAAATAAGTGCTTCCTGGAGTAGTGGCTGCTTGGCACAACCTGCGGTCAACCGGTTTGCCTGGAGAAAAACCAGGCCGTCATTATTAGCTCATAAACCGGGGACATGGCAAACATCCCTGCCGCATCCGCGAACAGGATCAGCAGTGGCTCTTAGCGCATTAAGAGCCTGATTCGGGAATCTCTGGCCTTCAGGCCGGGGAGGATGTCAACGAACCAGATATTCACACCAATCGGGTCAGACCCTGATGACGGGCGTTTTGGGCGCATCCAGTTTGCATAAAAGGGCAATTCCGGCAATAGCTATGAGAACGCCGACGATCCAACCGATAACCGGGATCATGAAGGACCTGAGAGAATAGAGACGTCCGATAAGGGCCGGAAAGAAGAGAGTTCTTTGATTTCTGAATGTAATTTTGATTGTCTCTAAGAATGGAGACTACAAAAAGGCTGCGCCGCATGCTTCAGGCGATCTGCTCTAATGTTTACAGCCAGATGGCACCGTGTTCATGTGGGAAATCTCTTAGCAGCGCGCGCTCGAGCCTTGACGGCCTCTCCCGCACGGTTCCTCGGCGGTGCGTTCGTCTGAAGCGAGCTCAGAAGGTTTTTGGAAATCGTCGCTACGTCGTCAACGGCCGCAAGGAATGCGGCTTCGTTGATTTTCGATGGTTTGTTGAAGCCGCTCACTTTTCTCACGAATTGTAATGCGGCCGCCCGAACCTCTTCATCCGTCACAGGCGGTTCGAAGTTGAACAGGGTTTTTATATTACGACACACAAGCGATACCTCCAGTGTCAGAGCTACCCAACGGTCACGTGGCCAGCGCGAGTTTTGTGAATTTGGTTTTCATGTTTGATTTCTTTTTGTTGTTAAAATCGGTTCACTTCACCTTTTGCAGCGGTAGCCCTTCCAATTTGCGATTCAATGCCGCTTATTCCTTCATGATGATTTCTTCTTGCCGGCCGCGAATATGTATGCAAAAATGGCCAAGGCAATGACGAGGGATAATTTTACAAAGAGCAAAAGCACCTTCATGATTGTCCCTGGAAACTCAAGCGGAAGGTCATGCCATACAATCAGGGCTGAAACGGCAAATGCACTGATAACAATAATGATCTGTTTCCAATTCATAGCTTATCTCCACGTTGATATCGCATCTGTTTAGAATAAGTAATGTTTAAAACCCTCTCTTTGCCGAGTTACCTGGCCGTATGCTGCATGAATGACCAGTGCATAGCCGTTTATTGCCTCCTGGACATGTTGGTTTCAACCCATGCGGCAAAGGATTGCATGAACTTCTCCGCGAATTCCCGGGTCGGATTATTGGCGAAATCACCTCGCTCATCGAAAAGATCTACGGCTTTCCCGATGTATGCTTCCGGCTGTGGCATGGCCGGCATATCAAGGAACACCATTGATTGTCTCAGGTGGTGGTTCGCGCCAAAACCGCCGATGTCGCCGGGCGAGACGCTCACGACAGCGCCTGGTTTTCCAGCCCACGCGTTTTTCCCATAGGGACGGGAACCCACGTCGATAGCGTTCTTGAGCACTCCAGGAACGGAGCGGTTGTACTCAGGGGTAACAAACAAGACCCCATCGAACTTCTTCAAGCGTTCACGGAACCCGGTCCAGGCAGCTGGCGGATCGCCGGTGTCATCGAGATCTTGATTGTAAAGTGGCAGCCCTCCGATCTCGACGATTTCGAGACTGAGAGAGCCAGACGCAAGTTTCATCAGGGCTTTTGCCATTTTGCGGCTGAATGATTCCTTGCGAAGGCTCCCAACAAGAACGGCGATCTTTTTCTGCGCCATATCATCTCCTCCCTCATGGGTGGTTCAGCCGACTTGTACCGCAAACATCGAGACCGAAACTTCATCGATTCCCTGCACCGGAGAACTGATCGGTTCGCGCTCCCTGCGAAGACCGAGAACACAGGGCAGCGGAAACTTGAAGGCTTTCA
The DNA here is from genome assembly GCA_963705595.1 of Nitrospirota bacterium. Classification (GTDB taxonomy): domain Bacteria; phylum Nitrospirota; class UBA9217; order UBA9217; family UBA9217; genus DASPSR01. The sequence continues at coordinate 279,874 of CAVPKD010000005.1, read as the reverse complement.
GCATATCAGAGCCTCCTTTCTCCGGTATCCATCATTTCCCACGGGTTGTACGGCAATCAGATAGAGGCCGCCATTCCTGAAAATCACCGGCTCAGCGCCTCACGAGAGCAGCATAATTGCCCGTCAACTGCTCAAGAACTTGCTCTTAAGCATGTTCAGCGCCTCCCCAAGCTTGCCTGCCTCCGGGAGCTTCCCGTTTGGCGTCAGCTTGTCTATTATTTGGGGGAGCAATTCTGATAGATGTTGCGAAGCCGCGTCCTTTGATATGCCCACCTTCGCAGCGATCTGCTGGAGCTTATCGGACCCGAGCGCTTGCTTGATCTGGTCGGGAGAAATGGACTTGTTCTCTCCGATGCCTATCCAGGAGGAGATCACATCACCCAATCCGTTACTCTTGAATGTTTCGACAAGCCCGGCAAGTCCCCCCGTAGCCGGATTGTTGATGAGGTTCATGGCGTGCTCAAGCATGTCGTTCACGTTGCTGCCGCCTCCCAGTTTTGCCGCTAATCCCTCTTTGAGTTGATCAAATAAGCCCATGGCATCCTCCCTGTCCTACAAATAGTTCCAGTGTGCTTCGATTGGCAGATCTATCGTACTAAATCGGCAGTGAGAAAGAATTCCGCGAACGCACGTAGAAAGACAATAATGAAGCATTCTCCGGCGGTTCAACACCGCCGGAGAATGTCACCACTAACGGATTTTTTCTACTTTGACTTACTTTTCCCTTTTTCTGCCTTGACCTCGATGCTTGCTGCCTTCATCTCGTACTGGATGGTCACCTTGGAGCCCACTTTCAGGTCACCAGTAACCTTAGTGCCGGCGTCGCGCGCGATTTCCCATTTGTCCTTGCCTTTTTGCACCGTAATCTTGTCGTTCGTCAATTCAAGAACCGGCCCTGTTACCTGATACGTCCTCATGCCGGCAAATGCCAGGGAAGCTACGAACAGCGATGCCAGTACTACGATCAACAGACGCTTCATGTCTTAACCCTCCTTTAGAATAGAGTTGTACACGTACCTCAGAACGTGAGGATTGAAATGCCTCGGTACATCAACGGACCGTGATCATATCCTTGATCTTCTCGTATGTCTTCTGCTTGATTCCCTTGACTTTCATGATATCTTCGGTCGTATTGTACGGCCTGCCGTCGATGATGGCCTGGGCCTTGGTCGGGCCGATCCCCGGCAGGGCATCGAGTTCTTCCTTGTTCGCCGTATTGATGTTGATAAGCTGACCGGGCGCGAGCTTCGTTTTGGTCTTCTCGGCCTTCTCAGTCATGGCCTTCGTTTCTGACGACGCTTTCTCGGACATTCCAGCCGCTTTTGGCATTACGGCAGGGGCAGCTGTGGCTGCGGCCGCACCAATAATGACCTTGTCTTTGATGGCATTGATCTTCTTGTCGCTCATGCCCTTGACGCTTTTCAGGTCATCAATACTCTTGTACGGTCGTCCCGCAATAATCGCCTTTGCCGTCGATTTTCCTATCCCGGGAAGGGATTCCAGGGTTTTTTGGTCGGCACTATTAAGATCAATGAGTGCAGTCGCAGTTTTCCCGGATGTTCCCGCCGCTTTTGGTATTGCGGCAGGGGCAGCTGTGGCTGCGGCCGCGCCGATGGTGACCTTGTCTTTGATGGCATTGATCTTCTTGTCGCTCATGCCCTTGACGCGTTTCAGGTCATCAATACTCTTGTACGGTCGTCCCGCAATGATCGCCTTTGCCGTCGATTTTCCTATCCCGGGAAGGGATTCCAGGGTTTTTTGGTCAGCACTATTAAGATCAATGAGTGCAGTCGCTGTTTTCCCGGAATCCTCTGTGTCCTTCTTTTTCTTTGCGTAGGAGTCTGTCGATATGCCTAGTACCAGGATTGCCAGAACAGCGGTGAAGAGGAATAAAAAAAGAATCTTTGAAGTATGGAAATTTCTACCTTTTTCCCTCATACGTGTTATGCTCCTTTCTTGTGATAGTCATCATGATCGAGGTTAATCATCAAAATCATTTGTCAGGCTGACCCTTTTGCCTATTGAATAGGCGCCTCTATCAATCATTTCTCACCTTTGCCGTGTTTCATTTTTCTCTCCGGCTCGATTCACGAAAGAGCCCTTCACAGAGAGATATACTTGAATATGTTTCACTCAAGAGGAGGCCTCTTCTGTGAATATCATGGGCCTTCTACGCTCATCTGACGATCATTTGGCAATTGCCTTATTGATCACACCGTTGATTGCCATAAGAACGCCTCCACCAACACCTCCGCCTGCAATGCTGCTTACGATACTGCCGATATCCATGCCACCCCCGATGCCTGGGCAAGCCCCAAAAGCCCGAGCAATTGGCCACCAATGCCACCGCCCAGAATGCCGGCAAGAGAATTGCCGACAGTACCCAGCGACAAATTCTTCATGAATGATCCGGCGATGTTCCCTCCAACAGCTCCGCTTATTAATTGAACGATCAAATCTAGCATAGTCCGTGCCTCCCTTCACGGATCAGTGTAAGACGCATCACTAGCAGCCATTCTGTATCGTGAGCATTTAAAGCATGATAACCTCCTTTCTATTTCACCGTCCCGGAGATATCCGTCTACGACACGATTACGCGCTTGCTCCCCTAGGATGCCAATTCCGGGAAATAATGACTTTGCGGGGGGAAAGCCTGCCGGCCTCTTCAATACAGGTTATGCAATCAAGTATAGCATCTTTTGTAATCCTATCCTCTCTTGGCAGATAAACCCAGTCTTTCGAATGACAGATGGGTTAGCATGATGTAGCGATAAATTCTAATACTATTGAATGGGTATTATGAGGGTATGCATAATAATACGGATTGATACAAAATAGCTAAATACAGGAATGAGCCAGCATGATGACATACGAAACCAAGGCATACGGGAACATAAACTCCATACTGATCACTGCAACAGAGAGAACAACAAGCGAAACAAAAAGGTCTTACCTCGCATAAGATACGCCCTTTTCTTCGATTTGAATGAGTTTTATTGGAAGCGTGTTAAATCACTTGCAGCCCAGCATACTGTTAATAACAGTTCGTAATCCGCTCATACGTAAAAAGAAGTGGATAGGAATACCGGATGAAGATTTTTACTTAGAGATTCTGCCTGGATGGGAGCGTGAGTTTCAACTTTTATTCGACCGGATCACCCATGGAAGAGCCTGTTTAAATTAAATCAAAGACCAGGGAAACAACTTCTCGTTGTTTCCTAAAACTGGACATTTCTATCTTGATAAAAATAGGACATCTCTATTTTAAGTTGACCCATATACACCGAAGGGTTGTATTTGCTTTCTCTCTCTGCTATTATTGATCATGCGTGCTTATAAATCGAAGAGGAGGTACGAGTATGCGGAAAAGCTTGGTCAGTATATTATTCGGGTTTATATTTATTGCGGCGTTGGTCTCTAATGCGCAGGCACAGATGTGCGGCTGCATGCAAGAAGGCGGTATGATGGGTGGAATGGGACACCAGAGCATGGGCATGATGCACGGCATGGGCGGCATGCAGGGCGGCGCAATGATGATGGGTGATGACCATCCCATGTGGAAACACCTCATGGGTCTCGGTCTAGATGATAAACAGAAAGATGCTCTCAAGGCGCTTCGGAGCAAGACGATGAAGGACATGGCAAAAAAGGGTGCGGACAAACAGATCGCCAGCATCGAGCTTAAAGACCTCCTCGACAAGGACCCGGTGGACATGAAGTCAGTGGAGGCTTCGGTGAAAAAGAACGAGTCTCTCAAAACGGAGATGTTTCTTGCTCATCTCAAAGCACATGAAGAGATGAAGTCCATACTGACTCCCGATCAGAGGAAGCGGTTGAAGGAGATGATGGAGGCGGGTCACGGCGCAGGCCGCGGCATGATGGGCGGCGACGCAGAGCACAAGGACATGCCGATGCACGAGCATATGCACTGAGAGTCCGGGATGCCGCGCGAAGGGAAGGAAAGTTCCGGAGGGAATGACACTACCCCGCCGCTTTGACGCGGCGGGGTTTTTATGTGGCTTTTTCGGAGTCTGAAGAGGCATGCACCAAAACTCTGAACCGTGTTCTTCCGATCTCGCCGTATTTGTCGCTCTACTCTTTGTGACCGTCATGCTCGTTTTTATAGGAGCTCTTTTGGCCTTCTTACGTGAAGTCTTTATCGCAGTCAAAGTACTGCGGATTGGGATGGGATAAGATAGGATAGGACGCTTAAGAATTGACGAAAATCGCCTTTTCCTAGAATTCTTTCGAGTCTCTTGAATGACAACGAAAAGAGGTTTGTACGACGTGGGCGTGTTTGAATTCTCAATGATAGGCCTGGCAGCTGTTGCAGGCGGGCTTGTAAACGCGCTGGCTGGTGGAGGTACGCTCATCACCTTCCCGATGCTGACCGCGGTAGGCGTTCCGCCTGTTGTCGCGAATGTAACTAACACAGTTGCGCTCTGCCCGGGCTATCTCGGTGCGACCTTCGCCCAAATGAAAGACCTGCGCGATCAGAAGAGGACGCTCTTGTTACTCCTGCCTACGGGCCTGGTGGGCGGAATTGCAGGGGGCATCCTGCTCCTGCACACGAGCGATAAGACATTTCAGAAATTAATACCCTACCTGATACTGCTTGCCGTGGTACTGCTGGCCTTTCAGGATCGGTTGAGAACCTGGGTCGTTGGCCGTATGAGCAACCAGGGAGGAAAGCATGTAAATGCGGCATGGGCAATCTTACCCGTGATCCCCGCTGCAATTTACGGCGGTTATTTTGGCGCGGGAGTAAGCGTCATGGTCCTAGCCGTTATCGGGCTTGTACTCGAAGATTCCTTTACCCGTCTGAACGCCTTGAAACAAGCCATCTCGTTCAGCATCAATATCGCGGCTGCCGTCTTCTTCCTTTTTTCCGGTCAGGTTATTTGGCTGGCAGCGCTTGTCATGGCAATCTGCGCTCTTGCAGGAGGGGCGCTCGGCGGCCGTCTCGCCGGGAGGATCAAGCCTATCATCCTGCGAAGGATAGTAATTGCGATAGGGCTTATAGTCGCCGTCGTCTATTTTGTGCGGTAATGCATCGATCCTCGCTTGCATCCTCAGGAAGTATAGTAACGAATGCCTTCCTGTAATCGTTGTAGTTGCTTTTCCTTGAAACATTTCAAATCACAGGCTGTATTTATTAGCAATTGTCTATAAGAGTTTGTATAGCTCGCTTCATTGCGCTATCCTCGCAAAAATACAATGACAAAAATGAAAGTGTTTAAAATAGTTTTCGCTGATTTTCAATACCCCCTAATCGCAAACTGGTTGCTTTCACTTTTTCACGAGAACAGTGCTGTTTGGTCCTTGCGAAGCTGGTCGAAACGTTCTGCGGGAAAATGGAGCATATTCTTGAAGATTCTGTTCATAACCGAGACAAGCTGTCTGAACTTATAGGCATCATGATGGGATTCACCCGTTTGCTCCGATGTTCGCCAACTCTCGACATCCGAGATACGCAGCTCAATACCCAGGGTGTGCTGTTCGGTCTTTTTGCTCAATTCGTCGCGACTGGCATAATGCGTCGTGCCAGGGATTAGTATCTCGTTCGTAGCGATGGCCCGGTGGATCGGTACGGAGAATCCGATCTTGCACTGAAACTTTCTGTGTCCTTGTGACGTATGGACGTTTTTTCCAGCGTTCATGCTTAAGGCCTTATAGAAGGCATTAGCCGAGGACTCCACTTTTCCTTCATCAGGCAACTCGTTTCCTCCCCTGCCTTTGGCCAGGCTGATCATCAGCCTCCTCACAGCTTCCTTCATACTCTCTGGATTGTCGAAAAGTGTCTGGGTAATCGAGTGGGAAACCGTGTTCTCCTGCAAAATAACCCCCCGTTTCTGGAGCGCATGGAATAGCTTGAGCGTATCATTCATGTCCTTCAGAATGAAAGTTATTGCCAAGATGTCTCTGATATCGAAGGCCTCTCCTTCAACGTCCTTCCCTAATTTCGTGACCATGCTTCCAGGGCTCTTAAACCGCGCTTTTACCTCTACGATATCAACGTCCACGCCGTCGCCGCTATTGAAAACTAGGCAGCCTTTCTTCTTGTCGAAACTCAAGGAGTCGCGTAGGCGGTGGAAAAACAACGAGATCTTGACAAAAGCCCTCCTAGCGGGCTCGGTATCAGGAATATGGGGGGGGCGTTCCCATTCGAACTTATACAAGTCGTTGAGCCCGACTCCCTGGGCCTCAAGAAAGAACCCCAGTTCAGCATAATCGTTAATATCTTGGCTATCCTCCTCGATCGATTTGATCAGGTGGACCATCTTGAGCAAGCAACAGGCCGCTTGCTGCCATGCGTACGGAACAGCGAAGGCCCGCTCATGGTAACCGGAAAAGACAAATGGATATTTACGCGATGAGGCCAGCAGCAGGAGATGACGCGGGTCGTCGTCCACTATGCTCCTGAAGGAACGATCCTTCAGGATAGCCGCTATTCCGGCGATAGCGGTTAGGCAGGTCCGATAGAACGTTTCATTTGGAGAGCGCAGCGAAGAGAGTCCATCGAGCTGATGAGAGACGAAAGGGAAGAGATCCTTGAAGAAGTAATCGTAGGCGCGGCGAATGTATTGTAACGCCCTCTTGCGCTCGCTCTTTTGCAGCTCGGTACTGCCCAGCGTATCAAACCCACGGTTGGCCATCATCCTGGTTGCCTGCCTGAGGGATGTGGCATAGTCCGTAGCGGGCTGCAGCAGAAATGGTGTCATCTCGGTCTGATCAAGGATGGAACCGAATATTTCATGGTGAAGTTCTTGATTGGGCTGGATGTCCATGGGTAGTTCTCCAAAAAGGTCAACAGCCAGGTTCGGCTGCATAGGTTTTCAGGCCGAGAATGATACAACAAAACAAGAACACTGTTGTTTTCATGAAAACATTCCCTTTCTGCAATTTCCTCCTGTCGTCACCCAGTTCCCGGTGTATGACTCCTTTGCGTTCTGTGTCGTCCACGCACACCTTCAAACCAGATCCTGAACCGGTCAAGGTAAAGATACACCACCGGCGTTGTGTAGAGCGTGAGCATCTGACTGAATATCAGGCCGCCTACAATGGCGATACCGAGGGGCCTGCGGAGCTCGGACCCTACCCCGTGGCCAACTGCCAGCGGCAGGGCGCCCAAAAGAGCCGCCATGGTCGTCATCATGATCGGCCGGAATCGCAGGAGACAGGCCTGATAAATCGCCTCCTCCGGGCTCTTCCTTTCCTTGCGCTCCGATTCCAAAGCGAAATCGACCATCAGGATGCCGTTCTTTTTCACAATGCCAATCAGAAGAAGTATGCCGATGATGGCAATCACGCTGAGGTCCGTGCCGAAGATCATCATGGCGAGCACTGCACCCACGCCGGCAGAAGGCAGTGTCGAAAGGATCGTGATCGGGTGGACATAGCTTTCGTACAATACGCCGAGCACGATGTAGACTGTTATGAGCGCGGCCAGGATCAAGAGCGGCACATTGGCCAAAGAGTCCTTGTACGCTTGGGCAGTACCCGAGAAGGTCCTCCTGATGCTCGGTGGCATGCCCATCTGGCGCGTGGCGTCTTCGATCGCCTTGACTGCGTCCCCGAGCGCCACGTCGGGCGCCAGGTTGAAGAACGTCGTGATCGAGGGAAATTGACCCTGGTGGTTCACCGCAAGCGACGTTGCGGTCGGTTCATAATGTGTAAAGGCGCTCAAGGGAACAAACAGACCGGAGGATGAAGGAACGTAGATATTTTTGAGCGTATCGGGCCGCTGCCAGAACCGCGGCTCGACCTCCATCACTACGTGGTACTGGTTCAAGAGCGTATAGTTGATCGAAACCTGGCGCTGGCCGAATGCGTCGTATAAGGTATTGTCGATGAGCTGCGGAGTAATGCCGAGCCGCGAGGCCGTGGCACGGTCGATCATGAGCGTGGCCTGCAGCCCCTTGTTCTGCAGGTCGCTGCTCACGTCGACCACCTGCGGTAATGATCTCATCTTCTGCAGCACGCGCTGGCCCCATTCGTTCAGCTCTGCAAGGTTTTCTCCCTGGAGTGTGAATTGATAGAGTGCAATGCCTATCCTGCCGCCGACGCGCAGGTCCTGCACGGGCTGAAGAAAGGTAGGCGCTCCGGGTACTACGACCAACTTCTTACGCAAGCGCCCGATGATCTGTGTAGCGCTGGCCTTTCGCTTCTCAAAGGGTTTGAGTGAGATGAACATCCGAGCTGTGTTCGTCGTCGACCCGCCGCCACCGCCACCGCCGGTAAAGCCGGTCACATACTCCACATCGGGGTCGGTCTTGATAATATCAACAATGTCGAGCAGCTTCCCCTTCATTGCCTGGAACGACATGTCCTGCGCCGCCTGGATGTTTCCGGCGATCCTCCCCGTGTCTTGCTCCGGGAAGAACCCTTTGGGCACGTGGTAGAACAGGAACACATTGGACACGATCGTTATCACGATGATGACGAGCATGATCCGGGCGTGGCTTAGTGCCCAGCGAAGGCTTCTTTCGTAGTGACCGTGCATCCAATTGAACGTCCATTCGCTTGTGCGGAACAGGAAGCCGTGAGGTCCAGGCTTCTCAGGCCTCAGGATCGTGGCGCACATCATAGGAGTCGTGGTGAGCGAGACGAGGAGCGAGACCGTGATCGCTGCAGAAAGCGTTACTGCAAATTCACGAAAGAGCCTGCCCACCATGCCGCCCATGAGGAGGATCGGGATGAACACGGCAACGAGCGAGGTGCTCATGGACAGGACTGTGAAGGCGATCTCCTTGGTCCCGGACAGCGCGGCCTGGAAGGAAGATTCGCCTTTCTCCCGGTAGCGGGTGACGTTTTCGAGCACGACGATAGCGTCGTCCACCACAAACCCTGTTGCGATCGTTAGCGCCATAAGAGAGAGATTGTCGAGCGAGTAGCCGCAGAGGTACATCACGCCGAAGGTGCCGATAATGGAGACTGCGACCGCGACCGCGGGAATGATCGTGGCGCGCACGTTCCGCAGGAACCAGAACACCACGAGGATCACGAGCACGCCCGAGGCCAGAAGCGTCCATTCGACGTCCCGCAGCGACCCGCGGATCGACGGGCTTCGGTCGAGCACGAGCGACAGGTTGACGGCGCCGGGCAAAGCCGCTTCGAGCTGCGGGAGAAGTCCTCGCACGTTGTCCACGGTCTCGATAATGTTTGCGCCGGGCTGGCGGAACACGATGACCATGACCGCCTGCTTTCCGTTCACGAACCCTGCAGCGCGCACGTCCTCCACCGAATCCTGCACGTCAGCCACGTCCCCAAGCCGCACCGCGGCCCCTGACTGGTACGCTATGACCAGGGGTAAATACTCCTCGGTCTTGTTCAGCTGGTCGTTCGTGCGGATCTCCCACGTTTTGTCGCCAAACGCCAACTGCCCCTTTGGCTTGTTGACGTTCGTATTTGACAGCACGTTTCGTACATTTTCCAGGCTGATGCCGTATTTCGAGAGCGCCATGGGATTTAAATCAATGCGGACCGCCGGGAGGGAGCTCCCTCCTACGAACACCTGCCCCACGCCTTCCACCTGGGAGAGTTTTTGCTGCAGGATGGAGGAAGCAGCATCGTACATCTGCGCTGTTGTCTTCGTATCGGAGGTGAGGGCAAGGATGAGTATGGGTGCGTCCGAGGGATTGACTTTGCGGTACGTCGGGTTAGCTGGAAGGTTCGCAGGGAGGAACCCCCGCGCCGCGTTGATAGCGGCCTGCACATCGCGCGCAGCGCCGTCAATATCGCGGTTCAGGTCGAACTGCATTGTGATGCTCGTTGTGCCGCGGTAGCTTGTTGACGTCATTTCCGCGACACCCGCGATTCGGCCGAACTGGCGTTCCAGGGGCGCCGCGACCGAGGTGGCCATGGTCTCAGGGTCTGCGCCGGGAAGCGCCGCCTGCACCGATATCGTCGGGAAATCCACCTGCGGCAGCGGCGAGACGGGAAGCATTCGGAAGGCTATCACGCCGGAGAGCACGAGCCCGGCAGTAAGGAGCGTGGTCGCGACCGGTCTCTTGATGAAGGTTGCTGAAATGTTCATGCTGGTTCCGCTAACTTCTGGAACGAATTTCTTTAACCCTTCGTGCGAGCCGGTCAAACCAGAGATAAATGACCGGCGTCGTATAGAGGGTGAGGACCTGGCTGATGACAAGTCCACCCACGATCGAGATGCCGAGGGGGCGACGGAGCTCGGACCCGACCCCGCGCCCGAGCGCCAGGGGCAGCGCTCCCAAAAGCGCGGCCATGGTCGTCATCATGATCGGCCGGAACCGCAGGAGGCAGGCCTGGTAGATCGCCTCTTCAGGATTCTTTCCTTCCTTGCGCTCAGCTTCAAGTGCGAAGTCGATCATCATGATGCCGTTCTTCTTCACGATGCCGATCAAAAGAATAATGCCTATAATAGCGATGACGGAGAGCTCGGTGCGGAAAAGCATCAACGAAAGCACTGCGCCGACACCTGCCGAGGGAAGCGTGGAGAGGATCGTAACCGGGTGGATATAGCTTTCGTACAATACGCCGAGCACGATATAGACCGTTATGAGCGCGGCCAGGATCAAAAGCGGCTCATTCGTGAGCGAGGCCTTGAATGCCTGTGCCGTACCCTGGAAACTCCCCTGGATGCTGGCCGGAAGATTCAGCTGCCGCGCCGTATCCTCGATCGCCTCAACTGCCTCGCCGAGCGATGCGTGCGGCGCCAGGTTGAACGACATGGTCACTGCTGGGAACTGGCCCTGCCGGTTTATGACCAGAGGCCCTGTTGTTTCCGATGCCTGGGTGATTGCGCTGAGCGGAACTTGTCCGCCGCTTGTGCCGCGGAGATAGATCGACTGCAACGCAGCGGGACCCTGCTGGAAGTCGGGCTTGACCGCGAGCACGACGCGATACTGGTTTAACTCGGTAAAGATCGTGGACACCTGGCGCTGGCCGAAAGCGTCGTAGAGCGCGTCGTCGATGTTCTGCGGCGTGATGCCGAGCCGCGCGGCAGTGCTCCGGTCGATCGAAAGCGCTACCCTGAGCCCCTTGTCCTGCTGGTCGCTGCTCACGTCGCGGAGTTCCGGACGGGTACGAAGCACGTCGATCACCTTCGGCGCTAGCGTGTTTAACTCATCAGTATTAGGGTCATCGAGCGTGTATTGGAACTGGGTGCGACTGACCTTCGCGTCCACCGTGAGGTCCTGCACGGGCTGCATGTAGAGCGTGATTCCCTCGACCTTGGTTAGCTCCGGCTGGAGGCGCCTGATGACCTCGATCGCGCTCGCGTCCCGCTTGTGCAAGGGCTTGAGATTGATCAGAATCCTGCCGCTGTTCAAGGTTGTGTTGGTCCCGTCCACACCGATGAAGGAAGAGAGGCTTTCGACTGCCGGGTCTTGGAGGATTACCCTGGCAAGGGCCTGCTGCCGTTCGGCCATGGCGGAGAAGGATATAGACTGCGGCGCTTCCGACATCCCCTGAATCGCTCCCGCGTCCTGGACCGGGAAAAACCCCTTCGGAACAACGATATAGAGCAGTACGGTCAGGACCAGCGTACTCACGGCAACGATGAGCGTTGCGGTCTGTCGCTGAAGCACCCATTGAAGCGTCTTCCCGTAAAATGCGATGATACGGTCGAAATAGATCTGGGACGCATGGTAAAACCTTCCCTGTTTCTCCTCAGGAACATGCTTCAGGATGCGCGCGCACATCATCGGCGTGAGCGTTAATGAAACAACCGCCGAGATCAGGATCGTGACGCCGAGGGTGATGGCAAACTCCCGGAAGAGACGGCCGACCACGTCGCCCATGAACAGCAGCGGGATAAGCACCGCGATAAGCGATACAGTAAGCGAGAGGATCGTGAACCCGATCTGCTTTGCCCCTTTGAGGGCCGCCTCCATCGGCGTTTCCCCTTCTTCGACGTAGCGGGCGATGTTTTCGATCATCACGATCGCATCATCAACTACAAAGCCGGTCGAGATCGTTAAAGCCATGAGCGAAAGGTTGTTCAGGCTGAAGCCCATTAAATACATCACACCGAATGTCCCCACGAGGGAGACAGGTACGGCAACGCTCGGGATTGTCGTTGCCGGCAGATTGCGCAGGAACAGGTAAATAACGAGAACGACGAGCGCGACAGCAAGCAAGAGCTCGTACTGCACGTCCCTGACCGAGGCGCGGATAGTTGTCGTGCGGTCGGTCAGGACCGTGACCTTGATGGACGAGGGCAATGCATTCTGGAGCTGCGGCAAAAGCTTCTTGATCCGGTCGACGACCTCGATAACGTTGGCGCCCGGCTGGCGCTGGATGTTCACGATCACAGCAGGAGATGTATTGATCCAGGCAGCCTGGTTGACGTTCTCGGCATCGTCAATCACGTCTGCGACGTCGGACAGGTGTATCGGAGCGTTGTTGCGATAGGCGATGATAAGCGGCCGATAATCCTTGCTCGAAAAGAGCTGGTCGTTCGCGCCGATGATATAGGCCTGGCGCGGGCCGTCGAAACCTCCCTTCGCCTGGTTGACATTCGCGGCACTAACGGCGGTTCGCACGTCTTCAAGCGTCAGGCCGTAGGCTGCAAGGGCCGTGGGATTTGAATGAATACGGACTGCAGGACGCTGGCCGCCAGAGAGGCTCACGAGCCCAACACCGGGCAGTTGAGAAATTTTCTGCGCGAACCGCGTGTCCGCCATGTCTTCAACCTGCGGCAGGGTCAGCGTTTTCGAGGTGAGCGCCAGGGTCAGGATCGGCGCGTCCGCAGGGTTTACCTTGCTATAGACCGGCGGGGTCGGAAGGTCCCGCGGCAGGAAGGTGAAAGCCGCATTGATGGCAGCCTGGACCTCCTGCTCGGCAACGTCAAGAGAGAGGTCCAGACTGAACTGCAGCGTGATGATCGAACTGCCTCCGGAGCTCGCCGAGGTCATCTGGGTGAGACCCGGCATCTGGCCGAACTGCCGCTCGAGCGGAGCCGTGACTGACGAGGCCATGACATCGGGGCTTGCACCAGGATAGAAGGTGCGGACCTGGATGGTCGGATAATCAACCTGCGGCAGTGCAGAGACCGGCAACTGCTTGTACGCTACGGCGCCGGCAAGGAGAATAGCGATCATCAAGAGCGTGGTTGCTACCGGCCTCTCGATGAAGATGCGGGATATGTTCATTTGCTCTGCCTTTGAGGTGTCGGCGCCCCGCTATTCTGGCCCTTCACCTCGACCTTGCTGCCGTCGCGTAGCCTATCTGCGCCGTCCACGACCACAAGCTCACCAACTGACAGCCCAGACGCAATGGACGCGTTCCCTTCCTGGGTGATGCCGACGGTGACCGCACGTAGTGCTGCCGTCTGGTCTGCTTTCACCACATAGACGAAAGTGCCTTGGGGTCCCCGCTGTATGGCAGGTGCCGGCACGATGACGGCATCGTGTTTGACTTCGATGATAAGACGGGCATTGACGAACTGATTCGGAAAGAGCTCATAGTTCCTGTTTGGAAATTCGGCCTTGAGCTTGACCGTGCCCGTGTTCGGGTCGATCTGGTTGTCTACCGTCAAAAGGGTACCGGTTGCAAGTTTCTGCTGCTGGTCTCGGTCGTATGCCTCGACCGTAAATCGGGCCCCGCTCCTGAGCTTGCCCAATATCTGCGAGAGGTTGTCTTCAGGTAGTGAAAAAATCACTGAGATCGGCTGGATCTGGGCGATGACCGCAAGGCCGTTGACATCGCTCGCATGAACGATGTTGCCGGAATCCACCTGGCGCAAGCCGACACGGCCGCTGGTCGGTGCGGTGATGCGGGAATAGATTAGCTGCAACTTGGCGTTGTCGATCTGGCCCTGATCGGCCTTGACGGCGCCTTCATACTGATGCACCAAGGAATCCTGTGTATCAAGCTGCTGTTTGGGAATCAGATCTTTTTTGACCAGATCCTGGAACCGCTGCAGGTCAAGTTGGGCATTTTCTAACAACGCCTGGTCGCGAGCCATGGCTCCCTGGGCCTGGGTCAGCTGCACTTCGTAGGGCCGCGGATCGATTTCGGCCAGGAGCTCGCCTCTACTTACGACCTGGCCTTCCCGGAAATGCACTTTTGTCAGCTCCCCGTCAACGCGGGTCTTCACGGTAACGGTATTGAGCGGCGTGACCGTTCCGAGCCCAGAAAGATAAACACCGAGATCACCCTTCTTCACTGCGGTAGCCACAACCGATATGCCCGGTGCGGTGGTAAGCCCCTGCTGGGCAGCACGCGGAGCTTTTTGACCGCCCCTAGCTAAGAAGATGAACGCCCCGACAACAAGGAGGCAGACCACGACTAGCCCGATCCACCGACGCTTAAGGAACGCTGCGAAACGGGTCCGCGCTCGAATACTGTTGTTATTGGTTTCTTGTGTGAATCTCATAGTCATGGCCTCACGAATGAATATTCCTGTCCACCGCGCGCGTTCCAGAACCTAAACGGGGATGTCGGTTGTCCCTGGTTTCTCTACAGAATTACTGAAGAGTGAATGCGAACGGGATGATAACACCGATCTCGCATCATTGTCAATTTTGTATTTATTTCCTTATCAAGTGGCAGTAGAAACCCTTCTGTCAAAGATATGCAGGGACGCAGTGATGTGATTCGTCTTCACCTGAAGACGCCTGCGTACTAGTTTGCGCGGGGTCTGCCGCAGGACTTCCTGGTATTCGACGGCACATGTGCCCAGAAGCGGCGTAAGATCAGGATGAATCAGTCCGTTCCAGGCACTGCCGAATACAAAGCCCGTTGGCGATATATATTCCCGGACTGTCGTAGCATCAGACTCGATTGTATGATTCGGATAACCATTGAGGGCCGTTATGGCGCCCTGCACGGCTAAGACAGACTTATGATCAAACGTGATCGAATCAGCAGATTCACCCAGTGCGGCTCGCGCCGATTGGACGGTCGCGAAAACTGTAGCATAAAAAGGGCACAGAGTGTTCTTTTCATGGTCGTGGAATCCCCCATCGCTATTGTAACTGCTCACGTCGCCCTCCACTAAAGGGTGACTCTATGGGTGTTCTCGTCTCTCCCCTGACGGTTTTCTATCGCCACCAGAGGGCTGATGGCCTTCCCTGCCTCCGTGGGAAGGCGGCGGAGATATTTTCCTTGCATTTGTCATTGCCCGTTCACGGGAGCCTCTGAATATTGTTTCATTCCCTCCTCGAACTCCGGGAGAAATGAAACGTTTTGCATCGTGTGGTGCTCCTATGCCAGCAAAGGTTCGTCCATTGTATCTCCTCACGGGATCAATTCGAACAACCCTGTTTGTGCGGTGATCAACGAAATGATTGGAGATGACCTCCACCCTGCCATGGACATGGACAACCCTGTGAAAATCAGTCAGGACGTAAAATCCGGGAAACCAGAAATTCCACCCCCAGAAGGGATAAGGAACCCATGCGTATAAGTAAACGTAATCCGGAGGCGGGGGGTAGTAGGTCACAGCCGGCGGGCCCTGGTTGTAGTAATAGTTGTTTATCACGGCATTATCAGGAGCAGTGATATTACCTGGCCCCGTCTGGGCCGTCTGTCCAGGAGCACCACCCCTGACAGCTAAGCTAGCCCCGGCTGTAACGTCCTGAAATGCATGCAAAGCTTCACCCTTCTCCAATTTCAAGCTTTTGGATTCTGCAGCAACGCTTATTGACTGCGTCAACTCTCCGATAACGTCAGGCGTAACCGGGTAATCGGCAATCCATCCGTTCCGAGGCGTGATGCCGGCATTCGCGAGCAAGCTCTCTGCTTCAGCCTCGTTGGTAGCTGTTCCCAGCTTGAGCGCATCAACAAGCTTGACCGCTAAATCTCCTTCCCGGATCAATGGCTGAGCAATTGGAGGTTGTTCTCCTGCAGCTTGCCCAGATTGCGCATGGATGCCTACAGGCATTAGAACCAAGACACACAATGCCACTGGCGCAATAATGAACAATCTTCTCATGGTTTTTTACTCCTTTCATTTTTCGCTAAAGACAGAACAGATCTCTTTCTTGATATATATTAACCTAAATCCGACTTAATTTCTATAATACGACATTGACAACTTCGCTATATCCGTTGATTAAGACAACAACCTAGCGATGCATACAAGCAACTCGGCTGCCGTATTCTGCTGACAGGCAGCAAAACCAAGAGATATTAGCGCACGGTCTCAAGTACAACGGCTACAGAAATGCCTGCTAACAGAAGCAATCCGCCGAGGAAAATTATTTCTGCGATTTTTTCATATGATTCGCTTGCTCTCTCGGATCGCATGGAAACATATGACAAGAGACTAGAAGTAAAGAAGAGAACTATAGCTACCGCGGATATCTCATCGATTATGGTCTCATTTGCTATTTTTGATAATTTTATAAAGTTGAGTATCACAAAACACAGCCCTAATAAGTTTGAAGATGTTGGCAAAATATGATTTGACATATTACTTTTATTACTTTTATTACTATCATTCTTGGTCATTTGAGTGTCCTTCTCTATCTTTAATCATTGTCAGCAGCCTTGTTGAATCATAAACCTGTCAGAGGGCGCAACAGCAAGCAAGATTCAAGATTAATGAAGCTGAAAAGCTCCTGTTTATTTCTGGTTGAGACTCGCTTTCTGTTTCCCATCAGGATTCAATATGCATGAGAGCGAGGAACGATAGAGCAACCACCAAAGTAACGCCGTGGATAAATAAATTATAATTTGCCTATTTTGCGCACTAGGTACTTGGCGAACAAAAAGAGCGCAAAGCTCCAGACCAGGATTAAAGCTGCGACGAAGCGAAGCTTGTTAGCCATGTCGGCATCAAGATATTTGGCTGCCTGTTCCCTGCAATCGTCGAGGATGACGGGGTCGATAATCTTTCTGCTGATCAGGTAGCTGATCCTGAAAACAACGATGTCATCTAGTTGACCCCAGAACGGCACCGTATCATTGATTAAATCATACGGCGATACCACGTAGGCGATGGCAAACAAAAGAATCAGCTTCACATACCAACGGACGCACCTATCCCAGAATGCGAACCACATCGCAAGGACTTCTATGGAGAACGACTTCACGGTTTTTTGGATACTTCCACGAATACTTCATACTGTATTTAAAATACCATTATTTTGTTCGTTCATCGTTGTCGTTACGCTACCTGCCTCCATGTTGTTTAGTGCCGGCCCAGAGGGGTGCGCCCTTGTCATCGCGGAGCTTCAGCACTTCATCGCCCTTTCTAACCTCGCCGGCAAGATAAATAATTTGTCCGTCGAGCACGGTCTGGACGCCATTAACCTCCACTTTGTCACCTGAAACGATCCTGACATTCTGCAAATCAACATAAATATGAGGACCGAGATACAAGAGGAGGTTCTGGCCGCCTGTATTCATCTCCACACCGACGCCCGACGTCTTTCCGTTTCTCGTCTCAATGTCTTTAACGGCAGCAACTTCACCGCTCACCATCTCCACCTGAGAGGGATCATACTTTTGTTGCTCCTCGCTCTTCATTCCCCCTCTCCCTCCCATGCGACCAAAACCCTCCTGCGCAGAAACCGACGTTGCGAGGAGAGCTGCACAAAATAATATAACTAAACCGGCATTCGCGAACCTTTTCATAATCTATGTCTCCCTGCTTTATCTCACCGTGCCCGGGTGAGTAAGCCGTTCCTCTGTTATAAGTTCTAAATAATTTAAAACCAATGCCTAGCATATACTCATTCATGACGAATCACTCATACCGCAGAGCATCGATGGGATTCAGGAGCGACGCCGTGTAGGCAGGATAGAAGCCGAAGAAGATCCCTATGAATCCGGAAAAACCAAACGCCAGCAGGATGGAAAGGAGCGACACGACCGTGGCCCATCCCGAGATGGATGAGAGAATCATGGCTGTGGACACGCCAACAATAATCCCGATGACGCCCCCGATCAGAGACAGCGTCAGCGCCTCGATGATGAACTGAAGCCGGATGTCCCAGTTCTTCGCTCCGATGGCCATGCGGATCCCAATCTCGCGAGTTCGCTCCGTTACGGACACGAGCATGATGTTCATGATCCCGATCCCGCCGACAAGGAGCGAGACCGACGCGATGGCCCCCAACAACAAGGTCATAACCTGCGTGGACTGTTCCCGGGCCTGCATGATCTGGGTAAGGTTCCGCACAGTGAAATCATTGTCCTGCTTCTGGCCGATGTGGTGTCGCTGCCTAAGCAGCTCGGTTATCTGTTGTTCGGCCGTGGACAGGTCTTCAGCGCTCCTCGCCTTGACCATGATGGTCCTCACCATGCCAGGGAACTGGGTACCGAAAAGCTTCTTCTGGGACGTGGTCACGGGGACATAAATAACGTCATCCTGGTCCTGGCCCTGAGTCGATTGGCCCTTGATGGACAGCACGCCCATCACGGTAAAAGGAACATTTTTGATCCTGATCGTCTGGCCTATGGGGTTTTGGCTTCCGAAAAGATTGTCCACCACGGTCTGGCCGAGCAGACACACCTTCGTTGCGCTCTTCACGTCCTGCTGGGTAAAAGGGCGGCCGGAGGCCAAAGGCCAGTCCCGAACTATCAGCATGCCTGGCGTAGTCCCGGTCACGGTGGTTGACCAGTTTAAGTGTCCAAACACAATCTGTGTTCCGCCTCCCAGGGTGGGAGCGACCTCTTCTATTGAGGAGCATTCCTTTAGAATGGCCTCAGAGTCTCCCAGGGAAAGTGTAGGCTGCGAGCCTGCCCCCATCCGTACCCCGCCGGAAGACGTGGACCCGGGTATAACAATGAGGAGATTGCTTCCCATGCTCGCTATCTGCTCGGCGATTTGCCGGCTTGCGCCGGTGCCCACGGCGACCATGGCGATCACGGCGCCCACGCCGATGATGATTCCGAGCATGGTGAGGGCGGAGCGCATTTTGTTCACCCATAGAGCCCGGAACGATATCTTTATGGTAGAAGGAATGTTGATCATGTCGGTTAGTTTCAGCTTTTTACGAATCGATCAATATTTTTGTCTTCGCCGGACTCATCGCTCACGATGCGGCCGTCGATGAATTTTATGATCCTCTTGCTGTATGCTGCGATATCCGGCTCATGGGTAACCAGGATGACCGTGATGTGCGAGTCGAGATTCAGCTTTACAAATAATTCCATGATCTCAATGCTCGTTTTTGTATCGAGGTTCCCCGTCGGTTCGTCCGCCAGAATGATGGGCACTTCGTTCACAAGCGCCCTGGCGATGGCGACCCGCTGCTGCTGGCCGCCAGAAAGCTGGTTCGGTCGGTGGTCTTCCCTGCCCTCGAGTCCGACGTTTTTGAGCGCCATACGTGCCCGCTCGTGACGTTCCCGTGCATGTATCCCATCGTAGAGCAAAGGGAGCTCCACGTTCTCGATGGCCGATGTCCTCGAGAGCAGGTTGAACCCCTGAAACACGAAGCCTATCTTCTTATTTCTAATTTCTGCGAGATCGTCCCGAGATAGGCTGCCGACGTCAACCCCTTCGAGGAGATAGGTGCCGTTCGAGGGCTGATCGAGGCAGCCCAGAATATTCATGAATGTGGATTTGCCAGAGCCCGACGGACCCATGACTGCCACAAACTCACCCTGGTCGATCGTCGTCGTGACCGATTTCAATACATCGAGATCGATATCGCCAAGATGATAGGTCTTCGATATTTCACGCACTAAGATCAAAGACATAGTTAGAACATCCTCGGGCCAGCAGGCGCAGATGGGCCTTTGCCTTTGCGCAGTACTTCTACGATTAGCTGCTGCCCTTCTTTCAAACCGCCTGAAACGACCTCGGTATAGTTCCCGTCACTAATGCCTGGCGTCACGCTGAAGCGCTTCGGTTTTCCGTTGTCGAGAACCCAGACCACCGGTCCCTTCTTCTCAGCGTCTGCGCTCGCGACGGAGCCTGAGGACGTTTCGGTAAACCGAAATCTGAGCGCCGCATTCGTGATCCTGACCACATCGTGTCTCATCGTGATGATGAACGAGACATTTGCTGTCATGCCGGGCATGAGTTTAAGCTCTCGGTTATTCACCTCGATCACGACGTCGTATGTGACGACGTTCTGCACAATGATGGGGGCCTGCCTGACCTGCCACACTTTTCCTTTGAACGTGGTATCGGTATAGGCATCCACGGTGAACTCCACGTCCTGGCCGACCTTCACGACGCCGATGTCCGACTCTGCCACGTTCGTGTCGATCTGCATCTTCGTGAGGTCCTGCGCGATTGTGAACAGCGTCGGCGTTTGGAAACTCGCGGCAACGGTCTGGCCCACATCGATGTTCCGGGATATCACTACACCGTCGACCGGGGAGAGGATCTTCGAGTAGGCAAGGTTCTGCTTGGCGTAATCAAGTGAGGCTTTCGCCTGCTCTATCTGCGCCTTGGCTACGTCCACCAGTGCCTTGTCGGTCTGGTAGTTCGTCTCTGCCGTATCCAGGTCGCTTTGTGCAATAAGTTTTTTTGCTAACAACTCCTTGTTCCGGTCATATGTCCTCTTGTCGTTAACGAGCGTGGCCTCTGCCTTTTCCAGATTGGCCTGGGATGAGAACAAATTCGCCTGAGCCTGCAGCACCTGGGACTCGAATGTGGAGGGGTCGATCTGCGCGATGAGCTGACCTTTTTTCACGCGGGAATTAAAATCAACATAGAGTTTCATGAGCGTGCCCGATACCTGGGTACCGACCTGGACTGTTGTTACCGCGTTGACGGTGCCCGTTGCGGTCACGGCCGCCTGGATATCGCCCCTGGTCACCGGATCTGTCCTGAATTGTGGGCCATTACCTTTTCGACCGAATGCGACGACAGCAATTGCGATGATTACTACGACAACTGCTGCACCGATTACTATCTTCTTTCTCATAGACTCCTCTTTAAGAGTAATAACT
Source organism: Nitrospirota bacterium (assembly GCA_963705595.1). Taxonomy (GTDB): domain Bacteria; phylum Nitrospirota; class UBA9217; order UBA9217; family UBA9217; genus DASPSR01. The sequence goes on along the minus strand of CAVPKD010000005.1, from coordinate 259,039 downwards.
CTTCTTGACGCATGCGCGGCCTTGTCTCTTTCTTAAAATATCCTTAAAATATAAGATAGATTCCGAGACCGCAATCTTCGTGTTTCAGAGGCTCAATGGCCGCTTGATTCATTCCTGTTTTTCTTTGCCTGGCCATCTTTCCTCCTGCTTTTATTCATCGCGCACCCATGGCCTTCTCAATACTTGCCTGGGCAATCTTGTAATTATACAGCGCACCGGTATGCGTCGCCTGGGCAGTGACGTACGTGGCGAACGCATCGGAGACCTCGATGGGACTCCCAACTCCAGCTGTATATCTGCCGTTCGCGAGATCGAGGTTCTCTTTGGCCTGCTTGGAGGCGAGGTCGGCCGTCGAGATGCTGGCCTCAGCCGCCTGCAGGTTCAAGTATGCCTGCCGAACATCAAGCAGTATTTGCTGACGTAACGACTCTTCATTCGCTTTGAGGACATAAAGGTTGGACCTGGCCTCTGCCACCTGATGACTGGTCAAGAACCCGCTGAACAGGGGTATGGTCAATGCCACACCAACCTGCCAGCCGCGATCAAGTCCGCCGTGTTCGAGTGCACTGGGTGGTACGTCCTGTGCTCCCGAGAGGTAGCTGGCGTTTCCCGATAAGACAGGATAATGTCCCGAGCTCGCGAAACTGATATTCGCCTCCGCCGCCTGCCTTTTCGCAATAACCGACTGGAGGTCGGGCCTGTTTTCAAAAGCCCTCGTTGTTGCTTCTTCCAGGGTTATTGCATATTGCTGAAATGAGAGGTTGTCCTCAATGGTGTACTCGGGAGGGTCAGGGACCCCCATGGCATTGTTCAGGGTAATCCGTGATATTTTGAACGCATTCTCGGCATTAATGAGGCTGAGCTTAGAATTGCTCAGGTCGACTTCCGCTTTGATCACATCTATTTTCGCATTCGTGCCAACCTCGTAGAAGGCTTTTGCCTGGTCAAGGTGCAGTTGGAACTGTTTAATGACGTCCGCGGCCACGTCCCGGTTCCGCTTGGCTTGAAGCACCCCATAGTATGCCTGCTTGACGCCCAGTATTATCGTATCTTGAGAGGTGCTCAGGTCAGAGCGTGATGACTCGAGATTATACTTCGAAACATCGACGGATGACGACGTCTTCCCGAAATCGTAGATATTCTGATTGAGGTTAACACTGCCCGAATACTGGTTAAATATCTCCCGTACGCCGAGAGGAGCAGCCGCCGTCCCGGGCACAGGGTTGATCCTGTCATAGGACCCCGTAGCGCTTATCTGTGGATAATAGCCGGAACGTGCTTCGCCTACCCTGTTCCGATTGACTTCCACGGTGTTCATCGCGGCTACGATGTTCGGGTTTTTCTTGAGAGCGATATCGAGGCAACGGCTGATGGTAAGCGTCTCACCCGCGGTTATCAAACCCCCGCCTGAGAGATTTTTCTTTTCCGGTTGCTCCTGCACCGGCTTGTGCTGATCAGCCGGTGCCGGCTCCTCCGCAGATAGATGGAGCGGTGCGACCGTAAAAGTCAGCATGCATGTCAAAACTGCCGCCCATCCCCATTTTTTCACTCTATCATTCTCCTACAAGTAACCATTCCTGGGGCTGCAAAATGGTGACACTCGATCTTTTAAAAAAAACTTTCTCGCAGCATGAGGAGAGGCTCTTTGCATATAAACCTTTAATTATTGAATATCTACTCTGTTGGCATCTATATTCGTACTACACACAACTTCATGCTGCACACTTAAAGCCGACCGCTATATTTGATGGCATTCAAATTTGCATTCGATTCTTAATAAGTGGGACTAGTTCATGAACCAACCTGTCTTTTCTTACAAAGGCATCTGCACCCGCACCTAAGAATGCTTGGTCTTTCGATTCGACGCTGAAACCGAGAATAAATGCGTCAGGATACAGAGTACGAAGCTGCCTCGTTAACTCATCACCGTTCATTTCCGGCACGCGATAACCTATCAATAGAATGTCGAAGTGCATTTTACTCATCAGATCGAGAGCAGTTGCACCACTGTCACACGAACAAACGACAAACCCTTCAAATTCTAAAAACATTTGCAGACTAACTCTTGTTGGTTTTTCATCATCGATAACAAGCACTGCCCCGTTGCTCACCCCTGCCCCCTTTGGTTTGCTGGTGCTCCTTTTTTTCTCATCGGCCCGCAGCCAACCCGCGCAGCTTTAAACACAATTGCTTAGTAAAGAGCGACATCGTTTTACTTCATAACTTCTTCCTTTTTATCCAGTTCGTCGACGATTTTGTCAGTTATGTCTAGTTTTTCATCCGCGTACGCTACCGATTGGACTTCAACTTTCGATATGCTGATCGTTCTGTTGAGAATGAGGGATAGCTTCTCTCGCTTTGCGATATCCTTTAACACAGTAAAAACATGCTGGTTGAACTCATTCGATAGTTCCTCGTTCTTTTTGCCGACTTCATTGCTGAATTCAGTACGTATTTTTTCAAATTCAGTGATTTTGTGTTTAAGCGTCTCCTCCATTTCTCTTTCTGCCGGGTCGTTCAGTTTCGCCTGTTTCTGCCTATTGTAATTTTCCTGGAGCTTCTGAATCTCCTCGGCGTCCATATCCAGTATCTTTTTACGGCTTTCGTAATATCCGCGCACGATTCCCTGATATTTCTTGCCAAGCATGGTTTTATTAAAGACCGTTTGAATATCAAAATAGGCGATCCTGCCGCCAGACGCATGTGCGCTTACCGTGATCAGAAATATTGCAGTAACAATCAGCAACGGCTTCTTCATGAAAGTCTCCTCATTAATCTGACTCGTCCGCCCGTTTCAATCTTTATTTTTCCCGGTCCGGTTATCACCGCCCCGAGCCTTAAGCACGTTATACGCTACTATAAGAAAAGCAACCAGAAGAACCGCATAATCGAGGTGAAAGATATTCACGGCCATCACCAATTCCTTCTAAACTTTTAAATAAGTGGGGTGCCGACACAATATCGGCACCCCAAATGTGCACTGGGCACGATGCGATCCAAAAACGTTATTGGCAGCCTGCCTCATCTTATATCATCAAGGTGTTATTGTTCCTTTTCTTATAGCGACCCTTCTTGTTTCTCTGTCGGCGGGGTCATTCGCATGTAACCGTGCATCATTCTTTCTGGCATGGGGCCCATTTCGCCCATCTCCTTGAATTTCTTCCTCTGCTCCGGCGTCAGCTTTGTCTTGATCTCCTCCAGTGCTTTTATGTGGGAGAGGCGGATGTCCGTTTGCAGCGATGCCATTTTTTTCAGCGTTGTTTCTGCCGCGCTCATATCCACCTGGTCCTTGTGAAGAAGATCTCTCAAATCGATCCTCGCCACTTCGAGATCAGCCCTCTTTCTGATGGTGTCCTTCATCACCCTGCTCTTAATCTCCCTTACAGCCTCCATCTGCTTTTCATCAAGACCGACACTCATGAGAGATCTCCAGAGATGGTGCTCTCCCCTCATCATTCCCCTGCCTTCATGCCGCATCGACGACATCATAGGCTTGCCCTCACCCCGGAAACCTCCTCCCGGGCTGGCACAGGCACCGCATGTCTGTGCAGAAGAATAATGAGGTGCAAAGACCAAAACCAGAAAGCCCAACAAGATACCAGCTAAAATCCTTTTCATATAAACCTCCTTTTAAATTCGGCATTCAGCGCTGCCGTTTTCTTGACCACAGCATAACAGCCAAATGTGGCTCAAATGTGAAGGAATTAAGAAAATTTATCTGAGATGCTTTTTCCCCTTGACCCTGGGTTACAATACATTACAATTCAAAGTAAAGAACTACTGCGAGGAATAAGATACTATGAAAATCGGTATTACCTATAGGCTGTTTCTTTCCATTCTGGCCGCCACGAGCCTAGCGATCCTCTCCCTGTTTCTGATCATGCGTTGGAATATTGACCGTGGGTTTTATCAGTACCTCAAAACTCTGGATCAGAGCAGACTGGAGCAGATGGCCAACAACTTGGAAGAGGCCTATGATGAGCATGGGAATTGGGATTTTCTGAGAGACAACCCGAGATTCGTGATAGGAAGCCTCTTGAATGCGCGGTCTGACTATGCCGCAGCCGGTACATCGAAAATAATTGAAGCCGGCAAGGAGATGCCGCCTATACCACACGGCCCGAGGGGTGGTCGCCGTTCACGGTGGCCCTTTATCGTTCTGGACGCCGAGCGAAAGCCGGTCTTCGGGAACACCGAGGAAACGGAGGGGATGGATTTCAGACCCGTTTTCCACAACGGAAAGACCGTGGGCTATGTAGGTCTCTTGCCGCCAAAACAATTCCTTAACCCGCATCAGCTTCAGTTTCTCAGACAGCAGAAATCTGCTCTCATCCTGGCGGCAGGCGGGATGGTATTGGCTGTCATGATATTTTCGCTCCCCCTGGCAAAGCGTTTGGTACGGCCGATCAGGGCGATGACCGCGGCAACCGGTGATCTTGCTTCCGGGAAATATACGGTCCGCGTTCCGGTGGGCTCTCTGGATGAGTTGGGGTTGCTTGCCCGTGACTTTAACACTATGGCGTTGACTCTTGAAAAGAATGAACAGGCACGGCGTCAATGGGTTGCCGACATCTCCCATGAACTGCGGACGCCCGTTGCCGTGCTGCGGGGAGAACTTGAGGCGCTTTTGGATGGAATCCGCACGATCACTCCGGAAACGATCCAATCGCTTCACGCAGAGGCGATGCGCCTGAACCGTCTAGTGGATGACCTTTACCAGCTTTCCCTGACCGATATCGGCGCCTTGACCTACCAGAAGGAGAATCTTGATCTGGACACGGTGCTCGGGGATTCCATAGAAGCCTACCGAACCGAGTTCGGCCGGAAGGGCATCGGAATCACCAAGAACTTTTCCGGGGAAAGGGAGATCCTGGTGTTCGCCGACCGGGAGCGGCTGAATCAGCTTTTCACGAACGTGCTCGAGAATTCCCTGAGATACACTGACAGGGACGGAGAGCTCGTCATCGGTCTTACGTCGACTGAAGGGCAAGTCACCATTGAATTCCAAGACTCTACGCCGAGCGTGCCGGAGGGAGAATTGGACAGATTGTTCGAGCGCCTCTACCGCGTGGAAGGGTCTCGCAGCCGGACATCAGGCGGGGCAGGGCTCGGCTTGGCAATCTGCAAAAAAATCGTCGAAGCCCATGAGGGAACGATCTCCGCTCATCCATCTCCACTCGGCGGGTTACTGATTAAGATCACTCTCCCAACCGTTGTGAGGAGCGCATGAAGGGGAAGATTCTCATTGTTGAGGACGAGGTGAAGTTGGCGATCTTGCTAGCCGACTACCTGAGGGCATCAGGGTTCGAGCCCTTTTCGCTGTCGAATGGAACCGAGGCGGTGCCATGGATCAGGGAACAAAAACCAGATCTCGTGCTCCTCGACCTGATGTTGCCGGGACGCGATGGGATGGATATCTGCAGGGAGGTCCGGACCTTCTCCCAAGTCCCCGTTATCATGGTGACGGCGAAGGTTGAGGAGATCGACCGTTTACTCGGGCTTGAGCTCGGGGCCGACGACTACATCTGCAAGCCTTTCAGCCCGCGCGAAGTTGTTGCGCGGGTCAAAGCAGTCCTTCGGCGGGTTCGCGACGGGAAGACCATTCAGGCTCACGGACTCGTCCTGGATGAACACCGCTACCGGGCCACGCTCCGTGGACATGACCTCGGTCTTACTGCTGTAGAATTCAAGCTGCTGCAGGTACTCGCCGCCGACCCGGGGCGTATATATGGCCGCCAGCAACTCATGGAAAAAATTTACGCGGATGATCGCTTCGTCAGCGACCGCACGATCGATGGACATATAAAAAAATTGCGCAGGAAGCTTGAGGCTGCCGACCCCAAAGCGAAGCTCATCCATTCAGTATATAGCGTCGGCTATAAGTTCGAAGCCGAGTCATAGTCATCAGTACCTATGCGCTCACGGATAATCAGATCCTTTCTTCGAACTGACCATGTATATCATTATGCATAGTACAACTGATATTCAACACCTCTGATAGATCCTGGCTTTCATGCTGAACGCCTGCAATTATGCGTTGGCTATCTAATCGAACATCTGTGAAATGCGGGTTGATCTTTGTATTCGCCAGTTCAATAGCGATACAAATGCTATCCCCACTCACAGGGAGGCTCCTTTGGCAAATCCGACACCCATATCATGCGCCCTGCCACAATCCTGTGGAAATATCTCCCGGCGTCTCTGAGCCTTCTTTTCCTCGTCAAAGCGATCTGCAACCACCTTTGAATAGTCCTCGAACTGATAGGTATCATAACTAAAGAGCGACTCCGATGCCCCGAATATCATCTTCAGGACCCTTTCGTTGTTATCGACATGCTGACTGCAGAATTCCTTCATCCGCTGTTCCGTGGAATTCATCGAATAAATAAATCCGGTATTGATTCTTTTCGGGAAAAGTGACTGCGGAGGATCGGTGTATGTCAGATAGGGGAACATCAAGCGTTCCATAAATGACCTCATAACTCCTGAAACGGTTCCAAAATAGATGGGGGAGCCCAGAATGAGGGCATCTGCTTCCTCGATCTTTTTAAAGATCGGAGCAAGATCATCTTTTACTGCACACCTTCCATAACTGTAACCTCCCCTTGTTTTGCAGGAAAAACAACTGATGCATCCTTCGAAATTAAGATCATAAAGATGAAAAAGTTCTGTTTTAGCCCCTTGTGATGCTGCTCCTTCAAGGGCCTTTTCTAACAGGGTTGCCGTATTCCATTTCTTCCTTGGACTTCCGTTGAAGGCAAGAACTGTTTTGGTCTTCATGGTTGTCATGCTTCCTTATTCTGAATAGTTATGGTACGATCGTGACTTCTCAAGATATTTCTGCAACCTGTAATATCCAAGATAAGCAACTGTCATTTAGCACAGAAAGACACTCGCTTCTTTTTATCGACAACGTTCAGTTTATCCAAATTAGGGAACCTTGATTCTCATAAAGCACTGATCCTGATCTCTATTTGTGACACACGTCTTTCTCCATGATCATGACCGGATACGAGTGATATATTGTTTTTTCTTTCACAATCCAGCCTAATCTTGAATAGAACAGCGCAGGAAGAATGACATCAGTTGTGAAGAGAAACAGTTTGCATATTTCTAATTTGGCGGCTTTTTTCTCCGCATTCTTTATCAAATTTGAGCCAATCCTCATTCTCCTCCAGGGCTTGACCACGTATAAGCTAGTAAGCCAGTGCTGCAGGTCGCTTCTCGTCTCCATGTCAAATGTCCTAAGAGATACTGTGCCTACTGGTTCACCTGCTTCGAAAGCCACCAGAGTCAGGGGGAGTATTTCTCTATTAACCCTCTCCCTAAACAAGCTTACGACATCTTGTAGCGTCATCTCTGGATACAGATATGACCACTCATCGTATATCCAAGCAGCAAGAACCGGTATTACTTCTTGGTGATCTCCCAAATATTGAATATCCACTTATTTACCATTCTTTTTTTCTTGGTAGAATAATTAATCGCACAGGAGCCAATCAAGGCTGATATCTCATAATCTGGACCATCTTAGAGATTATTTAACTATAATGGATATTCGCCTCGTCTAAACGACCAAGGAGTCCGCAACAATTATGCAAATAATGTTTTTGTTACCTTATGACATTTATTCTTCCGATGTCACTAATTCTAGATGTATTCTGCAATATCATAAAGATGAAACAGCCGCGAACTCCGGGAAGGATCTCTATCGACATGTTCGTACCTATATATACTACTTCAGTCGATGTAGAGTAGAGCCCTGACGTAGTAGCTTCAGGTTGAGCCTATCTGTTTCTGCCCCTTTCGTCTGGCAGTGCCTCACTAGCCCAACCATACCCTATCTTCAGGACCCCCTCATCAAACCGGACATTCAGTTCTCCCGAATCCGGCTTTCCAATCATCTTCATCCAGAGGCTTTCGCAGGTGCTGTTCTCCAAGGAGTAGAGGTTGGCATCTTGTAGAGCCCGAGCTGTTTATACAGGTAGTGATAGGGATATTCCTTGTAGCCCCATCCACGCTTGTGTCGTTTCCGCCTGAGGTACTTCCTTATGCGATTCTCAAGAAAGCTTCTGACAGTCGCCAACTGGTTGCCGCAGTTTCGGTAATAGAAGTAGTTTGTCCAACCTCTTACTACGCTATTGAGGTTCCTGATAATGTCTTCTACTGGTAGGATGAGGTACGCTCTCGCAGTATAGCTCTTTATCGATGCCTTGACATGATTTATGGCCTTTTTCGAGGGCGAGATCAGTGGAAAGACGTTTCCCGTCCTCGGACTGCGCACGAGCTTTATGGTGAAACCCAGAAAATTGAAACTCTCTTCTCTGGCATCCACCACCTTGGTTTTCTGCTCGTTAAGAGTGAGGCCTAAGTGCGCAAGGACTGTTTCTATGCCTTGTCGCACCCTCTCCGTGTTCCCTCGGCACAACACCACAAAATCATCGGCGTATCTAATGAGCCGTGCCCCATATATCTCCTGTACTTGCCTTGTCTTCCAAAGCGTATCGAGTACGTTGAGATAAATGTTGGCAAGGAGCGGTGATATGACTCCTCCCTGAGGCGTTCCCTTGTCGTTGTCCTTGTACCTCTTCTTTCCGTCTTCTTCCTCTACGACTGGCGCCGTTAACCACATCTTGATGAGTCTCAGGATGTTTTTATCCACGATGCGTTTGGCAACTTCCTTGAGAAGTTTCTCATGCGGGATGCTGTCAAAGTACTTGCTGATGTCCGCGTCAATTACCTGCGTTCTACCCGCCCAGAGGTGAGAGGCTATATCATCTATGGCTTGATGGGCGTTTCTTTTCGGCCTGAATCCATACGAGTTTTCCTGGAAGTCGGCCTCGAAGATCGGCTCGATGACCAGCTTGGTTGCCATCTGGACAATCCTGTCTTTGACGGTCGGTATCCCGAGCGGCCTCTTGCCTCCATCTGCCTTGGGGATGTATACTCTCCTTACCGGCATGGGCTTGTACGTCTTAGCTCGTAACTCTTGTGCTATGTTCTCAAGATACTCCTGCGCCCCTCCTCCTGTCTCCTCTATGCGCTCAAAGGTCAGGCCGTCTACGCCCGCTGCTCCCTTGTTTGCTCTGACAAGATCGTAGGCGTGGCCCAGGATGTCCAGCCGATAGACCTTGTCGTAGAGAAGATAGAATCTGAACTTCGGTTCCTGCTTGGCCTTCTGGTATAGTTTCCTCTGAAGTTCCCGAATCTGCTCCGGAGTTTCAAGCATTACGCAATCTCCGCAATCCTTCCCTCCTTTGGAAACGTGATGAAGGTATTGCCCCTTCCCTCTTTCAAGGTTATGTTGTCCTTGAAATACAAGCGGTACTATGGGCAACTCCGAACCCCTTACCGACCCAATGGAATTTCGGTTTCACCTTATATCCACCGGTTGCTGCCCTGTACAGCATCGGCAAGGGCCTCCCGTGCTACCCCGTATGGCTTCCTCTACGTGTCACCCTTGATACCCCGGAAGTCCACCTATCGGTTCTGGCAGTTTTCGTTAAGATAGGTGCGGCGGCCTTCCCCACTCCGTAAAAGGGTCGGCAACTTCAGGTATACTCACGAGGCTACATCTAGGTTCGCTTGCGCTGCGACCCGCAGGATTGCTCGCCCCCAGAACAGCGCTTTGTCAGGGAACTTGACGCTTTGGATTACTCCTCACGTCTCCCTCGCGCTACGTGGTGAACTGCCGAATTCCCACGGTCGGACTTGAACCGACTAGTCATACGATATACACGGCATACTACGGGTTGAAATATTTTCCGTGGCGATCGTTTTTATCTCGATCATGAGATATTACGCCGGATGGTAAATGATTGGCAACAAAGAAAACTCCGAAAGATGTTAAAATGGCAATGCAGGCAACTGTGAATGCAAGTGATTTCCCGTGCCATAACCCGACAAACCAATATCTGAACTCATTCGCAAGTACACCCGCTTTACCGCCATAGAGTTCCAAATCATGTACATACATCTTAGAATTTTCAGGTGCAATAGGATACACGTATCCATCTGCCACTTCATAGCCTAAAACGCTGTCCGAATCAGGTTCAGCTGTCAGATAAATTAAGAGGGCACTCCACAAGCCAACCAGGAGGATAATGGCGCTAATGAGGTTAAGGGTTGTTTGCATATTTGGGATTTTCAATTTCATGTTTGTTTAGCGTCTGTTTTTTTCTTAATCTTCGTTAATTCCCCTATGAAGTCTTTAATGTATGAAAGACAAAATGGTTGTCAACTCCAGAATACCTCTTGTTCGTTTGATCCTCCAACCTACTTTACACGGCCATCACTTTACATCTTTAGCTCCGATAGCGTTGAGGAATTCTCGAGTGGTCACGACAGTAGCCTGCCAAGGGAAGACCTTATTCATCAAGACGCGGTTCACTTCTGCATCTCGGTCCGCGCAGGCATCCGATATGACCACCAGTGAGTAATCCATGTCAGCGGCCCAGCGTATCGTGGAAAGGACTACGCCGCTCGTCGAGATGCCGAATAATACGAGCGTGTTGATATTCTTTGCGCGCAGAATCGTTTCCAAGTCGGTCGTGGAAAAAGCTCCAACACGGCGCTTCGTGACTATGATATCTTCCGGCTGCGGTGCTACCCTGTCATGGATTTCGGATCCGGTCGTACCTTCTCGTAGGCGTCCTGATTCTTTTAAGCTGCTAAAGAGTTTGTTATGCGGATTGACCTCGGGGTAACCGTTACGAAAACGTACGACAACATAGACAATGGGCAGGTGGGCTTGCCGCGCTGTCTTCAGTATGGTGCTTGCTCTGTCCAACAGGGGTGCTTGCACATTCTCGGGCAGCATGCTTACGATATCATTCTGATAGTCCATGATCAGTACAGCAGTTCTCGTACTATTAATAGTAAGCTCCGGAGTGATTGGTACAGCTGTCTTGGCACTACTTACAGCAGACTCTGGCATGCCGGCATCTTTCAGCATGTCTTGCTTGTCTACAGCGAAAAGCGTGGTTCCCGATAGCGCTAGAAGCACAACCAACACTGGGATTCGAACAATGGTGCACATGTATAATGCCCTCCTTAGCGAAACAGGAATCATACTTATGCTTTACACCGCGGTCGACGTGATTTTGGATATTGCGTCTAACGATTTCTATCTACTATATACGACCTACTCCGTCATACCATAGGTTGAGACTACTAGGAAATATTATCAACAAAATTTAGTTTATACTTCGACATAGCACTTGTCAATCGCTCGCTGATTTAACAATCCAACGTAAATAAAACCTCGAAGCCTTGATTGATCGTTTAAGAGGCTTTTTAGCCTTTCGGGGTTGAAGTCGCCTCTCATAATTGCCCCAGAATCGATTTTTCCGGGGGAGTCCATATCCTGATATCCCCCTGCAAGATCGCCTCAAATTCATTCGGGGGCATATAGTCGAGCGAGGCGTGCAGCCGTTTCTGATTATACACGTCTTCGATGAAATAAGGAATTCGTCTCTGAACATCGTCCAGAGTGCGATATTCCCAGAGATAGACCTCCTCGGTTTTAAGGGTCTTCATGAAGCTCTCGGCAAAGGCGTTATCGTACGGGTTGCCTTTCCGGGACATGCTGATGTTGATTTCGTGGCTTTTGAGTACGTCAACGTAGTCATGTGCTGCGTATTGCACGCCTTGGTCCGAGTGATGGATCAGCCCGGAACGGGGATTCCTTGTTTCAATGGCCATCTGAAGCGCGGCAAGGCTTAAGTCCGTATCGATAGATCGGGAGATGGCGTATCCAATCGCCTTCCTTGAGTACAGGTCCAGAATGACGGCAAGGTACACGAAGGCAGCAACGATTTGGATATAAGTGATATCGGCAACCCAGACCTGATTGACCTCTGTCACGTTCAGGCCTTTGATCAGGTTCGGGTATACGGGATAGGGTGGGTGCTATCCGTGGTTTTGACGAACTGTCGGGTCTTCTTCGCAAAAAGACCCATTTCCCGCATGATCCGCTGGACTTTCTTGCGATTTACCACTATGCCGTCCCGGCGGAGCTGAGCCGTTATTTTTCGGTAGCCGTATGTGGCAAAGTCTTCGGCGAGCTCTTCGATCCGGGCGATAATTGCCTGGTCCTCAGGAGATATCTCCCGGGGCCTCGGCTTATAGTAATAGCTGGTACGAGGGAGGTTCATGAATTCGCACCCCCTCGTGACGGTTTTGACAAGGTCTCGGTTGTCGGTAATGAACTGCCTTTTTTCCGGGACTGTTCGAAGCTCTGATGCAGAGCTTTTTTTAAAAACTCAACCTCGAGATGGGCTTTCCCGAGTGCCTGCTCTAATTGGCGAATCCGCTCTTCCTGGGCAGCTTCCCGGGCTGAATCGGCTTCAAAGCTGTTTTTAAGATATTGCCTTCTCCAATGATACAAAAGACCGGAAGAAATACTATGTTTCCGGCAGAGCTGGGCCGCGGTAGTGGCACCGCTCAGATATTCTTCAACAACTTGACGTTTGAATTCGATGCTGAAACTTCTCTGTTTTCTCATGACAAGATCCTTTCTGCCCGTCCCGGGCCGGGGATCCTGCCTGATAGTCCAACATAAATTGTCTAAACGGAGGGGGTCAGTTCAAACCCCTATCCTTCGCATCCGCCAAAGGAGAAAGTGCTTGAGATTATTTCAATACGTCCAGAAGAACCGCAGTGAGCCGGAAATTCATTTGCTCCTCTTCTCGTACTTTTAAATAAAAATCGCACTCTTTACAATTCTTGAATTTCTGCGCGAAGGTTCCCTGTAGCTGCCCCTTGCATAAGGTCCCTGCTACAACCCAGCATGTCCGCCCGGCATTTACGCCTTCATGCACGCCATCGAGTTTTTGCTCCAGAGACACAGGACAGACGCCAAGATCGTGAACGTGAAAACCCTGGGGCTGTCTTCCGCATCGTTTATGTTCCCAGCAGTTCAACTTTGTTTTTCTTTCACTCATGCTCATCCCCTCCACATCATTCAGTTGTTTCAGGAGAACCAACATCTCCCTTGACCTCGGCCGAGCTCTTCATTTTGCACTCCGCGCACACAAATGTATTCGGGACAGACTGCGAGTCGGAAACAATTAATTTATGACACTTGCAGCAAAAAAAGGACGGCATATTACCTCCTTTGTGCTATTACATGCAACACCCATGCCATTGAATATTATCTATTTTATCAATACTTGTTTAAGATACCCTATCTGCAAAAGATGAAGACTTTTACCTAAGTATGTAATCGATTGCATAGTGCGGTTGACTTCCCCCGTGTCATTGTACAAAGTGAAGAGTTGGATTATTGGATTGTGAGGGCTACCTCCAGCGCCTACTTTCAAACAAGTATTAAAGAATTGCATCAGTGTTAACTTCTGGTAGAAACATTAAAATACAAAAGGGGCTTGGGATCACCAAGCCCCTTGAAACACTCTGCCTTGCTTTCGTCTGAGCTATGCATCTTTCATCATACCTTTTGCGTCTTTTTCCGTGATTTTCATTTTGTGCGCTTTTTTCGCATGTTGCATTGCAATTTCGACTATTTCCTTTTCGTCATGGCTTTGTACTATAAAGCCACATTTTGGATCACATTCAATTTTTTTTAGCTTCGCTGCCACGTTCACCGCCTCCTTTCTACCACTCTACCACCGATTGGATATTCTTGCCCTGAGACTCGTAACGCCCATTCACTATGTTAATGAAATAAAGCATTAACAGGATAATCTCTATCCTGATTTGAGTGTAGCACCGGACATATATGATGTCAAGAGAACGATGCCAAGCGTATTGCTGACGTGTCACGCAATTACATCCTGCCAAGCACTTCATCCCGCTTCCAGCGGCGGAGCGCCGGCACTAGAATCTCCTCGAACTGAGCTCTCCAACGCACCCATCGACCGGGATATGGGACTACGATGTGCTCCCCGCTCCACGCTGCGACACGCTCCGCCCGTGCGCTGTTCTCATTGATCGAACGGAGCAGCACGACTATCGCGAGCGGGCGCAACTGGCGCAATACTCCCGCTAGCCTCGCCTCACCCATCCGGCGCGCCTCACTGCGTTCCCGGGACCCGAGACGATCCACCGGGCGCCCACACAGGTCCACCAAATAGCACCCGAGGTCACGGAACTCTGCCAGGAAATCGTGGCCTCGGAGTCGGGGAAAGGCCTCCTCGAAGGTGGTCGAGAGTGCCCGGTAGAGCCCCGAATCCCTTCGATAAAAAAAAGCCCCCGACGCCGGCGGTGCCTCCCCCACGAAGAGGACGCGAACTCGTTCCGGCCGGTATGATTCGCGCAGGCGCTCACGGTCGTTCTTCACTTAGCCTTGCCTTCCCTCAGCGTTCCTCGCGAGCGAACCGGCCCCGGACCGGTGGCGGCGCGGCCTCTATGTCGTCCGCCAGTTCAACCAGATCGCCGACCTTTATCCGACCGCCCACAACCGCCCAAGCGTCGAGCGCCATCAATCCACCGAATTGGTAATGAATGCGACGGAGAATGTCCAAGTCCTGCTCGCCCGAGTCAGGGTCCCATGTGGTCATTATGCAGCGTTGTCGCAGACCGGCGAGGCCGATCACGACCTCGCCGATGCGCAAGAAGCGGTGCTCCCACTCCCGCTCGACCAGTCCTTCCACTCCTCCGATGAGCAAATTGGGTCGGAGCCGCCGTCGGTCCGTTCCCAGAGCGGCCACGGCACCATCGGTAGCCACGGAGAGCGGGAGTATATCGAACCGCTCCCCGCCTTGGGCATGGACCAGCCGTGCCGAATCGCCAGCCGCGTCCCTGACCCGTCGGGCCACCTCCCGATCCTCCCATGGAAGTCCGTCCACCGTCGGTTGTCCCTGGCCGTCTACTGATGCACGGTGGAGGAGGAGCCTGGGTCGATTCCTGGCGGTGACCACATGACCCCGTCCATCTATGACATAGAGATCCCGGTCGCCCGGTATTCCCATCGGTCCCAGCACAGTCTCCGGGAGTATCTCGCCCGCCATCGACTTGACGGAATAGCGCCACAGCTCTGAAAGGTACATGTTTCGTTCCTTCCCTAAAAGATCAGCAGGAATATTGGGGGGCTCATTTGCTCACCTATAACTGTGTAAGGACAAGTGCCTAGAACAAGCGACACTTACTGGTTATACCTCGCATGAACGCAAACATCAGCCGCCGGGGTACGAGGTCGACTGGATTGCTTTTTAGTTCGTTTGTTAGCCCTTTGGAACATTGCTAACGCCACTTGTGTCCGCAAAAAAGGCATTGCGGTTTATGAACACATATCAGCTGACTGCACTCGGGACAGGTCCACCTTTCCTTTTCGTTTCTAATGAAATGTCTTATGCCGAACTTCTTTATGTGCACGAGATTGTCAATCATACTCATTCCATACTTGGTTCTATAACGCTCATCCAAGTGATTCAGCCTGTCGCAAGGAAACCTGTCACAGCTGAAGCAGTACCTGACTTTACCTTGCCGTATCTTCTCACAGTTCTTGATTCGGCATGTGACGCGGGTTTTTGGTTTGACGCTGTCGTCGCCTCGGCAACCGGGGCATGCCTTCTTATCTCTTGTATATGCGCAACAGAGACGACAGTTCATTCCACAGGGAGCAATCAGCGTCGTTCGGATCACATTTGTCTTTGTTGATCTTATTGGTGTCATGTTTACATCCAGTAATGGCCTGCATCGTGAACCTGTTCAGGGGACCAACCAGTGATTATGCGGGTTCGGCTAACCATGCAAATCCGTAGATGAACGAAGGTTATGTCAGATACGACGTGTAGCATACAATTTCCAAGAAATGTAACTGCCTCGAAGTTCAGGAAGTTTTCATGACTTTTCTTTTCATCGAGAATCTTTCATGACATCACTGATCGTAGAGGTCCTGTCATTACCTACATCGTTGCAATGTCAATATTGTGACAAAGAAAGAGAAACTGGTTAAATCATGCACCTAACATAGCGCTAAGCGATCTGCGCGACTTTGCATACAGCTCTTCTTAATCATGATGTTGGGTGAAATTGACATCTCAGTCGAGCGCGAACGAGCCGGTCCTGAGACTTCCTCCGCGACGGTATACGTTGACGACAACGCCTTTGCTCGTAGTATTGGACTTTACGAGCGTTAGGGACGTCGGAACTGCACCGGTGCCGAACAGACGCTTTCCGGTGCCGAGGATTACTGGGAATATCAAAAGTCGATACTCATCGATGAGATCGTTCTCGATAAGCGTTTGGGCGAGACCACAACTTCCGTGCACCTGCACCTCGCGTGGGAAGCGATCTTTGAGGGCGACTATCTCTTTAGTTACATCTCGAACGAGAGTACTTTTGTTCCAGCTAAACATGATTCGCGTGCGCGAGGCAATGTACTTCGGAAGCGAATTCAGTTTGGTAGCGATCGGGTCCTCGGCACCTGTGACCCTTGGCCAATAGGCAGCGAAGATGTCGTAGGTCGTCCGACCAAGAAGGAATGCATCCGCTTTCGAGAAAATCTCGACCATGATCTTCCCCATATCGTCATCCGCATGGGGAACGAGCCAGCCACCATGAGGAAAGTTACCGCTCCGGTCTTCACCGGGGCCACCGGGTGCCTGCATAACTCCATCAAGCGTGAGGAAAGTTGTTAATGTCAGTTCAGCCATGAATATCTCCGATCTTATGAGAGGAATGGTCTACTTCGTCCGTCCAACGAGTGTGGTACCCGGTCTCGCAAACCAGTTTGAGGTCAATCCGGCTGACCGAATAGTTAGGTGATCTTTCGCGACGATCGCAATTTTGATCTGACATCCCTGTGCGATCGGACTTGTTTCCCTCGTTTTTTCTGCGGTGCATGCCAATTGTGCGGGATGGGCTGTAGCATACTTACACGGTTGCCCTCAGGGTCAATGAAAGAGACATAGTGTCCTACATCGGGTATCTCCATCGGCTCTCCAAGTACTTTACCCCCCGCATCTTTAACTTTCTTCATTGATTTTTTGATATCGTCAACCGCGATAACGATGGATGGATATTGCGCTGGCCAATCCGGTTTTTTCGGGAAAAAACCACCATTAATCGCACCGGGCTTTTTGGGGCCCGTCTCGTCGGTTTCTGTGGTGGTTGCAGTCACGTAATTACCCATTTCCTTCCCAAGCATCTGCGTCTGCCAGCCAAAAACTGACTTATAAAACTTCGCCATACGCACCCGATTGCCATACGGCATCTCAAAGTGAACGACGGGATTCATCTCTTGTCCTCCTCATCAATTGGAGTGTGGTTTCTCTATATGCGGGTCGACCGGATAACCATAATATTACTTAGGCCCCCCTACTGAGCAACTCAAAATGCGTGCTAGTCAGGTAGTATTCTTAGTCCACTTGAATTATACTATAGTATACTACGAATATATGACTTCTCTTGCGCCATGTCAACGACCTGGGATAGGTATTTCATGGGAAGTTGAATGATCTGTCTTTTTTTGATCAGATAGAAGTACATGAGTCGATTTACCCTACACATCTTAAATAAGGTCATTCTTTTGGCATTTTTTTAATGAACTTCTGCGCGATCACCTTGGAGCATTCTATTCATCGAGATGTATCTTGGAATTGAATTTCTTATTGATGTTTGTTCTTTTTTGAACCATAATAATAATTGACTCCTTCCTACACTTGTTGGAGTTGCATTTCATAGAAACTTACCAGGGTACACACTGAATCTGTTGAAATACACCCTATTGGCCTGAGCCACCCCCTACCCCTCAGGAGGCCCAATGAACTACGTTAATCTTGGCAAGACCGGGCTCAAAGTTTCCCGCATTTGTCTCGGCTGCATGAGCTATGGTGTGCCTGCTACCGGTGAACTCAAGCCGGGCAGCCATGCCTGGGTTCTGAACGAAGAAGAGAGCAAGCCCTTCTTCCGTCAGGCGCTTAATCTCGGGGTCAACTTCTTTGACACTGCGAATGTCTACTCAGGCGGGGCCAGCGAGGAGGTGCTTGGGCGCTTTCTGAAAGCCAACATCCGTCGCGAGGCCGTCGTCATCGCCACCAAGGTCAACGGCGTCATGCGAGACGAACCCAACGGCCGGGGTCTCTCCCGCAAAGCCATCTTTTACGAACTCGACCAGAGTCTCCGCCGCCTGCAGACCGACTACGTGGACCTCTACCAGATTCACCGCTGGGATTACGAAACACCGATCGAAGAAACTCTCGAGGCTCTGCACGATGTGGTGAAATCAGGTAAGGTGCGTTATATAGGCGCCTCGTCTATGCACGCATGGCAATTCACTAAGGCTATCTATCTCGCCGACCTTCATGGCTGGACCCGTTTCGTTTCCATGCAGGATCATTACAACCTGCTTTATCGCGAAGAGGAGCGCGAGATGATCCCCCTTTGCCAGTCCGAGGGTATTGGCGTCATTCCCTGGAGCCCTCTCGCGCGCGGTCGCTTGGCTCGTCCGTGGCAAAGCGAACACACCAAACGCTACGAAACGGACCAGTTCGGGAAGAGCATGTACTCGCATACGGAAGAAATTGACCGAAAAGTCGTGGACCGTCTGGGTCAGGTCGCAGAACGACGTGGCGTTCCCCGCGCGCAGCTTGCTCTTGCCTGGCTGCTCAGCAAGCCGGTTACCGCTCCCATTGTAGGAGCAACCAAGCCGCATCATCTTGAGGACGCCGTAGCAGCACTCACATTGCGTTTAACGCCTGAGGAAATTGCTTCTCTTGAGGAGCCATATACACCGCATCCAGTGCTCGGCTTCAGTTGATCCTAAGTCCGAATTCGCCGGGCCGGAATGCGAACTTGACTATTTTGTTATTCCCCTCTCTTTACTATAGAAGAGATAGATCACATTATTGCCATTGTGGTTATTGCATTTCGTTATTAACGTATGAACTTGGCTCATCTAAGTAACACAGGATTTTTATGGCAAGAATATTCATTACAGGCTCTGCCGATGGGCTCGGTCTCATGGCTGCTCGATTACTGGTTGCAAATGGCCACCAGGTAGTGTTACATGCCCGGAATCAAAGTCGGGCTCAAGAAGCATTGTCTAGTGTTTCTGGGGCTGAAACCGCCGTATTCGGTGATCTTGCCAGCATTGCTGAAACGAAGCATATTGCGGAACAGGTAAATGAGCTAGGCTTATTTGATGCCGTTATCCATAATGCAGGTGTCGGCTATCGTGAATCACATCGTATCCAGACTATTGATGGCTTACCGCTGGTTTTTGCCGTAAATTCATTGGCCCCATACCTTCTGACATGCCTTATTAAAAAACCAAGGCGTTTGGTATATGTCAGTTCAGGCATGCATCGAAGTGGCGACCCCACCTTGAGAGATCTGACCTGGAACACCCGGCCCTGGGAAGGTTCTAGCGCCTATGCTGACTCTAAATTACATAATGTCATCCTTGCCTTCGCTGTTGCTCGTAAATGGCCAAACGTATTATCCAATGCGCTGGAACCTGGTTGGGTAGCCACTAAGATGGGTGGACCGGGAGCACCCGATAGCCTCGAGGAAGCTCCTAAGACACAGGTTTGGCTGGTTACAAGCCAGGAAAAGGAAGCCTTGGTCTCAGGAAAATATTTTTATCATCAAAAACTTCGGAATTTTCACCCGGCAGCTGCAGATGCCGCTACCCAGGAAAGATATCTTGCAGAATGTGCTCGTTTGTCCGGAGTCTCACTCCCCCTGGAATGAACAATGACAGGATATAATAGTGACAGACTCAAAGCATAGCGCATTCTGAAAATGAACACCTGACCACGCAGTCTCGAGGTAATTCATGATGAGCCGCTTGTTTTCTTCTTTGACGCTTCGCAATCTAACCTTTCGCAATCGTATCTTCGTATCCCCCATGTGCCAATATTCAAGCCGCGACGGTTTGCCCACTGACTGGCACCTGGTCCACCTGGGATGCCGTGCGGTGGGTGGTGCGGGCTTGGTGATGGTCGAGGCCACCGCCGTAAGTCCCGAGGGCCGGATCAGCCCCGATGACAGCGGCATCTGGAGCGACGCCCATGCCGAAGCGTTCGCTCCAATCGCGCGGTTCATCCGCGAGCAGGGCGCGGTTGCCGGGATCCAGCTCGCCCATGCCGGTCGCAAGGCCTCCACTGACCTCCCGTGGCAGGGAGGAGGGCCGCTGGGACCGGACCAACGAGGGTGGCAACCAGTCGCGCCGAGTCCGTTGCCATATGCTCCTGGCCATCTAGTGCCGCGCGAAGCAGCAGCGGCTGACCTAGAAACCATCCGTAACCAGTTCGAAGCCTGCGCCCTGCGTGCACGGGCGGCTGGCTTTCAAGTCATAGAGGTCCATCTGGCGCACGGCTACCTGCTGCACGAGTTCTTATCGCCGCTCACGAACCTTCGAAAGGACGAATATGGCGGCAGCCTCGAGAACCGCATGCGTTTCCCGCTGAGCGTCACCAGGTCGGTCCGGGATGTATGGCCTGAGGACCATCCGGTCTTTGTGCGCATATCAGCCACGGACTGGATGGAAGGAGGCTGGGATCTTGAGCAGTCCGTGGAGCTTTGCCGGCGTCTGAAGGATCAGGGCATCGATCTCATCGACTGCTCATCCGGCGGACTGGTGCACCATGCCATGCCCCCTGCGGGGCCGGGGTTCCAGACGCCTTTTGCCGCCGCAATCCGCAGAGAAGCCGGAGTCGCAACGGGGACGGTAGGCTTCATCACTGACCCGGCCCAGGCAGAGCAGATTGTTGCTACTGGCCTTGCCGACGCGGTCTTTCTTGCACGCGAAATGCTTCGTAATCCCTACTGGCCCATGGGTGCGGCACGGGTCCTGCAGGTCGACCTTCCCTGGCCGGTCCAGTATCTGCGCGCCAAGCGATAGGCTGGCATTATGCACAAGACGGGGTTACCCTCACTATGGGTTGCGTTCAGGTCTTTACTGCTTGACCGTGTCCTGCCCCTCTACTTTCACCGCTCCTCTTCCTGAGTTGAGATAGCGAAGGGATATTGTGAAAGGTGTAAAAATGCATTTTGTCATCCTTTTGCTAATGCCGGCTGCGACTTCCTATCCTCTCTTGGCAGATAAACGAAGCCTTTCGTTTCACAGATGGGCCAGCATGATGTAACGATAAATTACTATAGTATCGAATGGGCATCATATGGATGTGCATAACAATACAGATTGACACAAAAAAGCTCAAGGAAATGCAGCCATCACTGGAATCAGCCAACATGACGCGATGACATTCGAAACCAAGGCACAGTGGAACATGAACTTCACGCTGATCTATACAGCAGAGAGAACAATAAGAAAAACAGCAAGGCCTTACCCCGGATGAGATAAGGCCTTACTCTTGTTTCAAAATGTTCAACACTGTTTTGTTAAAGGCCGGGAGCGGAACGCCGTCCGCCACAACCGGTTGCCGGGCGCATCTTGCTCTCTCAGGCCGGCTTTATATTCTGGCTCATGCGAAAGAGGTTGTCCGGGTCGTACTTGCGCTTCACCTGGGCGAGACGATCGTAGTTCGGGCCATAGGCGGAGCGCACGCGAAGTTCACCCCGCGGACGACATCCGTCGAGGTAGTGCAGCAAGCCATGACAGCGGGACGCTTGTCGATCATCGCGTCCCATATCTTACGTGCGCTTTCGTAGGCACCGTCGCTCGGGAGAAGAATCTCACCCTTGTACTGCCGTGCTGGCGGTCCTTCGTCCGCCAGCGCGGCCGTCCTGCTTGTTTTTATCGAAGTTCAGTACAAGAAGTCCCACGTGGTCGAGATAGTTCCATCGTCGGCACCGTCCGCGTTGGTGTCGATCGCCAGCGTCACACCGCTGCCGGCAACCGTAGCGGTGAGACGGCTGTTGTCCTGCGCAACGATCCGGAAGCTTCCGCTGACGGGCGCATTACCCATGCTTGTGCCTTGGACCGGCGAAAGCGCCGTCACGGTGAGCACACCGGAAATAGTGCCCGGATCAACCGTTGCGGTATCCCCTGCCAAACCAATACTATACGCCCCGGTTCCAGACGCGGCGACACTGTCGTGAACCACAAATGGTCCGACGACACGGGTAATCGTTGGGCCGCCCTCGGTCTCACTGTACGTAAGAGTCTCGGTTGCAGGTGCTGTGACAGACTGGGACAGCTCGATAAAGCTACCGCTCACGGGCTGGCGCAGGAATCGTATGCCGCCCGTGATCGTGTTTGTCAGCATGCTGCTCACTTCGGAGCTCCTAATATTAATAGGGTTAACTGTTGTTTCCACCGAACCAGTGTTGGACGAGAGCACTCCTGACAAACTCTCGACTTTCAGGGTGAAGTCCCCGTTAAGCGTGCGCTGGCTGCCGCTCGGGCCATTCACACAGTCAGTGAACGACACGGCGAGCACGCTTCCAGCTGCCACAGGCGCGGCTGGACTAAGCGTTGCGCTGTATGATCCGCTGCTGCAGAAATCGCTCACGGGCTTCGTCACGTCGATCAGGAGATTAAGCGTAGAAGAGCCCACATCGTGCGGCAACATAAGTCCCCTGACGCCGGCGGACGCGACATCAATGGCATTCGTAAAGTTGATGGTGCCGATCGTGCAGGGCACGGTAATGGTGAGGTCCTCAGCGCCCAAATTCACTGTATCGCCGTTCTTGTCGGTCTTCATGAGCAATATGGTGCCGCTCGGGTAGGCATTGCTGTTCCCGGTAACGATGTAGCCGCCATCGGATACAGCAGAGACCGACGCGCCGCCGTCACTGCTGTTGGGCCGGTGGCCCTTGACCTTCTGCCAGATCGTGTTGCCGTTCGCGTCGAGCTTGATGAGGAATACATCTTCCCATTGCCAGGACTGGTTGTGATCGACCGGCCCTGGACCGTATGAAAGGGTCTTCCCGGCGATGATGTAACCTCCGTCCAGGGTCAATGCAATTGAACGCGCCTCATCGTCCTCAGACCCGCCGAACGTTTTTCTCCACACCTGATTGCCGTCCTTGTCGGTCTTGATCACGAACGCGTCGGCAGGCACGGTGCCGCCGAACGAAGGACTCAGAGTTGTGCGGCCGGCGAGCACATAGCCGCCATCCGAAGTTTGCTTGACCGACCACGCCTCGCCCGTGCCAAAGCGCTTATCCCAGAGCTTTGTACCACCAGCGTCCGTCTTGATCAACCAGATCTCACCGGCGCAATCACCAGCGATAATATAGCCGTTGTCAGTGGTCTGCCCGACTGCAAAGCCCGCGGCCCAGCCGAACTGGCCGGTGCTGGCAAACGATTTTTGCATCGTAACACTGCCCGTGGGATCCGTCTTGATCAGCGCGGCATCCTGGTTCATGTTCGAACCGACAAAGACATAACCATCGGGTGTCGCGCCGGACTTCGTCTCCCGCACCGAATAGGCTCCCATAAGTGATGACCCGGAGATGGTGCTGTCCCACACCTTGTTGCCGGCGCTGTCGAGCTTCAGGAGATAGAAGTTTTTAGGGGTCACCGCGCCGAATGAGCAGTTAATGCACCCTGCGACGATGTATCCCCCGTCCGCTGTCTGCTGCACGGAGTTGCCCATGTCCGCGTCCGGACTGCCGAATGTCCTTTCCAACTGCACAGCACCTTGTGCGTCGGTCTTCAACACGTAGATGTCAGACGGGTTCGATGTAGAGCTATTCGTTCCCGCCACGACGAAACCGCCGTCGCTTGTTTGCTGGACTGAAGAGCCGCCGCCAAAACCTCCGTAGTGCAGCCAGAAGACGGCAACTCCGCTCGCCCCAGTACCGCTGTTCGGGGGTGTATTTTCGCCTCCCCCTCCCCCGCCACCTCCGCCGCCGCACGAAACAAGATAAAGAAAAATCAATATAACCGCAGCAAGAATGATAAATAAGGTTATCCGGACTCTCTTCATGGCCTGTCACCTCCGTTTCAGATAACCCGCGCATGAGAAAAAGACACCGTGCTTCGATGAACTGTTGCCTCCTCCTGGAAAAAAAGGAACGGGCATACCAAAGGGTCATCCCCCGGCAGTTCGGCCATCTTATACTGATAAGACCCGCAACTTTCTGTTTCGCTCTCACGAGGGGTTTGGCCTTGTCTTGGACTAATTAAATTCAATCACGGATATGGGGAGTCGTCAATTTCCATGATTTGCAACTTTTCACTTTATTGCATTTACGGGAATGGATTCAGGTGAACACGAGAGCTTGCTGTTGTACGATGAGGCTTGTTGCGCTTCTTTTTGGATGGGTCTTCGAGAAGAGAGTTAGAGCACTTGCAGCCCGGCGTATTGTTTATATCGGGAGTAAATGTGTACTTCCCTCGATGAATCATGGGTCAAATATGGCAGGAAGAGAGTGCTTCTCGCTTTTGGATGATCATAGCGAAACCTGGCTGCAGGGAATGAAAAAGGACGCCGTCTCACAAGGTCGTAGCGACAAGTTCTGCACGGATCTCCGCGCACCTCTATCAGCTGTTTCGGAATTTTCATTTCCACATCCTCACACATCCGCCCTTTCCCTCGGACCATCCGGATTTGACCGCTCCTACTGGTCGCCTGCACCGGGCAAGTATCGATCGCTTCCTGGCAGTTGCAGGCATCGCACTTGCCAGGACCGATCACCTCTGATTTTTTGTCCACCAGCTCAAATACCTAAGGACACACCTCGGCGCAGTGCACTCAGCCGATGCAAAGGTTCTATTCCACAACCGGTTTCTTCACTCTAAGGACTCCTTATACTACTGTCTTCCTCGCGGGCCGCAGCGTCAGCAGGTCCGTAACCATGATCAACACTCCAGCGAAAAAACAGAGCCCGAGAAAGAAGGTGACTCCCAACCAGAGCCGCATGTAGGACTGGGTCGCCATGTAGCCCATGCCGAGCACTCGTTCAAGATACGACTGCACGACGCCGGCGATGCCGAAGGACAGCCCCATCAGCATCATGGCGGTGGACATGGTCCAGAACGCGACCTTGCCGCGCGACGGATCATAGACCTCGATCCCCTTGATCTTCGGCATGGCGTAATAGAAGACCATGATGTTCAGGAGCGCATAGGCCCCGAAGAACGCGAGGTGGCCGTGAGATACCGTGACCTGCGAGCCGTGGGTATAGTAATTGATCTGCGGCAGCGTGTGCATGAAGCCCCATACCCCGGCGCCGATCATGTGCATCACCGCGCAGCCGATCGCGATGGTCCAGGTGAGCGGATTTTTTATCGCCGTCTGACGGTGCTTGACGTGGTTCATGGTGTCGATGAGCATCAGCAGGATCGGGAGCGGCTCAAGTGCCGAGAATATCCCGCCGAACCAGAGCCAGTATTTGGGCGCGCCGATCCAGTAGTAATGATGGCCCGTCCCGACGATCCCGGTAAAGAGAAAGAGGCCGATCTCGACGTAGAGCCACTTCTCCACGACCTGCCGGTCAACACCGGTGAGCTTCATCAGGACGAAGGCGAAATATGGCGGCAGTGACGAGTTCCCAGGCGCCTTCCACCCAGAGATGGATGACCCACCACCAGTAGTACCAGTCGATCACCTCGTTCCGGTAAAACGGTATTCCGAAGAGGTACAGGAGCGCAAGAAAGAGCAGCCCGCCGAGAAGGGTGCCCTGGATCGCGGTCCATCGCTTCGCCAGGTACATGGTCATCCCGACATTGAACAGGAATACAAGAGCGCCCACAACCACGACGAGGTCGAGGGTAGTCGGTATTTCCAGGAGCGGCCGGCCCTGTGTCCAGCCGAAGATAAATCCGACGAGCGCGACAACGCCGGTCGCGACCAGGGCGATGAGCTGGAACCAGGCGAGCTTCATTGAGTAGATCTCGCTTTTTGTTTCCTCGGGAACGATGTAGTACGTCCCTCCCATGAACCCGAGCAGCATCCAGAGCACGAGTAGGTTCGTATGCATGGCGCGCGACGTGGCAAAGGGGAACACGTCCACGATGCTCTGCGGCACTGTAAAGCTGTAGCTGAATGCGAGCCAGAGCCCCATAACGACCTGGAGCACGAACAGGAGCAGGGCAACGGCAAAATACCAGTAGGCTATCTTTTGTGAGCGGTATTCCATGTCTTCCTCCTATTTGAGATTGGCCAGGAACCCGGCCACTTCTTCCAGCTCTTTATCCGAAAGTTCCTTCTGCGCAGGCATCAGGGCCTTGGGGTTCACTGCCTTCGGATTCCTGATATAGTGCTCAATCTGTTCCCGGTTCAGCTTCCTGCCGATCATATCGAGGGCTGGACCGAAGGTCCCGCCTGTCCCGTGGAGCATATGGCAGTTCATGCACCCCCGGGTCTGAAAGACCGCAGCGCCCGGTGAAACTCCGGCTCCCGCAACCATTCTCTCTTCGCTCCGGGAGAGGCGCATTTTGCTGTCCTGGGGAGGCCAATCGCCGTTCTCCACATTTCCGACCCAGGTGAAGAATGCAATGAGATTGTCGATCTCTGCGTCGGAGACTTTAAGGTCCGGCATCTTGCGCCAGGAGGAGGCAAAGGCCTTCTCTGGGCTCTTCACACTATACCGGAAGCCATCCTCGCCAATACGCTGGACGACCTTGGTCAGATCGGGAGCATAGTACGCGCCGAATCCAAGGATAGTGTGGCAATCATTGCAGTTGTACTTCTCGAAAGTCCGCTTTCCCTCAACAACCTTGTCCGAGAGCTTGTCCACATGGGACAGCGCCTCGACCTGGCGGTGTGTGTCCCAGGTGAGCCCCAGAAACACGACAGCTGAGGAAACAGTACCGATGAAAAAAATCCAAAATGCAGTTTTCTTTTTCATTCCTATACCTCCTCTCCCGCTTTCTCCGAATCAGTCGGAGTACCATCAATCGGAACCCCTCATGACACTATTGTTCAGTATGCGACACGACCACAACGCATCTGCTCTTATCACGACATCTTCCATATGAATCGCTTCTTTAATAATTACAGACGTCCAAAATCGAAATGTTGTTTGTTACATTACCTTAAGCATAGGGGAAAGAGCCCATATCTCGAAATCAGTATTCGTTTGAAGTTTTATCATAAACTGCGGAAGAACCATCTGACGATGTCTGTGTTGACAAGGCTGCATTTGCAGCAAAAATATTAAGCAGCCAAGTAACCCACCCGATTACTCATACGGCAACCCATTTTCTTGTATATTCACAAATCTTCTCCCTAATGTCTATCCTCCTTCCATGATGGACGAAGTGGACATAATATTTTAATGATATATTGACACTCTTTGGCACCTCGTTAATCGTATGATAAATAAAAAGGCCGAGCATGCCTGAAGGATACAAACGTCGGTAGCTCGGCCGTCTTGGTCTTTTAAGACCCGCCGCTTTCCGCCCCCTTCTCACGATGGGTTTGGCTTTATCGATTTTTATATTTAATCACGGATATGAGGTGTCGTCAATTACGATAATTTGCAACTTTTCATATTGTTGCATTCTGTGGAAATGTGCCGATGGTAACAGAAAAACTTATCTCGGATAAGACAAGACTATTTCTGCGCCTTCAAGAAGTTTCGTTGAATTCGTTGAAAGTGTTTAGAAAACTTGTAGTAGCATGAAAATGTCAGTGAAAGTGTAGCCGCACTACGACGTGAGTTCTAGGTAAAAAGTCAGGAATTATACCGTTAGAAAAACATGCAAAACAATGCATTTGAATATTTTGACAGGGAACCTTCAAATGGGTGACCATGGGGGATTCTGCCATGGATTTGCTAAAATAGCGGGATAGCCTTTCGACCATTCCGCTATTCAAGGGACTCCATCATGACATAAGTTACTTCCCCTGTGAACCGCCTGTTCCGCCCTGCGGACCACCCATCATTCCGTGATGGTGTCCCATTTCACCCTGCTTTTCTCTCATCTCGGCCATATGCTTTTCCCTGCAGGCCTTGAGGTTATCGTCGCTCTTTGCCGCCTGTACGCATGTCTTCCCCTCTTGAAGGCTGGCAATCCGCTCGTCGATCATCTTCAGGACATTAGCCTGCCTTTGCTCAAAAGTTTGACCTGGTGCAGATGGCGGAGGACCGCCTTCGGCTGCGAGTATCGGTGCTGCAAATGCCAGTGATAATAAAGCTACTGCGATTATTGCCCTTTTCATATTTCCTCCTTTTTGGCCATTGGCCGTCGTATCAAAATCTTTCACCGCGCGTTCTAACCGTGGAATTCTCCTCAAAGGCCTTGTCATTGCTTAACCGCTTTCCGGGACTCGTCGAGGTCCCCTGCATGATTCGATCTCCCCTGCTGTCTCCTATGTAAGCATCTCAACACGCAAATTAGACACGATTCAAAGTGAAAAGTTTAGCCGTGCAATATAAATAATTTTATACGGAAACGCCGGTGCGTCGGATACTATTTACAGGAGGAAACCTCTCCTGCGAGGGAGCTGACATTGATTCCAGTTGTGCTCTATACTTTGATCGCCTCCTGTCGTTGCACATTTCAGGCAGTTCAGATTCCTCCCATTCCTTGCTTTGGACGTCGATCAAGAAAGAATTTCTCTTTTCCCGATCGAAAATGCTTTGCCAATACGCTCGCCGATGCCGTAGTAGGCGCCTTGCCCTGCATCAAAAACGAGCGGCTTGACCTTCAGGATATCCGCCATTCCGTGTTCGCCGAGCACCGACTCTTCAGCCTTTATGTCTACGATCTCGCCAATGAATTGCGTGTGAAGCCCGATCTCTAACGTGTGGAGCACCCTGCACTCGATCACCATAGGGAATTCCTTGATATACGGAGCATCGACGAGCTCGCTTCGGACAGGGGTCAGCTTCGCCATCGCAAACTTATCGATATTTTTCCCCGAAGTGGTGCCGACATAGTCCACCTCTTTCACCATCGCAGTCGAAGGGATGTTAATCGTATATGCTTTGCGCTCCTTGATGCACCCGTACGTATAAGTTGCCTTGCGCAAGGAAATAGTGACGCATGGAGGTTGTGAGCAGCAGATCCCGCCCCATGCAATGGTCATCATGTTCGGTTTCCCCTGCGAGTCATAGCTTCCGACAACCCAGACAGGTGTTGGCTGCGCGAGTGTTTTAGCACCCAGTGATTTTTTCATGGTCCCCTCCTATTCTGAGCCTCAATGTGTCCATTACGTGGTTCTTCGCAATTTCCAGAAGCTGATACTTTCGCGGAGTACCGGAAGTACATCTTGCTT
This sequence comes from Nitrospirota bacterium, assembly GCA_963705595.1. Taxonomy (GTDB): domain Bacteria; phylum Nitrospirota; class UBA9217; order UBA9217; family UBA9217; genus DASPSR01. The sequence continues at coordinate 229,994 of CAVPKD010000005.1, read as the reverse complement.
TGCGGCTAATATTAGTTAATGAAAGAACGGCAACTGAAAGAGCAATAGATACCCGTTCAGCATCAAGATCGTGCCGAGTGATGCGGAAACAAGCGCGAAATAAAATATCTGGTGAGAGGCAGCCAGGATCGAGATCGATGCCAGAACAATGGATATCTGCAGCAAGACCTCGGCAAAGTCGAAATAGGGGTCCTTGCTCCGGTTCTTGTCCCGCTCCGTTTCGAGTTGTTTGGCCTCTTCTTCTATTTTTTTTCTTCTCCTCGCCAAATCGCGTTTCTTCCGCTCGCATGTTCTTGAGCATTGTCTCATACCGCTTTTTCGTCTCCGGGTTCATTCCCGCGCCCCGCTCAAGAAGGTCCATTTCAATCCGCAGGCCGTTCGTTTTGTAGAGATGCTCCCGCAGGGCCTTTGACTGGTAAAAGGCCCACTGGTCCGATGCCTGCTGCTGTGAAAGTAGCATTTCCTTCATGGCATTGTTGCCGCCCAGTGAAGTGATGGCGAGGAGCACCGCAAATATTGCCGTGGTCAATGCAATGCGTCTTGTAAGAGTCTTTGCCTTGATCTCTTCGAGCTCTTCAAGATTGGGGAGTTCTAATTCGGCCATATGTTGTTTCCTCTCCATTTTACTCGGGTAGTGATGGACATATAGACCTGTTCAGGGCTAGGTCTTTGATCTTTGCATACGGGCTGCCCCCGGCAAATTACTTTTCCTTTTCGTCGAATAAATCAGTGCTGGATCATTAATTTCGATATAAAATCTGCATATCCGGAAAACTCTCATTGACTGCAGGTTTCATGATGAAATCTTCCTGCAATTTCATGAAAGTATAAATTAAATTTGAAAGAAGTAAAGAACAAAAGCGGGTCATGTCAAGCCAAATAGAAAAATTCTATTTTTGCTTCATTACTGTGGCAGATCTAAATTGTTGTATGGAATTTATTCTAGCGGAGAAAGGTTTGAAGGCAGGTTTGGTAGCAGGTCGAATTAAAGTAAAATCAGCTGCTCAGACCGATTGGGGCATAATAAATTGTTTATGGTATTAAACCTTTATCATATGGTTGTGTCTATATAATAACGCACCAACAATGGGCAAGGTATATAGTCAATACAGAAACAGAAAGGGGGTGAATACATATGAAGAAGATCGTCGCTCTTTTCACGGCAATGGCGTTTGCCCTGACTCTCGGCGTTGCGTTCGCAGAGGAGAAAGCGCCAGCAGCATCAGAGAAGGCTCCGGCAACTACGGAGAAAGCGCCAGCAAAGGCTAACAAAACCAAGAAGGCAAAGCATTCCAAGAAGCACAAGAAAGAAGCAGCGGCTCCAGCAGCAGCGCCGGCAACAAAGTAATATGATTTATACCGCGATTTCATAATACCTAGCGGGGAAAGTCATACATTCTGCAACACAAAAGGCCTGTCAGTGATGACGGGCCTTTTGCTTTAGACAGAGAAGTGTGCACTCGTTGTGATAAAATGAAGAATGTAATCTTTAATGCGTGATATTTTATTACTGAACTGACTAGAAAATATCTATCTTTTCATTATACCGTTGCAACCCTATCTGGAGTACGATAACACGGTTTGAAATATTAATATTTCTAAAAAAAGCAACTACTGCAGATTGCAGGAAGAAGCCAACGCTGTCTATTTAGTAAATTTTCACTCATGGCGCAAGGCAGCAATCGGGTCCAGCTGTATGCTTTCCATGCCGGATAGAAACCGAAGAAGATGCCCACCGCGATGGCGAATATCGGAGCGACGATGAGGGCTTCCAGAGGAATGGATACAGGCCATTCTAAGATATAACCCATGATGAACGAGCCGGCTACGCCGACCAAGGCTCCTATAAGACCGCCAAACAGGCTCAGAATCACAGCCTCGCCCCTGCGCGGCCACACCACATTTTGAAAACAGATCCTAGCGTTCCGATTTCAGGTCAACGAGCAGCCTCTGGAAGGCGGGCGCCTCGCGCAGGAGCCGGCCGGCAACCTCGCGCAGCCGGTCCACCTGCTCCTTGGGCAGCGTCAAGCTGGTCTTCACCCGCTTGAAATAGAGTCGCTCGGCCGGGTCCTTCAGGGTGTCGAAGGTGACCTGCGCCACGTACGCGCGCCGTTCCGGGCCGCCGGCCGGAGCGTCAGCCTGCCAGGCGGCCAGCTTCTCGCGCACCTGCTCCACCGCGTCGAGAGAGATCCGGTCGACCGGGATCGACCACATCTGGTCCGTCAGCGTGTCCGGTGTCCGGCGGCGCGGGGGAGCGGTCCCAGTCCACCTCGGGGAAGCGCAGCGCGTTCACGATGATGACCACCACCTTGTGGGCCTGGCGGAGCGCCGGCAGCACCGTCTCGTCCGGGTCGACCTTCAGGAGCTCGAAGGCCCTGAGCACCTCGGTCAGGCCGAGATTTTCGGAGAGACCGCCATCGAAGAGGTGAATGTAAGGGCGGGCCGGGTCCTGGTAGGACTGCAGCGCGCGGGCGCGGAGCAGGGCGCGACCCGGCGTCTCGGACTCGCCGATAGCGGCCTCGGCAGCGGCCTGCCAGGCCGGCGCCTTCCTGCCGCAGGTCCCGCCGCGGTTCTCCAGGGTGATGGGCGTGAGCAGCGGCGGCAGCGCCGTCGAGGTGGCAATGGCCCGTCCCAGCGTCACCTGCGAGAGATCGCCGCAGATAGCGTCGAAGTAGGTCCTGCGTAAAGCTGAACCGGGCGCCGGTGGTGACATCGGTGCCGTTTATGATCACGAAGGGCCCGTTGGCCCGCTTCAGGTCGCCGAAGGTGGCATGGTTGAACACCGTCTCGTCGTAGAGCTCGGCGAAGAGATCCGACTTTCCGAAGGTCCCGGAGGGAAGCCGGAACCAGTTGGTCGGAGTAAAGATGCGCAGCGCCAGCTCGCGCTCGAGGTTGCGCGACAGCACTTTCTCCTCGAACTCCTCGAACGTCTTCTCACCGCGCAGGCCGTAATAGGTGGCGGGCAGCGTGCCTCCCGACACCGCTGAGATCACGTCCACCTCGTCGAGGAGGCGGCGTTTCACGCCGTTCACCATCACCTCGGTGCGGCGCAGCTCTTCCAGGACGCCGTAGCCCAGCGCCGCGGCACGCGTGCCGCCGCCGGAGATGGCGAGGACCACCAGCAGGTCGTCGGACTGGCCGGGGCGGGTCACCTCGGCGAGGCGGTAGCCGGGCGCGCCGACCTGCTCCAGCCGCGGTGTGGCGGGCCAGTGGGCGCAGCCGCCGGCGAATACGCAGAGTGCCGCCAACAGGGTGACAGCACACGCCAAAGCGAAGATGGAGTTGGGTTTCATAGTCTTCTCCCTTGTTTGGTTGTTTGCTTCATACTCTTCTAAACTTGAGGCATTAGCCCCTGAGGAAATCGTCTTGTTTGGAGCTCTTTGCAAGTTGGTGCTGCTCTTACTATCTCAGTGTCTTTTCGAAGGCTTGTTGCGAATGTACCAATCAAGCCTAAGATGCGATTTTTACCCTGCGGTCATGACCTCGATGAAACTGCCCCAAAGTCGTCCCGAGGCCGTTATTATAAACTGTATTTGCAAACGTCGCCATTAGAACAATATCATCTTTGTGTTGTTTTGATATCCATCTTCTTCTCTACCATGTCCACAACCGGCAAGGGAGGAACTTTCTTCAGGCCATAGATGGCTTCTAGGCTAATGTCTGCCGGGACAGCGGCAAGCAATGCTTCTGCTTCTTCCTGGCCAGCCTGACGATATCGGAGCTTGGCGTCAACAAAGATATGTTAAATATTTTTCATCGATGCCACACCATAGTAGACATTCTTATAACCCCGAGGCGGAATAGTATCATGACGGGAGAATGAAGTGACGACCCAAGGGTCAATGGCAAAGTGAAAGTCCTTGCCCATTCCATCAGAATTGAATAGCCGCGTATCGGGCGTTAGATCCCCTTTTTCATCCAGCAGGCCACTGCTCAAGATCACCTTTCCCTTTTCATCCCTCATGGTGACCTCCAGCCACATCTGCCGGACATTTGTGAGCGAAGTGGGCAAGTTGTGCCCGGCGCGGATGTTCTTGACTCTGACCTTAACATCGGTTAGCCTGCGGTTGCGGTAAATGGGGAAAATCTCCAGGTCCGCTGCTGATTTGAGGCGCGGTGCATGCACCGACCCTGTCCACTCTTCATATTGCTGAGGATGACACCCGGCACAGACTGCCGGTTCAGTGAATCCTGCGTTTGACTTGTTCCATTTGATCAGGGACGGATAGTAGGGATAGAGCTCATGCTCCACTTCGAAAACGGTTGAAGCGGCAAAAACGGTATCGCACGGAAGGAGGACAATAGCAGAAAGGAACAGGCAAATCACGGATATCCTCATTAGGGCCTCCCTGGATGACATTGTTTATTGATCGTGAATGACAAACGATAAATGGATCCTGTAGAATTACCTATTACGTATACCGCTTTACCTCGTACACGTGAAAAGCATGATCACCGAAATAATTCCTCGTATATGACATCAATCCAACTGAATATAAGTATACCAGATGAATTGTATGTCTGATCTTTGAAATTCATAAAGCTACGGCATGAATTGGTTCTCTATTATTTCTTGACAACACTTACGTTGTCATTATAATCACCAGATTGTGCCACAGGAATTCTCCGAAATACCACTGGCGCCTCCGGCCGAAGTCAAGACCGTTCTCGCCGGCCTGATGCTGGCGCTCATGCTCGCGTCGCTCGACCAGAATATTGTCGGTGTCGCGCTGCCGAGGATCGTGAGCGACCTGGGTGGCCTTTCCCATCTGTCGTGGGTCGTCACGTCGTTCCTGCTCACGTCAACGACTACGACGCCCCTGTACGGTAAGCTGAGCGATATGTATGGCCGCAAGCCGCTGTTTATCACGGCGATCCTCATTTTCCTTGTCGGGTCCTGCCTCTGCGGGCTGTCCAGCTCCATGACCCAGCTCGTCGTCTTTCGTGGGATCCAGGGGCTCGGCGCGGGCGGCCTTATGACGCTCGCGATGACGACCATAGCCGACCTTGTCGCGCCACGCGAGCGCGGTCGCTATCAGGGCTATTTCGGCGCTGTCTTCGCCTTATCCAGCATCGCGGGCCCGCTCCTGGGTGGTTTTATCACCGATGCGCTGTCCTGGCGCTGGATTTTCTACGTCAATCTGCCGATCGGAACTCTCGCCCTGTTTTTTTTCATTTTTGGATTTCACCGCCCCCGTCACGTTGTTTCTCACCGGATCGACTACGCGGGAGCGGCATTGCTCACCGCCGCTACGGTCACCCTTCTTCTGGTGCTGACCTGGGGCGGTGTGCAGTACGCTTGGTCGTCGCCGCTCATTATGGGTCTGGCCGCATCGGTCATCGTCATGATCCTGCTGCTCGTGCATACGGAACGCCGTTCCACGGAGCCGGTGCTCCCTCCCCACATCCTTCGAAACGGGGTTTTCATGATAGCCACGAGCGTCATGTTCCTTACATTCATGGGACTGTTCGGCGCCTCCATTTTCCTTCCACTGTTTTTCCAGCTTGTTCTCGGGTTCGCTCCCGCGCGCGCCGGGCTCATGCTCGCGCCCATGACCGGCGGAGTGGTCGTGGCATCTTTCCTCGGAGGACGCTTCGTGTCCCGCACCGGACGGTATAAGATCTTCCCCGTTGTGGGGCTGGCCGCAGCAACGCTTGCGTTTCTCTCGGTCATGTGGTCGGCCGTAGCGGGAGCGAGTATCAGTTTTGTCGAGGTCTCGCTCGTCATCCTCGGCATGGGCTTCGGCCTCGTCATGCCGAACCTCATGGTCGCTATCCAGAACGCCGTCCTTCCCGTCGAGCTGGGCTCTGCAACGGCAGCCTCTGCCTACTTCCGTTCGCTCGGCGGCACCTTTGGCGTCGCGATCTCGGGCGCCATCATGACGTCACAACTGCAGACACTGCATGCGGAGAAGTGGGCAGGAATGGGGAATGGAGCGCGGTCTTTGCTCGAACAGGGAATTCAACAGATCAATCAGCTGCCGGCCGCACAGAAAGAAATAGTCGTCGGAGCATACCGGCACGCTATCAGCACCACGTTCCTGCTCGGCTCGATTGTCATTGCACTCGCGTTTGTTCTGGTGCTCTTTCTCCCCGAGCATCCGCTCAGAACCTCTCATGCATCGCTTGATCGCAAGTAGGATTGCGGCCACTTCGAGATTTGTCGTATCAAAATATTCAGACCTGCTGTTTTTACATTATTTTTTTTATATCATAGCGGCTATCCACAATTCCGGTTGGAATATAGGATAATTTGTTCCGTAATACAATTCAGTCTAACTTACTGTTTTTTTGTAATTTCCATTCCTAGCTACACATAAGGTTTCAATCTGTATTCGACGGCATCTGCCAGTAAGATCCCCATCACGATGCACTGGGATGTTGGGCACGCACTTGTTCCCTAGGAGCGCCAGGGCTGTACAAATGTCACAAACGATGATTTTACCCTTTTTTACTCCTCTTTTGCCTTCTACAGCCTGATCTTCAAAGCAATCCCAACTCCCTCGCGGGAATGCAGAACGTCCTTGGCTTACATATCTCTTCTACCCCAGTCTGGCTGATCTCCCTATGTACTTGATGGTATTACAGATCATGCCGGTTCACGAGTTAATACTTTCATCGGGTTGACAATCATATAAAGTTGCGCAATAATTAAACTATTGAATAAGATTCTCGTTCTTAGATGAAATATGCATAAGAGTTCGAGGAACGAGGATAATGGTGAAAGTGATATCTTTGATCAGAAGAGTTGAGCATCGAGGGCGCACCGTGCTCAATCGTTTGAAAAGGAGATGGAGACATGAAAATAAATAAGATCGGTATCGTGGGATCAGGCCATATCGGGGGAACTCTTGGAATTCTGTTCGCAAAGGCAGGATACGAAACCCTCTATAGTTCAAGACATCCAGATACTCTCAAAGACCTTGTCAAGACAGCCGGGCTCAAAGCCTGCGCCGGGACCGTCGCCGAAGCGATTGCATTTGGAGATGTGATCGTGCTGTCGCTTCCCTTGAAGGCTCTACCACTGCTTGACGCTGAAACAAGGGATGCCTTGAAGGGCAAGATTGTGATCGACACATCGAATCCTTATCCTGAGCGAGATGGCGTGATCGCAGAAGAGGCAAGAAGAGAACCGGGGGGCACCGGCACGCTTGTGGCCCGTCTTCTGCCGGGCGCAAGGATTGTAAGAGCTTTCAATACGGTTTATTTTGAAGACCTCAAAAAAACAGTAAACAAAAACGGTAATAAAATTGGGATTCCGATAGCCAGCGACGACCAGGAGGGATTGAAAGCTGCCAGTGAGCTTGTGGAGCGCGCAGGTCTTGACCCCGTTGTCGTAGGAGGCTTGAGGACATCAAAATTGTTCGATGTTGGGACAGCTGTGTATGCAACGAGCGCCTCGGCGAGAGAGATAAGAGAAAAATTAAACTTAAAGCCCGCCGAGTCAAGTCGTGCGGCTTAGGTGGCTCGAACAGCGTCATGGAGCTGCATCCTTGATAGCTTGACCTGACTCACGAGGAGAAGATAAAAGTCTGACATTAAAGACCGGCGCCTAAAATGTTCTTCCAAGATAGCAAGAGGTCCCGAAGAGGGCGGCGCTTTGCCGCCGGTTTCCGGGACTTAAAGGAGGCGCTATGAACAGGATAGAGAAGAAAGAGATGGCTCCTCAAGCTGCCAAGTTGTTTGAAGAGGAAGTTCGTGAATTGAAGCCGGATATTCCCCGCAAAGAGCTGTGCGATATGGTTGACGACTATATCTATTATCAGACGGACGATATGAGCAAGGGAGAAGCCCACGCGATAGTCGATGTAACCTGCAGATTGGCCTTGACAGAGGCTGAGTGGCGTTCACCGTAAGCATTGTTTAACAAGATCGTCCCTCGCTGCGACAGACCAAAGAAACTGATCTTCGCGTAGTGCGCTAGATTTATTTCTCAATCTCTTCTTCCTATAGTTGTTGAAATTGTAATTCTTTGAAACACATTAATTATCATTCCGCAACTGTTACCTTCTGCCCATGAAATAACCCATCGAATTATCCTCTTTATGATAAAATAAAGTTACGCTTGTCAAATAACTTTTCTTAGTTTTTTTTAAATATCATAATGGTAGTAGCTATGGAGGCGTCACCGTGAAAGTTGTGGAAACGGCGACCAGCGCGGTATCATTCGTCTATACAAATTATACGGGCAACTTCATTTTTTTTCGCGTCCCGTTCTGGAACCCATACGATTACGCCATTCGATTCGACTCGTGACACTTGTTCCTTTACGCCGACCAGCCGCACGGTGACGGTTAATACCACAGCGGTCTCCGGACAGGATTTCATCGAGTAAATAATGATGATGGGAAGATAGCTGGGAAAGTATCTATTATACTATGTGCAGAATCAGGTGGCGGAAACTGTGCCTGACTGCGGCCCCTCATGATGCGCTTGCCACCGATTCCTTGCTCTGCCAAATTGCTCAGCGTTGAAGGCGGCTTTCTCGAAAAATCAAGTGCCATCACTCACGCGTCACCGGGTACTGCTCTGGACAGCCTGGTACAAGCGCTGCACAAATGCCTGATTGTATCCGTGGGACGTCATGTTGGCGGTGATGCGCCCACTGATGGGCAAACCCAGAAGATAGAGGTCTCCGATCAGGTCCAATATCTTGTGGCGCACGAATTCGTCGGGGTACCGAAGCTCGGTGTTGATGACCTTGCCGTCGTGCATAATAATGTGGGAATGAAGATACCCACCTCCGACCTTTCCGAGCTTCTGGGCCATTTCGATATTCTCGAAGGTGTTGAAGGAGCGCGCCGGGGCTATCTCCTTTTTAAAGGAGCCCCTTGCCGGATTAAATGAGAGGATCTGTTCGCCAATGGGCGGCGGATAGTCAACGCGCATCGATATCTCGAATCCTTCAAAAGGCTCTGCGTAGAGATGCTTTTCCTGACGGCTCTCATTCCCCACTCCTATTTTCCGGCGGATGATGGCAACCCTGGTGGAGGCGGACTGCTCGACGATCCCCGCTTCCTCTACGAGATCGCAGAAGTCCTTGGCCGATCCATCCACGTTCGGGATCTCCTCGTCTACCTTGATGAGAACGTTCGTGATGCCGTACATGTAAAGGACTGCCATGAGGTGTTCAACGGTACGCACCCTCCGCCTCCCGTTATTCAGGGCGGTTGAGTTGGCGGAGAAGGTCTTCATTGCGCCAGGCTGTGAGTAATCCTCAACGGATGTAATATGGCCTTTGATGGTCTGACCGTCCAGGGTCTGAAAGACGATCCCCTCATGAATCCCGAGGGGGCTCAGAATGATACCGGTGTTCCGGCCGCTGAGAAGTCCGATGCCGTTCAGAACTACGTTCCCCTTGATGGTGCGCTGCGGTACGAGGGAATCCGCCACTTCCACCGTACCGGCAGGGATCGAAAGATCGGCATCGGCTGTCTCAAGCCTCGTGTCCGAAGGCAGTTCCGCACCGCGACTTGCGGGCCGATGCTTAAGTGCGGACGCCACCTTGTCGAGCAGGACTTCAAGATGCAGCGGTTTTTCCAGAAAATCATAGGCGCCGTTCTTAATGGCCGCAACCGCCGCCTCGATACGGGCATGGCCGCTCATCATGATGACCGGGAGCAGCGGAAACCGGTCCCGCAGTCTTTTCAGGAGCTGCATGCCGTCCATGCCCGGAAGCCAGACATCCAGCAGCACGAGAGAGGGCTCCATGCTATCAAGCTTCTGCCAGAAGCTCTCGGCATCCGTAAATTGGGCGGTCTGATACCCTTCATCCCTCAGGATACCGGCTATGGTGGAACAGATAGAAGATTCGTCGTCTACTATGCAGATAGGGTTCATAGAAAATTCTGTCAATTGCACAGGTGTCTCTAAAACGAGCGGAGAGTTAGACGCTACATCCCCTGCATTACAAAGTGCAGATCCGTGCCGTCAAACGAGACCATTAACTCTCGGCCCAGACCCTCGTCGTCGAGATCTTTAAAAGCTTCAAGACCGACTTGAAATCGGCATGGGATGCCGTGAATTCCGGGGCAAGCCCTGGCAACCGCTCCATATCAAGAATAGTGCTTACGAGAAGTGGATCGACGGCATCCATTCCATATTAAGTGTATCACGTATTTATCTTAAGAACAAGAAAAAGGGGTTACAGTTTTAGCCGTAACCCCGTGGTTAGGTCGGTAGCTGGGGCCGGATTTGAACCTCTGAACTTTGGAGGATGAACCCGATAGTACAAATATTCTGCAATTAACTCCTCCGATATTCGAGAGAATTATATTCTGACACAGAACATTCGGAAATTACCTGGAAGTAGCAATCTTTATCTCCAAGTAGGCACAACCAATTTCGTGAAAAAGGGCAAAGAATACCGGTAGGATCACGCAACAACCCAAAAACCCAATTCTTCACCTGGTACAATAACAGGGTGGAAGTCAGCCCCTCAACGTTTCGTTCCTTCCCCTCTCCTTTATCAACGGACACTATTGGACGATGCGGACGGATCATCATTTCGCAAAATCATGCTGGCTATGAGTGCTCTTTCCTTAGCATTAAGGCAGCTTTCCATCCGGCAACTAACACGCAACTTCCCCTTCTCGGGACTCGGTATGCAGCTTCGTTCTCCGTAGTGTCAGACGTTGACAGTCCAAAAGTGCGCTCGTAGTTGCCCTTCTCCTCCTGATAGCGGCCAGGTGAGCAGAGTCCATACGACGAGCATGCAATCTCATTTTCTAGTTGTTGTCCTCGCGGTAGGCGGATGTTACTAATAAATCCACGGGATTCTGGAATTCTGCCGCAGAGGTTATCCTATGGCACAAGGACGCTACCGTCACGAACGGACTACAGGCTGGTTTCGGGGACCCGGGAAGGTTGGGTAGAGCCTGAAACACTAAGCCGTCTTGCTATTCCACCGCCCCTTCCCTTGAGTCTGCCCAAACCCTTTTACCAGCGCGAGAATTACCGCTTCACCTGTGCGCTGCTCGCATCTCTGCGTAACCGAAAAATATTACTTGACCATCGTAGTTTCCGCTGCTCCCTTTGGCAATAACATGACGGCCACACCTCGGGCTGAGGCACCTTTGTTAATGATGGCATGCACGTCACCCGGCTTCTCGGTCCAGCTTTCGCCCGTTTTGATCACTTTTGTGACGTTGCCCTGTTCGAGGGTTACTTCACCGCTAACTACGGTTACGAGCACGTTTCCGCCATGAAAATGTCTCGGAAACCCTGCCCCTGTGGGCAAATCCAGTACCAAGGTGAGAAGATCGTATTCGTGACCTTCGAGCACGATCGGGAATTTGGATTCATACACAACGATTGGGCTGGGGCTTCAGTTGCCGACTGCGACATTGTGAGGCGGCATTAGAGCGTTGCGCATTCACGGTATTCCATCACTACGGCCAACCCCGCTTTATCTCCGTCTATAGTGATAAAATAAAAAGGTGCCGAAGGAGAATGACAGCCCTTCGGCACCCAATTGGAAGACAACATACATAAGGGAGGGATCATGTTGCCTTCCCCATCCTTTTTCGAGCAACGCTCTTCACGTTCTTTTCCATGAACTCGATCTCTGTTTCGTATCTTCAGATCCAGGCAGTCCTTTTTTTTGCGCGCGGATCCTAGTTTGGATCCTTCTCCCTGGACCATGAAAGTGAACATTCCCGGGCGCCGGTGTCCGGGCATTCGCTTTCGAGGCTGGATCTTCCGGTCTGTCGTGAGACCGGGATTTTCTCATTGCATCATACCCAACGATGAGGAGAGCGACAGCGAGCACGGCGTAATCAAAAGCAAGGATGCTCACTCAATCCTCCACGCATGAAGAAATCCTCCAGTCATGCTATGAGCAGGAGAACAATCGGCTATTGGTTGGGCACAAAATCGTCCCTTCTGTTCTTTTCCCAGCAACCCTCGGTGCTCTCGGTGCAAACCGGCTTTTCCTTGCCGTAACTAATGAGCGAGATGCGTTTGCTGGAGATTCCCAAATCCACAAGGTATTTCTCGGCACTGGTGGCGCGCCGCTGACCCAGCGCCTGGTTGTACTCTTTGGTTCCCTTTTCATCACAGTTGCCTTCGATCCTGATCTTCACGTTCGGATGCGCCTTGAGCCAGGCTGCATTCGCTTTCATCACGTCCTTTGCATCGTCGCGAATGAAGGATTTATCAAAATCGAAATAGATAGGCTTCAAAGCCTGTGCAGCGGTTCCTGCCTTTTCTTTCATTTCTTCAGCCCGCTGTGCACTTTCCGGTGACGGAGTCGCCGGTTGCGTTACCACTTCCTTTTGTGGCCCTCCCGGGGCCTGCGCCTCAGGTGCCGACGCTACCTCCGCTTTTTTAGGACAGCCCCAGAGCGATAACAAAGCGACAAGAAGCAGCACGGCAAGGGAAGATATTTTACGGTTTGCGGTGATCATACACGATCTCCTTTTCTTGGGATAAGTATTCGGCAATTGACCTGAAACGGCAATTTAAGGGCTGTGATTCCTATCCATTCCCGGCACTCCATTCAATGACCGGTTGTTCATTACCTTATATTGATCCTATGATCGATCTCAAATATTGCTTTGACAGACAACTGTTTTGTGCTAAAATAGTTTCTATACAAAGTATTTGTATCACAGGGCTTTTCCGTTGTCAAGAGTCAAATTGGAGGTTTCGATGGCGGTAAAAAAAGATACCGTCGCGGAGATCATAGACAACATCCGCAGGGCATTCCAGGTCGTGAACGAACATTCGAAAAAGGCCGAGCGCAAGACAGGTCTTACCGGTCCCCAGCTCTGGGCGATCAAGACCATCGCCCAGGGCGCCCCGATCATGGTCTCGGAAATCGCCATGCGCATGCACCTCCACCCTGCGACCGTAGTGGGAATACTGGACCGTCTCGAGACCCGCGGCCTCGTCCGCCGTGTCCGGTCAACAGTAGACCGCCGCGTTGTTCGTGTCGAACTGACCGGCCCGGGAGAAGACCTCGTAAAAAGGGCTCCCGAAGTAGCCCAGGGACTCCTTGTCTCGGGGCTTGAACAGTTGAAGACAAGGAACCTGAAGACCATTGCCGCAGCACTGGACCAGTTGGTCGAAATCCTGGGTGCGCAGAGAATACCTCCGAAACTCATCCTCTCGCCTGAAGTGAACAAGCCTGTGAAATCAGGATCCAAGAGACCGCGATCGCGCTGATTTTTTTTGAATAGCGACGGATTATTTACACCTTCGGGTCAAGAACCTGATAGCATTAAATTCTGCAAATTAACTCCTCCAGTATTAGCGAGACCTACATCCTGAAACAGAGCATTCGGAAATTACATGAAAGTTGCGAGCTTAACCTACTAGTCTGCAATTTCGAGCAGGCGAAACAATCGTCAAATGCTGGTTGTAACTTACAGGTGAAAACGGAGGTGAGACGCGCGCCTTCTTCGCGTTGTTCTTTTAGGAGGTTCTGTACTTACGTAGACACTCCATGTTCGACTATTTAAAAAAAGAAATGCTTTTCTCTTACACCCTTTCTCCCGTTTCCCATTTATCTGTATTAATATGATCCTTATTCTTTCGGCTTCGTCCACACCAGGAAGGGACACAGCTTACACATGTTGAATCCCGGATAGGTCTCTCCCGTGCGCGGGAAAGAGGGACCGCTATCGCGCACGGTGCGCTCGAGCATCCACCTCACCGTTGGTTCAAGCTGATCGCCCGGCCAGATCCAGTTGATCTCTCCCTGCTCGGTCTTGCCCGCGGTGTAGCTGCCGCTGCACATGGGCGTGATGTTCGGTTTACCGGTCAGATAAACGGCGGTGACGCCGTGGCAGGCCGAGCTATTCATGGTCATGCTCATTTCGAAGGGTTGGATGTCCATGGCAGTAGACCAATCATTCCCGAGGTGGTATGCCTGAAGGACGTCACTCATGCCGTGGATCACGTCGGCTTTATAAGGCGCCTTGTGGAGCGGCGCGGTGGCAAAGGCCAGGAGGTTCTCAGGCAAGCGTTTTTTCAGCTTCACGAACTTCTCGGCCTGGGCAAGATCTTTTGTGTATTTAAGGTGGCTCTTGATCTCGCCCTCGTCAAGGCCCTTCCAGCCGAAAATGTACTTTGCGTTCGTACACCCTAGTCCTTTTTCCGGACTGAGCAGGATATCGCCCCGCTGACGCGACGCTGCCAGGTAATGGCAGAAGGTGAAGGGATGTGCAGATATCTTGTATTCAGTGTGCTTCTTGAACGCATCGAGCTCTTCCTGGGAGAAGAAGAACTTCAACGCCACAGGATAGTACTTCATTCGGAGGAGGTTCCGGAGCGAGAAGACGAGGTCCGCATTGCTTAACGATTTTTTAGCAAGCATGGCCTTGGCGAATGCCACATCATCGAGCAACTCTAACGTATCAATCATAATACACCTCTTTTTTAGACGGGTGATCAGGATTAACGGGATTGGAAGCATGAAAATAATGTTAGTGTTTTCAACAATCCGATTTTATCCTGTAATTCCGTCAGACCATGGTATCGCTCTATCCCCACCAGCCCATGAGCTGCGATGCAAGCGCGAGCAGGAGTAAGCACCGCAATGCGCTTCACCCAGAGGGGGCTGATGCGCTTCGCAACCTGCGGGCCGAGATAACCGCCGATGACGGCGGCCACGGCCATGATAGCAAAGAGCTTGTAGTCAACGGTTTCGAAGAAAACGTTCTTGCTAGTCGCCATCAGGGTGTTGAAGAAGATGGCAAGGAGTGAACTACCGACCACCACGTATATGGGAAGGCCCATGATAACCGTCATGAGCGGCACCATGAAGGGCCCGCCGCCGAATCCGAACATGGAGGACGCGACGGCGATGATAAAGGCGCCGATGACGCCGATTACCGGATTTGCCTTTATGTCCTGTCCGCAAAAATGAATGTTCATTTGATATTCTCCCTTAGGATTGTTTTACTTCGCACTTGCCCTGTTCGGCCTGCTTCTTGAGGTGCTTCAAGATCTCCTGCTCCTGCTTGTTCTTAGCGACCTGCGCTGGAAGCGTCTGCCAGAACATGAGGCCGGCGAGGACGATCAGGACGATGCCGAAGAGGCTCTTGAACTGAGCGAGCGAGATGAGCTGGGTAAGCACCGGGCCGATGAAGCCGCCGGCCAGCATGGCGATGCCCATCACGATGCCCAGCTTCCAGCTGATGAACTTGATCTTGCTGTAGTTATAGATGCCCGAGCCCTGGGAGAAGAGCACCGTCGGGAGCACGGTCCCGGCGACGATGGCGTGTGGGAGACCGTAGATCCAGAGCAGGAGCGGGGTCAGGATGAAACCGCCACCGGCGCCCATGAGCACGCCGAGCATGGTGACGACTAATGCCAGGAAGAATGGTCCGAAAATGTTCATGGCCATGCCCGCCCGCTCGAAGTACCACGTGCCATTCGGCAGCCTGGTCGCAAATGACGCGGTCGCCCTGTCATCCTTCCCGGTGAAGGCCATCACGGTGTATGAGCCATCGGCGACCCCCTTCGGGAGCTTGAGTGACGCTTCAAAGGAGCCGTCTGGTTTCATGTCTACTGCAGGCTTTAGAAGCATACCCGGTGATTTGAACCGTGTCTTGTAAAGCGGAAGCGCAGCCTTAAGGTTTCCCGTGTCGTCCAGGGGCTCCATAAGCACGCCGCGCGTGCCGGTGATCACGGCGATGATCGAGGTCTTGCGCCGTTCGACCCTTGCCGAGGCAGGGCGGAGGCCCGCCGCGTCAATGCCCAAGTCCCTGAGAGCGCCGGAATAGCTCCAGTCGTCCTTTTGTGATTTGAGCGCTTCGATATTGTCCTTGGTGTCTTTTGGGGTGAGTGTGATGTAGTATGCGGGGATGTCTCCACTGGTGTAGAAGATCCATGGGACCTTACCGGTCTCCTTGTCCTTCTTGCTGTCGAGACGCCGGACCTCCACTGTCTTTACCGACGCAACCTCGATGAACACAGGTTTACCTGGCAGTGCCCTACCCGTGATCTTGATGGTGTCTGCTTGGCCGTATTCTGTTTTGTCGATCTGGAGCGTGATTGCGGGCTGTGAGGTTTTTGGCACAGATTTCGGGGGAGGTGTGACCTGTTTCGCGGAAACGGAACCTGTTGCACATACGAAGACAACGAGGAAGAAAATCGGTGCAAACTGGCTAGGACGGTTTCGCATCATACGCGCGCTCTCCTTTTTATTGATATGGATAATTACTATATCACATAATTTAGAAAGGAAGTTTAATTAATAGACTATAGTATGGAACAAAATATTCCATATTTCAATCGTAATTGTGGGTAGCTGCTATGCTGTCAAAATATCAGGAAACATATAGGATGGTTGCTGTCCTTGGGCAACATGCATAAAGAGTACCAAATTAGTCCTGTTATTGTCCTTGACATCCCTGACGATAGAGTTAAACTTATATTAAACAGGATTTTAAATATCCTATTTAAATCAAGTATGAGGGCTTGGGAAGTAAAATGTCGCACCAAGGAGGAACATTATGGCAACTGCAAATGAAATAAAAGAGATAGCGTACTTTGAGGATGTATACAGGGAATTGGAAGGCATTAAGATGCGGCTTTACGTATTGCGTGAAGAACTTGCCAGGACTTACGGCATAGACAGCCCGACGCTTCTGGCGCATGACCGGCATCTGGTCGAGATGGCGGAGTATATCGACTGGAAGCTCCAGATCCTTGAAAAAGGGACATCTTTTGACTGGAAAACCGCAAAAGGAGGCAGGCTAAACATTCAGAGCGATGTTTCCGTTCAGGCGCCCGAAGGCATTACCGGACCGGAATTTTCCGGTGGTTATCTCGGCGGGTAATGCATCGCCTGTTATCTCGTCCTCAAGGCCGGCGAAGGCATTATCGCCGGCTTTTTTCTTCTGACGACATCCCACGGTATCAGTACCCATAAAGGACAGGTCTACGGTCTACTTTATATTGTTTTACTTTTTCTCGTTGACGATTCTGCTGATTGTCGTGAAATACATGCCCAAATGATCAGCGACCACACGTTTATGGCACCCGCGCTTCTTAACAGCTTAGCTGATCTCCTTATTTCGTTTCGTACAGAACACTTACTACTGTGCAATCGCGCTCGTAAGAAAATATTGCCAAATACCAATTGAAATAAGTATTACGGTGGAGAGCTGAGCGGTGCCCTCCGTTTTTGGCGGGCATCCGCTCCAGCAAGTTGTTAGGCGTTTCAGTCTCATGCTTCCTTGGCGACCAAGCGACCACCGAGGAGCTTCATGCTGTACTTCGCTACTTTCCCTTCATAGCTTAACTGACTATATATTTTTTTTGTCCCTGAATGATTCTGATCAAAACCACAACAATTGCGATCACAAGTAATATATGGATAATCCACCCATCGTTAAATGAATCACGAGTCCCGGTACCCACAGAATTATCAGTACCACAGCGATTGTCCACAACATATGATCCTCCTTTTGGTTGCCCTAATGTTTAGGCTTCTTTCTGAACGCCTCATCCGGAAAGAAGCTGGTTGGACTACGCTGTTACACGCTACGTTGCCATGGAGTTTCGAATAAATCTTCTATTTAATAGATATATGCCGGAATCGTGGTAATGTCAACGATTCCGATTGTGTATTTTGCGGGCAGACATAACGAATACAGGTTGATAATTTAAGTGTCTCAGAGAATGGAAACTTCAACAACTACAGGAAGAATCCGGTTAACCATCCGCTTTCAGCCGTAATATGTCTTTTCGCGCTTTTAACTCAGCACTTCCTGAATCCTTCGTAATATACATGGTCTAGGAAGGGAAGGCGAAACTGGTCCCACTAGCTTCTATAATGCCCATCAGACGGATGAGGAGGTCTTCCTGCACCGCCAGAAAGCCTTCCCAATCCGGCGTCAACACATATGCGAGAACCTCAATATCGAGCGAAGAATCACCAAACCGAACAAAGCGTGTGCGGTGAGTTGTAGGCTCCACGCCGGGATATTCGGACAGCATTGTTCTAATTTCCTTAAGGACAAGTTGCAGTTGCTCCGCCGTTGTTTCATACCGCAAACCGAATTTATGACGAAAAAGAAATTTATCCCGGTGCGCCAGATTCTCGATGCTCATTGCAGAGAACTGACCATTTGGTATAGTGACAAGGGTACGATTGAGGGTGCGGATGCGGGTGGAGCGAAGACCGATACTTTCCACGGTTCCCTCGACGTTGCCCGCCTGGCAGAAGTCTCCTACTCGGATGGGCTGATCAGTGATGACCATAACGGTGCCAAAGAGATTCTCGATTGTCTTCTGTGCGGCGAAAGCAATAGCAACTCCACCGATGCTCAGTCCTGCAATGACAGTCGTTAATTCGAAGCCGAGGCGCTTCAAGACCAGCAGCAGGCCAGCCACGATCACCAAACCCTGTACAAGCCACGTAATTATTTCAGTTAGAATGATCTTGTTCAGTACTTGGGCCTGTCGCAGCCGAGCAATTTGTACTCTCCTCGCGAGCTTCGTCACTCGAACCAATAGCCACGTGAGAGCCAGTATCATTAGCACGGTGCCGGTGCCAAACCAAAAGATGCGTAAATAAAGATATGCGCTTAACGGGGACAGGATGCGGAGCGAAAGGGCAAACATCAACAACATGATTGGCATGGTCAACCATGCTGCATCGCTCTCGGTGAGATTGTTGATACGGCGCAGGACCGGCGGGCGAACAATTCTGATAAGCAGACGGGCGAGCAGCCACGATAACACCAGCAGGAGCGGTAATATAAGCAAGAGGAAGATCCAATGAGGGAGCGGTAAAAAAGCTATTCGGGTTCCCCAAAACTTCTTAGGAAATATCCTTTCGACGAGGGGCGGATTGAGTTCATCGGCCAACTCGGGTATGCTGAGCAGAGTTTCAGGAGAAAACAACCAGATCGGTGCTGCCGCTTTTTGATCTACGCGGTGCAGCAGAATATCCAGGCTTTCTCCCTCATATTTCGCCGTGCCGATCTTTTCCAGCTTGGGGGAAAGACTGTCGTCCAGATTTCCCTCCGGCTTTTTGCTCAAGGTTTCTATGTTGATCTTCAGGCCACGGTCCAATACCGTTTTCAGAAGGCTGGCAAGTTCTTCTTTTTTCTTCTTGGGAAGCGCGCTCTCCAGGTACTCGGAGGCGCGCTGATAATCTTCCTGTTCCGCTGCCGTGAGGAAACCAATAACAGTATCGTAGGGCGTGCTCCGGCCGAGTGGATCTTCACTCACTACTTGTGGTTTTGTCGGCTTATTGACTGGGCCTGATACAGATGCTGGGACGGGGGCCGCAAAAGTCCTTGCCGGAAAGGGAACGGCCAAAAAGAACGACAGGATGCAGCAAAGGAGAGTGACCGATATAAAAGGCTGACCTATTTTCAAAAGGCATTCACTGCGAGAAATGCGCCCTGTTATTCTTTCATTGTAGCTGGTTGATGTTCGTTTTTTTTTACTGGAGTTCATTTGCATTGTTCCCTCCCTTTTCTCAAATTAAGCAGCAGGTCCGGCAACCCCAATACTTATTCTCTGGAATTGGCATTATCTCCGTGAAACGTGCAACAAGGCTTTTATTATTACTGGTGCAAAAAATAAGAAGTAATCAATGATAGATATTTCATTGCCTCAAACAACCGCTCAATCAAGTAAATGCTGATACGCTTTTTTGATAAATCGTAGTATTAATTACTTCCAGAATGTAATCATATCCTTCTTCAGTATGGGGAATAACACAACTCGAACAATCCTTGATGCCATTCTTCATCGTAAGATTACCACCACAATCGAGCAAATAAAGCGGACACCAGCAAAAAAGACATGATTTCCATTCCTGGAGATCGTGGCAAGGGAAAAAACTGCACTCATAGTGTGTAAAATACTTATAGTTCATCTCATAACTCCTCCCGCGGGAATTTTACTTTGTCTCTGCTAGGTCTTCCGGCTCAGGGCCTAATCCTACTTACCCGCCTTCCCATCATGATATTACTCATGACAGTGGCTTGTTTTTGGGTTTTCGTTCCCTTCACGGCTGCGGGGCAGCGGGAGAATTTCACTCCTCTTCCCTGACATCTTTCCAAGTTTGTTAAATCATAACATCAGGCTGTTCTGACCGCTCCTTCCTTTTTATAAATTACACGTAAATGAAATTCAGAAATAGAGCAAATTTAACTGTGAAAAGTATAGTAGAATTGTTCGCAAATATAAAGAAGAAAAGAAGTGTATTTTTAGGGGATACTGGTTATTAGGACAAAGATTTCGGATTGCAACTTTACTGTCTCCGTGATACGCACCTATTGCAGGGTACAGGAAGGGAAACACAACGAATCTAACAATCGGTAATTTCCGTCCTTCCTGTCGTGAGCTTCTATCATGGTCACCTGCAAGAGTGGAATACACGAATCATCAACAACAACACAGTATCCTGGCGGAAGAATAACATTAAAGATCTGGGCCTAAGACGTCCGATCGAAGGCAATTTCACTTCCTGCCCTGCCCCGCCTGTATCATTGCCGAAACTGACACTGCCAATGACGTCGTCGGTCTTCTGATGAGCCTGCTCAGTTGACGGCTGTCGTCGAACAACACTCCATTGGAAACACCCGTGTCGGAATCGGCGAGCATTGCGGCGATCGCATCCGGCAAGCCTGCTTTCACGAGAACATTCCGGTATTCGGCTTCCGCCAGATCCACGTAACTGATGTTCCTGCCGGATTGGCGCGATATTTCAGCAGCCAGCTCTGTCAGGGTGTAGGCAGCATCGCCGGCCAGTTCATAGACCCGTCCTGCCTGGTTTTCCGTGGTCAACACCTCAGCCGCGGCTTCTGCGTAGTCAACTCGTGCTGCCGAGGCAATGCGGCCTTTGCCCGCACAGCCGTACACTGCGCCACGAGCCAGTACGCCGGGTATACCGACCGTATAGTTCTCGGTGTACCAGCCATTGCGCAACAGCGTAAAAGGAATGCCGGATGCACGGATCAATGCCTCGGTCTCTTTATGTTCGGCAGCAAGACCCAGCGGCGATGTGTCCGCGCGCAGGACGCTGGTGTAGGCCAGGAGTTTCACGCCTGTCCGTCTGGCTGCATCGATGACGGAACGATGTTGTCTCGCACGCTGCCCGATCTCGCTGGACGATATCAGCAATACCTTGTCCGCGCCTTTCAGCGCATCGTCCCAGGCCTGAGGCTGGTTGTAATCTGCAAGACGCACGTTCACGCCCAGTGCCGCAATGTCCCTGGCCTTTTCTCCATTTCTCGCGGCAGCGACGATGTCGGATGCAGGCATTTTTTTAAGCAGTGCAGCGATGACTAAACGTCCCAATTGCCCGGTAGCTCCAGTAACAACGATCATAAGAACTCCTTTCGATGTAGATAAGCGTGATTGTTCATAAGATGACTCAATTATCTCTTTAGATGGCGGTCTTTATTTAGCTTGACGATAAGAATATTACCGATCGGTTTTTACTGGCCGATTCTTCCATGTTCAAGCAACTTAGAGAAACGCGTGTCGACCGGGAGGTCTTTCAGAACCTCCTTTCGCAAATTCCTGAAAGTGGTCTTCGGCCAGTCCTTAAGAAAATAGTTAACGAGCCATTTCGGAATCCACCCTTTCGGATTGCAAAGGAACTCCGCATCGACCCTGGTCTTCTTACCGTTATCGATAGAACTCAGGATAAAGGTCGCGTCGATCAGTTCGCCACGAATTAAGTTGGTACGCGGAGCAGAGGGTTCGTTTGACGGCTGATAATGGAAAACCATCTCCTTTTTTGACAGATCGAAGCTCATTTTGATTTCCGATACAAAATCACGATCCTTGATGAAGAAGGGTAGTCCAATATGGTCGTACTCAACAAAATTGTCCTTGTCCTTCCAAAGGATGATCCTGGAGTCGTCGAGGCCATCTATCCATTCCCGCCGCCTGTCAGTATCAAAAATGACCGTTGCTACTAAGGGCAACGGCGCTTCGACAACGCCGATACCCCGAAACGCAACCAGCCCGCTGTCGCCTACTTCTTTCCTGAAAATCTGGATCCCGTCGGTCGTGTAGTCAACAGAGTACCATTCAGACGCGTGGCTTAGCTGCATTAAGAATGCAATAAGTGCGATACATAACCCTACCATCCGTAGAAAGTGACGTCGAGAATCGCTCTGAGAGAAGTCTATAGGCGCTCTCCATTTTAAATAATTAGGGTCACTCATTTTATTGCATGTTGGTCTATTCTTTATTTCGAATAGATTTTGTTCAGTTTAAGGCAATTTATTAATGAAGTGGTTGGGGAGAGTATCTCAGAATGAATATTTTCAGTCAAGGGTTTTTGGAGATTTTTTAGGGATTATAATCGGGTATTTTATGAGTATAATATTAAAGAATACTGGTCGGAATTTTATATGTTACAAAGAATGGAAACTTCAGCAACTTCGGGAAAGACTTCTGACTGCACACTTCTAATAGTATTCACCGCTTCTTCACTAACCTTAGTGATCCGATCAGCGCCTACAAAGTTGCGACGGCGACCGATAAATAGAGACGAAGAATACCAGTAACATCAATTGTAATTCACCATGTTTTCTATGTTCTTTATCTGGAACTCTGCGCTTTCCCAGATCACCTTTATTGAGTCCCCGTCGATACTCCTCCAATACACCCCGGTAGGCTTATACAAATGACTCTCCGTTGACAAACCATATTTTTGAATCACAGGATCGAGTTCCTGGAACACGTAGATGCGTCCCTTGGGAACGAATTGAAATTGGGACAATGGGGTCTGGTATTGGCAAAGCAGCAAACCGTCCTTGTAAGTAGTCAAAAGGTGCGAGTAGGCCTCGATCAGGTCGCGCTCCCCTTTCGAGGCCGTCCTGTTTTTCAAGGCCGCCGTCCCAGTGGCAAGTCTTTGAATCAATGCATCCGGCACATCACAGGGCTTACCCGATGTAATAGCGGTCTTCAGGTCCTGCGCGATCCGGTTCAATTCCGAAAATTTTTCCTTGTCAATGCCCGGTTCCGATACACACCCCGGACCGAACAGCATTATCGCTGACAACAATATAATGACTACACCGTCTTGTCTCATATAATAAAGGATTTATACCAAGACTTGAATGAGAAGTCAAGGATGCCTTAAGTTCATTATGGTATTCGAAAGTTATATCCATCTCGATGCCACCTATGTGTGTGTAGTTCTCATTGATTGAAACAATCAACAAATTCGAGTTGTAATTGCAGATCAATGGTGCGCATCAGCCGCAGGCGCGGTGAGTGTGGCGCGGCGAAGCACGCCTGTCAGCTGCATGCACGGTTTAGGCGCACGTCACTTTGCCGACAAGAGAACGTCGAATAATCTTACCATAAGTGATGCACTTGCGCGCGAATGTTCCGGTCGTAAATCGCTCGAATTTTCTTCATAGTGGAGTCTGAAAGTGGAGGCAAGTCGGCGGCACGGATATTGTCTTCAGCTTGCTTCGGGCGCTTGGCTCCCGGAATGGTACAGGTCACAGCGTCGCAATGTTCCCCTTGCAAGTGCCCTTGATGAATATGCTTGCATTGTTTTCGGCAGTGATATTCCCCTCGAGGTCGCCGTTCATCTGCAGGTCTTGGCTGACAACCATGTTGCCGGTAATCTTGCTTCCCTTGAATATCGCGTTAACTCCCTGCTCGGCGATTTTAACCGCACTCGCCACGGTATTCTTCTCCGCTACCTTGACCTCGATCATCTCTTCCTGTTTTAGCATATTTTATCCTCCGATATCCGTATTCGACCGGATGGCCATCCCGCCGCCGTATCATGTAAACTTGCGTCATACCGGATTACCGCCCCGTTCTTTCAGAATAAGAGTATCTAATTTAGCGAAAATTATCTGTGATCAATATCACTTTGGGAAGCCTCTTGCCCTTTGCTTTATATTTTTTTTTATGAACCCTCTCAAAATAGAGAAGTATTCATATCAAAGTAGTATGCTGCTACTCGACTGATGCGGACAATAATGCGCAAAAGTCTTCCAGGATCATCGTGAGTACCAGTCTTATGATCAATGATACACACAACGCTTCTCCGGTCTCTACATGAGATCAACCACGCCCGTAATAACGCTCCCTGCCCCGTTGACCACGAGAATTGCGACTTCCCGTGACACCGATATGCGTAAAAAGTATTTTTGGAACCAGGACCTAAAATTAGAGACAGCCTTTAGGACGGAGAGCGCATCAGGAAGATAACTGGTCTTGTCGAGGAAACCCGGGCACCGGTGTGAAATTAGCGGGCAATCTATACTAGCGCTCAATGTTTGTAGATTACAGGGACAATTCTTTATCTATTCTAAAGACCATGAAATGCTTGATACACCTACTAGTGTGGAATGGACGATTTGTCAACTGCGTTGCATTATTCTGGTTGATAGTTACACTACAAAAAATATACCGCTAAATGGTTTAAAAAAGTCTGCGAAAACAATGGAGCCCGGGAAAGAAAGAGCGCCATGCCCTTTCCTTCCCGATGTATGCATTATCCTTAATCCGAAATCGCCTTCTTATGAGCGGCCTCCGCAGCGGCCTTGTCTGCCTCGGCCTTCACTCCTGCGCCCATTTCCTTCACATCCACCGTGACCTTGAGGATCTTACCGGTGAACTTGTTGTCGTACGCCTTGTACTCCTCCGTCACGGGCGTCGCGTCGTCCTCACCCACGTCCGCCGTCTCGTCGGCAGAGAAGATGATCGGCTGGGTGCGTTTGATCCGGCCCTCGGCGACCTTCTGGTCGTTCACGAAGAGGGTCCCCAGGCCGCCCTTGCCAAGACCGCCGCCGTCATAGGCGAAATCGAAAAGGATCGTCGCTTTTCCCGCCGGAACGGCCTGAGACGAGGCAACGGTATACCGTTCGAGACCAATGAAGTTGTAGACATAGACGGGCTTTCCATCCTTCATGTAGAGACTCCACCCGCCGAACCGTCCGCCCTGCGCGATGATCACGCCGTTGGCCCCGCCCTGCGGGATCTCGACGTCGGCGGTGATCGTGAGCGAACGATTCTTGATGTTAAGGAACACGTTCTCCGACATTCCCTTCATGCCGGCGTGCAGGGTGAGCGACGTGCGGTCACCCATGAGGTCCGGCCGTCCGGCCAGTTTCGCGTTCACGCGCTCGACCACCCGGTCATCGATGGGCAACACCCGGTACTTCACCGCCTCCTTCATGAAGAGGTTCTGCATCTCCTTGAGCTTCGCAGGATTCTTGGCGGCTAGGTCAGTGGATAGGCTGAAGTCCTTGGTCGTGTCGTAGAGCTCCCACTTGTCGTCGAGGAGCGCGGCACGGGGCTTCATCTCCCATGGCGCCCTGTGGATCGTGCCGGCAAACCACCCGTCCCCGTAAATGGCGCGATTACCGAAGACCTCGAAGTACTGCACCTTGTGCCGGCTGTCCGTCTTCGCGTCATTGAAGGTATAGACCATGCTCACACCTTCGATCGGCACCTGAGGCGTGCCGTTGACGATCTTCGGCTCGGGTAGACCGGCTGCTGCCAGCACGGTGGGTGCCACGTCGATGACATGGTGGAACTGCGAGCGAACCTCGCCTTTCGCCGTGACCCGCTTCGGCCAGTGGATCACCATGCCGTTGCGCGTCCCACCGAAGTTCGAGGCTATCTGTTTGGTCCACATGAACGGTGTGTCACCGGCGACCGCCCAACCAGCAGCCATGTGGGGATAGGACATCGGCCCGCCCAGGTCGTCATAGTGCTTCAGGATGTCGGCGACTGTTTCCTGGACGCCGTTGAAGTACGTCATCTCGCTGAACATGCCGTTCATGCCGCCCTCGGCGCTCGTGCCGTTGTCGCCAAGAATGTAGAAGATCAGCGTGTTGTCGAGCTGGCCTGTTTCTTTGATCGCGTCGATCAGCCGGCCGATCTCCGTGTCGGCGTACTCGCCGAAGCCCGCGAACACCTCCATCTGGTGCGTAAAGAGCTTCTTTTCGTCAGGCGTCAGCTTGTTCCAGTCCCTGATGGCTTCCGGTTTGGGTGCAAGTTTCGTCCCCGGAGGTACCACGCCCAGTTTTATCTGGCGGGCAAGCGTCTCTTCCCGCATCGCATCCCAACCTTTGTCGAACTTGCCTTTATATTTCGCGATCCACTCCTTCGGGACGTGGTGAGGGGCGTGCGTTGCGCCCGGCGCGAAGTAGATGAAGAAGGGCTTGTCAGGCGTCAGCGCCTTCTGAAACTGCATCCAGCCGATCGCCTTGTCCGTCATGTCGGTCATAAAATTGTAGTTGGGGTCCCGCGGGATCTCAACAGGATTCATGCCGTGGTAGAGGAACGGGGCCCACTGATTGGTCTCGCCGCCGAAGAAGCCGTAGAACTCGTCGAACCCGGACCGCGTCGGCCATCGGTCGGTTGGGCCGGAGGGGCTGACCTCCCAGGGCGCGGTCTCGTGGTTCTTGCCGAAGAAGGCGGTGCTGTAGCCGTTCAGACGCAGCATTTCCGCCAGCGGCGACACGCTGTTCGGGCGCTGACCTGTGTTGCCGGGGAACGCGGTGGCCGTCTCAGTGATCGAACCCATGTTGTTTGTATGGTGGTTGCGGCCGCTGAGCAGCGCTGTGCGCGTCGGCGAACAGAGCGCGGTCGTGTGGAACTGGTTGTAGCGCAGGCCGCCGCTGGCCAGGCGATCTGCCGTCGGCATGTGGATCGGCCCGCCGAAGGCGCTGGGCATGCCGAATCCCATGTCATCGATCAGGACGATCAGGACATTCGGCGCGCCGGCCGGCGCCTTGACCTCGAACCGCGCCGGCGGAGTGGCCTTGCGGGCATCGAGTTCGGTCTCATGCGGATAGTCCGGCTCCTGGAGCGGCAGCACCGTCCGGTCAGACGCTGCGGGTGCGGGTGTCGCATCTGCTGCGAACGAGCCGGATCCGATCACCAGAATGGCTACCACAAGCAATATCATATTTACATACATCTTGCCCAGTTTCATATCGTTTCTCCTGACATCTAAGATCTTTGATCCTATTTCGATATTTCCTTGAGAAGCATCTCGGCATCTATATACTGTGGATATTTCCTAAGTATAGCATTTAATATCTTGACTGCCTCATTTTTTTCGCCCTTCTTATTGAGATAGAAAGCAAGCGTATAGGCATACTTGGGCTCCTGCGGGCTGACGTCTGCCGCCTGCCTGCACCAGTTCACCGCCTCATTTATGCGATCTTTCGCGGTTATGACGCAGAGGTTATATGCCGCCTGTGCCAACTGGGGATCAAACTTAAACGCCTTCTTGAGATGTTTCTCGGCTGCCTTCGTATCGCCCTTCTCAGCCCTCAGAAGGCCCATGTTGAAGTTCGCAGCTGCATTGTCAGGAGCCTGCTTAAGCGCCTTCTGCAGCGCCTTTTCCGACTTGTCGTTCTCGCCCATCTGGGCATAGGCGATGGAGGTGTTCACCATCGGCATGATGGCTTGGGGATCAAGCTTCAGCGCCGCCTGGTAGGAGGTAACGGCCTTCTTCGTCTCGCCCTTACCGAGCTGGTAGTTGCCCAGGTTGTAATGGGATGTCCACTGGTCGGGCCGCGCTGTTATTGACGCAAGATACTCCTGTTCAGCCTTCTTGAGCTGCGCCTGATAAGCAGGAGGCGCGGTCATCCGCAGGAATGACGTTATACTGGCTGCTGCCCGGACCCTTACCAGACGGTAGTCATCTCCAGTTGCTTCGACCAAGGCCTGCAGACTCTCCCTGGCCGGTATCAGTCCCAACGCCTGGACCGCCGACGCTCGCACCAGAGGCGACGGATCCTTTGCCGCGTTCACGAGTGTGGTCAGGACCTTCTGGTCCTGCGTTGGGGGAATGAGCCTGATGAGCGAAGTAGCGAAGACCTCGTCGCGTTTGGGGTCGATGATATAAGCAAGCATCTCCGGCAGCTTCGTCCAGTCCCGTTTGCGCGCTGCATCTATAAGAGCCGCGCGCTTGAGCACGGTTGCCTGGTAGTCCCGGGCGCGCCACTGCCATACAAGATTGTCTGCCCACACCGCGTCCTTGTCCTTGTGGCAGATGTTGCAGGCATTGGGAGACTTGTAGACAAGGGTCGCTGCGGGCGCCGGCGGAAGCATCGAATGGTCGCTCCGGTTCATGCGCGCGAACGTGGTCATGGGCATATGGCAGGAGATGCACTTGCTTCCCTCGCTCGCGGTGGCATGGTGCGTGTGGCTGGCAGGATCCTTCACCTTGTCCTCATGGCAGGGAGCGCAGGCGTTGTTGAACTTCTCCTTCTTGAACCGGTAGCGGCCGCTTGACGTGTGGCAGTGCATGCAGTCGATTTTGCCGGACTTGTAGCATGGGCCCATGCTCCACGATGTAAGTGTGTAGTTCTCGCCCAGGTCCCGGCCGTCAGCGTAGTAATCGGGGTCCTCCAAGGTCACGAGGTCGAAATGGTCGTAGAACCGTTCTTCGGGCTTCTACTCCACAGTCAGCGGGCTCGCCTTGGCGTGGCAGCTCGTACAAAGGTCATTCCGCTGCACCTTCGTCATGGTCTTGGTGCGGATGATCCGGAGCTCCGGTAGCGGCTGGCCCTTGGGCGTTGCTCTGGCGATCTTGTTGTGCTCGACCGCCGGGCCGTGGCAGGTCTCGCAGTTGATGCCCGGCTCGGTCCAGGTGGTGTGGTAGGTGTCGGTCTTCTGATCGTAGTTGGTCGCGAGCTGGCTCACGTGGCAGCTGTAGCAGGCGGTATTGAACGTGTAGGGATATTCCCTCCAGCCGACCACTGCGCCCCGCTCCCCTCCCGGAAAGTGACGCACGCCGCTGGCAGCAGTGTCGAACCACACCTTCTTGTTGACGTCATACGCGATGGGCAGGGTCTGGAGCCGCCCCCTCTTGAAAGGCGTGAGGAAGTAATAGACGTTCTTGCCTCCGAGCACGTGCTCGATCTTGTATTTCTTCATCCCCTTTTGGCCGGACTCGATCACGACGCCTTCGACGATATCAGCGCGGTACTTCGCCTTGCCGATCGCGATCTCGCCCTGCTGCTCCGTGAGCTGGATGGCGGCGAATCCCAGCGTGTAGGGCTGCATGGCAAGGCCGTGCTTGGACGTGGACCAGAGCTGGTAGAACCGTTCGTGGCATTCACGGCAGCTTACTGAACCGGCGTAGTAGGTGGGCTGGTTTTCTTGACCTATCGCGCTACCGGCGAACATAACATATAGCAGGATGGTTGATATTAATCTCAATGTTGGCCTTTCAATAGGATTGTACTCTTCAGAGTGTAGACTGTTATCAATATTGAAAATCCGCAAGTCACATCTTCAGGAAGTTAGTGAGAGAAAGCTGTAATCACAAATACGATGGCGCAAAAAAGAAAGTTAATATGTCCCAAGTATTCATATTCATTTTTAATATTTCGTTGACTATCAAAGGATTCAGTATTACTGTCGAATATATACTTGATCCAATTCCATGTCAATGTTGTCGAATGGGTATTTCGACTGATGAAAAGATAGGTAGGCGATTGCAGAATACTACTTGAAAATTGCACATAGGTTCGTCTGACCAAAAGTGCATAGTACAGGAAGTTACATACAAAACCGTGCCACGACTTCCTTAGTCACCATAATAACGTCTGGCACCCTATTTGTAGATATGCGCCAACACACGCCCTACTCGAGTCTTCAAACTGCCCGTGACTTCCAACACGTCCACATCGAAGTCGAATGAATTCTCCAGGATTATCTCTTTGAGCATTTCGTCGACACGCTGTCTGTACGCAGCGTCCTGTGACGACGGTAGAACTATCCGGTCAGGCTCTTCGATGGGTAAGAAGACTATTAGATCGAGCTTCCTAATCGCAGTTTGAATACGTGGTAACCACTCCGCAAGATTAAAAGCTTCAATGTCGGTATGCGAAAGAAGATAGCCTAGTATGTCTGCTGGACAACGGTCGAAAAGGATGTTCGGCGCTATTTCGTCCATACTCTCGATAGATCGCTCTAGTTGTAGTTCGAAGTCTTCAATGGAGGGCATCTCAGCAAACTCGTACCCCTCCTCTTGCAAGAGGTGGTAGGGCTCGTCGAAGATCGTATATCGGGGAAGCGCTTCAGACAACGCCTCTACGAGAGTCGATTTCCCTGAAAAGTGCGTACCTGAAATGGCAATCCGCATATTAGCCTTATATGACAGGTTCCTCGTTAGACGAATATATTCCTGAATTAGAGTTATGTCAAATGCTGCTACATGGTGAAAAGATGGGTAGATGACTGCAATAAACTGATTGAAAGTTACATTGTTGCCTGGGATGGAAACTCCACGACTACAGGAAGTTTCTGTTGCCAGAATAAACATACCAGAATATCCATAATTCAAACAGAATTATTCACCTTCCTAACAATTCTGACTATCCGCCCTTCACCTACAAGCAAACGAGTTTCAACGTTCCGAAACTCTAACGAATATTGTTTGAATCATGCACTTGACGCCAGGGATTGTTTAATGAGCCCAAGTAATAGTTGTGATACCTGTGTCTGGCTGCGGTTCAGCCAGGTGGAAAACCTTCCCCCCCCCGAAGTGTAAGCAGATCGTGCAGATTCTTGACGCCTTCCTTGGAAGCGAGAAGGTGAAGAAGAGTAGATAAAAATTTTATGCACCATACTCTATGACCATGCTCAACTCAGTTGCTCGCTGCTCACTTCAAAACATCTTCTTGTATTCCTATCACTGGCTAAAGAAGAGCCGAAAGTACCAGCCATCCTCTTCAGACATCTGGGCCTTCCGCCGTATGTGGGATACCAAATCAGCAAACATCATAAAGTCATTTCTCACAGGTTCATATCAGTTCGGTTTACAGAAAAAGATACATCTTTCAAGCGGTGAGACAATAGCCCTCTGGTCATCGCCCGATGCACTCGTACTGAAGATTCTTACCTTTCTGCTGCAGGAGTTCCTGAAGCCCTATCTCTCGAAGGAATGCTACCACGTGAAGGGTCACGGGGGGCTGAAAAAGGCCGTGCATGAAGTGATGAAAATGTATCCTCAATATGGGTTCTTCACAAAAACAGATGTCAGGTCCTATTATGACTCCATAGACCATCATACACTGATGGTGAGGCTTTCGGAATATGTCAGAGATCGGAAGATACTGCGTTATGTCTGGCAATTCCTGAGAAGGATGGTTGAATGGGGAGGGCTGTATCAGGATGTGAAAAGGGGGATATCGAGGGGTTCTTCCCTTTCACTGCTTCTTGGTGCCTTCTATCTCCTTGAGCTTGATAAAAGAATCAAGAAGATCGATGTGAAGTACTTCCGGTACATGGATGATATCCTGATACTTGAGCCAACGCGGTGGAAGCTGAAGAGGGCGATAGGAGTGCTGAATGAGACATTCGATGAACTAAAGCTGGAGAAGCACCCTGACAAGACGGCGATGGGAAGGACAGAGAAGGGGTTTGATTTCCTTGGTTGCCATTTCAGCCCTGAAGGACTTACACTGGCTGAAAAGACGATAGAGAATTTTCTTGCACGTGCGATCCGGCTTTATGAGCAAGGGCAGGGGGAGCCTTCCAGCTCCTCCTTGCTTGGATTGTATGTGCGGCGGTGGGAGAGGTGGGCAAAATGTATTGCCTCAGTGAGCACCCTCTCTTTAGATGCATTTAAACTTCTTTCGTCCCCATGCGCAAAGAACCGCTAAGCCTAAGCCGAGCTGAAGCAGTGTGGGGGGTTCCGGGACGGTAGTTCCCGCGGGTACTACAACGCCCTCAGATAAACCTCGTATGAGTTTGTTATCCCCCCCCTTATCCTGTTCCTCGAACGCATTCGTCAACGGGTGCGGCGCTAGGACTGATAGATCGGCTCCCGAGGACCCTGAATCGATTGAGAAGAACAGTATGTGGTTGGCAAACGTCCCCGGGTCAAACTCGTTTAATAGGGCAAAAAAACTGTTTCCAACGATCGGCGATTGCGTGTAATGGTATCCTGGGATCGTGCCGGCGGTTGTGGTGATGTCGATGGCTGAGTAAGTATTAGTACTGGCGTCATATACAAACGTACCATCGGCGGTGGCTGCATCAGTGAAGGTCAAAGTCAGATCCCATGTTACCGGTGAAGCATCCGCCGGGACCGCCGAGATAGTGAGCAGGAGTAAAACAATAATGATTAAAATACTTGAACGTCTACCATGCCGTCCTCCGTGCATGTTTTCTATAGTGAGCATATTATTGCAATTCTTACGCCCGTATAGGAGGTTGGGTATATATTTGAATTGATAGTAAAAACAATGTGGGTATATGGTATGAAGTATTTGCTTGTAAAATTTATAGACAACAATACATATAATACTATTAGCCTCTGTCCAGCAAGGAAATCCATTTTGTTTTATATAAATACAGTGAGTTACGATGAACTTCGTCGAACTTTATTTATTATTGACCTAGATTTAATTGACAGAAAGTGTAAAATTCTTCGAACGATAATTGATAGCGGCAATAAGCGAGGAAAAATCGGGATTCGATATTGAAACATAATTTAGACGAATTAATTCTTAGTGAAAGTTACATACTTAAAAGAGTGCGATGGCTGTAAGTTACAGGAAGTAGTCCACTATAAGTGAACTCATTGAGGAATTGTACTTTTCATGTCGAATCATTGATCTCTTAAAGACAAATTCTAATGGATGAAGGGCCTATTTCTTCCCTCTTAAAGGCTACTTTATGTAGTTTGTGGCTGTCTTAACATCTTTATTATTGACAATGTGTATAATATTAAATATAATACACATCAGAGGTGAGAATATGAGTACAACAGAAAAAATCAGGAAACAGTTTATCCTCGATCAGGATAAAATTAGACGGGTCAGGAAGATTGTAAATGCTAAAACCGACACTGAGGCAATTACAATGGCTTTAGACATCATCATAGAAAACACAAAAATAGAGACGATGCTCGGATCAATCAAAGGCAAAGGAGCAATAAAGGATGTCTATGGCAGAACATCCGGTTAAGCTGGTTCTCGACACGTCTATCTACATTCCCTTCATAAACCAGGGCATTGCTCATCCAACCATCGAAATCCGTCAGGGAAGCCCCCTGATCTATATGTGTGCCGTTGTAATGGAAGAACTTTATGCTGGTGCATTGGATGTTTCTTCAGTAAAGCTTCTTGATAAAATGCATGACACTTTCTCCAGTATGGGTAGGCTCATTATTCCAGATGAGGCGGACTGGCAGAAGACTGGGAAAGTCGTTGCTCAACTTGGCAAGAAATACGGTTTTGAGAAAATGTTTTTATTAAGGATAACAAACGATATTCTCATAGCTACCACGGTGCGCAAAATAGGTGCATTTGTCGTAACAAATAATCAAAAAGATTTTATCAGGATCCAGGAATATATTGATTTCAAAATTTATTAAAGGATTACGATTAACTGAATTTGTCATCCTTTTGGAGGAAATCTCTCGCCTCTGTTTCTCGCTGTAACCTACGCATTACGACTATGTAACGACGATGCATGATTTATCTTGTATTATCATAGCTGTCCGGTTAAAATAGCACCCCTTGTTGGGGCTCATCCTGAACAGCCAGGAGCCGTTCAGGATTCAATGTCAAGATATCGATAAGGTTCTTTCGTTCAAAAAGCGTTTCCCTGATCAGGCGGCTAAGCGTCAAGAGGGAATGCGCGTACTTCGTCTGATATTTGATATATGTGAGCAGCAAATAGTAGCTCATCGCCACCCAGATTTGAGTCAGGACGGCGTTTTTGCTGGTCCCGAGGAACGATTTGATCTTCAGGTTCTGCTTGACCCACTTGAAGAACAGCTCAATCTGCCACCGGGACTTATAGACTGCCGCTATCGTAGAGGCTGCGAGCTTTTTGTTGTTCGTGAGGAACGTCAGGTGTTTCTTCGTCTCCTCATCATAAAACTCGATCAGCCGAAGCTATTTGGGATAATGGTTCTTCGTCCGGGGTCCGGTTAAGAGGATCGTTTGATCTTTGCGGACCCCTTTTCCGGAAACCGGATGCTGTCCGGTAATGATGTAGTCGATATTGGACTTCGATCGGGTGACGAACCAGACGCGCTTTTCGTCCAATAAATTCAGCTATTTGTAGTCGATATACGCCCGATCGATGGAAACGATGCTGTCCGGTAACAACGGGAAATCGACCTCCTTGGCGACGGTGACTTCGTGCTTCTTGCCATCCGTGACCGTTACGAACGATGGCAATGCCCCGGAATGGTCATACAGGCAATGCATCTTAATCGCCCCTTTGGTCTTCCGGAACTTTGCCCAAGGGAAGACTGAGAGGCACAGATCGATGACCGAAGCATCGATCGAGTACAACTGATTCTTGAACTTGAACCGGTGTTTCGGCGTCAAGTCCTTGCAGCGAGCGAGAAGATGATAGAACAGATCCTCAAATATCCTGAAGTCCCGTTTGTTGTTGGCATCCGAGAAGGTGCTCCGATGAACACCCGTGAGACCCAGGTGATACCAGCGAGACTCGTTGGCATCCAATCCCGTTATGATGTCCCGGATGCTATCTTTTTGCTTGACCTGGGAGAACAGAATCGTGATATACTGTTGCCAGGTCGTATAGGACTTTACGTATCGATCTCCTTGGTACTGTTCTACAGCTTTTTCGAATTGATATCTCGGTATAAGTTTCAGCAGTTCACCGAAGATCGTTTCCAACTTGCGCATGGCTTGTTCCTCCTTGTGATAATAGCGTTTGGGAGAATTCTATTATCTAACAAAAGAGGATTTCAGGCCATGCCTTTTTAATTTTTACCGGACACTACTGAGTCATTATGACAGATCCCAAACCCAGAGACGGATACAATCGCATTTCATTGTGAAACCAGCTCTGCCTCCTTTCTTTATAAAGAAATGTTAGCCCATTCAACTGTGCCTTCTTACTCATAGTTTATATGTAATTATTCCTCATCTTTCGGCACCGGCCAAGAGATGTTGCCCCGGCCCATGTCCTTCATCATGTTCATCATGATTTTCACGAAGGCTTTTGCAACAGCTGATTTGATCGGATTTATGGTCGTATCGTAATAGTAAGCTTTACCACTGTAAAACGCATAGTCTGCCGGCAAATATTGACGGCATGCGAGGTAGGCTTTTTGCCTGACGAGAAAGAGAATAAGGTCATGCAGCGTAGGCGATGGCAGAGACGTGTCCAGACAGGCCCTGTAGAGCTTTTTGGCGACCGCATCGAGGGCTCGTTCCTTCTTAGCGACCGCACGTTCCGTCTGTGGCCACGGCGGCGTCGCGATCCCAAGCTCGTGGATGATCCGGCAGCCTCCCAGTGCGTTTCTCAGGGCCGATAGTGCCGCCTTCGGGCTGTCGCCTCCCATGTTCACCACGGTCAATACCTTCTGGCGCTGGAAGCGCGGCCGATGGTTTGTGTAGGCGAACCGGTCGATGAAATTTTTCATGAGCCAACTGACGTTGAGCACATACATCGGCGCTGAGAGGATGACGCCGTCCGCCGCGAGCAGCTTTTGCTCTATCGCGACGCGATCATCCTTAAGCGGGCATTTGTCCTCGCCTTTTGCAATGCAGGCATAGCAGCCCGTGCACTGTTTGAGGTTCGCATCCTTCAAGAAGATGTACTCGAACTCCATGTCGCCCATCGCTTTCACCCTGTCTTCGATCATTTTCACAATCCTATAGCCTGAGCCCCTTCCCCTGGGGCTGCCCATTATCGCCAGTATTTTCATGCCTCTAATCCTTATCCTTGTTGGGCCTGATTTGGAATCTCATTGCCCGCCTTCTCGTATGCGGCATAATGCGGCGCTGTACCTCCTCAGGCTGTCTCCGTGTGCCCAACGTACATGGCATCACCAGCGTCGCGAAGCGGCGTCCGTCCTGATGCCGTTGTTAGACAGCGTTTTGGGGAATCCGCCTCAACTCATCCAGAATCACGACTCCCCACGAGGCCGTCTTGGGGCCGTTTCCCTTGGACACGTAAGAGAGCGATGGCCAGCACCGCCACCCAAAGCATGGAACCGAAGATGCAAATGCGTTCCGTCACCCCGACCCACGGCGTCGGCAGGTTTGCCTGAATCCGGGGACCGTCCAAACCTGTGAGGGCGCCGAACACGAGGAGGACCAGGATTGTCCCGATCGAGTAGAGGCGGAACTGCTTTCCGAAGGCAGTCGCCCCGAACCCGATGATAAGCAGAATGAAGAGCACATCAACATTCGTCCCAATGATGTGCAGGGTATCGGTCAGCGTTCCCCCGCCCGCTGCCAGCACCTCACGTTGATGCATCGGGGTAAATGGCCCCGTCAGGCAGACGACTCCGTATCCGACCAGCAGGCCTCCCACGACACGCATTGCTCGCTTTCGACCGACTGATCCCCAGACGCCCACTCCAAAAGCGATCACCAGGACGCCATACGCGAGGAAAAACGGAACAACGAGTGGTCTCGTCGGAGCGCCGATAGCGGAGAGTTCGCTGACGGTTTGAGAGGTGTAGCTGTAGCTCTCCCATAACATGGCTCCGAACATGTCAGTACCGACATAAAGCAGCGAAGACAGGACGCCACAGATAAGCAAAGCTTTTCGTACCATCCTTCACGACCTCTTTTGACCCTCGGTTTCTCGCTCACACGTGTGCAAGGATAGATTTTCATCATCTCGACATCTATAAAATAAATTGCTCGAAACCATACGCTCAGACATCAGACTGATTCACTAAATATCAACTTATATCATTTCTCCATCTAAATTTATGAAGTACTGTCCACCTGTTTCTGTGAGCACGTATATAAATTTTAGCACAGCCTACTGGACTCTGTGAGTATCTCCGTTACTGAGTCCTTGTTAATAATGAAGACTATCAGACGTCTTTTTCGCCGGGCAGAAGTGGACTCCATTTTAGAACTCGATCAGATTTCTTAATTGCAGATATTAATGACAACAAAAGGCAAGTATATGGTTGGCTGATATATTCCAGATGAACTTTTGACTGTTGCTATGAATTGAAACTCCAAAGAGGAAGTTTATTGCTAAAAAACCCGGTTGCTATGCCAGATTAAATCGCTATGCAGCCCTTTTAAGGGTAATGCGCATTCCAGCTTTCGTTGCGAGAGCAATGAGCATCTCTAAACTGAATTTCTCCCATTTGCCCCTAATTAGATCGGACACGCGAGACTGACTGACGCCAAACAGTTCAGCTGCTTTTGCCTGCGTTAGCTTTTTTGTTTTGATAAACTTTCGAAGATCCACCATGATCTCAGAACGCATTTGAAGAATTGCGGCTTCCTCGGGAGGGAAACCTAGTTCTAGAAATATGTTGCCAGAAGATTTAACGATAGATTCCTTCACGATACTATCCTCCAATTTGTTTGAATCGCTTCCGAGCTAATTCAATATCGTGCTGCGACGTTTTCTGTGTCTTCTTTTGAAAAGAGTGAAGAACATATACCGCGTCCTCGAATTTCGCCACATATATGATGCGCCATTCCCCTAGAACGTGGATGCGGATTTCCTTTACGCCCCGTCCTATGTTGGCCATAGGTTTCCAATCGCTCGGCTCAACCCCTCCCTGCACGAAACGTAACTCAAAACCCGCCGCCTTACGGGCTTCGTCAGGGAAATTACGGAGATCATCAAGGCTCGATCCTAGAAAGATTAGTGGTTTCATAATCTATTGTGCATTATATAAGTTTTTATATATTATGCAAGCATAATATTGAATGCGGTGCCTAGTTTTGTAAAAAAAGATAGAGGGTTAAAAGGGCATTACAGACTGAAGAATACGGAATGTATCATGTAACCAACAAGAGAAAGATCAGAAATCAACCTGGCATATTAAATTAGAAATATCCTTGAATAATTGATAATCAACCACGAAATCCGAATACCCTTTATAAATATCTTATCAAGCCGCGGCTGTCACCCGATGAGAGAATTAACACTGCATGAATCACCCCGATAATCGATAGCGCTAGCACAACAAGTCCCTGCCCGAGGATATCCAGGACGAGGTCCACAAGCTTCTCAACTGTTGATACTATCAGAAAAACTCCCGTCCCGAGTGCCGTGGCGGCAATGGTCACGAGCTTGCGCAGGTTCTGCTTCTGCAGCAATTCTGTCATGCTCTGCGGCATGCCCCCTTGGCCGAGCACGATAAGAGTACCGAGTGCCAATATTAAAAAAAGCACGGCGGTGACGTGAATGCTCTCAAGCCATCGGGCGCATAGCGACAATCCCAGGATCATCATGAAAGGGACCACATATCGAGCGCTTCCGACGGTGCCATGAGCCGTGAACATACTGTAGGCCGAAATAGTGATCAGCGAAATTCCCACTACCGTTGAGAACAACTGCAACATAGGGCTCTCATGCTCCCTGGTCTTGAGGGTCCTGTTGAATCCCATGACTGTGCCAAGGAGGCCAGCAACCAGCAGGCCGATAACATAGAGCGTTAAGATATTCATAGAACGGCCTCCATTTTCATTTCTATTGGTATGCGCATTACTCTATTCTTGTAATACCATGCTCCCTATGGACGTCATACATGATGATCTCATATAGAGTAGCAAACGGCACACACTCTAAATCATGCAAGGAAGAGCGGCGATGCTTCTTTTCTTTGCCATGTCTTCTCCCTTGTTTGCAGTTTTTTCAGAATTCAACAATTCGAATTGGGGATTATGGACAGACATTACGGAATTCGGATTAAAACTTTATGTCTTCAAAGAATGGCACCTGTAACAACTTAGAAGAGGAAGGATTCGACACAATATGTCTTAAGCGAAATCCTCACACTTCGTCTGAAATATTGCTGGTCTCACGAACGCTTATAACCGCCCAATCACGTCAGGTGGGCTACACGGTAAAATATTAAATATGCCCTGACTGTAATTAAAAGGCGCATTTGTTAGCACGTGTTCCCGTTGGACCGGACATAGGTTGTCCAGATTTGACGAAATCACGCTCTGCTTCGGCAGTTTTCCCCTGTCGCGAATAAGCGATTCCCCGATTATTATACGCTTTCGTATAGTCGGGATTGAGCTCGATGGCTTTTGAGTAGTCACGGATAGCTTCGTCGAGTTTCCCCTGCTCGGAATAGGCTATGCCGCGCATGTTGTAAGCGGCGTGGTTTTTGGGGTAGAGGCGAATAACCTCAGTGAAATTACGGATGACTTCGTCAAATTTTCCCAAATGAAAATATGCAACTCCTTGATTGAAGTAAGCCGTGTAGTCGTCAGGAGCGAGATTGATTGCTTTGGCAAATTCTTTTGTTGCTTCATCGTATTTCAATTGCAGCATCAAAACTTTCCCCAGGCTGTCATAGGCTTCAGCATAATTTGGATTCAGGGCGATCGCCTCGGTAAAAGCCTTTTTGGCTTCTTCGTACTTGCCGCTTTGAAGTAAGCTGTCTCCCTGCTCAAAGAGCACTGTGGCTTGGCTTTGCGCATTCGGCGTCTGACCACCCTCAGCTGCGAACGCGGGTACTGCAAATGCCAGTGTTAGTAGTGCTGCTGCGACGAGTGCTTTTTTCACGTTTTCTCCTTTCGGCTTATAATATAAATTCGACAGTGTCGATACGAAACGAGAAGAACATGTCAGCTGAAATCTATATCTTCAACCTGGATATTTTGCTAGAAAAGAAGTTGTCGATAATAGAAATATATCACATCGGACGTTTTTCATATAGTATCTTTAACGTGCTATCATTCCCTACTGGTTGAATCCTCTTAGTGCTCTTTTTATCCTTGGGTCCATAATTCAGCTTGAACTGTGTAACCACTTGATTCATAATGGTTTGCGTTCAATTACCAGGAGCCCCAAAGGAGCATCGTTACTGTAAATCAAGCACCTAATCCGCCCTTCCTTCATCCACCCACATCTGTTATAATCTGCAATAGGCCACACCCTCAAAAGCTCATGGGAAGCTATCTCGAAAGGATACCATATGTTAGAACCAAAAGATTTTGCTACCGGCTGCCTTACGATAATTTTATGTATAGTTCTATTTCCCCTTTTCTTTCTTGTCTTTAAGTTGACTCTATTATTTGCTATCCTCCTTGCAATAATTACAGGGATTATCTTAGGGGTAACTATTTTGGGGAGAATTGTAAGACTCTTTATCACGGGTAAATGATGAAGGAGCCTTCATGAAATCAAAGCTCATTTTGCTGGTGTTCTTTTTCGCTCTACCCTTCACATCCATTGCCAGAGAACTCACTCTTACCAACGCTCCCGCACAAGTCTACTTCTCACCCAATGGAGGATGCACTAAGGCTATCGTTGCCGAGTTGGGAATGGCGAAATCGGAAATCTTGGTACAAGCGTATTCATTCACCTCAAAGGCAATTGCCAAGGCTCTCCTGAATGCACAGAAACGAGGCGTCAGCATTCGAATCATCTTGGATAAATCTAACTTGAGCGATAATTATTCGGCAGCTGATTTCACAGCTCATGCGGGGATCCCGACCTATATTGACGCTCAACATTCCATTGCCCATAACAAAATCATGATTATTGATACTGAAGTTGTTATCACGGGGTCTTTTAACTTTACGAGGGCAGCAGAAGTGAACAATGCTGAAAACATTCTTGTAATCCGATCAAAGGAATTGGCAAAGATCTATATTGATAATTGGCAGAAACACAAGGGGCATTCCGGGATTTATAAGGGAAGATAAATCTGCGTTAGTTCTATAGCGAAGTGCAATACTCGGGGTGATACTTGTTTCGGGGAGGGCAGGTCACCTATAGCACGATGATGCAGACCTTGGAAGAAGTTTCGCCAGCCAAACATATCATAAAATAAAGATCACACACAATGAATCCCTTCCTCAACATCTAACCATGCTAATGAAAGCTTCGTGGAGACTCACATGCGACTTAGGAGCTCCTTCTTCTTGGATTCAAATTCCGCTTCCGACAGAGTACCGCTTTTCTTCAAGTCCTCCAATTTCGTAAGCTGCGCAGGTTTATCATGTCAAGTGACTCACTTTTTTGCGATGTTTGATTATTTCTTATATGGTCATCAATATATTTGACAATTGATTCCTCAAGACGACGCGCCTGTTGCTTCAATGCCTCAGCCGTCATGTCTTTTTCTCTCAGCGCTTGACCTAAAGCCACACCAGAATTACTTTTACCGAAGCTACGTCCGACAATCAACGCATCCCAAGCCATGTTTCCCAATGCTGCTGATGCTGCTTCTACTAGTTCAGTCTTCATCTCACTTGTATCAACAGGCACATGAACTTTTACCACAATATTACTTACGCCTTTAATCACCACAACGATGCTTTCGTTATTGATAATCGATATGATATTATCAAACTGGATCAGAGTAGGTTTCGACCATTTGAAATATCCCTCATAGAAATCAGAAAGGCCCTGGATTAAACCGTCTAAGTTGATATTCTTATTATTGTACCTACGGGTACTGCACGTATTTGAAATAAGTACGCTGGTACGTATGTATCTTATCAATTCATCTTCTCTGGCGAATGGTTTCCGGGGATTATCTTTTTTGGGTTGTTGCACCTCTCCTTTTGACTTTTGCACGTCCTCCATTTGCATCAAAAACCATACTCCTCCTCCGATACATATAACTCCAAGAGATATGACCCTCATGGTACTGTTAACTGTACCTATGAGACTCATAACTACAAAAAAGACTCCAGAAATCAATACGATTGCGCCTATAATTTTTCTCAGCATTTGCATGGCACCTCCTGTATCTAAAGGACTATATCGGTATATATGTGATAAAACTTTAGGTACTGAAAAGGGATTTTATGGGGGGAGAAAAAAAGTAACATGCCCGATTTTCACGATTACTATAAGAAATTATGCTCGTCGTTAATATTCACAATCGGAATACGCCAAGAAACGCACGGGGATCGGCACAGAGTGCTGCACCTTACAAGATAGCTATTTTAGCTGCTATACAAACAGGACTTCGGGCAGGCGCATTGCAGGGTTAAGTGGGGCGACATTGATATTCTGTAAATTAACTCCACGGCATTAGCAAGAACTACATCCTGAAGCAAATCGGCCGGCAATTACTTGAATGTTGCGACATACCCCTACAACTATGTAATTTCAGTCGGTCAAAACTATCATCAAATTCTGGTGTAACTTACACATGCAACTTTGAAAAAAGCCCTGGAGCCTGCCTTGTGGCGGCCTGGTCCTACCCCGTTTAGGGCCTCATCCAGGCGCTGCCAAACTGCACATAAACGGCGGTGACACCGGGGCTGAACGCAATGTCCACACCCATATGCAGCCCGTATTCGCGCGCTATCTCGTAACGAAATCCTGTACCGCCAGTCACGACCGTGAGTTTGTTGTCAACCCGCTCGAAGTCATTCCACGCCGCGCCGTAGCCGGCAAAACCCACAACGCTGAAACGCTTCCAGCATTGCCATCTCAATTCGGCCTCTACCTGAGCTACCTCCTCGCCCTGGTAGCGCATGACCGGCACGCCGCGCAAAGCGATGAACGGCCGCATATAGAAAGGCACATCACCGGAGCTGATCGTGGCATCACCCCGCACGCCCATCGTCACGTCCGCATGGAGCGGAAAATATTGGATTGCGATCAGGTTGTAGCGCTGGAACTCGCCGTCGCCGCCCAAGGCCGTACTGAAGAACCCAGCCGTTGCCTCGACAAATGTGCCGTTCACCGGCGTGAATATGTTGTCTCGCGAATCGTAGGAGAGCGTCGGTGACAGGCCTCCCACGCGGGACTCCCGTTGCAGGTCCGGCAGACCGGGTATCGTGTCCGGCGTATCAAAGGTAACCTGCGTGGAAGCCAGCGCGTAGCCGAGCCCGGCCCAGAACTTCGAGCCGCCGAGCCGGTACTTCGCCCGGACCAGGCCGGCCACAGGTTCGAGGTTGTAGGACCTTGGATGGTCCTTCAGAACGTTGTCCCGGCCGATACCGAAGAAGTCGAGATTCACCGAAGCGTGGATCACTCCCACGAGCGTCTGCAGCTGTTCATCCAGCCAGTGGCGCAGGTCGCCGGCCATCATACTCCAGGTTCCATTTTCCGTACCCAGTCCCCCGACGACGGTGATGTTCGGCCGGCTGAAGCCAGCCTGCGCCTTGCCAAAGGGTTTATCAATGAACGCCAGCCCGCCCGCGGCCCCGTAGCCGACCGCCGGCTCGGTGATGGGGATCACCACCGGGAGAAAGCCGTAGGACTTATCCAGGAACCCGCTCACGTCCAGCCAGCCGTCGTCTGCCGAAAAGATCGGCGATGGGGCATTCGCTGCAGCAGGCCGTGACGCCTCATCGTCTGCCGCAAGCGCGGATGACGCCGCCACCATAGCTGACACAATGCCGAGCCACAGGATGATCCATGCTGCACACCTCATTAGGTCTAGTCTCCTCTTCGGGCGACGCGCATGGTAAGGACACGATCAATGCCGGGCCATGGGTAGATGCTATGCAATTTCCAGAATACCGCCCCCCTCTCCGCCTCCTTCACGAGGTCGAGTGCCAAACCTTTACGCTTTTGTCCGGGTGCGGTGGTGACGTGGGAAATTTCGAATTGATACCACGGTACTTTATTGAGTTTAGGAGGGACCTCCTTTGTCCCCAAGATCCAGTACGGCCTACCGGTGATGCTCGCCCTTGAAGAAAATGCGGGCATCAACGACGGAGCTTCCCTTTCCCGTGTCGAAGACCATGATCGGATTGATCTCCATCTCCGCGATCTCGGCAAAATCATCAACGAGCGCCGAGAAACGGAGGAGCACTTCCTTGAGCGAATCCACGTCCTTCGGCGTGCTTCCCCGCCATCCCGTCAGCAGAGGCAGACCCTTGAGCTGGGCCAGTAAGTAATCGGGGTCTCTGTCCAGGAGCGGGTGGAGCGAGAACGCCACGTCCTTCATTAGCTCGACCTGCACTCCGCCGATGCCGACCATGAGAAGCGGTCCGAAGACGGGGTCCTGGGACATGCCGACGATGACCTCCTGGCCGCCCTTTATCATCGGCTGGATGATGACTCCCTCCATGGCGTCCCCGCGCCCGGCGAGCTTCAGCCGCTCCTGCATCCCGATAAACGCATTCATCACATCCGCATCGTTCTGCAGGTTGAGTGCGATGCCGCCGACGTCCGTCTTGTGCGTGATCGATGTCGAGCGCAGCTTCATCGCAACGGGGAAGCCGGTCTCCCGGGCAGCCTGTACGGCATCATCGGGAGTGAACGCCGCCCTTGTGGCGGCAACGGGAATCCCGTACCTCTGGAGCAGCCCCATGGCGACCTCGGGTGCAAGCCAGCCACCTACCTTGGAGTCCGCCCCGTGAGATCGAAGAAAACGTCTAGCCGCCTCCTCGTCGATATCAGCAAACTCTCTGAGATGCCCCTCTTCGCGCTGCCGGTAGCGGGCATAGGGCCAGGAAAGCGCCAAGGACTGGACGGCGGCCTCCGGGAACATGTAGACCGGGAGGGCCCGGTCGGAACCGTAATGCA
The DNA here is from genome assembly GCA_963705595.1 of Nitrospirota bacterium. Lineage (GTDB taxonomy): Bacteria > Nitrospirota > UBA9217 > UBA9217 > UBA9217 > DASPSR01. Next base: position 185,630 of record CAVPKD010000005.1, on the reverse strand, counting down.
GGTCGATGCCTGAAGCGCCGGACATCATGAAACAGGCGAGCACGGGTTTCTTCCCCGTGTAGCCGGCCATGACCTTCCTGATCGCCGACGCTACTTCCTCCGGTTCCCGGAGCGGGATATTGATGACGAGTACGGCGTTCACGGCCGGGTCATCGAGCATCACGCCGAGCGACTCTTCGAACTGCGAGCCGGTGGCCGAGGCTATGATGTCGACGGGATTCGCGAGGGCAGCCTCCTTCGGCAGGAACGAGGCAAGTTTCTTCTGAGTCTCCTCGGAGAGAGCCGGAACGGACAAACCCCAGTTGACGGCGGCATCGGCGGCTAGAACCCCCGGACCTCCCGCGTTCGTCAGGATCCCGATGTTCGGTCCCTGCAGCAGGGGCTGCCCTGCCAACAGCTTCGAGACGTTGAACATCTCTTCGATGGTATCCACCCTGACCACGCCCGCCTGCCTGAAGAGCGCGTTCACGGCTACGTCCGAGGCGGCGAGCGCTCCGGTATGGGAACTGGCGGCCCTGCCACCCACATCGCTCCTGCCCGCCTTCACGGCGACGATCGGTTTCTTGCGCGAAATGCGGCGGGCGATCCGGCTGAAGCGCCGCGTATTGCCGAAGGTCTCGAGATACAGCAGGATGACGGAGGTATTCTCATCGTCCTCCCAGAACTCGAGCAGATCGTTGGAAGAGACATCCATGCGGTTGCCGATGCTCGCGAAGTGCGCGATGCCGAGATTGTTGCTCTTGACGTAATCGAGCAGGGCAAGCCCGAGAGCGCCGCTGTGGGAGCCGATGCTCAGATTGCCCCGTGGGGGCCAGGTGTTCGCGAAGGTCGCGTTCAGGTTCACCCTGGGGTCCGTGTTCATGATGCCCAGGCAGTTGGGCCCGACGCACCGCATGCCGTAGGAGAGCACCTTTTCCCGCAGGAGCCGCTGACGCTCCCTCCCCTCGGGACCGCTCTCGCCGAACCCCGCCGAGATGACCACGATGCTCCAGACCCCCTTTCGGCCGCAGGCATCGACGATATCCAGGACCATTGGGGCGGGCACGACGATGACTGCGAGGTCGACATCACCGGGAATGTCGGACACCGAGGCGTAACTCAGGACGCCGTTGACCGCGGCCGCCCTCGGGTTTACGGGGAAGACGGCGCCCCCGAAATCGTTATACAGCAGATTGCGGAACACCTTTCCTCCGACGCTACCGGGATCGCGGGATGCGCCGACGACGGCGATGGTCTTAGGATACATCATCCTGCGCATGCCGAGCGAGCGGGAGATGTGCTCGCGCAGGGCCTGCCGCTTCGAAAATTCCTCCTGGTGCTCGAGGTCGAAGGTTATCTCAACATAGCCCTCGTGCATCCGCTTGGCAATATTGAACCCGCTCTCCTCAAAGACGCGCAGCATGCGCATATTATCGGGAAGGACATTGGCGATTAATTTTTTGATCCGGTACTTGAGCGCCGTCTCCGCGAGCTTCTCGAGAAGCGCTGTGCCGATGCCTCGTGCCTGGACGTTGTCCTCGACGACAAAAGCGATCTCGGCCGTGCTTTGGTCCGGCGACTGGAACCACCGTGCCACGGCCCTGATCAGCTCCTCATCGCCTTCTCCGGTAAGCCCCAGATAGGCATAGCTTTCGGGCGGATGCACATCGGTAAAGTAATCAAGTTCCTTGTCGCTGATCTGCTCCTTCATGTGCCCGAACCGGAAATACCGGGTCTGGGGGCTCAGCCGATAAAAAAAATCCCGTAGTTTGTCCTTGTCGTCCCGGCCAATGGGACGAACCTTGAAGGTATGTCCGTCTTTCAGAATGATCCGTATAACTTCAGGCTTTTCCGGCAATTGAACAGCCATTTCATCACCTCATGGGAGGACCTTCTTCCCGAAGGCCCAGTTTGTAAATTCGCAGTTCTTATCCTTCGTATGCGGATTCTTCAGCAGTAAATTACTTTTTGCATTATGCGATCCTCTCCTCAACCCCTGCACGGCAACTACTGGTAGGAGGAAGTTATTCTTATGTAAAAACATATCATAAATTTCCAGGAACGTGTGGCAGTTATCTGTTTTTTTGCCGGACTTTGCGCGCATGCGCTAAATTCCCCTGAACGTAACCGCCTTCTGAATGGAGCGCCAGGGCTTCGGAACTTGTTCTGCGGATGTCCGATATCCGCATACCTGAGCGCTATCCCGATGATGGTCGAAAACTAATCCGAGATTTTCAGTTCCTTCCGGATCTGGTCGGGATGGGTGACAAGGGTCACTGCCGGGGCTGAATCGAGGCCGAAATGACGCTCCGCCACCATCAGTCTCTGGGGAAAAAAGACCGAGACCGAAGATTAATAGAAGTGGTCACAAATTTACTGTAGGCCCCTGTTTAATGGTTTACTGAAGAATGAAAGGCAATAATATAGGATCAAGCTTGTTTTTGTAAATATATAAACTGAATATTTGATTGCTCGGATCAGGTATATCTTGAGAAAATTTTTGTTTTGTATCCCTGGTCGTTCCTTCCATTCTATGAGAACTGTAAGCTAGTTGGAAAGTATTTCCGTCTGTGTTGATAGTAAATTGAGCAATAAATGTAAAGCTTATATCACCTAATCTGGCCTTACCCTTCTGTATCATGTCCGGCGTGACAGTCAACCCCAATTCTTCAATTTTGGCTCCAGAATACTTATCGATGTCCAATGCCCCTTCAAATATGACTATATTTCTTTGCTGAGAATCTCGAATTGCTTTCCAACTCGTACTTTTGAAGAACGCATAGTGATCTAGTGCGCTGCCGATATTGACTGACCTATCTATCTCCAGAACACCGTTTTTGACCAAATTAACGGGGTCCGTCTTGGTACATCCTGATAAAATTACTACCTGTAATAAAAGCCCAAAAATTACAAGTTTTCTCTGCATTGATTCCCCCTTTCTTTTTACTATTACATGGTGTTTGTCCCCTATCATGACTTGAGGGTATACCCACCACCATCCTGAAAACCTTCGGGACAGCGTTGTGACTCTGAATAAAAATTATCGCATTTTTATCCAGAGCAAAGAAAAGGGGCTGAACTTCACGTGGGATTATTCATATTCGTTGTGGTCCTGGCTCTCCGGGTTCCACCTACAACAGTTCAATGTCAATACTATGACTAAGGCAAAGAATTCCGGTAGTAACATGCAGTGAACGCGCGGGTCACGCGCGCTTGCGCAGAAAGACGTGGGCCGCACGTTCGCCCGCGACGTACTTTGCGCATTCGTATCCCAAAGCACGCATATCGATGCCGTTCAAGAGATGCTCCCCGGAACCGAGTAAGACAGGTCGGATGGCAAGATGCAGTTCGTCAATCAGGGCAGCGCGCAGATACTGCTGAATAGTGGATACGCCACCGCCGAGGCGGATGTCGCGGCCGCCCGCTGCAGCGGTCGCCTGCTCCAAAGCGGCGTGAATACCTTCTGTGACAAAGCGAAACTCCGTACCTCCCGCCATCCTAAGCGGCGCCCGCGGGTGATGCGTCAGCACGAAGACGGGCGTGTGATACGGCGGCTCGTCGCCCCACCAGCCCTTCCAGCTGTCGTCCGGCCACGGGCCTCGGACGGGACCGAACATGTTGCGCCCAAGAATCCAGGCACCGATTCCGGCAAAGCCTTGCTCCGCAATTTCGTTATCGACTCCAGTCTCTCCATCATCATAGCCGTGCATCCTCCGCCATACGCGTGTGTGGAAGAACCACTCCATCAACTCAGGGCCCCTGACGCCGAGCGGATTCTGGAGGTCTTGGTTCGGCCCAGCACCGTAGCCGTCGATGGAAATCGCGAAGCTTTGGACACGGAGTTTCGCCACGTACATTCCTCGCTTTTTGGTCAATGGGACCGCCCATCGGTGGGCAACCTAATCATTTATTGAGCAGACACTGCTCGCCGCAATAACCTTATGCCCTGTTACCAAAACCACCACAGAAAGCCCTTGGCTTTAGCCGTGGGAATGAATGCGGGGATCATTCTAGTTGCTATTTGTCAAATAATACAATATATTAATTGTTATGGCTCCAAAGGCGACAACCCAGTCTTTTATCCACGAGTTTCAACTCGTGACCTCTCCGAAAGAGAACCGCATATTGGAGGTGCGCCTTAACGCGGGACGTAATCTCTACAATGCCTGTCTCTCCGAGGCGCTCACGCGCCTTAGTGCCATGCGTGGTTCCGACGCTTGGAGAACCGCGCGGGACATGCCTCATGGAAAACCCAGGACAGCAGCGTTTCAAACCGTCAATGACAAGTTCGAGTACGGCGAGTATTCACTGCACAAGTACGCAGCCTCGGTCTGCCGTGCCTGCTGGATCGGGGACCACATCGACAGCCTGACCGCCCAGAAATTGGCATCCAGGGCATTCACCGCGGTCAAGGAGTACCAGTTCGGGAAGCGCGGCAAACCCCGCTTCAAACGATACGGCTGGATGTCTTCCCTTGAAGGGAAGAACAACGCTTCCGGCATCAAATGGCGCGACGGCCGTGTCAAATGGAACGGTCTCGACCTTCGGTGCGTATTCGACCGGAAGGACAAGCATGGCATCCAGGCCCACGCCTTAAGCCAAACGGTCAAATACTGCCGGCTCGTTCGCAAGGTCATCCGTGGTAATACCTGCTGGTTCGTCCAGCTTATCCTTTCGGGGGCACCAAAGATAAAAGCCAAGAACGCTATCGGTTGTGAGGCCGTCGGACTCGATATAGGCCCTTCTACCATCGCCGTCGTCGGTGATACCGATGCCTGTCTGCTTGAATTCTGCCCGGAGGTCGACGTCCGGCATAAGCAGATCCGTTCGCTGCAAAGAAAGATGGACCGTTCCCACCGCGCCACCAACCCGGACAACTACTATAGGAACGGCACTGTAAGACCCGGAAAGAAGACATGGCATCGTTCAAGGAAATACCTTGCCCTGCGATCCAAACTTGCAAACCGCTGGCGAGCGATGAGCGAGACCAGGAAGCGCTCTCACGGTAATCTTGCCAATAAAGTGCTTTCTCTTGGCGCCACAATCAGTACAGAGAACCTCTCTTATCGGGATCTCCAGAAACAGTATGGCAAAAGCATCGGGCGCCGTGCTCCGGGCACGTTTATCGAGATACTCGGCCGCAAAGCCGCAAATGCTGGCGGTCGAATATTAGAATTCTCTACCCGGACTACGGCGCTCTCTCAAACATGCCACTGCGGTCACAAAGCCAGGAAACATCTCCGGGACCGCTGGCATGTATGCCAGAAATGCGGGGCAGTGGCCCAACGAGACCTCTATTCCGCTTTTCTGGCCAAATACGTTCATGATGATGTTCTCGACATACGTCAGGCAGAACAAGCCTGGCCGGGTGCACACCTGCTCCTGGAACGGGCGATGTCGGGTTTGCAGCATCAAGCGGTGAATGGCCTGCGTACTCCGGCCAGCTTTGGATTGAACCAGAGACAGAGCCGCTCGCTCGTTAAAGACGGATCAATGGTGGCCGAGGTTTGCGATATTGCTTCTATCGCAAAAGAGGCCGTCAAGGCAGCGCGAGCTGCCGGTGTTTCTATCGCCGTCAGAACCCCCTAGCTTTAGCTATGGGGTAGGTCAGATCAGTGCAGCCTAATCCTCGGTGTTCATTTCCTTCTTATGATCATACGGCTCTGTACACTCATATTCAACTGCTATCCTTGCTGCAAGGAAGTTGGTACCATCATAGCCGTACAGCTTGACCTCAGCCCACGCATCGTTGGCAAGGGTCCCCTTGACCACAGCCTTGCTGAAGTCAACAGGCATCGTTTTCCCCTTGTTGTAGGTGAGGGTTAAGTTCGTTGTCGTGAGGTTTGAAACCAGTCCCTCCGCTTTCACAAGTATCTGGGAAGCCTCAATTGTCTTGTTAGCATAATCGAAGGTCGAGGTCGTCACCTGTGTTCTCAAGCCATCCTGCTGCGCACGAAGGAGAAGATCGTCAAGACCCGGCTGCTGGGTAGATGTGATACCCGAGTACAACGCGTTCAACGACAGATGATGTTTCGTTAAAGTAAACGTATCCGTCGATGTGGTCAGGTTGGAGACGAGGCCTGTGATGGCCTTGGGATGGGCCAGGTGTTTAAACGCTTCTCCGTGAATTGGTGATACCTTCATCGTGACGGAACACGACGTGCCGAAGTTATCTACGTCGAAATCCTTCAGCTTGAAATCGAGCGCCACTTCATTATGCTGGTTGGCCAAAACGTTGACCGCACCATTGACGTCCAATGAGCATGTATCTCCCATGCACCGGAGCGTGTTCACGTGATTAGCCTCATCCTTATAAGAAACGAATGAGCACGTCGTCGAGGTCCCTAAACTGTCCATGAGATCCACGACCTTGGCAAATTCGATATGGAGCCTATTATAAGGCACCGCCGGACAATCAGCAACATTCAGGAGCTGCAACACATTTGATAGATTGGCGATGTCGATCGTTGTCGTTGACTGACTATTCAACGCATCGCAGGTGGCTCCGCTGCCTGTATTCATAAGGGTCACCTTGTTTATTGTCGCAATCACCTGCTTATAATCTGACATGCAATCGGTGGCGTAGAGAGCCACTGCGCCGGATGATGTTCCTCCCCCACTGTTCCCGCCGCTGCAGGAGTTGAATGAGATGACTGCTGCAATAAGCAACACTGTTCCCGCAATGACACAAATAAATGCATTTTTTTTACTCATGACGCACCTCCTCCCTGCTTCGCCAGATATTACGGCAACTTTTAGCTGGCATTTTCGTGATGTGCAATTCTGCGGTATCACGGCAACTCGGCCATCTTGATCATTTAATATCCGCCGCTTTCCGCTCCCCTCTCGCGGGAGCCTTGGCTTATTTGGGTGAATAATAAAAGTCAATCACAAATATTCGGGGTCGTCAATTTCAAAAATTTGCAACTTTTCACTTTATTGCATTTGCGAAAACGTGCCGATGTGAACGGAAAGCATTACCTCGTATACGAAAAACCTATCCTAGGCTTTGGAAGTATGTTAGAGGAATGTTAGAAGTCTGGCAGTTAAGGGGATTATTAATTATTGAATGAACCATTGAATATTCCAAAGAATAGAAACTTCAACCGCTTTCAGGAAGTATCCGACATATATATTTTGCAACCCGAATGATTCACTTCATTCAGTAATAAAAGCACGTAGTTTGGAACACCCCGCAATTATTGAAAACTAAATAAACGCCGCATTCCACTCGACCAGACGCTATTTGCTGACGAGACCGTTTATTACAAAGGAATCACCTTTAATAAACTCATCCGCTACTTCACGTGTAGTAAAAACAGCCGTGGCACCTTCTGGTGGATTGCCGAGAGGGCCAGCCATGAGTAGAACCCCACGAGCATGGAACTCATCGAGCTTCGCTCGATGCGCAGGATAGTGGGTCGCGACTTTTGACAAGGCATCCGGGGCCATTTCGTAAAAAGAAACGATCTTCATGTAATTACCTCTATAGTATAGAGCCTAACCGTGGAGCCAAGGGGGGCGCGCTTTTGCGCCATCGCGCTTGAGCGCAGGGCTATGCGTTAAATCTTGCAAACGCACACACTTTGGCTGAAGAATGCAGGTTCATAATTATAATGTCACAATAATGGAGACATCAATATCTATTGGACGTTAGGATGGATTATATTATGGAACAAATTATTCCATATTTCTATCGGAATTGTGTCTGTCGGTTTCACATCACATCCAGGAAAACACTTCGGGGAAGGTAAACCAATTGTCCAATGGTTTTGGAGGGTGAACCCGATAGTAAAATATTCTGCAAATTAACCCCTCCAGTATTAACGAGAACTACATCCTGAAACGGAACATCCCGAAATAACCGGATTCCCCTTTGTTTTTCATGAAGAAACATATTGCCAGGAACCGTGGAAATGCGGTAAAATTGCAATCTATGGTTCTAGATACCAATATACTAAAGAGATACTTTACCTGGGCGCTGGACACAACCAGGGAATCCCATCTCCAAACACTCAGTGACGGTCCCCTCTTTAAGGGTTTGAGCAAGAAGCTGCTCAGGAAACTGCTTATCGACCTCATCGAAAAAAAATATGCGGCAGGCGATATAATCTTTCACGAGGGAGAAAGCGGAAAGGCGGTCTATGTCGTCCTCGAGGGATCGGTCAAAATAATAAAAGAGTCGAATTCGGAGAACAAGACACTTCATGTCCTGGGGCCGGGCTCCCATTTTGGTGAGCTCGCCCTTATCGGGCACACATCACGCTTTGCGACTGCTGTTGCGGAAGAGGATTCGCTCCTTTTGATCATGTATAAGTCGTACTTTGACGATCTCATCCGGTGCAATAGTGCAACCTCTGCGAGAATTCTTGTGAACCTCGCCGAGATTTTGTCGGACTACATACACCGTAACCAGCCGGAATGAAACGATAAAAAGATATCGCCATGACTGATGAAAAGCATACTGGTGTCTCCTCGCTGACCGATCTGCGCAAGCTCCGTAACCAGATGCCAAGGTGGGTTCTTATTCTCCTGGCTCTCGGTGTCGCAGCAGTCATCGCTTCCCGCATTCCGCAACTCCTCATTATGCTGATAGCCGCAGCGGTCATTGCCTATCTCCTCAGTTCGGTTATCAGTGCCATTGAAAGGCTTGGAATAAAGAGGAGCGTGGCGGTCATTCTGCTCTTTGTGCTCGCTGCCGTATTCGTGATTGCAGCAAACGTTATCTTCATTCCCGATCTTAAGCAGGAAATCATGAATGTCTACGCAAAGCTTCCCGAGTTCTCGCGTCAGATACAGGACGCCCTTTTGTTAACCGCGCAAAGCAGCGCAGAAAAATACCCCTTCATCGAATCAGGTATCATGAAACTTGTTGACAATGTGTTCGGCCCGGGCGGATTGCTCGAACGGACACTGAACGCTTCCCAGATTCTCATGCAGGCAACGCCATTTATTATGGCACTCATTCTTGTCCCTTTCTTCGTCTTTTTCCTCCTTAAGGACTGGCCGGGCGTAATGAAGAGGGTCATGGACTGGGTCCCGCCTTCTTACGTGGAAACGACTATATCGGTCGTTGGAGAGATCAATATCCTCGTGGGAAAGTATCTCCGCGGGCTTGCCGCTGACTGTTTTGTTATAGGGGTACTGGCTTCAGCGGGGCTCTCGCTCATCGGAATCAACTATCCGATCACGCTCGGCATTTTGAGTGGTGTGGCAAATATTATACCGTATTTTGGCCCCATTATCGGATGCACGGTATCCTCCCTCGTCGCCCTTATGCAGTACCGCAGCTTTGACCCCTTGTTGAATGTCGTTGTCCTGTACCTCGTCATAAAACTCATGGACGACCTCGTTATACAACCGCTGCTGATCGGCAAAGGCGTGCACCTCCATCCCTTGCTCCTCGTGATCACGTTAATCGTGGGGGAGAGACTCTTCGGCATAATGGGTATGATACTGGGGATCCCCGTCGTCACTGCTGCACTGAGGACTGCGGGCATCCTGCTGGAACACCACCGGGAAAAACTGAGAAGGGAATCCACGGGGGGCTTGATCAAGGCGCACCTTGCTAAATCTCCCGTCAGACCGATTTAGCGTTTTCTTAATTATTCCTTTTTGAATGACACAGTGAAGAAATGACTTTCGGGACATGGAACAAATAGTACAATATTCTGCAAATTAACTCCTCCGGTATTAGCGAGAACTACCTCCTCAAACAGAGCATTCGGACATTACCTGAAATTTGCGATTTTCACCTACAAGGTTGCACCGGCGACCGAAAAATAAAGATACAGAATATCACTTGTAAAGTCTATGTCGCTATTGGTCGTTATTCTCTAGTCCCAAATGAGGAACACCAAGACAAAAAGTTTCCTGCTGGTTCATATCTCTCACAAAATCCTTACAGCGTGAAGCAGAACGTTGCTCTCTTTTCAGTATCACCCTCCGACCATGTCTTTCTGCTGTGGTGTTAAATAATGAGCTGCGCGATGGTTAGACTTGGAGCGCCACGAACTCTCTTAAGCTACGGCCATGATCCTTCTTAAATGTACAACGCATTCATTGCAGACAGCGCACATATTGCTTTTTTCGTCCATTGCTAAATATTCAAGCAATTTGTTTTCATGACAAATATCGCACTCATTCCTGACTTTGCTTTGCAATTCCCAGAGGAATAATATTTTTTTGCTGTTCATGATTAAGCGCTCATTTGTCAAAATGATCCACAGATCATAGACTACTTGATATTAATTTAATATTCTTTTTGCAAAACCTTTACCAATTAGGAAAATGGAGAGAGGGTGTTACAATGTATATGGTTACGCTTAGTAAGCGTGTGTTATACCAACAAAATAGAGCGATTATGTTTTTCACTTGATTGCCATTTTTTGATATTCATACTGCCGGAATTTGTCAATGACGTTGAAACACCCAGCGTCGGAACTTAGTGTACTATTTTCTCGCTAACGGGGCGGTTTTGGTTTAAAGGGGGTACTTGAGTTAGCTCCACCTGTATATTTTCCCTTGGCGTACAGAATAATGTCAAGTTGTATCGATTTTAATCTCACCTGTTAAGGTTGGAGAACTTAACAATAGTTTCTTCATCAAGGGGGGGGCTATGTTACGAATACCGGCAGTTTAGTTAATCTCTCCCTGGGAAAGTGGATACCAAGTTAAGTCTCATTCTTGCGCTTGATAACTTTTTTGTTCGATGGGGCCAAAAGTGATATAAATCACATAAAATATCCACACCATATTATAAAATAATTTTGCTCTCTGAGTATTTTAGACGGTAATGACACAATACAACATAATATAAAACTATAACTTCATCTTGACAGCCCGATCCGCTAAACGTTAGTATGTCCGTTGAATGAAGATAGGTATTATCCTTAATTATCATAAAAATAAGCCGCCGCTTATTGCAAAGGAAGGAACGCTGTGGCAAGGATATGGAAACAGACAGCTCATGCAATTTGTTTACTCTGCGCAATGATTATCTTCAACATGGGATGCAGCTCTCCAAACGCACAGTCATCATCATTCAACGCCGAAACGGGCCTTCACGTAGTAGGCTGGGCTGACCCCGCTATGCACGGCGCATCGACAAAGTCAGCGGCTGATGGCTTTTCCAGTTGCCAGGAATGTCATGGCAGTAATTATGCCGGAGGCATTGCAGGGGTACAGTGTTCGACCTGTCATGGAGGAAGCGCGCCGCACCCGACATCCTGGATAACCGGCGCTTATACTCACACGAACACCAACACTGGCAACGCTTCGGTCTGTGCACAGTGCCACACGGCCGGAATGAACTCGCCTGTAGCGCCACCGTCTCCTGCCGCGCCTGCCGGCACGGCTCCCGGATGCTTCAACAGCACACTCTGCCACGCCGAGCCGGCTTGCGGGACCTGTCATGGAATACCGCCAAATGGTTCAGCGTTACCCAATATTGCTGGACGCCATGCTCCCCATATGAGCGCTAATTCGAGCATCGCCTGCTCGACTTGCCATCTTGGAGCCGGTTCCGGTACTCCGTTGCATCAAAACGGCGTCGTGAATGTGATCCTTGATACGGCTTATAATGCGAAATCAGGGACCGCTACATACAATCCCGGAACACAAATGTGCTCAAATATAGCTTGCCACGGCGGATCAAGAACGCAGACAACTACACAGGGGGCTGCGAACCCTCCTCAATCCACACCCGGCCAGACACCCGTGTGGGGCTCCGGCGCCATAGATGTGAACAGCCAATGCACGCTATGTCACGTGCTTGGTTCATCAGCCAGGAATCCGGAAAACAATAGCTACTACTCCGGCCAACACCAGTTGCACGTCTATGACAAAAACAAAGCATGCACCTTATGCCATGACACCACGAAGCTTGCGCTGGTGCATTTCACATCGCTGACCGCTCCCATTTCAGCGGCAACAGCATCTTCGACGATCAATAGCGCTATAAACTTCAATGGGACGACTTGTAATCCTAGTGCCGGTGGTCTAACGGGATGTCACAGCTCACATTCTTGGTAATCAGGTTAATCGATAAAAAAGATTCCTAAAGGGACTCAAGCTAAATAAACGGGGTTACGGCAAAAGCCGTAACCCCTTGCGTTAGTAGGTATTGGTAGAATAATCAGAATTAACTGCATCAAGAAAAACTTATTCATTTCGTTACACTACTGCGCCCATTCCAGGTCTTTTATCGAATTTTCGGACCAAACCGCCTAACACGATCGACCAGCATGGCTCACTTGTTGAGATACTTGTTGAGAAGGTCTTCTGCGCCATTGCGGAGCAGCCGCTCACCCTGAGTCCTGGCAACGGCCTTTGCAGTCTCTTCAGCCAGAGCGGTGGCCATTATACGCGCGATCTCTGCAGGAGTGGCGCCACCGTGCTTGCCGATATCGGTCAACTCCAGGCGGGGCAACTCGACCGTATAAGGCTTGTCCACCAGTTTGGCAATGCGCACGTGGACCTTCCCCTTCTCGAACACCAGCTTTCTGACAGTCAGTTTGATCTCTTTGTCCTTGGAGCTTTTTTTCGGCTGCTCTTCCGAGGGGGAACCTGAAAGTTTGAGATTCTTCTTCAGGACATCCACATTCGCTGTTCCGCTTTCCTTCATTTCACAGAACACTTCAGGACCGGAAATCAGAATATTGTCAATTACAATGGGCGTGCTCGTGATGGAGTTCACCTCAATCCGAACTGCTATGTTGTCAAGCGTAATGATGGAGGGAAAAGAATAACCGGAAGGATTGGCCACCTTCAATCCAAGGACAGCGCCCTCTCCGTTCCTGAGCTTTATCTTCACTGAGGATACTCGGACAGCTGTTTTCGTTGCCTGGGAGCCGTACATCTCTATCGCAGCTTTCACGATGGAGTTGAGGTTCGTGAGAACGTAGACTGCGGCGCCGGCGATAACCAGGATCAGTGCTAGGACGACGAAAATAATAATTTTCTTTTTCATATGTCGACCTTTTATTATTATACACTATTCCTTGATGCGCGATGTCCCCCCTATTTTAGCCTTGTCTTATTTCAGTATGTGGTCGGTCTGTTCGCTCACTATTTCTTCTGGACCGAGTGGTTTCACCTCCTAAACATTCGTTGTCGAAGATTGCCATATTTTGTCACGAATATATACTTGATCCTGCATGATATCAATAACTATACACGCCCGTTGAGCGCTTCGTCGACCGCCGAGCGCGCCCGCGGAATGACGCTTCGACAATCTCTTCGATGCATAAAACGGAGGGTTATGGCGCCCAGCACACCTCAAAACGACATTGAGAGACTAATTGAGCCAAATTGATCGCCCCCGTCTTGCGTTGTGAACTCGCGTGTGCGCCATACGTGCGTATAACTGAGGCGTGCACCCTGCCACGTCAGGGTAACACCCCACTGCAGGTCGCCGACAAGTGGCTCCTTGTCCACGCTGCGGCTATCCTTGAAGGTGTTACCGTCGAGGAAGATATTGCGGGCAACGGCACGGCCCTCGACGCCGGCGAACAGATACCACGTAAACTTGTCCGTCGGCGCGAAAAAGCCTGAACCCGGCACGCTAGGCTGGATGCGCGGGGGACCATAGTCGAGAGGAAGGCGCTTGCCATAGCGTAGTGTCATTCCGGCATTGGCGTAAGTATACACGTTCCCGAGCGCACCACCGATGTGCGGCGTCAGGTCGAGGTCGAGCCCGCCCAAGGTCGTGGTGGTCAGCTCACGCCAGCTACGCTGGTAGGTCAAAATAATGCCCAGCTCATCCCTGATTTGGGTATCCCAGCCTTGCGGCTCAGGGGAACCAACGATCTCGTGGACAAATTTCTGGGTCTGCTCGGCATGCGATGCCGGGCCGACCACGCCCAGCGTCAGCGCGAGCTGGTCGAGTTGCCGCCCCGTCTCTACACCCAGCCCGATCGTTCCGTACAGCCATCCCGCATAGGGACGGTCATCGAGCGGAGGATCGGCGAGGGTTATGTCACGGGGCGTATACATGTTCTGACCGATGGCGTAGCCATGGTGGACGTGGCCTTCTTCGGGAAACCAGGGTAGCCAGTGTGCGATGCGCAAGGCCCAGTCTGGTGTTGAATCCTCAGATGGCACCCAGACGAGCGCTACACCGCTCGTATAGTCTCGATCATGGTTGTAAAAGAGGTCATTTTCGACGACGAGGCTCACTACGCTGGTCTGGGCTGCCTCCCCGCAAAATGCAGGAGACCCGGCAGAGAAGGTCGTCAGCAAAACGATCGCTATCCTGGATGTCCACGTAATCACCTTGCCTTCTAGATTCCTTCGCACTGCGGCTTCCCCGATCTGCTGTAATACTTTGACCCCAACGCTCCGCTGCAACAGGGTTTTCATGCCATTGTTCTAATTATCTTTCGGAAGCGTGCTGAATTCGATTTTTGCAATAGTTTTAGCGTTGTAGATTATGATAACAACGTTAAGTTTGCATGTAAAAAAATATTCTGTATAAAATAGTATATTCTAAAGTGTATCACGTTTTAAGTATATCAATCTCACGGCATTTGTGACAATTACCATCTCCGACCTGAATGCTTTATGGTCAAAAAAATACTGCAAATAGCGCGCAACCCCTCTGGACCATGACACTGACGCCGCCTTGAGCCCATGTTGGCTGCAATCCCCCGTCACGACGTGTGGATCCCATTGGCGACAGTATAGCTGCAATTATGGTATGTTTAATGAAAGCGGTGATAAATTTCAACATGACAAAACATACGACTTACGGTGTATGGCCACAAAAACAGGTTCGAGTTTCAGCGCCCGTGGTGTTGATCGTACTGTTTTGCGGCCTTGGATGCGGCTTAGCGCGCTCTGCCGAGACTCCGCTTGCAACTCCCAGCACACTAGGTGCGAGTGCGTTAGAGCTCAGTTCCGAAGGTCAAGCTTGGCTGGGCGACGCCATTAGCCGTGGCAGTTTCTCCGATTTGCGTTGGCCAGATTTCAGCGACTACAGCAAGCACGTAAAGAAATTCTACGAGTTCAACGGTGATTCATTGTGGTGGGTCAAGGGTATGGAGCCGACCACAGAGGCGCGGCAGGTGATCGCGCTGTTGCTCAAGGCCGACCAAAAGGGGCTCTCCGCGGAAGACTACGACGGGTCCCGGTGGAACGATCGTCTGGCAAAACTCAAACCTGAGACGCGGCAGCCGACCGAGTCGGATGCGGTGAAATTCGATCTCGCCCTCACGGTTTGCGCGATGAGGTATATCTCCGACCTCCACATTGGCAAGGTAAATCCGAGGCACCTCGCCTTCGCTTACGATGATGAGTCCAAGAAATACGATCTGGCCAAATTTCTAAAAGACAACGTTGTCGATAGTGGCGACGTTGCTGGCCTCTTAGCGCAAGTGGAGCCGCCCTATCCCGGTTACCGACGCACGATTCAAGCCCTTCAAACGTATCTCGAGCTTGCGAGGGATGATGATGGGGAGCAGCTCCCGCTCGTGGAGAAACCGATTTTGCCGGGCGATTCCTATCCCGGCGTCACACGGCTCACGCGACTGCTCCGGTTGGTCGGCGACCTTCCGGTTGACGCCAATGTTCCGGCTGATCAAACCGTCTACGCAGGTGCTCTGGTGGACGCTGTAAAGAGTTTCCAGCACCGCCATGGACGAGATCCGAACGGACGAATTGACACTCAAACCCTGGCCGATTTGAACGTTCCTCTGAGCCGTCGAGTTCGACAAATGCAACTGACCCTTGAGCGATGGCGGTGGTTGCCGGACCTGTATCAAAAAGAGCGAATCGTGGCCAATATCCCCGATTTTCGTCTCCGCGCTTATGACAAAGACTTCAATATCGCTGTGACGATGAACATCGTGGTAGGCAAAGCGTACGGCCATGACACCCCGGTGTTTAGCGACACCATGCAGTACGTCGTTTTCCGCCCATATTGGGAGGTGCCATATTCCATTACCAGAGATGAGATGATTCCACACATTGTTCGCGATCCCGACTACTTGGCGAAGAAAGGATTCGAGATTGTGGACAGCAGGCAGAACGTCGTATCGGCGGGGACGGTCACGAACGACTTGCTCAGCCAACTACGGGCCGGTAAACTTTTCATCCGGCAAAAACCGGGTCCAAAGAACGACCTTGGACTCGTGAAATTTGTCTTTCCAAATAGCTACAGCGTATACATGCACGACACTCCGGCCACAAAATTCTTCGCGAAGTCCCGGCGGGATTTCAGCCACGGCTGTATCCGGCTGGAGAGGCCAGCCGATCTGGCTGCGTGGGTCCTGCGCGACAATCCAGACTGGACCCCGGAACGTATTCGCGCGGCCATGAACGACAGCACGAACCTGCAGGTGAATCTCGCGCACCCCATTCCGGTCTTGATCATCTATACCACAGTTATCGTGCTGGAAGATGGGCTGGTTCACTTCTATGATGACATCTACGGGCACGACGCCGCCCTGGAGATGGTTCTTGCGAAGGGCTACCCTTATCCCTGGTGAGGGTTCCCCGTATGGCGAAAGACGAAATCATAGATGGGAGGAACTAAGAATGCGTGCGTACCACTCTGAACAACACTATGCCGAGCGAATAGGATGGTTGCGAGCGCCAGTCCTTGGCTCAAACGATGGCATTTTGTCGACAGCGAGTTTGGTGGTGGGAGTAGCAGCCGCGGATGCAACGCGTGCAAATGTGCTGATCGCTGGTGTAGCCGGGCTTGTTGCGGGTGCGATGTCAATGGCCGCGGGAGAGTATGTCTCAGTCAGCTCACAAGCAGATACTGAGAAAGCCGATCTTGAACGCGAGCGTAATGAACTTGAGACTAGCGAGGTATTTGAGCGTAAAGAACTCGCAACGATATACGTTAAGAGAGGGCTTGAGCCTTCACTTGCGCGACAAGTAGCCGAGCAGCTGATGGCACACGATGCGCTGTCAGCCCACGCTCGTGATGAACTAGGCTTGTCGGAGACGCACACTGCACGACCCGTTCAAGCAGCACTGGCTTCCGCCGCCACATTCGCAGTGGGTGCAGCCTTGCCTCTCCTCATGGCTATGATCAGTCCGGCTTCGATCATGATTTACATTGTGGCTGGAAGTTCTCTCGTGTTCTTGGCGCTTACGGGAGGCTTGGCCGCGCGGGTCGGCGGCGCAAATGTAGCCGTCGGTGCTGGTCGCGTGACCCTTTGGGGAGCCTTAGCAATGGCGGCGACGGCGATCGTCGGTGCGATGTACGGCAACGTGGGGTGAGTGATCCAAATTCGCGCCACATAACAATACGCTTGCAGGGGACGACTGCGCCGGTGCCACGAATTTTTTTGTACTGAATGCGGACGCTTCGGGGTGAATCGCGTAGGAACCCGGATCGAGCGCGCCGTGGAGCGGTATTTTTCAGAACACAGCCTTTCGTCGCGGCTCAAAGGATACCAATGGGAATTCAACCTCGTGGAGGACAAGCAGGCAAACGCCTGGTGCATGCCCGGCGGCAAGGTGGTGATCTATTCGGGAATTCTTCCGGTCACGAGGGACGATAACGGGCTTGCCGTTGTGCTCGGACATGAGATAGCGCACGCCGTAGCCAATCACGGTGGCGAGCGCATGAGCCAGGCGCTCCTGGTGGAAATGGGCGGTCTTACCCTTGACGCCGCGCTCTCGCAGAACCAGACGAAGACGAACAGCCTTTTCCTCGCTGCCTACGGAGTGGGGGCGCAGGTAGGCATCCTGCTCCCGTACAGCAGGGTGCAGGAATCCGAGGCCGATCACCTAGGGTTGATATTCATGGCGATGGCCGGGTATGACCCGCACGGCGCCGTGGCGTTTTGGGAGCGGATGATCTCGTCAAAGCACGGCGCCTCGCCACCCGAGCTTTTAAGCGACCATCCGGCGGATGCAAGACGGATCGAGAACATCAAGGAACTCCTGCCCGAAGCGATTGAGTATTACAGACCGCGAGGTTAGCGGATCGAGTGCCTAGTTTTGAAAGTGTTTGGCTCCCTATGCTGGACGCGAACGAGTAAACCTTGTGCGAATTATACAAGATGTATTATGCAATTTCTCAAACATGCAACCGTCGCCGACTTCAGGACGTAATGCTCACAGAAAAAATATATCATAATATGATTTACCACAACGACTCTCTCTTCAAATATTTCTTGTTCACCACAGTGATATCAAAATTGTCGTATAAAACATCAACAAAATAATGTGCGAGTTCCAAAATATCTTTATTCTCTCCGGAGCCATACACTTCACCTTGCCAAATCATTTTGGTTTTCTTTTCATTTTCTGAACGGTCAATACCCATGATATATATTTGGAAATAGTTCGGGTATTTACTTAAAGATTCGGTTTGTTGTCTACTAAAAACAAAATCCCGGGAATTGCTGACATACCCTTGTCCGAGCCCGATAGAATAATTGTAATAGACCTCTACAGTAGCTGTCTCAGGTAAGTAAGCTTTTCCATAGCCGTGTTCAACCATTTTATTTTCGATTAAGTCGACTATGCGCTTTTCAGTGCGCTTCTCAGTGACGCTGACTAAGTCAAAATCGGAAGGGATGACAACAAAGTATATCTGACGGGGCGGATCATTGTATTTAGCAGAGCTAACTGTTGCGCTCATTGTCGAATAAACACATCCATAAAGCATCAAGACGAAGAACGATATTAAAATGGATTTCCACATTTTTCTTTTCTTTTAATTCAGCGCATTTCCATATTCCAGGTGCTTAAACCGTTCAAGTGCTCCGAATGCAAATAAAGTGAGAAAGCCTAACCTTGAATGAAGTAAGTAGTTCGGTAACATATTTGCTTTCAAATATTCACTTAGTACTGGAGGATTTACGTTTAGAGATGATAAATGGGAAACGTATGACCAAAGTATAGCATGATTGCACGCCAAGTCAAATCAGTGCTTGGGTATGAAGGTATGCAACAAATAATGAGCGGTAAAAAACATGCAGCATCATAGTAAGCTGTACTCCGCGGCAGTTGCGTCATTTGGAAATTGCTCAGTTCATCTCGAATAATTGTCCTTTACCGGATAGCCTCATTTAGCTATACTCTCTCTAAATACACAGAGATTCCTGTTGCTTTTGCAAGGAGATTCATTTACTAAAGATCATGGACCTTAATCTCACAGACCTGTTTACGATTGAACCAATGCATGGAGGAAGTGTGAACGGCTGGATACAAATCCCGTCTTCCTTCGTCATCATGATCTATTGCGTTATTATCATCATTACGACGGTGAGTGCTGTGTTTTTTGTCATGAAAAAAACTCCCCTCTTGCAAGCTTTCAGAAAATCGATTGTCATCGCCTTTTTTTGTGCGGGATTCCTGTATTTAGTTTATTCGGAAAGGACATGGTATATGTGGTTCTATGAAGATATCAATACCTATTCCGGGTATTCCACAGAGGCGAAAACAGGGATATTTGTTGGTCCTCTTTACAATTTTATCAGGGTGGCACGTGAAGTGCTGAAAAACAACGATTACGTTATCTATGCCTCCGACGACGCCACTAGATTGATGGCCCAGTACTACTTGCTACCCAGGCGGAATAGAGCCAATGCAAAAAACATCATCGTTTTATATGATGATACCGCCTATGATGACCGTACAAAAACGTTCATCAGAGGTGATGGGCATACGGATAACGCGGAACTCCTCTTCCGCTATGATTCTGGTGCATATATCTTAAGGATCAAATGATTCTCATGCTCGTTGCTTTAGTCATACCGGCCATCCTTGGCTTTCTCGTCGTATCCATTCTGCTCCGCGATGAGACCACTATCGGATTGTCCGAACGTCTCTGTATGGCGTACCCGCTTGGTATGGGTCTTTTAACAGTACAAATGTTTCTTTTGGCCCTCATGCACGTTTCATTAACGCTCTGGAATGTTGCTATACCGATCATGATAGAGATTGTCGGGCTTTACTTGTGGATAGTAAAAAGGAAGGGTCGTTCTCATCAAAACACCTTCATTCGGGCTTTTCAACGAGATTTTCGGTTCGGATGGCCACTGGCTCAAGAAGATATCTCTAATTGCTCTAACCGCTCTCGTCATCATTAAAATTGGATCTATCTTCGTGGAAACATATTTAAGGCCGATTTTTGCCTGGGACTCTTTCGCCAACTGGTCGGCGGGAGCAAAGGCCTTCTATTATTCGCACGGCTTACTATTGGATACCACGCCCGAGGATTTTTTCGGCAAGGGACTTCTGAACAGAAACGCGAATTATCCGCCTCACAACCCCCTTATGCAGGTTTGGATGGGTCTTTGGATTGGACATTTTGATGAAGTGTTTGTGAAATTCTGGAGCCCTATCTATCTGCTCGCCATGTCTGTTTATCTGTATGTGGTCATGGCACGTGAGGCCTCACGTCTGATTGCATTATCAATGCTTGTGCTCTTCTTGAGTTCCCCGCTCCTGTCACTCCATTCGATCGAGGTGTACAGTGATGTCCCACTCAGCGTATATATCCTTTTTTCTCTAATAATGTTTCTCTTTGCCATGAGGGGGGAATATGGGTATTGGACACTGATGGGTCTCTTCTCGGCAGAAGCGCTATTTACAAAAGACGAAGCACCTTTCTTTGTTCTTCCTCTTCTTCTGGCTGCCGCTGCTTTCTTTTGGCGGAACAGAGGCCAAGGGACAGTTCTTCGAAGATCAGCGGTTCCCTTGCTTGCAAGTCTGCTTTTGGCAGTGCCGTGGTTTGTATTTAAATTCTCACAGCATCTCGGGTTTGGCGCCGATTATGTTACGGTAAACTTTACCTTTCGGCCCGAAATGGCGTGGAAAGTCATTTCGCTGCTTGCTTCTTTTCGGGATTTCAATGTTTTTTTCCTCTTTATCCCGATTCTTATAATCTTAGCCGGGCGACCGACAAGGGAATTCACTTTACTAGCTACTCCCGTTCTGTGTTATGCAATGTTTTTCATTCTGGTTTATATGCTCACCGAATTTTTTTCCGGAAGCTTAATGTTTAATACTGCGATTTTCCGGAATGTGCTGACCTATTATCCAAGCATTTGTTTTTTAACTACCTTGCTGATTAAGACGATCATGTTGAGATGGGATGCACCAGCTGCCTCTTTAAAATAGATTTGTCCGCTCAGCTTCTTTCTTTCCTCCTTCTCCTTGCCGCGTTTCTCCACTTCATATGCCCCTAGTCCGATCGCTTCGACCACCCCTTCCTGCGGTGTACCATTCGCCGGATCCAGAACAAGCACACCACCGACGGTCATCTCAGTCCCCTTCGAAGTCTGTATCACAGCCCAGCCGTGCAACGGTTTTAGTTTCATCAATATCCTCATCTCCCCTAAGATGATGATATCGCATTGTACTAAAAAAGATCTCTGCTACCAAAGCGTATCCTTGGGTCTCAGTCGTTCTTCGCCGACAGGCATCGATAGCTATCGAGAGAATAGTTCGAAGAGAAAACACCGCAGGCTCCTCTGGTGACTCAATTTCTGCAAGATGGTTCTCTTGTCCGCTCCCCTCCATATAATTGTGGAAAAAAAAAGGCCAGACATGACCGTCTGGCCTTTTCAAATTTTCTAAGCTTAGCAGGGCATCACTTGAAATATACGTTGATGGTGTGGTTCGCTATGATGTTCGTAAAGGTAAAGCTGGTTAGTGCACCCCTATTTGCCCCGTCAACGATCACGCTCCGCACCTGGTGGCCTGGATCCGGTGTGATCGTGTAGGTCTGGCCGGCTCCTTTGTTCACCGTCAACGTGCCCGCTGGCGTGATGCTTCCGTTGACGTCGGCCGCAGATGTGATGGTAAAGACATTCAGCGTGAAGGAGGCACTGATCGTGTGGTTTCCCTGAACATTAGAGAAGGTGTACGAGGTCGGCATCCCTACTGATGCCCCGTCCACCTGAACGTCGGCCACGCGGTACCCCGCGGCAGCGGAGAATGTGAACTTCTGGTTTGCGCCGCCCAGCACTGTCACCGTGCCAGGAGATATGGTGCCGTTCGCCCCGGCGCTGGCCGTGATGGTGTACGACGGATTCGTTCCAAATGTCGCCGAGATCGTGTGGTTGCCCGTTACATTCGTAAAGTCATACGTAGCCACGGCACCGACGGACGCTCCATCAACCAGGACATCCGTGATACGGTATCCTGCTGTAGGCGTGATGGTGTAGGTCTGGCTGGCACCACCGTTCAAAGTGGCAGTGCCCAACGGCGATATGCTCCCCCCCGTTCCTGCGCTGGCCGTGATGGTATAGGTAATGACCTTGAAATAGGCGTTGATGGAATGGTTCGCCGTAATGTTCGTAAAGGTGTAGCCGGTTCTTGCGCCCATGCTTACGCCGTCAACGATCACGTTCAGCACCTGATATCCTTGATTCGGCGAGATCGTATAGGTCTGGCTGGCTCCCCTGTTCAGCGTTGTAGTGCCCGACGGCGTGATGCTGCCGTTGACGTCGGCTGCGGCCGTAACGGTATAGACATCCAGGGTGAAGGTCGCGCTGATCGTGTGGGTTGTTTGGACGTTGGTGAACGAGTACGAGGTCGGCGCTCCCACTGATGCCCCGTCAACCTGAACGTCGGCTACGCGGTATCCCGCATTCGGCGTGATGGTGAATGTCTGGTTCGTGAACTCGCGCACGGATACCGTGCCTGACGGCGATATGCTGCCATTCGGCCCCGCACTGGCAGTGATGGCGTAGTACTGTATCAGGGTAAATGTTGCCGAAATGGAGTGGTTGCCCGCTATATTGACAAAGGTATATGTCGTCAACGGGCCAGCGGATGTTCCATCAACGGTCACATCGACTATCCGGTACCCCGCATTCGGCGTGATGGTGAATGTCCGGTTGGTGCCCCCCAGCACTGACACACTGCCCGAAGGCGACAAGGTGCCGTTCGCTCCGGCGCTCGCCGTGATGGTGTACGATTGATTCGCTTCAAATGTCGCCGCAATCGTGTGGTTGGCCGTGATGTTCGTGAAGGTATACGTGGTCACCGCACCGACTGACACCCCGTCGACCTGGACATCCAGGATATGGTACCCGGCCGTGGGCGTGATGGTGTAGGTCTGGGTGGTGCCAATGTTCAAAGTGGTAGTGCCCAAGGGCCATGTTATGCTCCCCCCCGCTCCCGCACTGACCGTGATGGTAAACGTCTTCACCTTGAAGTACGCGTTGATGGTGTGGTTCGCCGCAATGTTCGTAAAGGTGTAGCTGGTTATTGCACCCTTGCTTGCGCCGTCAACAACCACGTTCTGCACATCGTACCCTGCATTCGGGGTGATCGTGTAAGTGGAGCTGTCTCCCTTGTTCACCGTTGTCGTGCCCGACGGCGTGATGCTGCCGTTCACGTCGGCTGTAGCCGTAATTGTATAGACATCCAGGGTAAATGTTGCGGTGATCGTGTGGGTTGTTTGGACGTTGGTGAACGTGTACGAGGTCAGTGCGCCTACCGACGCCCCGTCAACCTGAACGTCGGCTACGCGGTACCCCGCATTTGGCGTCATGATGAATGTCTTGCTGGTGCCGCCCACCACAGACACACTGCCCGACGGCGACAAGGTGCCGTTCGCTCCGGCGCTCGCCGTGATGGCGTACGATTGATTCGCTTCAAATGTCGCCGCAATCGTGTGGTTGGCCGTGATGTTCGTGAAGGTATATGTGGTCACCGCACCGACTGACACCCCGTCGACCTGGACATCCAGGATATGGTACCCGGCCGTGGGCGTGATGGTGTAGGTCTGGGTGGTGCCAATGTTCAAAGTGGTAGTGCCCAAGGGCCATGTTATGTTCCCCCCCGCTCCCGCACTGACCGTGATGGTAAACGTCTTCACCTTGAAGTACGCGTTGATGGTGTGGTTCGCCGCAATGTTCGTAAAGGTGTAGCTGGTCATTGCACCCTTGCTTGCGCCGTCAACGATAACACTCCGCACATCGTACCCTGCATCCGGGGTGATCGTGTAGATGGAGCTGTCTCCCTTGTTCACCGTTGTCGTGCCCGACGGCGTGATGCTGCCGTTCACGTCGGCTGTAGCCGTAATTGTATAGACATCCAGGGTAAATGTTGCGGTGATCGTGTGGCCCGTCTGGACGTTGAAGAACGTGTACGAGGTCAGTGCGCCTACCGACGCCCCGTCAACCAGAACGTCGGCTACGCGGTACCCCGCATTCGGCGTGATGGTGAATGTCACATTCCTTCCGGTGGGGACGGTCAAGGTGCCAGACGGGGTGATGCTGCCGTTCGGTCCGGCGGCGGCTATCAAAGTGGGAGCGGCCGTAGTAATGGTGAATGTCTGAGTTTTTACGCTTTCAGTGTTCCCGGCATTGTCAATTGAGGCAAACCTCAGATCAGTAGAGTTTGATATTGTAAAAGCCCCGCGATATAAAGTTGCAGGGGTACAACCGAGGCCGAGGCAATAGTAGGTAGCGTTACAGCCGCTTCCACTACCGTCATTGCAGATCAATGTAATGCTCTGTGCAGCGCTATACGTTCCTCCTGGGGGGGATGCTGTTGTTATTGGCGGAGTGGTGTCTGATACGGCATTCGCCCGGAATGTTGCCGCTATGGTCATGTCAGCAGCGATATTGGCCATGATGTAGGAGGTGTCCGCACCTACTGAGCTCATGCCTCCTGCTGTCGGTCCAGCTTTCACGTCTAAAACCTGATACCCTATACCTGGCGTTATGGTGCATGCTGAGCTCGAGTCGTAGCCCACAGAGGTTGGGATGCATGAGATACGGCCGGAGCCAAGTTTAAGACCCGCGGGAACGGTGGCCTGGCCTTGATCATTGCTGCCCCAGGCCGCCACGGTCCCGTCGCTCTTCAAGGCCACGGTATGT
Source organism: Nitrospirota bacterium (assembly GCA_963705595.1). Classification (GTDB taxonomy): domain Bacteria; phylum Nitrospirota; class UBA9217; order UBA9217; family UBA9217; genus DASPSR01. The sequence continues at coordinate 160,845 of CAVPKD010000005.1, read as the reverse complement.
GACCCTCCTGCTGCTATGAAAACTACATCGGTCAGGTCTGCTGGCACGGTGGTCTGACCTTGATCATTGCCTCCCCAGGCCACCACGGTGCCGTCGCTCTTAAGGACAAAGGTATGAGACCCTCCCGCGGATATGGCAATGACACCTGAGAGTCCCGCAGGCACGGCGCTCTCGCCATATGTGTTATCGCCCCAGGCTACCACAGTCCCATCGCTCATCAGTGCCACGGTATGATGCGCTCCTGCCGCTACTGCGGTAACGCCGCTTAGGCCAACCGGCACGGCGCTCTCACCGTACATATTATCGCCCCACGCGACCACAGTCCCGTCGCTTTTCAGGGCCACGGTATGATGCGCTCCTGCCGCTACTGCGGTAACACCGCTTAGGCCAACCGGCACGGCGCTCTCACCGTACATATTATCGCCCCACGCGACCACAGTCCCGTCGCTCTTCAGGGCCACGGAATGAGACCCTCCTGCCGCTATGTAGGCAACATCGGTCAGGCCCGCTGGCACGGTGGTCTGACCTTGATCATTCTTGCCCCAGGCCGCCACGGTCCCGTCGCTCTTCAGGCCCACGGTATGATAGGCACCTGATGCTATTGCCGTAACGCCGGTAAGGTCCCCAGGCACGGAGCTCTCACCGTAAGTGTTATCGCCCCAGGCCGCCATGGTCCCGTCGCTTTTCAGGGCCACAGTATGACTATCTCCTGCTGCTATGGCCGGCGTGTTTGTCGTCACGCGGTATCTGGTTATAAGGTTAAGGCCGGCAGGCGGAGTGCCCTCACCGTATGAGTTCCTTCCCCAGACCTCCACGGTGCCGTCGCTCTTCAAGGCCACCGAATGTTCTTTTCCTGCCGAAAGAGCGGTAACACCGATGAGATCAACAGGTACGATACTCTCACTGTAAGTATTATCTCCCCAGACCGCGACGGTACCATCGCTCTTTAGAACTGCCGTATGATTCGTTCCGGGTGCGATAGCGACAACACCTGTAAGGCCAGCAGGCACAGTGCACTGACCCTCCACGTTCCTGCCCCAGGCGACAATAGTCCCATCCGTCTTCAGAGCGACCGAATGATACCCCCCAGCTGCGATAGCGGCAACACCGGTGAGACCCGCAGGCACAGTGCTCTCACCGTTTGCGTTATAACCCCAAGCCACAACTGTCCCGTCGCTCTTCAGTGCCAGCGTATGATAGCCTGCTGCCGCTATTGCGATCACGTCAGTCAGACCGGCAGGCACATTGCTCTGACCTTGATCATTATAGCCCCAGGCCACCACCGTCCCATCGTTCTTCAGGGCCACGGTATGATAGGCACCTGCTGCTATTGCCGTAACGCCGGAAAGGTACTGAGGAACCGAGATCTGACCGTAAAGGTTTTGGCCCCAGGCCACTACTGTCCCGTCATTCTTCAAGACTACTGAATGATATGCCCCTGCAGATACAGCGGTAACACCGGTAAGGCCATCAGGAACTGTGGCCTGACCATAATAATTATAGCCCCAGGCCGTCACCGTCCCGTCGCTCTTCAGGGCCATGGTATGATAAAAGCCTATTGCTATTGCAGGCTTTGTGAACGACATCGTGATATCGGCCGATACCGGTCTGCCGATTAGCAAGAGAGCGATGGCCAATGTCACGACCGTAAGCCATGCCTTTCTGCGTATCTTTTGATTGAACCGCCTTGTGATATCGTTCTCTCTCGTTCCGGTCCGTGCGTCCGACTCTTCCATTGTGCCCCCCCCAATTATCTGCGTCACCTGCAAAGGCAATGCACCTTGTCTTTGCAAGGCGTCTTCTGCCCCTAAAAAAACACGAATATTATCATTATATTATGATGGGTCCTAAGATCGTTCCCTTATATTTAGGATTTACCTTTTTTCAGGTCAATTGGACATCCGATGCAAGCCAGAAAAAAAGCGACTTGAATGCGGATGAACGTAATAGTAGGGATTCGATTTTTTTAGATTGGCAAAAACCGGGATAGAATGCTTTGTAATAGGTTAAGTGGGTGGAGTAAGCAGATGCCTTACTGGCGTGAAAATAGCATAAAATGAAATCCATGTAAACATTTTAATCACGAAAAATCAGGGTATTTTTGGGGTATAGAAAAAAAGTAACATCGCTGATGACTGCAGGTTGAAAATGAGCGTTCACAGAGGGCGCAGAGAAGTTGGACAAAATTATCACATTCTTATTACAGAAAAATATAGTCATAGCAAATCCCTTAACCCATTGATAAGTTGACATAAGTTGGTGGCGGGGGCCGGATTTGAACCGACGACCTTCGGGATGTGCACCCCAATGTTATTCCCGTTAACAAAGCATTGATAATTGGCTTGTATGATCACTTATAAATCAAAGCGGGAAAGTCGCTGTCAGAGTGTCACTAAAAGAAAATCTTTTATGAACGGTGATTCGGTTTATTAGTATTGGATATAGATCAGAGTGCGAGACTGCATAGTACATTTCGAAATAAAGTATTCGGTAAAAATATGAATTTCGTGAAGTACACCTACAAGTTGTTAAATCGGTCAGCCGATATTACCGTGAATTACTACGTGGAACTTGCAGATCGTCGCCTGAATCTGGTCGCTTTCTATGACGAATCTTTGTTATTATCACACCTATACAAACCAATAAAGGCCACCTAGAATAAAAAACCATGATAATTCCATTAAAACCCAAGTTGAAAAGTTGACCTCTTTGATTAGGGGTCTTATTGTTTTTTCAAAAGCAAGTCTGACTGGAAGGTATTATATCCTGAAACAAAAAAATTACAGCACCTGCTTACCATGTTATCACCCTCCTTATGAGAACGCGCACCATCTCAGATACCATCTCATTGGCCGAATTGACGCTTCCCCAATCGAACAGGGTGACCGCGTCATTTCCCTTATTGTAGCTCCTGGATGCCCATATGATCTTTTTGCTTGACCTGTCTATTAGCATAACGGAAAAAGCCACTTGTGGCTGGCCGTATAGCGCTATGTCGTCCTGATAATACATTACCTTCCCGGTCAGGATCAGATCAGCATTGATGTTGCTGGTGAGCAGGCCGATATCGGAAGTTGAAATCCCTTCATACATGATGACCCTCATGGTCAGAAACTGCTGCCTGACGACGCCCGGCTCGATCACCATAAAATCCTCTAGTTTCTTTAATTCTTTGACAAACTGCATCATCATGATGTCGCCGGCGTTCTTCTTCGTGCTTCCGTTGAAAAAAGGAGTAACGGCAATGGTGGGATTCGTATCCTGCACCATGACCAGGCGGTAGAACGCGGGCGATCCGAGGAATGCGTTGTCCGGGTTCAACAGCTTCACTTCGATCGTCTTATCAGCTTCGACCGGGACATTGCCCTGCATGGTTATCGCGATCTCTGTACTCCGCGTCCCCGCTTTGATCACGACCGGGCCCGGGGTGATGGCGAAGTCTGTTCCCTGCTTCGCCGAGCCGCTGACCGTGAATGGCACAATCACGTCTTTTCCCGAAACTTCTGATAGCTGGACGGTGACGCTCGCTCTTCCTACGCTCTTCCTGAGGCGCTCGTTTGCGGACCGAACCGCCACCGTCGGCTTAGAATGATGGTTGATTATGGTGTAGGTATGCACCGTGCTGCTGCCCAGCACCGCGTTCTTCGTGTCCCTCAGGCTCACCTCGAGGGTCTTGTTGTCATCATAGATCCCGTTGTCCTTGATATCTACCATGATCTCCTTGGCCGTTTCGCCGGGGGCGAAGGTCAACGGGCCTGCCTGCAGGGCGTAGTCCTTCCCCTGTATCGCCGTCCCTCCCGAGGCCGCGTACTCCACCGTCACCGGCTTGCCGCTCGCGGCAGAGAGCGCCACCTCAAGCCGTGCAGTGCCCGTCTTCTTCTCCTCGCTCGAACCCCCGCTTGCAAACGAGACTGCGGGCTCGGTAATGGTTGCCGTCCCTGCGTTCTCCTTCACCTGCTGGCTCGCTGATGTGAACTTCACCGCGGGCTCGGGATTGGTGCTGACGATGGTCATGGTGCTCGTGGTCGTCTTCCCCTGCGACGCGTGAGTCGGCACTCCCATGCTCACCGCCACCGTCTTGTCGTCCTCGTTCATCCCGTTGTCCGGGACCTGCACCGTGATCGCCGCGCTCCGCTTCCCTGCCTTGATCACGATGGGGCCCGGCGTCATGGTGTAGTTCCCGGGCGTCTTTGCCGTCCCGCCCACCATGAACGGGATGGTCACATCCCTGCCAGACAGTGAAGAAAGCTCCACACCGATGGTCACCGTCCCCACATTCTTCTTCACCTGCTGGCTCGGCACCACAAATGTCACCGCCGGCTCTGGGTCTCTGTCGATGATGGTATAGGTATGGACCGCGCTGCTGCCCAAGACCACGCCCGTCGGGTTCTTCAGGCTCACCACGACGGTACTGTCTCCCGTATTCAGACCGTCATGCCTGATGTCGATCTCTATGCTTTTCAGTGTCTCTCCGGGCGCGAAAGTGAGGGTGTTCCCCTTCACGACATAATTCTTCCCCTCGGCCGCTGTGCCGCCCGTGACCGCATACACCACCGTCACCGGCGTCCCGCTCTCAGAGGTGAGCGCAACAGCCAGCCTGGCCGGTCCCGTCCCCTCATCCCCGCTGGACCTGCTGTCCACAAAACCGACGGTGTTCACCCGAAGGTCAGTGCCGATGACAGGGGAGCGGTATGATGCTTTCGGTCCAAAGCTCTTCCGCCCGCCGGCGGTGCGGGCCTTCTCTCCTGCAAGATACCCCGTTAATAAGTCGCCCAGCTTTCCCACAGCCTTGTGTTGCAGGACCTTGGGATCTTCAATCAGGCCAAGCCCGAAAAGTCCCGGGTGATCGTTTCCTGCCATTCCGACACTGTCAGCCCATAAAACCGACGGTCTGGGTCCGGTGGAAACGAGCCTGGAGATGAGGGCGATCCAGGGAGGAGAGGTCTCGCTGTAGGCCTCCACCGAGGTGATAAGGACAGCATTAACACCGACCTCGTTGCTCAATGACTTTGACGTCGCCGTATCGAGGCCCGCGATATAGCGGACACGGTGTTTTGCCATGAACTGCTCGAGCGCGACATCATCAAGCACATCGGCCCCCTGCATCTTCAACCGCTGGATCAGCGATCGCCGGATCTCTTCCAGGGGCACATGGACGCCGCTCGGGTTATCGACCGGGAATACAGCGACATGCAGATGTTGTTTCTCGGGAGGGTTTATCAGTTCAGTATTTCTGGTGCCCGCGCATGATGTTAGAACAAGGAAACAAGCAGCAACAGCAACAAAAAGACGCCGTCTATTTAAACAGTTGATCGATAATGTCATCAGCAGCCCTTTCGGTAACTACATTCATGGGTTCACCGCCCCCGCCGAAGAGACGATCACTGAAGGTGATACCTCCCTTGGTGGACGATGCGGCCCTGCCCCGGTGCATAAAAGAAGCTCAAAATAATAAAGCCAAGCATACCAAAGGCATCATCCTTCGGCAGATCGGCCATCTTGATCTTCTAAGACCCGCTGCTTTCCGCCCCCATCTCGCGATGGGTTTGGCTTTATCGGGGTGCATTAATTGAAGGATACGGAGAATTCAGTAATTAAAATATAGCAGAGATAAAGAGTTGGCGCCGATAACAAGTGGGGTATTTTTTGGAGTACACAGGAATTGATAATAAAGTTGCAGGCGAAAGAAACAAAATTTCGAAATGTAACAATGTAACATTGATTGTTGCCAAAGATGAGAACTCCAAAGTTTCAGGAAGGAATAAATCCCTTTAACTCTCGATCGCCTACGCAAGAATAAGCACGCCAACAGTCGGGATTGCGAGGATCAAAGCGCTTACAATCCACCAGCGTGTCTGGGAATCACCTTGCAGTCTACCCTTTATAGCCCTGACCGCCGCAGCCAGGCCGACCAGAACGCTTGCCAAGGCTATCGCGACTGCCAGTAATCCACGGATGCGACAGCCGAGCACATGAACGGGCGTAGCAGCTACCGCAAAAAATAGGAGTGGCGCCATGGATGGTAATATTACGTGGCGTTGGATGAGAGACAGGGGCTACCTCCGTCCTCGATCTTATTTATGTATAGCTCAGATAGGATCAAGTGATGCTACATGTTTCATCCAAATTCATTCATGCTATCTTTTTATAGCCACTTGCTCAAAGGTTTTCCCCAAACGGAACGAAAAGCATGCCCGCTGCGCTGCCCTAGCAGTCGCAACATGCCTCATCTTCCAGATCCATCAACGCCATTTTCAGATTGGCCAGATCCTCGCCAGTGATGTTTTTGTCGGTTTTCGCTCTCTTGCAGAATGCCTGTGCTGCCGGATCCACAGTCTCTTCCCCGGCGATGCAGTCGCAGAATGAACTGACCGTATTGATATCCTCGCATTTCTGAGAAAGTGTTTCCATATCCAACCTCCTGCTGAATAATACATCTTCTCTGTTTCTCTCATTTCGAGCGAAGCGAGCGATCTTAACGCTTTTCATGAATAAAGAAATATCTCTCCCTTCGGTCGAGATGACACCCAATTTTTGAAAGCCTGTACTTAGGCGCGAGAGCAGGGCGTGTCTTCGTGGTATACTTGGTTCCCTCTTGCCGAAAAAGGCCCCAGAGAAATATTTTCCGGGGTCTTTTTCGTCCTCTACTTACCCGCCGACATACCCAGGAGAAAATTCAATGTCTCCGGATTTCTCTGTCGTATTCACTTGCGCCGTCTCTTCGTAACCCGCTGAGCCTTTCCAATCAACGGGGCAGGAATGCGACAATATCTGGAGCTTCCAGTCAATCTGGTCAGCGAGCTCGCTCAAGTGCCGTACGAACATCCCGCCTTCGATGCCTTTCCCCGGACTTATCGCGACTGACCGATCCTTCAGTTCGATAATCTTTTCCTTCATGTCTGCCAGCTTGGTATAGACTTCATCGCAAAATCCCTTGGTCTCTTTCACATTCAAAACGCTTGCCATAATACACCTCCTTGCAAATAGGCTTCTCTTGTTTAATTTAATTATAGCACATAAAAAGGAGTGAAATGGTGTTGTTTTCATGCAGAAATGACAGAAAGCGTAACCAGTATCACGGCCAATACTCACGAGCGGCTGAAGAACGATTTTATCCGGCTATCATGGGAACAACCGAGAGGTTGTCTTTAGTGACGTCTTTATGCGAAGCAACTACCGTCTTCCCCGTAAAATGTCCTATCACAGGCCCCACGAATACATCGGAAAATCAGTGACAATTGTTATGCGCCCCGTGGTGAGAGGGCGATGAGTGTTGATGCGGTGTAGACGATAGGAGGTACCACCACATTGTTGTATTAGGAGGCTACTACCGATGCAATTGCAAACGCTGCTGTAGGGAGGGATTAGAGGGCGGTCGAACTTTCCTGTCGCTGTCCTGATACGGTCCTGTTAAAAAAAGGGTGTTACATCTTTTGCCGCAACCCTTTGAATTAGCTGGCAGCGGGGGCCGGATTTGAACCGATGACCTTCGGGATATTCACCCGAATGGGTAACCCTTTTTCTGGAACTGCTTCCCAGGCCGGTTGCCTGCTGATGGGACGGCTCACGCTACTGACAGATTATCCAGCCCGACAACCCGTAACTTGCCCATAGAATCAGTTTTTAAGGATTTGCGATCATCCGGAAATAAGTCGACCACGAATTCGGCTCTGCGATTTTTGGCCCAGGAAGCCTCATCGTGCCTCGTGGCGATGGGCCGTTCTTCTCTGTAACTAACGGTGTTCATACGATTGGTGCCAATGCCAGGCCGACAAGGAAAATTTTGACCGATTCAGCGCGTCGTTCGCCCAAGGCGATATTGTAGGCATCCGTGCCGCGATCATCGCAATATCCTTCAACAGTAATCGTTATATCCGGATTTGTGCTGAGATAATCGGCCTTGCTGTTTAAAATCTGCTGGGCTTGGTCCGACACTACAGAGCTGTCGAATGCGAAATAGATATTCTCGTAGACAAATGCCTTTGCGGCAGCATCACGTGCAGCGGCTTCCGCCCGAAGTCGATCTTCATTACGCCGTCCAGCCTGCTCGGTCCAGCCTGCTCGGCTTCCTCGGCGGATCTGTCCGGTGCCTTTTGGACTTCCGGTTTGGTCGTCGATACCGGCTGTGTTTGAACCACCGTTTTGGTACACGAAGCCGTGAATAACATAACAGGTAAAATCATTACCAAAGCAATAGTCAACCATAGTTTTTTTCTCATTTATTTCTCCCCTTTGTTTTGATGTTGACAGATCGTTTATTGGCGCGTTGTTAGTATCACGTGAAGCCTGCGGCCGGCTTTAACTTTCAGAAAGGCGCAGTTGATCTCAAGACGCTCTTTGTGTCTCATTACAACTTATTGACGCAATCCACGCCTTCTTTTCCGACCTCCCGCCTTCTCGGACGGGGTTTGTTAGTGACTTGCGAAGGCGGGCCAAGTGGCCCACCTTCGTTTTCAGAACAATGTCACAACCGGTTACCGTATCCGGCCCAGCTGCTCTTTCAGGATAAGTCAGCTCGCTTTTGGCTGAATGATAGTTTCGGAAAGGTCTGTTTCTCTTTCCTTAAACACAATTTTAGTCTCCAGCCTCAGGCTCTAGCCTGCGGGCAGGAAATCAATCGGGTTCAGAATGGTTGTCTTGGGAATATTCTCCTTTGGCCCGAAGTTGAACTTCCTGACGCGCTCGGCAACCTGGGCCGTTGACTGCCTCCTCGATCGTGTCCGTAACGTCGATTTCCATGACCTCCGGGCGTTCACCGATGATCTTGGTCGCAATGCCCTTGGTCATGATGGTCATTGTCGTAATCGTGATGTTCTTGGCCATGATGGTCTTCATCGTCATGATCTCGGTCGTTATGATGACACCCGCGATGTCGTTCTGTGGAATGATATCCAGGGGGAGCATCATGCGGGACGAGCACTGTTGTCGTTGCTGTTGACTGGTTTCCCGCTTTATCAGTTATGACGGCAGTAATAGTGTACAACCTGCCGTCCATATCCGTGCCTGCACGCCAGGACTCGAGCTGGATCGCGCTTCCGAAACCCGGAACAGTCATATTGTAGATTCCGTATTCATCGGTTACGGTAATTATTGTTGAAGCGATTCCCGATCCGCCATCGGTAATCGAGCCTCCAATCAGAACGTTCACCATTTTATGATTCGGCGGCCAGAGGATCGATGGACTGACTGATAGAGAAGGAGCTGACGGAGATGTTTTGTCAATATTGATGCTCATCTCATGAGGCGGCGTCTCCACATTCCCTGCATTGTCAATTGCATAATAGGTCACTGCATGATTTCCATCGCCCACGATTGATTGCGAGGCTGAACTTCCCTCCACGACGTTCTCTGTGCCGTCAACGGTGTAATGTATCTCCTTCACGCCCGAGCCACCGATATTGTCTGCTGCGGTCAATGTCATCTGCACATCAGACACATACCATCCGTTATTGCCTAGTGAACTGTTCGTCGTGACTGTCGAAATTGGCGGAGTGACGTCCTGATTTTCCTCGCATAAAGGCATTATATTCGTCCATGTGGAGACATTCAGCTGGTCATAGTCATTATCTCCGACGACCACGACGGTCCCATCCTCTTTAAGCCCGACCGTATGATACGCGCCTGCTGCAATGGCCTTTATGTTCGTCCATGAGGAGACATCCAACTGGTGATAGCGATTATCTCCGACAGCCACGACGGTCCCATCCTCTTTAAGCCCGACCGTATAATACCAGCCTGCTGCAATGGCCTTTATGTTCGTCCATGAGGAGACATCCAACTGGTGATAGCCACTATCTCCGACAGCCACGACGGTCCCATCCTCTTTAAGCCCGACCGTATGTTTCCAACCTGCTGCAATGGCCTTTATGTTCGTCCATGAGGAGACATCCAACTGGTGATAGCCATTATATCCGACAGCTACGACGGTCCCATCCTCGTTAAGCCCGACTGTATGAAAAACGCCTGCTGCAATGGCCTTTATGCTCGTCCATGAGGAGACATTCAGCTGGTGATAGCCATCATATCCGACAGCCACGACGGTCCCATCCTCGTTAAGCCCGACCGTATGACCCCAGCCTGCTGCAATGGCCTTTATGTTCGTCCATGAGGAGACATTCAACCCGCCATCAATATTATCTCCGACAGCCACGACGGTCCCATCTTCTTTTAGCCCGACCGTATGATACGTGCCTGCTGTAATGGCCTTTATGTTCGTCCATGAGGAAACATCCAACTCGCCATCATAACCATATCCGACAGCCACGACGGTCCCATCCTCGTTAAGCCCGACCGTATGATACGCGCCTGCTGTAATGGTAGCTACATCAGAGCATTGAACGGCCTGGGACAGGGACTTGGCGGACACTGCCTGGACCGCGGGCTTGACTTCAGGATTCCCACCCCCGCAGCTAAAAAAAAGCAGTGATGCCGACGACATAGCCAGAACTGCTAGAATAACATGTTTGACCATACGAAGCTTCCTTCTTGCCATAAAAAGTTTCATAGCGTGCCTCCATTCTGCTTCCGGCTTTAGAACTTAATATATGCATAAAGCATTAACATGTTACATTGCCCACATATTTACGAAGTTATTACCATTACAATACTGACCTATCCTCCGGGCAGAAAGTCGATCGGGTACAGGATGGTCGTCTTGGGAACATTCTCCTTTGGCCCGAAGTTGAACTTCTTAACGCGCTCAACAACCTGGGCCACCAGCTCCTGCGAGGCCAGATCGGAGGACTGCATCGTGCATGCGGAGACTTCGCCGCCCGGCTCGATGGTGATGCGGAGAAGTATCTTCCCGCGCAGGGTAGGATTCTTCCTGAGTTCCGCATTGTACATCCGGTAGAGCGACGCCTTGTACTTATCAAAGACGATCTGTATCTCTTCATCCGTTCTGGCCGGTCCGGGGCCGGAACTGAGGGGTCTTGAACCATCACCCAGGCCCGCCATGCTGCTTTCTACCCGTGTAAACCCTACCCCGCCAATACGATTGCCGTTGCCATTGCCGATGTTGCGGCTGACTCCGGAATTACTGATGCCACCACTGCCGCCTACGCCACCCGTTGCGGGTATTGCGACCAGCGACCGGCTGGCACGGGCCTGACCTGCTGCGGCAGACTGGTTATTAAGTTTGGCTTCAGAGCCGAGCTTTGCAACGGGAGCTTCATCCATAAGGTCCTTAAAGGACTCCTTGAAAGCCAGAACGCCCGTGGTCTCGGCCCGCTTACGCGCCACCTGCGTTTCCGCTGGAGTGGGATTGGGCTGTTCTTCCTTCGGCTTTTCCGACGCTTTTTCGCGGTTCTTGTCGGCCTTCTTTTCCTCTTTGGGACGGTCAGGCACCGGCTCAGGAATGGGCGGTTCCTTCCTTAGCATGGAGACAATGCGCTCGGGGACAACAGCCACGACCGGGCGGGTGAGCGGAGGAAGTTTCCACAGGCCAACGACAGTGCCGAAGACAAGATAGAACAGGAAAGCTATGAGCAGTGACCGGCGGAAGCGCTTTTCGCTCTCGGAATCTTTCCTCCATGGCATGGTCATTGACCGGTTGGGAGCTTCCACGAACTCGCGTTCAATGACGTACTCTTCCTCGCGCCGCTCTTCACGGTCGTACGCATCCCGTACTTCTTCGGAGAGGATGTCAAGTTCATTGAGGCACTGTCTTATCTGCCCCTCGAGAGATGCCCGTTTTTCCAGAATGCCTTTTATATCGCCGTCAAAAAGGGCGATCCGGTTCTTCACCCGTTCAAGGTGCTTGGCGGCACTTGGGGTATTTGCGACCCCGTCCCAAAAGAGTTCGCCTGCATTAAGTTCCCCCAGTTTGTCGAGCGCGCTACAAACGTCCCGCAACGCATCGAACCGCTGCATGTCGTCGGAGAACGTCTCGATCTCCTTCTCGTACAGATCGCAGTTCGCTTTGAAGCGCATCGTGCTGTCGCTGGACATGCTCGATCTTGGTGCTCAGATGAGCCAATTCCTCTGTTAAAATGGATGTATTCACGGCAGCCCCGCTATTTCTCCGCCTTCTGAACGACGGCGAGGGAAATCCTTCCGTATCCAGAGGCCGTGCACGTTGACATTATTTTTTTAAGCACTTTGAACGGGATCGTTTTATCGGCAAGGAGAGTGATTTCCTTGCTTTCGGCGACCACGTTGGTGCCTATCCCGACCATATCGCTTTCAAGCTGTTTCAGTCGATCTCTTACTTCACGAACCATCCCGATGCTGTCATCCAGAAGTCTCGGGGTGCTGACCACGGGTTCGCCCTGGACCATTACGGTTTCGGGGCTGACCACGATCGACACCGTTTCCCTTGGCCTGGTCTCGACAGCGGATAACGGGCAGTGCGATCTGCGCATCCGGCAGAGTGCTGTTGAATGAGTGAAAAAGCAGGAAGAACACCAGAACGCAAAGAACATCCATCATCGGGATCAGGTTTATACCAAGACCTTTGATCGCGCCTTTTTTGTTGTTCCGTTCCATCCGTTTCATACGTCTGCTGTCTATCATGGCGCATCTCCTATGGATATCTTTGGGAAGAGATCTATTTTCTTGACCTCTTTGCTCCCTTCCGACCGCACTTCAGTGCTTCTGTACCGCATCCATGATCTCGATCAGATGGTCGTACTTGATATCCGGCTCCATCAAGACCGTCGCGTCATCCTTCTCCGGGTACTGGGCTTTGATACGCGCGAGGACATTTTGGACAGAAGCTCAATATCGTAGCTATCGCCTTTTTTGGGGATCGAGGCCTCCACGGATGAACCGTTGGCGATCTGTAGTCCTGCCTTACGGACAATCACCTCGATGGCGAAATTGGGCTTGTTAGCCGCAGCCCCGCCGGCTGCGGTCGGGACGCTCAGATTCCTTGACCGTAATGCTCATAAAGACGGCAGTGATGAGCAGAAAGACCACCAGAACGGTAAGAATATCCATCATCGGCGTCAGGTTGATGAGGTGCATGATATCCGTATCGAAATCAGATGGTTCTCCCCCTCCCCTTTTTTTACGAAATTGTCTGATCATGATTGGCTCCTGTCATGTTGCGCGCCCGGTAGGATCGGAGGTCTGTCAGCCTGGTCTCTTCGCAAAATTGGAGATGGTATTGAGCGCCTTTACCGATGCCATCTCCAGGCTGTTCACGATCTGCCCGTGGTTGTTGTCAGGCGGGCATGGAGCAAGAGAAGTGGGATCGCGGACATCAGACCAAATGCAGTGCAGTTCATGGCCTCCGAAATGCTGGCCGCGAGCAGGGCGGCCTTCGAAGCGGGGCTCGCAGTGGCTACCGCGGCGAAGGCGCTGATAAGACCCATGATGGTGCCGAGCAGTCCAAACAGGGTGGCGATATTCGAGAGCAGAGCCAGATACGGTGTGCGCTTTTCCAATTGAGGAACTATCTCCATCATGCTCTCTTCCATGGCGATCTCGATGTCTTCCCGTCGTCTGACCGCTCCCTGGCGCGCTAGTCCCATCCCCAGCATTTGCGCCATGCTGGATTTGTCCTTGTTGGCCATTTCCCGGGCTTTATCGAACTCTCCCTTTTCCAGCACCGGATACAGCTGAGTCCCACATTTTGTCGTTCTCGCGTCCCGGACGCGTTTCAAGTGAATCCAGCGTTCAAACGCGATGGCCAGACCGACCGACAGCACGAGCAAAATAGGGAACATGAAAAACCCACCACTCTGAAAAAACCGTACAATAAACATTTTGTTTCCTCCTTGTTTTCGCTAACGCGATAATGTTGTTATTTTTTGGTGCTGACCTCGTAAAAATCCAGCTGCCGCTTGAACACGTCACGGTCCACCGGCGTTGCACTTTCATTTAGCTCCATGCCCATGCTTGTCTCCGCACCGATTTCCGAGCTTTTCCACGGCACGATATACAGGGACTTCGGGGCTTCGTCGTTACCGACGATGGACATGCCTGAAAGCTCCTTCGCGTCAGATGCCTTCGCATCCTGCTTGGACTCTGTCGTCTTGGGCGCATTTTGGGCTGCATCCTTGGCCTGCCGCCGGTTTGCTTCTGCTGGCGCCGCCGGTTTCTTGTCAGAAGCCGTGGCCGTGCCACTGAGCGTAAGAAGCAGTCCGACAATAAGCAATCCTTTCAGGTACATATTCCCTCCTTTCTTTAAACTAATGTCCGGGCCTCATGCGAAGCTCGGCAATCCAGATCTTTACCTGCGCGTCCGAGGGTATCCCCTCGCTGTAGATCTCAAATTGCTTGAGTGCGCATACCGGGTCGCTTAAATAAAGATCACAAAGTATCCCGAGATTTTTGTGGACAGGCAGATACTCTGGGAAGCGTGCGATCTCCTTCTCATAAACCTCTCGCGCATCCTTAAATCGTCCGGCCTTCCTGAGAAGTAACCCATATTCATTGCTGGCTACCGGGTGAGCGGGAAACAATCCCAAAGCGGTTTTAAGGTACTTTTCGGCCTGCTCCGGCTTGTTAGTCCGCATATAAGCCTCAGCAATGTTGATATATGGCGCTGTAACGCCTGGCTGCTGCTTGATAACTTTTGCCAGAAGTTCTATGGCCTTGTCATTTTTCCCGTCATTCATCAGTGAAACGGCGCGCTCGAATTCGCTCTTGGATTCGCTGTCCATTTTCGGGTTTTCCCTTATGACGAAGCCCTGCTGGCCATTCTCAAGCTGTGCTACGGATGGCCCCTGGTCTATAACGATTGCAATAGGAGTCGGAGTCTCTGAGATCTTTGCCTTGGCCGCGCATCCGGTAAAGACAAAGGCAGCGATCATCATGGAAAACCAAACGTCCATCCTTTTAAATCCTGACAACCATATCAACTCTCTATTTTTGCCCTGCATAGCACAAATCCTTTCCTGGTCACCTGACCATTATTTTGCCGTCGTATAAGATGGGGCGCTCTGGCCGTTGATGTCGCCCGCTGTCCCTGATGTTTTGTGCGGCTTCACATCCTTCATCGGCTTCGCCACCTTTACCGCTTCCTGGACATCAGCCGGTTTCGTATCTGGTTCCTGTTCCACAGCCTTCACCGGTTCCTTTGGCACGTCAACTTTTTCGTCCTTCTTTGGATCTTCAGCTTTCTGCACGACCGGCTCATGACGCTCTATGGCGTACAGGTAATGGTCCGCTGAATCGATGACGGGGCTCTCCTCTTCCGGCTTATTGTAGCGGGCAGGAACGAAGCACGGCCAGTTTCTGCAGGCTCTTATCGACCCACTCGTTATATACCCCGCGGGAGACGAGCTCGAGATTGCTCTTATGCGTAGAAATGGCCTTCTCCTCGAAGGGATATGCCTGCTCCTCGAGGGCAAGTTCGTACTCTTCAAGCTCCACTGCGGTTAAGTCTTTAGGACGTTCTGATTCCTTCAGGTCCTTGCTGAAGTCGGCATAGATCTCGGCCAGATAGAAGGTCGCAGCTGCGGTGACCTCGCCGACCTCATAATCGAGGAGTTTGTTGAACTGCTGGGTCACAACCTTCATCAAGCCCTTTTTCTTGTCAAGGTTCACCTTGAATGGCTCAACCAGCTTGATCCCGGTAAACTGGCCGAAGGTCTCCTCGGCCAAGACCAAGGCGCCTTTCCCTGCAAGATAGCGGGTACGAGGCGTCCGTTCCGCCCCCGCTCCGGCATCTATGGCGACGATCTGCTTTATCTCGGCTAAATAGTTTTCCCGTTCGTTCTTCTTTAAGGATTCAGCTATCTTGTTTCGCGTTTCGAGGTTCGCTTCCACCGGATGCGGGAAATGGTCAACATAGCGCCGATAGACAAGAAGTGCCTTGGCCTGGTTTCCCGCCTTCTCATGCAGTTCTGCCGCGTTCAAAAGCGCTTCCCGCCTCACCTCGTCATCTTTCGACTCTGTTTCCATGCGCTCATATTCTCCGGCTGCCAGCGTAAGCTTACCGTCCTCGCGGTAAACATAGGCGATCTTCTTGGTCACCTCCGGAAGGAGTGTATGTCCGGGGAACAGGTTCCGGAAGCCGGCGAGTACTGTAGCCGCTGCCTGCCAGTCCTTAAGCTGGATCAGTGCGGCTGCCGCGTCGTACTCCGCGTTCACACGAATCTTAGATGCCGGGGCAACACGTCCTACCCTTAAGAAATGCTCGGACGCTGCCTTGTAATCCGCCTTTGCATTCGCATCTTCGCCCTGCTTGTATATCGCCGCCGCAAGGTTGTCGGTCAAAGCTTCACGGCCTTTGTCCCCATCAGGGAAGAGCGTGAGCGCTTTTGCATAGGCGGTTTCCGCTTCATTGTACCGATGGAGCTCGTAGGTTCCGTGGCCTGCCACAATCCATGCTCCGCGAACGACATCAGTACCGGCACTGGGGAATTTATCTATGAGCTTCCGCGCGGCGGCCGCTGCCTCCTCGTAATCCTTCATATTGTAAAGGTCATCCGCGGCTGCCCCAAGAACGATTGCCGCCTTTTCATGCTCCGGATAGGTGTCGGCAAACGTGAGAGAGCTCGCTACGACCACTCTCTTTACCTTATCCTTCTCCTCGGGAGAAACGCTGTCCATATGTTTACGATAGGCGTAAACTGCAGCGTAGCCGGCCTCTTTGGACTTTTCATGGCGCGGGTATTCGTAGGCTGTCCTTTCGTATTCCGCCGCTGCAAGGTCAAAGTTTTGATTTTCCAGAATACAGGTCGGCGAGCAGGTAATTCATGCCCGGAGACTCGGTCTCCTTCGGGAAGGACGTGAGGAATTCCCGATACCAGTTACGCGCTTCCTCGAAGTTTGACTTTTTCTCCTTTACCTCTTTCGGGTCCTGGTAAAGTGAGTGATAATGCTTGGACAGGTCAGTAAGATTCGTTTTGAGCCATGCCAGGACTTCCGGACGGGCACTTGGCTCGAAATGCTTCCAGTATTCGGACTTAAGCCCGTAACTATGGGCAAACTGCTTTTTCGCGTCAATGACCAGGCTGGGGAACGCCCCGGCAGTATCTATCTCGATCACCCGCATGGCGAATTGCGGCGCTATCTTGTGGAACGGATTGCTGCCAACGAAAGCATTGTAGACTGTCGCCGCATCGGCGTAACGCTGTTTATCGAAGTAGAATTCTCCAAGGTTGCTGTAGATCCCGTCCTCGTAACTGCGCTTGCCGTGGCTTTTAAAGTACTCGGCCGCGGAGGTGTCTCCATGCAGGTTGGAAAAACAGAGGCTCACGGCACGGAAGGTGTCATCGATGCGCTTTTTTCTCCTGCTCATCCTTGGTCTGGTAAAAATCGTAGCCCACCGACACCTTGTAATCGAGAAGCGCAATGAACCGGTCCAGGGCCTCTTCATAAAGTTCCTGCTTGTAGAATGTCCAGCCGAGCTTGTAGAGGGCGAGCTGGTAAAAGGGTGACTGGGACGCCCATCGTGACGATGCTTCCGTAAGCATCCTCGGCGTCCAGGTAATGCCTGCGGGTGAATAAATATTCGGCGCGCCGGAACTGCACTTCATCCATGTAGCGGGACTTGGGGTAGTCGCTCACCAGACGGTCCATGACCTTCATGGCCGGATCAACCTGACCCAATTCCTCGTAAGCGCGGGACATCTGATAGAGCACCTGGTCGTTGCGCTCATATGAGGGGTAATCCTTGAGCAGCTTTTCGTAAAGTGCGATGGCCTCGCGGGCACTTGCCCGTTCAAGGTCATCAGCACCTGCGGTAGGTTCCGGCCGCAGCCACGTGCCGTGCCAGCCGGCCGGCTCTGGGCCGCACGTTTTTCAAAATCCGCCTCTGACTCAGCGGGGACCAGGGCTTGCGTCAGTTTCTGACCTGACGGTGTTCCGGCAGCCGAAGAGATCTTCGGAACTGCGGCGTGTTCCGGGGCAGACATTGCCGGCGTCTTTCCGGCTGGTTCGGAACCATTCGGCAAGGATGCCGTATTCCTTTGCGATCTTAAGGTCTGCCAGACGGCGAATGGCTTCCGCCTTCAGGGCGGAGTCCGGCGTTTCCTCCAGAAAGTGCTGATAACCCTGCATTGCTTTATCGAGGCCGCCTTCGATCTTCTCTTCCTTGATCTCGATACTGCTGGTCCCGCAGCTTGGCGATCGTATCCCTGCTGCCTGTCGATTGACAGGCGGCCAGAGCATCAAAGCATACGAGCCACTATGAAAAGTCGTATCCGGTTCATTTACTCACCCTCTTCCTGAGTATCTGCCCTTGTGGCACGATCATAGCTGTCCGCCATGGCGAAGCGCGCCTTGATCTGGAACTCGGTAAGCCGTTCACGACGTCTTGCTGAGTTCATTTACGGCCATGACTTCAAGCATCTCTCCCTGACGCGCCATCAAGTTCCCCTACTTTTTCCCGGGCGGCCGTGATGCGGCTCCGCATGGTGCGGATCATCTCGTCGTAGCCTTCGTAGCTTTGCGTGGCGGCCTGGCGGGTACGGACAAAGGAGGTGTACTGCTTCTTTAACCGGTCAATTTCATTGATTCAGGTCACGGAGATGCTTATGGGCTTCCGTGAAGCCGCTGGTCATATTCCGTATAAATATTCAAGCGCAGCACCCCCCGCAAGCGTTTGATGCGGGCATCTATATCTTTAGGTGCGGACTTGCCGCCTGCTTTGAGATTTCGTTCCAGAAGTGCTATCTGTTCGCCTGATGATGCGTTCATCCGCGGTCTGCAGATACTCGGGATGCGGCGCTATCAGCATGGCTTTGCAGCCGATGTTCGATCCGGTCGCGCTGCTCCAGACGCAGGCGCATCTTTGAGTCGAGCCGCCGGAATTCCCGGTCGATCTCAGGCAACAGCGGCTGGTAATACGCCTTACGCTTCCCGATGATATCCTTGAAGGCGATCAGGTCCCCTGACCAGACATCCAGTTTTTTGCGCAGCTCTTCAAGGTCGAGATAATTCTTCAGTGATTCCTGAAAATCATGGGATGCCATCAGATCAAGCAGGTAGAATGTCTCCGGCGTTTCCGGAAGTTCGCGCAGCTTCACGACCCAGTTGGGATCCTGCTTGATCTCTTCCCGTACTAATGCCGCGAGGAACTTGCCTTCGCGGATGCTCGTGATCGAAGCTCCGAGCTTGTCGATCTCCTTGCCGAACGCCTCCAATGCTTTGCCGTACAAAACCGCCGCCTTGCTGTAGACGCCGAGCTTGCCGTACGCGTACGGGACGGCAAGCATGGCTTCCTCTACCGCAGAGTCCGTAACCCTGCCCTCGGAGAGTATTGTCCACGGCACCAGGGCGCTCCTGAACCGTTCGAGGGAGGCATCGGCCCATCCCGAACCGAGAAGCGCCCGGTTGGAGAACGGACCGATCAGGCTCACCCTGTCGAGGACCTCCTTGGCGGAATCGAAATTATGTTCAGCCATCAGCTTCTCACCGAGAACGAGGTTGGCTTTGTCCTTGATCGCCAGCGTGGCAGCATCATTGCTGTTTAGCTGACCGGCACGGTCGAGAGACCGGCGACCCTCAATCTCCTTCCCGTCCTTGATCAGAGCGATACCGAGATTGTAGGTGCTAAATCCTTCCAGGCTTTTCTCACCCTGAAGGTCATTAAGGATTCTGGCAGCCTCGACATTCTTTCCGATGGCCATATCAATGTTCGCGCGGAGGAACGAAAGTTCAGGACGCACATCCTCGGGAACAGCGCCCTTGATGCGTTCTACGGTCGTTCCGCGTTTTCCGGCTGGTCTTTCTGGAAGTATATCCGGGCAAGGCGGTAAATGGCCTCGTTCCGCACCGGATCCTCGACATTGCCCTCGATGACCGCCTTGATGGCGCGCCCGGCGCGCTGATGCATCCGGTAGTAAAGCTCGAAATCACCCACATCGAACTTCGCCTCATTGATCTGGTAATGAAGCGTGTCCTTTTCGGGCTCATCCACATGGTAGTGCAGGGCGATCTCCGTATCGAGTCTGGAAATCGCATCGAACCATTCCCCTTGATATGCGTGATAAAGGGCCTCTCCGAAATAGAGATCCTTCCGGTCACGGGGCGCGGCCGTTCCTGCCTGTGCCGAAGTCACAAAGAATATATAAATTATGAGTAAAATAATCAGCCTTTTCATAGTCTACCTGTCTTTAAAGGTAATGCTTTTAGAAGCTAAAGATACTTCCACGATCTTTGGAGCCACATCCTTGCTCACCTTGAAATGCTCTGATTTCTGGAAATCTGAGCCGCCACTGGTCTTGCCGGAAACCTGGACCTCCAGGTCGTGGTCGCCGGTACGGACATTGCCGGTATAGATTTTCTGTACCCCGCCCTTCCGAAGGGCTTCCAGTTCCTTCAAGGTGTACAGATGATGGGTAACCGGTTTACCGTCCATCTGGATATCAACCGAGTCGAGACGGAAGGTTTCGCCGCTCTTTAACGATACAAATACCGAGACCTCCGTATTCGACGGATAGAGGAGCTTCTCTTCGAGCTTCGTCAGTTCCGCCGAAATGGAGAGGGCATCGCCCTTTATCTCCTGAACCTGTTCGTCAAGGCCTTTGACCTGTTCCTTGGAGATCTCCTGTCCATAAGAGGCACTCCCCATGAACAGCACGGTAATCCCAAAAATAAGCGCTTTCTGCCAGTAATTCATTTTGTCCTCCTAAGGTCTAATTAACAATAAACTGGGTCTAGCCCTATATTTGCCCGATCAAGTTGATGAACAGGCCCTGGTGCTTGTAATCCAGTTGGGTCAGATCATCCGAAAATTTACTGAAGTTATAGCCGATCCCCATCTTGATATAATTGCCGAGGTGACGATATATACCCACCAGTACCCCGCTCATCTTATCCTGTGCATCAGGCAGCTTAAGCACGCGCCCTTCTGCCATGGCATCCCACTGGTGTACGAACTGCCAGTCCACACGGAGAACTAAAAGCTCTGCACGGCTATCGAAGAACTCCTGCGTTACGCGGTCCTCGCTCACTTCCCCCAGACGGTAGGCGTATTTGCCACCGATAGACCACTGTTTTGTCAGGTCATACATTACATCCAGGGATAAGATGTGGCTCTTCTGGATGAAATCTGCCGCGGTATTGGTGACCGTGCCGGCAGCCGTATTGGTGACCGTGTCGGTGACCTGTCCCATGGTCGGGAGATTATAGAAGTAGGTATACTTGAACAAGGTGTTTAAGCGATCGTTCATCACGGGCCGGTAGCCGTAACCCAGCACCGCTTCCGTGTATTTGCCGTCATAGAAGCCGCCCAAAGAGCTCTTGCTGTCAGCGTAGTTCAGTTTCCCGAGGAGACGCGATGAAGGGTCTAACTGGTACTTGAATCCGGTCTTTATGAGCCAGCTGTTCATGTCCATCGTGCCCGTGGTCATGTCAGGGTTTATGGTTTCGGTCCTGTCTATCCGGTACTCGAATGCGGTCGTCCAGCTAAGCCTGTTGTCGCTGTAGCCTGCCCTTACTCCAGCTGCCTTGCGGTCAAGATGTGCCGCGGTGATGGGGTCGCGGAGAGTCCCGAAATCCACATTGGCTCCGAAAGTCCAGTGGTCAAAGGGCGCGATGTCAACGCCTGCGGAATGGGTAAGCCCCGTCGGCACGTTCCCGTGCGTATACTTTTCTTCTGCGTAAACGCTCGTTGTATCTGAGTAGCGGCTCTTGAAACCGGTGACCATATTGCCTTTGTTCGAGCGAATGCCGTTGTCCGGGATCTCGTTATCGTAAACGTAGTTCATGTACATGCTGGTCCGGTCGGAGTACAGATACTCAGTACCCACCTTGCCCGCACCGCCGAGGTCGCCGGATGACACTTCGCCGTTCACCTTGAACCGGTCGGTAACGCGGTACTCGCCGCCTGTTCCCACGCGGCCGTTGTCCTCGCGGTTCCCGGTCTTTTTGACCGTCTCCTGAACAAAGCCGTAGGCGTTCCATCTTTCCTTGGAATCGTAGGTCGCCCGCATAGCCGCATCCGTCCGGTCACCTTCTACCTGCGTCGGCGGGACGACCGGCGAATGGTCAATACGGCTGTCCTGCCGTACGCCGGGGCTCATGGTCCAATGCTCGGTGAGATGGTAATTAAGGTCGACTTCAGACGAATTGGTATCGAGCCCCTGCTGCCTTGTCGTTTTGTCCACCTTGGCGGCCACATCGAGCCTGTCCGTCACCGGCGCTTTCAGGGTACCGCCGTACTGCATGGTATCAGTAGCAGTCTCTAATCCTGGAGCCGAATAGCCGGCGTCAGTGCTTTGTGTGTATAAGGTCATCTGGCCGTTAGCCCCATTAATGAGATCCCTGAAACCGATGCTGGTGTCGACCCGGTAAGCGCTGGCAGAAACGGGAGTGGATGAGCCGAAGCTCTGGCATGCCGGGTTGGCCGTGGTGCCGGTAAAGCTTGAGCAGGTTGAGCTAAACGTAAAACCTCCGTCTCCGGAAGTAAGGGAGGTCAGGCCTGGCCCTTTGCTTCTCCCCGCCTCCACCTTCACCCATGACAGGTCGCTTTTCCGGAGGGTCAGATCGGCAGCACTTACCCCGTTCGGGTTCTCCGAATCTCCGTCCTTGCTCGAGGTTATGCCCAACTTTACATAGTCGTTTAGCCACACATGGGTCCGGCCGCCTAAGCTCATGCTGTTGGTGTCTCCTGCACTTGGCTCGTATTCATAGCGGACGACCAGGTAGACAGGGTTTCCGTAAGCAGCTTCGCTCATCACTATAAGGCTGTCGTTAGCCGTCGGCGACAGGGGCGCTACGAGCAAAATGCGGCCTTGCAGATAATCAACGGTGTAATCGAGGCTCGGCGTCAGGTTCTTGACCGAGATGACCATGCCCGAATCCTTGTCGCGCACCTCGATGCGCACGCGCTCGGAGCCGGTAAGGATGACCTGATGATGCAGATAATAGAGAGACCCGCCAGTTCCCAAAAACTCGTCCCGTGTACCGACCGTGCCAGGTTGTGCGGCAAACCCGTCCATCATGAACCGCTTCTCGCCGAAGCTCGTCATGCCAAGTGTCTGGTAATGGGCATTCGCGCCGTACAGTCCCCGGTCTACCTGTGCCAGGTCGTTGTCGTTGTAGCCTATCTTGAAATTGCCCCACAGGCCGTAATTATCGTCCTTCTTCATCTTTAAATAGAACTTGCCCAAGGTCGGTGCCCCCTCCTCCACAGTGCTGTCGTCACCGTATGTCGGATAGAAATATTGGGGGTTGATGTTCCGGAACAATGAGTCGGGCGTGTTGTTCGAGTTCCTAAAGATGTCCTTTACCGGCCCTTCGAGCGAGTCAGCGCTTGAGGTCAGCTCCCAGCCATTGCCGAACTTGCCCTTGGTATAGTAGGCCAGGCGGCCGTCCGCACTTAGTTCGTTATTAAAGTGGGTATGGTCGTTGGTCACGATATCCGCAGGGCCGGTCGTCTTATCCTTGGCAACGGTAAGATCGGCGATGCCGACGTAGAACCAGTCGTTCTTCTTGAGGTCGAGGTCCCGGAGGAACAGGTCGCCGTTACCAGATTTATCGAGTATCGCCACCTCGACGGTGTGGAGCCCAGCCGGTAGGATCTCTTCAGCCACAAACTTGCCTTCATCCCCGACGGGAACGGAACGCCCGGCAACGAAAACTGAATGTTCCGCTGGAACCTCGCTCCCGTAAACCCTTATCGTTCCACCCTTCTTCGGGATATTCTCCGTCCCGAGATGGTTCTCGCCGTAACCGACCAGTAATTCCTTCTCCGCGTCTTTCTCCATAATATCTGTAGCCTGCTGGTCGACGATCCAGATAGGGAGCGGCTTTGTTTCGTCGAAATGATTTTCAGCATCGTAGACACGGAGCACATATTTAAGTTCAACTACGGGTGCCTTGTATTCCGGGAAGGTCGGCTGCCATTCCGCGCGGCCGTCCTTGTCTACCTCTATGACCGCAAGGGGTTTGCCGTTTACCGACTCCTCTTTGTCAAAGATCCGGATTTCCGATCTTTTGATGAAGCCACCGTAGTTCGTGTAGGTGCGGAACCGCATCAGGTTTTCAGGATATTCCGTCTTTAGGTCATCCTGGTAACGGATGGACTTAGGCCAGGCTGTAGCAGCGAGCCGGGGTTTCAGTTCAAGGTTGTCGAACTTGAACTCTACATTTACCTTGTTAAGCGCCACGTCGGTGCACCGCTCGATATCGGCGAGGCTCTTCCCCGGATCGTCGACCGGCTTCCCGTCCACCGTGATGCGCATGAGGTTAAGCGCAAGGGGGTCTTTTGGAGCGACCTCGCGCGTCAAGCGCGTGATGTCCATCCTTTCGGTGTCGTCAAGGGACATTTGTTCGTCATACACAACCTGTACTTCGACCCGCGCCGTATCGGACTCTACGAAGCCGGTATTTACAACGTCATCCGACTGCACGAACCCATGACCCTCGAACTCCGCCTGCGGATCTTTAAGACGAAGATCTCCTTTAACATTATCCATTGCCCGGCGGGCGCGGGCGGTCGAAAGGCCGATATCATCCTGGTACACCAGCGCGGTACGGCGCTCGAGACGCTCGTTATTTGTATAGCCGATGAAGCGCAGGCGCACATTCGTTTTGTCTTTAATCTCGTCCATGCTGCTCCGCAAACGTTCCAGCTGTTCTGCCGTAATGTCGGGGTTGCCATCTGCAAAAAGTATCGGCTTGACACCGCCTGACGGAGAATCATACACGCGGGTCACGGTCTCCGAACCGGCCGCTTCCGGGCAGAGCTGCGGCTCATCCGACTGTTCCTGCAGGGCGTCGTCATACCAAAATTCGACCTCTATACGTCTATTAAGTGCCCTGCCCTTTTCGGTATCGTTCGAGGCGATAGGGCTGACTGCTCCCTTGCCTTCAACGTCGATCGCCGACGTTGGAATCTTAAGAGCATCCTGAACAGCCAACGCCGCCCGGCGCGCCCGCGCTTTTGACAAACCCACCGCGTCTCCGTAAATGCGCTCGGCCCTACCTGATATCGGCAGGTTATCGGTATAGCCGATGAACTTGACGATGACATGCTCCTTATTACCAAGGTTTATAAGGGCCTGCCGCACTTTTGAGACAAAATCATCCGAAACGGACGTTGTGTCTTCGTCAAAACGGAGAGGTTCTACAAGGTTCTTGATGCGGGCGCGCTTTGATTGCCCTTCCTTGTAGCGAACTTTGCAAACCGTTTCAACGCGGCATATCTTTATGCGGTTCATCTCGGAAGCGACTACCACTTCCTTGTCCACGAGCTTATCGGTGATCTCATCGTACCAGACCTCAACTTCTACACGCCGGTTTTGCGCTTTGCCTTGTTCAGTTATATTGCTAGCTATTGGCTTGGATTCTCCTAAACCCTCGTAAGTGATGGACTCGGCCGGTAGATGGAGCGCCCTCTGGAAATATTCTGCGGTGACTCCCGCCCGTTCCCGGGACAGTGTTAAGTTGTCTCCGTACTTTAGCTTTACTTCTCCGAATAGCTGTGCGTTGTCCGTATGCCCCACAAAATGCAAACGGACGTTGTCCTTTCCTTTCATGCTGTCAAGCACGTTACGAAGTCGCTCTACATAGCCGTTTGGTATCTCCGCTTCGCCGGACGCAAAGTGGATCGGAGGGACTACGTTCTGAAGCTTAACGGTCTTGACCACCTTTTCCATAACTTTCTTCATTTCGACTTTATCGCCCTGTTTGCCGTCCGCGTCCTTGCCCTGTCCCCATAAGGTGCGTGGTTCGTCGGTGCCTGCCTGTTTCTCGACAGTCTGACCAAGAGTGGCGGGCGTAGAAACAGAGGCTGCGTCCGCGTGCGTCTGCGCTCCATGGAAAACAAGGCACAAAATGATGATTATATGAATACGTTTAAGCATTTTTTATCGGCCGCAGACCCTATCTACCTTTTTCGGGAGGTCCGCCCCGACGCCAATAGACCTCTGTCTCGATTGTTAGTTGATAGATCCCTTGTTCCCACCTTGCAGCAATTTCGCGTTTGACCACCTCAGTACGAGCTTTTGCAACTGCCGGGTCTTCCACGTCCCCCAGATACGAGATGCGGAGGATTGAGGGAGCTTTACGCATTTCGGCAAGCAGCATCTCTATCCTTGGCTTCCACTGCGCGCGCATCTCGGTCGTTCCCGGTTCGAATATGCCGTCAGCGATGTCAAGGCGGACGACACGGTGCAGTGCCGCGCCAAAGTTGAATTTAATTGCTTTTCCGCGGGTCACGCGCTTGACAAGCGGGTTCTCGGTGGTGATGCGGTACCCGGTAGGCAGCGTCCGGTCATCTAGCTTCAAGATGAAGTTGCTGCCCCGGTCCTCGTTGGGTATGGCGGCGCAGGTGATATGGAAACGGCCGTACTTGTCAGTCGTAGCAATGAGGCCGCGCGCGGAGACGATCCTGACCCCGCCAAGGCCCTTCTCGCCGGGATCGGGGTAGCCGTTGGCGTTCTCGTCGTCGAATACCTTGCCGATGATGTCCGTGCAGTCTAGCGTGGGGTCGGGTACGATCCTGACCGTTGCCGTTGCCACGGCGGACACGGCTTCGCCGGTAGTACCGTTCATTACCTGCACGCTATTAACGTAGTTCCCTTCCCGTACGCCTGCGCCAGCAATAAGCAAGAGCCTGATCACGTGTTGGTCTGTGGTTGCGAGCGACACGTTCATAAAGCGAAGGTCGCGCGTCGTCTTCGTTGGTTCGAGCGGTTTGCCGTCGTAACGCGCGGAACCGCTAACGTATTTGAAGCCCGGCGGGAAGGTATCGACGATGGTCACATTCGGGAATGGCGCGCCCAATGTATTCTTGACCGTGATCGTGTACGGCACCATTGCGCCTTTAGTCACGTTGGAGAGCAATGCCGTCTTCGTGATAGAGACTGCGGTGTTAAGCGGTGGGTCTACCGGAACATGGTTATCAAAGAGTTCCACGCTCCCCGGGCCGGCGTTACTGAGGGTGAAGTGCAGGTAGTACTTCGTCCCTGCCGAACCGGCGGGTATGCTCGTTGCCGGGGCAAACTCGGATGGCTGTGCCTCGCAGTATGTCACGGTCGCTGGAATGGCATCATTGACCGTTCCGGGACAACCCGGCACCGAGAACGACGCGGTAGCGTCGGTGGTTGTCGGCGGAATGACTCGGGACGGCATGGGGCCGTATCCGGAAGACGGCGGTGTAATCTGGATAAGGTAGTCGGCGCCCGACGGACAGGACGGGTCACTGAAGTTCATGTTGAACTTGTAATAGCCCGTTGCCAAGGTCATCTGATTCTGCTGCGCCGGGTCATCGAAACAGGCAGAAGGAAGCACGCTTTTTGTCGATGCACGAAGCATGGTCACGGTAGCGCCCGCGATGGGCGACCGGAGGACGGAGTTATAGACCACGCCGTTCGGGTCGATAGGCAGATTAAGGTTCTGGAGATTGCTGCCCGAGGCGGCCGTGATGCCGGTGATACGCTGGAGACCATTGGTGAACGCCGAAGACGCGCGCCCCAAAAGCGCTGTCGTCGTGGTGGCTCCGGGTGCACGGAACCGAACCTCATACTGGTCGGCAGGTGTTGTCGTGGGTGCTAAGCCGCTTATTCTGTAAGATCCGATGCTGTCGGTTACCACGTAACCTAAAAGGGTGCTGTTCCGGTAGACCTGAACCGTCCACCCGGAAAGCGTCCTTTCACCACTATCGGCCGTACTGTTGAAATTTGCGTCATGCCAGAGACGGCCGTTCATTGCGGCGCTTCCAGGCGTACCGCCTATGTCAACTGATGCGGAGGCAGAGGCGTTCTGGCTTGGCGTGTTCCACGTAACCTGTGCGGTATTGGTCACCGTCGTTCCGATTGAACCCGATGCGATATTTGCGTGGAATCTGAGAACGGCCGTCCCGTTCGAAGGCAGATTCCCGTAGACCGCCGCGTAATTGGCCGTAATGACCGCTCCAGCGACATTGACCCCGGCGTTCGAACCATTGAGTAATGCTGAACCGACCACGTAGGAAAGCTGGGCAGGCAGAGTATCAGTTATAAGTACGTTGGTCGCGGGCACCGCGCCGATATTGGTCACTTGCACCACATATTCGAGCTCTGAGCCGATATTGGCCGTCCCGCCGCCAACAACGGCGACCTGCTTGGTTATCGTTACCTGCTGGCCGTTACCAACAACGACAAGGGTCGGCTGGTAACCGTTTGATGGGTTACCGTCCGAGTCTGTCAAAAGCGACGGGAGTTGCGATGTTGTCACGCTGCCCTGGTTGCTGATGATGGTTCCCGCGGCCACTCCTGCGTTCACCTGAACACTGAACATGATGGTCGCCGTAGCTCCGGGCGATAATGTTCCGGAACCGGCTCCCGGCAGCGGCGGCGTAAGGTCTGAGGAACTAATAGGAATACCGGATACGAGCGGAGAACCGCCACTATCGGAGACTGCCATGCCGTTTAAGGAGACGGAGTTGGGGACGTACGTCGTATTAAGAGGCACAGTGTCCGAGAGAACAGCGTTCGTTGCCGGCGTCGCTCCGGAATTGCTGACCGTTATGGTGTAGCGGAGCACATCTCCTGGGTCAACGATCCCCGGAGTTCCATTGTCGACGGCGATCGCAACCGATTTCTGTGCGTACAGAAGCGGCATGTTGCCGACCACCCTGCAGGTAGGATCACTTACCGCAGGGGTGGCCGGGTTGTCGGTCGCCTGTTCAGGGAAGGGACCGCTGCCCGCTCCGGAGCCGGTGACAAAGCCCTGGTTACATATGGCCGACCCATTTAAAAGGCTGGGGCTTACGACGGCATCGAACGTGAAAGTTCCCACATTGCTCGTCGTGCCGGTAGCATCGGCGCGCATGGCGCCTGCCGTCGCGTTCTCGGGTGCATGTAACAGCATGCCGCTTTGGAGCGGTGAGATGCCGGGTGCTGTATCAATTACGGCAGTTCCGTTAAGCTTCGTGCTGTTGGCAACATATGATGTATTTGCCGGCATCTGGTCTCTGAGTGAGACGCCCGATGCGTTCTCGGTGCCGATGTTCTTTACCGTGATGCTGTAACGAACAGTATCGCCCGCCATGAGCACAGATGGGTTACCAGATAGGACCTGTGCCGTTTTCTGGATGCGAAACGCCGGCGCTGAAGAGATAATGGTCTGTGTCGGGTCTTCATCACCCTGTATCGCGGGATTGTCGGCGCCGTTGACGTTGGGATCGTCGCTGTTGCCGAAGAAGATGCCGGATACCGTCATTTGCGCCTGGTCTAAAACGACCGTACCGTTCGTGATCACGGGTACAAGCTTCGCGTCGAACTCGATTGTAATCGTGTCGGAAGCCCCGCCTGCGGCCGTGATATTGAGATTACGAATGTCTACAAGCCCTGTGCCCTTGCTGCCGCCGGTCAGGCTGGTGTTCGAGGTAGAGGCACCCGCGGGCACGGTAACGAGGTTGAGAGTGCCTGGGACGAACATCGGGGACGCATTGAGCCTGTCCAGTTCGTCGGTAATAGAGAAATTGTTGACCGTGGCCGTACTGATGTTCTTAATAAGGATGTGATACCGAAGCATATCGCCAGGTGTTACGACTGCGCCCGGTTGCTTGCCCGGTGTTACGTTCGTATAGGTTTTCTGGAATACCAAGACTGGCTGCACGCCAAGCGTGGTCGCGGACACAGGCCCCACGCAGTAAATATTAGGCGCCGTAACATTCGGGCAGCCCGCGCCGGTCCGCTCGAGAGGGCTCACTCCATCAAGCGAGGTCCAATCGGCGATAACACCGTTTAATATCGTGCTGTTGGCAATAACGACAGTGGCACGGTACGTGAGTATCAAGGTCTGGCCGACAGGGATATCGAGGCTCCCGTCGCCATTCCCCTGCCCCCAGATAAGCGGGCCGTTTGGCTGGCCAGCGGGTGTCGGTACGAATCCGGGGACAGGAACGCCGTTGATCGTTGCCGTCGGAACGAAGCCCGAATACCACGAAAGTCCAGCTGGAAGCGTGTCCTTCACGTCGACGTCGAAGGCCGGCGAGTTTCCGGTGTTTGTCGCGATAACGTGATATTCGAGGATGTCGCCCCCCACGGCCACATCACCCGGCTGTTTGCCTGGCGTAACGTTGGCCGCGGTCTTATTGAGCGTCAGTTTCGGTTCTACAACGGTAACGGAAGAGGTGGATGCGGTCACCGACTGGGTCGCGCCAGTCGCGCCATTCGTGAAGCTAACGGTAGCGGAGTTCTGAAGAGTTCCGCCTGCCTGGGTTACGAGGTCGTTATTTGCGCGTGCGTAGTACTTGATTCGAATGGTCGGGTTGATCGTATTTACGACACTGTCGTCCTCGCTCGCGGTGATCACCGTACCGATGTTCCATACTGCATTACCAGACGCATTGTCGGCCGGGAATGAGGTGAAGGCCGCTTCGCTGGGTGCATTGCCGTTGATGCTCGTAATGCCTATGAACTCGTAGGTGATGTCGTAGCTGGCATTGTTCGAAAGAACGTAACTTAATCCCGTCGCGGCCAGGTTGTCTGTGACCGAAAGATTTTTGGTAAAGCCTTCCGGAAGCCGTATCTCGATCTGGAACTGTTTCTCTGCGCCGATGGCGGGAAGGACTGCCGGCGACAGGTCAGTCTTCGTTACCTGTACGGCTGGGACCAAGAATGAGGAGCTGGCGTTAGTTTCGTAATCGTTGATGGCGTTCCCGGCGTTGGGCAAGGCACCATTGCGCATACCCACGTCGCTGCCGTCCGCTCCTATGCTTCCGGTGCTGTTAAGGGCCGTAGCTTGGCTCGGAAGTGATTGCCAGCTTGCCTGAATGGTGTTGGTCAGGATCTCCAGCGGCTGAACTGTGTTAGCGACCTTAACCTTGAAGGTGAATGTCCGGACAGCTCCCGGAGCGATAGCATACTTCGGGTTGGATGCGTTCCAGCGGAATATCGGGCGATTGGCGCCGAGCGATGCTGTATCAACGATGTCGGGCGTATCCGAGCCGGAAGTGCTCTCGGGAACATAGGTCAAGTCCTTGACGGCAGTGAGGTCATCCAAAACCCGCAGGTTGTACGCAGTCGCCGTGCCGGAGTTGGTGGCCGTCACGATCACAGTAACGGTGTCGGCCGCATCGCCGTTTGCAACCGAGAACGCTTTGGTAAGCGTGATCTTCGGTTCCTGCACAACAACAGCCGCTTCTCCGTACGTGAGCGTGACATGCTGCCCTGTCTGGTCAATATAGTCTGCGGACACGCTGGTCGAGGCCCCGCCATTACGGATCATGCCCCCGTTATTGGTGTTGGCCGTGTTCTCGACCCGCGCAATGAAATTGATCTTGAGATCGTAGCGGTTGTTGGTCGTCCCCTTCGTCACCTGCTGGTCGCCGAAGTTCCATGTGACGAGGTTACTGGTACAGGTCGGCGTGATCGTCCCGCCCGGCACGAAGCCTGCGGCGGAATACGGCGATGCGTTTAAGTTTACGGCCGGGGCCTCGGAGCACCTGATGCCGACGGGAAGTACATCGCGGATTACAAAGCTCCGGAGTTGTGCGACCGGAATTGATGTGGTAAGTTCGTATCTGACTTCCTCGCCTACCGACACCGCTTGGGGGCTGGATCCGCTCAAAGGTGTGTTGGAAACGGCTGCAATCTTCTTTGGCTGTGTCAGGACCGGAATGATCTTGACCGTGGCATGGGCGTCGGCAGTCACATACACGCGTGCGCCGCCCTTGTCACCGTTGGGCTTCTGCGGAGCGCTCTGGTGGCCGGACGGTCCTTCAAGGCTGTCATATGTAGCGCTCGCCGTGTTGACGAACTGTTGGAGAGGTGCGGCGCTGTCGTCAAAGTCAACGCGGTAGTAGAGCGTGACGGATTTTCCCGCGTCGATCTTCTGCAGAGCGTTGCTATGGGTATACGAGAACTGGATCGTCGCCGGGACGCCGTTCTTCACCACGTCGTCGGTAGTTATCGTACCCTCAACGCCAGCATCGGCACCGTCGATTGTCCCGTCACCGTCATTGTCGAGGCCATCGCTTCCAAACGGGAGGACGTAGGCCAGGTCGCTTGCATCCTGGGTATCGGTTACGACGATATCGTAGGCCGGAGCGCGCGGGACGCCGTTGCTGCTCGCTTCGTTGGCGATCGTTAGCCGGTAGATATAGGAGCTGAAGGCATCACCGTCATCGGCAAGCGTTATGAAGTGGCTGCAAGCAGGGCCCACGCCGTAGAGCGTCTCGTTACAGACCTCCTTGACGACCGTGATCTTGGGCTCCTGAACGGTAAGGTCGACACGCCGCACCGCCTCGCGCGGGTAGCCCACAGTATTCGGTCCCAGGTCATACACTTCCTCCAGGTTCGTAATAGGATTGAAGAATACGGCCTGAAAATATGAAACGAGGATGTTGCTACTGATGGCTGCGTGGAGGTTCGGGGCAGCGCTCACGTTTATGGGGTCATTCATGAGGCGGTTCGACGTATTGACGCGGAACCACTCATCCTTCTGCGTGATGCGCTCTGCGGGAACAGCCTGGTTGAACGTCCAGTTAAAAAATCCTTCATCAAGGGGCTGCGGTGCGGGCGGTACGAGGCTTACGCCCTTGTTAAGGCTGATGCTTCTTACGGCGGCAGTCGTGCTGCCGAAGGGAGCGATATTGGCAAAGGGATCCGTGGACGATATATATCCCTGTCCAGCTGGAGATTGGTCTACGACCTGAATCTTCTGAACCGCAATGTACGTAAAGCCTGGGGTCCTGAAGCCGAACCAGCCGCCGGTATCAATATGGAATGTGCATTCCTCGCCGATCTCAACAAGACGGTCGGGAAGCGACGGCAGCGGTACATTGTTTTCCGTGCAGTTGCCGTACTCGGACTTAATAAGATTAAATCCAATAACACGCGCCCTTATGCCGTCCAATGTGTAGTTATTCGCGCGGTCGGTGACGCCGTCCGGACGCGGGGTTGGCGTCGGGAACCACAAAGGCGTGCCGTCCCATAGCCTGATCTCTCCGACCGTGTCCGCGCGGAACGTCAGGTCGTCTGCCGCATTGGGGTCAAGATTCTTGATGACCTGGAAGGCGTAGTTGACGGTAGCGCCGGGGGCTATCCTCCCGCCAGTGCAGTCATAAACCGTGGCTGTGGCCGGTATGGTCGTCGGGAGCGTCCAGACGGGGCGTGGCGGTGGGTTTGTGGTCTTGGTGCAGGCAGCTGGCGCCGTGGAAACCACCATCCCCTGCCCGAAAGTAACGTAGGTATGGTATTGGCTCTTGTCGTTGGCGTTGCTTGCGTCATGCCCGCCGTTGTTTGTTACAGCGACCGTCAAGGGCAACGGCTGGGTCACGTCGTTGGTAAGAATGAAGATAAGTTCCGAGCCTACGATGTCAACGTCGAGATCCTCCGGGAATGCCGGGGGGTTATCGTTGAAGGTAAGGGTTTCATGGCCTTGCGTGGCGCAGAATGTGTCAAAATCAACGGTCAGCCTGTTCGCTAATGTCGTCTGATTGGCAGGGTCTGTTCCCGGCGGGCTGCTGTTCGGGGCTTCGACGCGGACATCGAGATTGGCGACTTTGTCATAATAGGACGATTTTATAAGAACGATGGGGAAAGTCACCGTCAGGACGTCGCCTTCACGCAGCATGTTGACCTGGTCGGCGTATATCGGGTGTGCCGTCGAGCTGGTCAGTGTGAATATAGGTTGCGTATTCGAGAGCGGAACGGCGGGGTCGGTAGACACCAAAGTGCCCGCGGCCGGATTTGTCCAGGTGAGTGTATCGACCATACCCGGATAGCTGCCGTAAGGGGGGTTGATCGTATTGACGCCAAAGGTGGCTCCCCGTACCTGAAGAGCTTTAGTGAACCCACCTGCCCAGTACGTGGGGTCAATGACATACTCGGCTGGAAGAAGGTCGGTAAGCTGGATATTCTTGACCGTGCCGCCGGAGCCATTGGTGACGGTGATGGTCACCATTCCTTTACTTCCTACCGGTTGCGCTGTGTTGATGCCCGTGATGGCACGCTGCACGTTAAGATTTGCTCGCTGACCGTAAAGCGTATACAGGGTTGCAACTGCGGCAGCTGGCGTTCTGCCGGTAGACATTGTGGTGATGCCTCCGGCGGGCGGTTGCGCCTGGCAGCCCCACTGGACGTTGAAGGCTGTGTTTGTCTTGCTGCTTACGCAGGAGCCGTCAGCCGTGATCTTGCCTACGAGATAGAAGGAGGCGGTACCGCCGGCCGTGACATCCACTTCAAAGCCGTCCGGGGAGACTCCCATGTTGCCGAAGGGATTCGCCACTACGAAGGCGTTAATAGTATTGCTTGCAGCGACGCAGGGGGAACCGCCCGGCAGTACGCCGTTATTCGCGGCGATCGCATTGGCGCTTGCGGCCGTGGGACAGGCGTAGTTGATTACGAGATTGTTTGTCTGCATGACGTCGTCGAAGCGAAGATCCTGAAGTCCGGCAAGGCCGGTATTGTTCACGTCTATGCGCCAGACGACATCATCATTATTATTGCCGTATACGGGATTGCTGCGGTTCCCCTCGCGCTGGTTCGAATCATAATTCCAGCCGGTCTTTGTTACGGCTGGTACTGGCTCGCGAAGCGGGAGGGTGTCCACTACGTTCTGCGGGGAGTCGGCGCAACCAGAGTCGGTACCGAAGGTCAGGTTCGCCTGGATAGTACGGTTTGCGCTGACTAGGCCTTCGGGATTAGCAATGCGCCGGACAGCAAACGTAATAGAAATGGACTCTGCGCTTACTCCAGGTCTCGGGTCCGAAGCAAGGCTTGCCAGGGGCGGAATCTCTGCGGCTGTCCAGGTAAGCAGGGAACCGCCACCGCTGATTACCGGGGCCGCCCCGGCGAATAACGGCCCGCCGTTAACGCTATATCTGATAGGCGTCGGCGCAGTTGGATCATAGGTGAGACCCGAGCTTCCCAGATTCTCCGTAACCGTCATACTCGTCATCGTCGCCCCGGAGTACGGGTTAGAGATGACGACCGTTATATAGCCGTAGCCGCAGAGCTCACAGTAGCTCGCGTTAGCGCCGGCCAGATCATGGGCAACGAACGAAGGCGCATTGTTTTTGATGTCACAGGGAGCCCCAATGGCCGTGCTTACCGCCAACAACAGGACAGCAAGTGCCTGTGCCCAATTGAACCAGATGCCTCATAACGTTTGTCAGCAATTTAGGCTTCAACGAATTAACCACTCCATAGTGAAAAGGTACAGAGATGTCCGCAATGCCATAACGGTAACAGAGTTAGGCACCTCAAATCTCGGCTTTTTATGACGTGCGTTCGGCTTTTTATGCTTTTTTGGTTAATAAATTAACTTCGGGGCAGGCTTCCAGACAGGTTTCTGTAAGCGGAAGGCGTATGGCTGGTCAACTTCTTGAAAATTCTTCCAAAGCCGGTAGTATCGGCAAAACCCAGATATACGGCGATTTCGGCTATGCTCCGGGGACTGGTGCGCAGAAGATCTTTGGCCTTTGTGATCCTCTTACTGTTTACATACTCCTGATAGGACATGCCCACCACTTTCCGGAATATTCTCGAGAAATGGGACGGGGACATGCCGGCGAGACCGGAAGCGGCGTCTCGGCTGATATCTGTCCGGTAGTTATCGTCAACGAAACTAACGGCCTTCTGTATCTTGTGATACTGACCATGGGTGACGGCTGCAGGCAGCAATCTTGGCTCGCTCTCAGTCTCGGTTCCGAGAAGGCTGTTCTTTATGCGGGGCTTCTTCAGGAAATCGTGGTCGCTGCTACTTACTACCCTGGTACCCTTTTCCTCGTCTCCTGCTGACGTGATGCTGAGATCGAGCACGGGTGGCGTAATTCCTTTGAATTCTTCCATGACTGATCGTCCTTGGTTCCTTTGATTAATTAAAGATGGAAAAGTCCGTAACGGGATAACGATACCAGAGATCGTCCACTCAAATCTCGGCTTTTTATGACATGCGTTCAGCTTTTCATGCTTTTTTGAAGCGAAAATTACTTTCGGGGCAGGCTTTCAGGCAGGCTTCTGTGGAAAGACGGCGTATGGCCGGTCTGCTTCTTGAAAATTCTGCCGAAGCCGGTTGGGTCGGCAAAACCGAGGAAGACGGCGATTTCGGTTACGCTCTGGGCGCTGGTGCGGAGAAGGTTCTTGGCCTTCGTGATTCTTCGGCTGTTGAGATAATCCTGATAGGACAAGCCCATCACCTTCTTGAATATTCTGGAAAAGTGGGCGGGGGACATTCCGGCCTCCCGGGCGACGGCGTCGAGGCAGATATCGGTTCGGTAGTTGTCGTTGATAAAACGAACGGCCTGCTGGATCTTATGGTACTGGCTGAGGGTGACGGCGGCAGGTGGCGTTCCCGGCTGCGCCGGCGTATCGGACCCGGGAAGGATGTTCTTTCTGCGCTGTTGATCCGCGAGCCTGAGGGCGAGATAGAAGTCGATCTTCGTGGATAGCTCGGATATGCTGAAGGGCTTCTTCAGGTAATCGCGGGCGCCGCTCCTGAATGCCTCGACCGCCACCTCCTCGTCGCCGTATGCCGTGACGATGATAACGAGAACGGATGGCGCGATGTCCTTGATCTCCTTCATGACATCGATGCCGGACATGTCGGGCAGCCGGTATTCGATGACCGCGAGATCGATATCGCTCTTCCGCTCTACCCGCTCGACCGCCATACGGCCGCTGTGGGACGTCACGATCCGATAGGAGTCGGAAAGGTTCTCGCTACACTGGTCAAGCAGATCTGCATCGTCGTCGACGATCAATATCTGAGAATGTACGGTGTTTCCCACGGCGAGTGGACACACGTTGTTGTCACCCTTCCGGCGATGCTTCGTGTCACGGCTTTTCGATGGCTTGTCGATCACTATGGTCATCCAGCTCACCCGTCTGTCCAGACTCCGGTACTGAATGGTCTCGGAGATATATTCGAAGGAGCACGTATTATTTATTCGGTATTATCTATGGAAATCTTTAGAGAATAAGTGGCTGGTTCGGCTAGATATCAGCGATGTGATAGAGCATTTTATCGGCAGATACTAACGGTTACTGAATGAAGTATTAAGTGTTTAGGGGAATGTCAACGTTAACATCTTCAAGATGTAGTTCCCGTCAATACGGGAGGAGTTAACCTGCAGAATATTTTACTATTGGGCTCGTAACCCGAAGGACTACCTCGGGGGCTTTCCATCCGGATGCTTTCCGTACACCGCGGGACCGTTCACGAAATTCAGATCTTTCCCGGTGATAGGGAGGATCTCTTCCCTGCCGCGCACCTCGCCGCACATCGCAGACAGGTCCATGATATACATTTCCAGCGGACACCGGGATAATTTTACAATGGCGGTCATAGCTGTTGGTCACCTACCTGACCCGGAGCCATGCTGCAAATTGGCTTAATATCTACATCATTGAGCATAAAGGGAACTTGTTAACAAGTTCCCTTTTAAAGTTTTATCTTCATTACTGAATATGATCAATTAAGTTTTTTCTTCTCAGGAATGCAATCCCCGCAAGGCCAGCGGTAATGAGAAGGAAGATGGAGGGCTCAGGGACAGCAGTCGGTGGATCCGAAGCAATACCTTCAAAAGCAGGATTAGACGAATTGTGAAAATTGTCGCCTCCGCCATAAGTTCCATACTTTCCATAAGCAAACCAATTAACCGAGATCGGGGCAACTACATCCGCAGTATCAAGTACACTAAATTCACTTAAAGTTTGGCCAGCGGAAATTAAATTTGCATAGTACATTTTCGGATTATCATTTAGCCAAACGTTATTATAAGTAATGTCAGAGCCACCGTACTCATAGTTATTCCAGGACTTCCATATGTCAGAATGCCAACCAGTTGGCTTTCCAGTAATGTCACGCGCTGGAAGCTGCACACCAAAAAAATAAATGTAATTTGATCCGCCCAGATTATTTGTTACGCTGAAGTCCAAGGTCCAATTATTTGCTGAACCGTTTACAGAGTAGGACACGATCGGCATAGCAAATGAAGTAGACGTTAAAATCGATATAGCTATGAACACGAACAGCATCAAAATTCGACGCATCTGTATAGCTCTTTGCTGTAACATAACATTTCTCCTAAATTATAAATTAGTGAAGTCTACAATAAAAATCATCATAGGATATTTTATTGTGGGACAACCAATCGGAACGAGAAGCTATGAAATAGTAAGTAATAATAAAGTAATATATATTTTAAAGATATCAGGTGACAAATGCAAAGTAAAGATTAATTTCAGGGTATTTTTAGGGTATGTCTACAAATTACCAGATGATATATTAATGTTCCAAGATATTGAAACTAAAGCATATTATGGGAAGGATCTGTTGGTCAACAACTAAAATTCCTTCAGGGGGTGTACCCTAATGTGCCCAATAGCACGGGAAATTTCAAACATAAAAGAGCCTTTATGAGATCAAGGATTCCCCCATATACTTATTTCAATCATACTTTTATCCCATTGACACGAATAAATAGTTGCGCAATCATTAAACTATCAGTAGCTATTGCAAACAAGGAGAATTACCATGGCAAAGCAAGAAAACAAAATAGACATGCAGAAGATCATGGAAATATACAAGAAAGTAGGAACTCCGGGCGAGCCTCATAAACTGCTGGCGAAACTGGAGGGAAGTTGGACGACCAGGACCAGGGGTTGGATGGAACCTGACAAGCCGCCGTTGGAATCGACCGGCACGTGCGAACAGAAGCTGGTCCTTGACGGCCATTACCTGCAGCAGGTCTATACCGGCGATATGATGGGACTGCCCATTCGCCGGCATCAACCTCCTGGGGTACGACAACCATACCAAGAAGTATGAGTCGGTCTGGCTCGATTCGATGAGCACCGCCATCTACTATTTCGTGGGCAAGTGCAAGCGCGGATGGCAGGACCATTACGCAGGAATGCAGCTACGACGACCCGGTCAGGGGCCCCGCGGTCTGGCGCAGTGTGACCAGGATCAAGGACGACAATACCCTGGAGTTTGAGATGTTCATCACGCCCAAGGGCGGCAAGGAAGAGAAGATGATGGAGATGACGGTTGCACGAAAGGAAGCCGTCGCTCGCAAGGCAGCATAGGGCAGGCTGCATTGGGGGACGTTATTTCTATCTATGCATTGTTGCTTTCTTACGTCAGTGCTGAGAGTGAGAGATAAAGCAGTGAAAGGACGTCCCCGTTTCCCTATGAGTTTCTGAAGTAACAATAACCTATCCCTGCTTCATAAGCTTCCTACTTCTGCGCGCTTAGCTGCGTCAATACTTTCGAATACTTTTTCAAGAGTACTTTTTCCAGTCTCCTCTTGACGAGCATATTTCTACGATGAAACACGCATCCGTCTACTTTGTTTTCTTTATCAGGAAAGCAATAAGAATCACCTCGCCACAAGCAGAACATCCCTTTGCTCTCGCTTCACTTACTTTAGCAGCATCATATGTAGATATATTAACGCCAGTGTAATTGTCCTATTTTTTATCAGGAGCGGTTTTTTGATGACCTCTCTATTGTGGATTTAAGTTTATTCTCTTTAATCTTTTGCTCTTTCCACTTCTCATATTCTTCTCGCGTTTTGAATTTAGAATTTTGTGTAGAATTAAAAAGGTTATTTGTTTCCGTTTTCGTCATTTTATTCATTTCATCTTTCAAGTACTGCATGTTTTTTATATCTGATACCCTTATGCGAGTGGATATCTCTTTATTACTTGTTTTTAAATTTAGTACAGTATTGCCATCAAGCCCATTGTGAAAGCGAGAAACAAGTTCAATTTCTCTCCTCTCATCACCTAATTCAAAAGTTATCAGCTTATTGTTTTTTAGAAAGACCTTAATCATGGTCATTGCCCCGTGACTATATATTTGCTATCAGTAAATTAGTATCGTGCCGCTCACATAAATATCGTCACATACACCTACAAGTGGTGTACTGGCAGCCCGCCATAAATGGTGCAGATTACTGGGTTGAAAAATGCAGTGTAACTTTCACCCACACGGCTCTCTGGATTACTAGGCCCCCGAGGCGATCCAACCCCAAAATCTAAAAAGTCCGAATCTCTAACTAGTAAAATAAGCGGGGGTAGATCACATTCCGATGGCATAGAGGTCTACTACTTCTTCACCCCGATGTCAATAACAGCGGCATCGCGCGCATGTTCTTTGCCGATCCTGATCCCCATGCTGTTCACCTCCACGTTGAACAGCGCTTCGTCCTTGTTGTCACCCTTCATCTTCGCGTTTATCAATATACCGAGACTTCCATTTGTGGACGCGCCCTGCACTAGTGAGCCCCCGTAAAAATAGTTGTCTCCTGCGTCATCCTCCAGGAACCCGACGCCAAAATCGTGCCCCATGCCCTGGCCTGCACCGACCGAGGAATAGTAGAAGTCATTTCCCGCACGGTCGATGAGGATGCCGATCGAAGAATGGATTCCCGCGCCTTGAGAATACCGGCCGGAAATGTATTGGTCATTTCCTGCCTGATCGTCCAGAATGCCAAGTCCGTAGTAATAGGCTGCACCCTGGGCAAAATAATCAGCGATATAGACATCGTCCCCTTTTTTATCTATGAGCAT
This sequence comes from Nitrospirota bacterium, assembly GCA_963705595.1. Classification (GTDB taxonomy): domain Bacteria; phylum Nitrospirota; class UBA9217; order UBA9217; family UBA9217; genus DASPSR01. The sequence continues at coordinate 120,487 of CAVPKD010000005.1, read as the reverse complement.
GCCTATCCCTCCCGGCACGCCGAGCTTATCCTTGTCAGCCCTGATGCCCAGACCGAACCCCTGACCAAAGCTTTGGGTCGCTTTTGTGGGGTCGCGAAAGTCCGGTTCTAAGCCGCCCAATTGATACAGATCATTGCCGGCCTCGTCGATTAGTATGCCTGCTCCGCCGAACAGTCCCAGCCCTTGTCCCGCATAGGAGCAGAAATATTTGTCATCCCCGTTTCTGTTTATCAAAATACCGATGCCCATCTGTCCTGTGCCCTGGCATAACTTCCTTGCACTGAATACGCTGTTACCATCGCTATGATAGAGAAGTCCTATGCCCCAGAAGCCAACTCCTTGGCTCCCATCCAGTGAGATGAATGTATCGTCCCCACCAAGATCGATAAGAAAACCACCACCGAGGATCCCCGCACCCTGAGAAAAGTTCTCTCTGCTTAGGTACCGGTCATTTCCTCCCCAGTCGATCACCAGGGCTATTGGCATCCCGGGCCGCGTCCCTCCTGCATTATTTAGGTAAAGGTCGTCACCTCCGAGATCAAGGATCAATGCGGCGTCCTCAGCATACACATTCGGTCCTACTCCGCCTACGATCACCTTGCCGATCGGTGTCTGCGCTTCATATAGGATGGAGCCCGTGCTGCCTCTGAACCTGGTGACGAGGTCTTGTCTCAGGAGCTCGAGATTGTCACGGGTCAAAAAGGCGAGAAATGGAGAAAAGGCATTGAAGAGCTTTGTGCGGTCGATCTTCATGGAGATGTCGAGAACAGTGTTCCATTGTTTGTCGTCATCCAAATTTCGTGCTGCATTCTGCATGAGCATCTTTTCTTCTGGTGTTAAATTGCTTTGCGCTTCGTCGATCCTGTTCTTTGTTTCCTCCATGGTTCGGAGCAAGGCAGGGAATGTCACTTCGGTTGGAGAGACGGAAGATAATAGCCCGACACCAAGGAGAGAAGCGGTCTTTTGGATAATGGTATTAATCTGCCGGTTCATTTCTTCAAGGGGCGCACTTGTCCGCCGTGAAAGTTCTTTGGCAACGGCTCCTGCTGCCAAAGGATGCCTCATCAGGTAAGTCACCTCGTTCAATTGAAAGGGATGGAACTCTTTTTCGTAGATTATCGAGCCTGGATTATGTACAACGTTGGATTTCCGATAAAGCTCATTCACGAGGGTATTATAGAAAGGCAAGACATTTTGAGCCCGCAGGGTGTTCTCGAGCAGCGAGGTCTGTTGCGGACATTGATCGATCTCGGGGTGTTCCGCTTCCCGCTGAACATGAGTCGGTAGATCATCCAGCGTGACCGTGAGGCCAAGCTTTTGGTCATTGCGGAGAATCTCAAGGGGGAGGGGAACTCCGATCTTCTGCTGTTCGATCGTTTTTTTAAAGGACGATATGATGTGCTCGACATTATTACACGTAGGTAAATTGTTCAATGACAATATGACGTCGTCGTCCCTGAGCCCAGCTTTTTCCGCAGGTGTTCCCTTGATGATTCCCGCAGCCAGGATAAAAAGGTTCTCTTTGCAGTTCGGAATGGCTTGCTCTAATTTTTTGGTGGCTAGGTAGGTCCCGAGGTACGCTCTTGGTTCGATGGCCGGGTAAGGCCGAGTCGGCATATTGAGCAATCCGCAATAGGGAAAAGGTTCGGGGAGATTTTCCAATGGCACGATATGGCTGGTGCAAGAAGTGAGAATAATAGTCAGTATAATAACACGAAGAAACATTACGAGAGATCCCTTACATGGATATTCATAGCACATATAGTCGTACTTTACTAGTCTTGGCGCTCATGCTGATCTCGCATAAAAATATTTCACGCTAATTATTTCAACAAGAATGTTGATTCAAATGAGTGCGCCGGCTGCTAATTTCCTGTTGAATCTTGATGCGTTTCAAATAATGATAACTTTAACAACTACAGGAAGGAGTCTATAATTGTTTATATTCGTTGTCAAGAGAACAGGAGATAGAACTCGAAGCGGGGTTAGTCACTAAACGCGTTTACAATACTTGTAAACGCGAATACTGACTACTGCACATCAATATTTGAGATTTGATACTGTTCTTCCCGTTCCGACTATTAGTACGTTCATCCTTTCCTGCCTACCAGAGCATTTTCAATACGGCGGTCCGGGATCAACCACATCGCTGCTACCAGTACATATAGCACCTGCGAAATCCATGGCGAGACAAATGCCGTTCCGATGGCGATGGCATAGATAATCGGCGAGATCTTTCCTTTAAAATCCCTTCCAACAGCGGTAGCTAGAAAGGATTCCCGGCCTTGTTTTGCGATGATGGCTTGCTGTCGTATTAAAGTAAGAAACAGCAGCCATGAACAACACCACGCCATAGAGGATTGTTGGCTCGGGAGCGAAGTGGTTCTCTCCCATCCATCCTGTCACAAAGGGGAAGAGTGACAGCCAGAAGAGCAGGTGCAGGTTGGCCCACAGGATCGAGCCGCTCACATTCTGGGTGACATGAAGCATGTGGTGATGATTGTTCCAGTAAATGCCGAGATAGACAAAGCTCAGTATGTAGCTGAAAAAAACTGGTAGCAGCGGTTTGAGCGCGGCGAAGTCACTGCCAAGAGGTACTTTCATTTCCAGAACCATAATAGTGATGATGATGGCAAGGACTCCGTCACTGAAAGCTTCCATCCGATTCTTACCCATAGTTTTTCTCTTCCCGTTTGTAAGACTTCAGCGCTATTTCTAGCTGGTGGCCATTATAGATGGACATTACCGCCGTGAGGGCGCGTTTCTCAGCGATCCTCTCAATATTCGTCTTCGGATGTTTCCAGTTTAACATAAAAGAAGGAAATTACTACGTGGGATTTGCATAATATTGCGCACTACGACAAAATTGATGGCCTTAAAAAACAAATTAGAGATGTATTATTGATTGTTGCGGAGAATTGGAACTCCAATGTTTCAGGAAGAACATTTCATCCTACCGGATCAATCTGTCAACAAATACTATACCTCAATTAACTTGCGCGCAGTAAAAAAAAGTCTCTTAAATGGATAAAGAATTTTCCCGTCGCGCTGAAGTGAATAGGCTGCCTTGCATTCAATTAATATCTCCTTTTCGAATTCTGCTCTGCTTTCATCAGTCGGCAGGCTATCGAGATACGGCTTCATTGCAGTGCTTTTATACCAGTCGATCAGTTCCTGATGGGAGTTCATGATATGATAATAAATCGTTTCCCAAATAGTGATTTCTTTTGTATACAAACTGAGTTGGCCGTAATAATATTCGGCACTATGATATGTTATGGCGGCTTCCCGCCCTGTGGTGAACGTATTCCACTTACCGCTCTTCGAAACACGTAATATTGCCTTATATAATGGAGACTCCCGATTCGTCGGCACTTGAATCGCCAATATTCCGTTTTCATTTACTTTCTGAAACAGCCGTTGTAATAAGATTTCGTGTCGTGGAATCCAATGTATTGCTGCGTTGGAAAATACAATATCATAAGTCTGGTGAGTATCCAAATTTGAAGCATCTCCAACTATCCACTTTTGGTGCGGATAATCCTGCCGTGCTTTTTGTATCATCTTTTCCGACTTATCGAGACCAAGTATGTCGGCATGAGGCCATCTCCTCAACAATATTTGGGTGCTATTCCCCGGACCGCACCCTATGTCGATAATAGTTCTAGGGTCATCCATCTGGATTCGTGCAACCAGGTCTATTGATGGCTGAGTTCTTTCTCGCTTGAATTGCAGATACTGATACGGGTCCCATTCACGCATTCGCCGTCTCCAATTCTCAGCTTTTTAAAGATGAAATATTGATTGTTGCCAAAGATGAGAACTCCAATGTTTCAGGAAGAAGGTCGCACCGCATGCTTCAACTGCAATTCTTCGCCTCGCGAAAAATTGTATCTATCTCGTAACCACCTACAAGCTTGCACCAGCGCACGCCGAAGAGGAGTTGCAGAATACCAGTTCAAACTTGTATACGATAAAAGATAACCGGCGTCGGGCGAGCGGGTTGAGCGATGATGGCCCCCAAATGCGAGTATGCTCGCAAGCGCAGCCGGACCTAACACGGACTCGCTCCAAGCGGGCGGAGACGGAGTCGACATTCTCATAAGCCTTCTAGTCGTAGTTATTCTCGTTGTGGTTCTGGTCTACCTGCTTAGATATTCACCTACACCTACTACTGTGCATTCGCGCTCGAAAAAAATATTGCAAAATACCAGTTGAAATAAGCGTAACGGCAAAGCTAAGCTGCCGGCAGCGCCCTTCCGCTGGAGCAAATTCTTAGGCTGAGATCTTTCTTAGGGGCACGGAGTTAGACGCGATACCCCTCATGGTTTCGCATTATAAAAGTAATATTTGGCTTTGTAAGGCACCCGCGCTTCTTTGCCTAACTGCGCTTGGTCACAGCCTTCTGCAGGCGCTTTGCCTCCCGTAGTATAGAGGCGCTGGATACTTTGCGTCTGACCGAAGACGCCACTCCCCGAATTTGATTTCGCACTCAGCAGCAACCACGGAATGGCGTTGGAATCAGGACCATTGTCTTTCGCTCTAACCTCGCCGACCACTTTGCTTCCATCATTCGATTCCCAGGTCGGACCAGCATAGTGCCTAGCGATCTTCTTGCCGGCGCTATCGAACAGTTCGGCTTCCGGCGCTTTGAACACCCACTCGAACCGCGTCGGTTCATCTTTACTGGCCTTGCACTCGTAAATCTGCACACCGACTGCCTGTGTCTCAAGCGATAAGACTTGAGTCGCTGGGGCCTTGAGAGCTTCAGGGACTTCGGGCATCGTTCCAGCGTTAACCGTTGAGAATCCCACAAGAAGCGCGACGATCGATACTTTAGAGATCGCTATTACATATCGTTTTTTCATGTCTACTGTCCCTCCCATATTAAGAAGTTTATAGTTCGAAACGTCTAACGCAGGGCTGAACCGTCGCCCCGAAGGGGCATCGGACTCGAGCTCCTCCTTCTCACCCCGCACAGCGAGGCGAGAACCAGGGCTTTCAGCCATCAGGCAATAAAGGATAATTATCATCCTTTATTTAAGAATAGCACCGGGTAGTTCAGGAGTCAAACAGCGGCACGTGATAGACCTCAATATCGTGCTGCGTCTCTTGATACCAAGGTTGCAACAGGGGAAGACCGTGAAGTAGATGAATTTTTATTTTTTAATTTTTTCACTTTCGGGGAGTGTACCCGATAGTTTAATGTTATACAAATTATCCCTTTGGTCTTCGGATTATGGGCTCGTAGCTCATCTAAACTACCACATATATTGCGGCTAACGACCTTGATCATCAGGCAGCCGTGTTTTTCCTCGCTTCGTCTTTTAATGTAATGGTAGCAGTGTTGGATGCAGGAGTCAACGGCTGGAGAGAACACGAGCTCATAAACAACGGCGTTGGTATTTTTGTATGCAGGTTCTGGCTACCTGCCTGCGAAGGAACTAGCTCCTAGCCGCACGAACATCTACTTACGATGAAGCCCCCGGTCAACTTCCAGCCACTCTCTTCCTTATGGAAACTATATTCTCGCCGGTAAGGACCCTTGGTCTGTGATTTAAAAGTAACCCGCGCCCATTCGTCTGTTATTGCCTCAATTTCAATTGATTCATTTGCGGCCGTTGATAAGAATTCCTTATCAGAAATTGGCGGATGCTCTGCCGGATATTCATACCCGCACTGTTTGGAAAATCTTAAGGAATCAAACAGACTCATGTAAAGATGACTATTCCTGTTCTGAAGATCCTTTCTGACCTGTTGGTATGGAATCTGCGTATCTCTGCATGTGAGTCCATTCGGCTTGCTAACATGACGGAGAATTCCATCAACATCCTCGTTGAGAATCGCTTCCTTCAAATTCACTGCGACTGTGCGCAGGTTGTCTTGGTCGGTTCGAGAAAATTGTGTGGGCTTCGGTGATGCGGAAGCCAATCCCACAAAAAGAAGTGCCAGTGCTAAAAGAATCTGTGCAAATTTGATGTTACCATATAAAAGACGTTTCAGAGTGATTCCTCCTAATGTTTAGGCTTCTTTCTGTAAAGATGCGCTCAGAAAGAAGCCTAAACATTGTAACGTTGCTTGTTGCGAAGAATGTTAATGACAACAACTACAGGAAGGAATCAACGCCAATTGCGCTTTTAAATAATTGCGTTTTCCACAATCTTACAATGACAGTTAACGAACAGGAGATGCAGGATACGTATTGAAACATGCGCATGAACGGATTAATCACCGGCACAATAGCGTCCGCTGGATTTACTAGTTAGATTTTTATCTCGATTTCATATTTAAAAAGTCTGCCCCTTTTATTCGCTTGGGACAACACTATCGTCTCTCTTAGTAGTACGAAATAATCACCGAGGAGAAAGAGAAGAGTCGGGTATAGGTTTGTTATAGGATCATTCACGTTTTTTTATTCTATGTGTGCTTTTGCCGTTTGGAGTGCAATATCTTTATCCTTTGTAAACAGCCCCCACTTCATTATTGATGAATGAATACCTGCTTTCTTGTCTTGACCTCTACAGTAATACCAGTGTCCAAAGCGTTCGACCGTAGAAAAGGGATGATTTTCTGTACAGAGAAGCCCGCAGGGTTTAATCTCTTTGAAAAAAATAGTTTCGTCTGGGACTTCATCATAAGACATATCTGCAGGCAATACGATTTGAGATACATCCACGTTCTCTGCTTCCTTTTCATCCAGCCAGTCTGAAATTTTCATTTGATTTTTCTCCTTCAGAAAGTCGGGAGCACGCGATCACTTGGTGTCTGGTCGATCTTCCCAGTGCACCCGCTTCATTAAATGATGAATGCCCGGCGCGAGAAGTAGGCCGGTGACAGCGATAACGACCAACCCCGCGTAGAGTGCGTAGAGCCCTGCGAAGACTTTTCCGGACTCCGACAGATCTTGCTTCACCGGCCCCATCCCGCCCAAGAGCATGGCCGAATTCAGGAAGGCATCGCGCCAAGGCAGGTGCTCGTAGTGGCTGTAGCCCAACATGCCAAACGCAAGTGACACCACCAGAAGAGCAAGTGAGAATGCCAGATGAAGAAACAGTCGCTGAAGTAACACACGGCGACTCGGGCCGGGGGGCGCTGTGCGCATATTGGGCCTCCGCAATAACGAATAGTAGTGGTCATCCGGAGCTAGTTAACGGGCAGTTGGGCCGTGGCCAGCAGGGCCATTGGTCTTGAACGCCTTCACTTGTATAGCCTTTGGGCGGTTCTGATAATTGATGTTCATATGTTAGTCTAATATTACTGTGGTCACTTGTCAGCTAACACCACAAATTGAATGAGAATACACCCACCCTGCAAACAGTTTCGCGTCGCTTTAAGTATACTGTTTATAAGAACTGTGAGGAATAACGCTTCGGCTGATTTATTCGCCCTGGGGTCACGTCTGATTTGCTATTCTTTCGAACCCTGTATTATCCGCTCCACATCGGCCCTTTCAAGCATCTCTTCCTTCATCAATGCCTCCGCAAGCGCGTCAAGGGTATGTCTTTTCCCTGTCAATATTTCAGTCGCCCTTGATTCCGCATCGATGATGATTTTCTGGATCTCCTGGTCCATGAGCCAGGCCATCTCCTCGCTGTAGCGCTTCGGCAGGGACAGCTCCCTGCCCAGGAACGGATGTTCTTCACCGCGTCCGAGATTTATCGGGCCGACCTTGTCGCTCATTCCCCACTGCGCCACCATCTTCTCGGCCAGCGAAGTCGCATCTTTCAGGTCGTTCTGTGCGCCGCTGCTGATGTCGTTAAAGACGATCTTTTCCGCAACCCGTCCGGCAAGGTTGATGCTCAATCTGTTCATAAGATAGGTGCGAGGATAATAATGCCGGTCTTCCCCGGGCAGGAGCTGCGTAACACCCATCGCCATTCCGCGGGGGATAATGCTGACCTTGTATATGGGATCGGCTCCGGGCAATTCCCACGCGGTGAGCGTATGTCCTGCCTCATGATAGGCCGTTATCCGCTTTTCCATGTCGCTGATGGTCAACTCCTTCACTGCTCCCATCAGGATACTGTCCTCGGCCTCCAAAAAGTCGTGCATGTCTATCATCTCTTTGTTCTTTCTCAAGGCGACCAGTGCGGCCTCGTTGGTAAGATTCTCGAGGTCGGCGCCGGTCATGCCCGGGGTGCCCTTTGCCAGGGCTTCGAAATCCACATCAGGCTGCCAGCTTCTTGCCCCTCACATGGATCTCCAGGATCGCCTTCCGTTCTTTCCAGCCCGGCCTGTCTATCACGATATGCCGGTCGAACCTTCCCGGCCGCAGAAGCGCGGGGTCCAGAACGTCCGGCCTGTTGGTGGCAGCCATAACGATCACTTCTTCATGGGGATCGAATCCGTCCATTTCGCTCAAAAGCTGGTTCAGTGTCTGCTCCCGTTCATCACTGTCCGCCTCCAAGCCCCGCGCCGCGCGTACGCCCTACCGCATCGATCTCATCGATAAAAATAATGCTCGGCTGGGTATCCTTGGCTTTTTTGAACATGTCCCTGACGCGCGAGGCGCCGACCCCTACGAACATCTCTATGAACTCTGAAGCGCTGATGCTGTAAAAAGGCACTGCGGCCTCCCCTGCTGTTGCGCGTGCAAAGAGGGTCTTGCCCGTTCCCGGAGGTCCGATCAGAAGCACGCCCTTTGGGACCTTTGCCCCGATCTTCTCGAACCGGGAGGGGTCTTTCAGGAACTCTATGGTCTCTCTCAGCTCCATCTTCACATTGTCCATCCCGGCAACGTCTTTAAAGGTCACGCTCGGTTTTTTCGCAACATACAGTTTGGCCTTGCTTGCTCCGAAGGTAAAGAGGCCTCCAGGACCGCCCTGAATCTGCTGACTCCTTCTCGTCATCAGGACCCAGAAACCGATGATCAGCACCCAGGGCAGGAACCCGATCAGCCATCTGCCAGAATAATCCCTGTTCGGCAGGCTCGATGGTGATGATCACATTCTTTTCCTTCAGCTGGGACAGGAGTCCTTCACCCTGGAAGGAAGGCAGGATGGTCTGGAAGTATTTTACCTGCGCGGATTTCTTTTCTCCCGGCAGCGGGACACTCGCCTCCTTAATCAACTCCCCGTTTACCAGTTCCTTTTTTATGGAAACGGATTTGATATTGCCTGCGCTCAGTTGCTCAATAAACTGACTGTAGTTTATCGTACAGTGCGTGAGGGAGCGTTGGGGTTGAAAAAGATATTCCACCCATAAATAAATATAGAAGCTGCTAAAAATGCCGCAAGGTACCTCCAATAGATCTTGGGGATACTGCCTCTCTCGTCTTTCTTATCTTCAGCCATGATTTACCCGCTTTCATTCTTCCGGAGTCACGCGCAATGGTCTTTCCGACCGATGATTGTTTATTGACTATACAGTAATACTCCATTCTTGACCATGTAATTATATGTAGGGCTGCGCTGCATCAAGGAGGGTCAAGGCCGTGTCGGCCAGCCCTTGAAGCCGAAGTACACTGCCAGGCATAGGCATACTCCAACGCTTAAACCGACAGATAGAAGGCCTCCGTCTGCGCCAAGCTCAGCGGCCTTCGGCACCTTAATCCCGAGGACGAGCAGCGTTATGGCAATGGCGAAAACGCCATCGCTGAACGCCTCAATGCGCCCGGTTTCTTTTCGTTCGCGTATTTCGGACATAGAGCATCTCCTCTGCAGGTGCGCGTTCAGGTCTCAGGGTCTCGGTCTCTGTTAAGAGTAGCTGGCGCAGCTCTCTAACCATAGATATCGTAAGAAGGTGTTATTCCGTCCGTTCCGGCCTTTTTTTACGTGCAAGCTCTTCCATGAGCTCCATCTGGATCTGCTGGATCTCCATCAGCCTCTGCCACTGATTCATGAGAAGGTGGTCGATCTTCTCGTGCAAGTGGCGGATCTCCAGTTCGGCCTTGAGGTTAACGCGATAATCCTGCTCCGCGTGCAAGCGATCCCTCACCTCCTGGCGGTTCTGGCTCATGAGTATGACCGGGGCCTGCATGGCGGCTAGACAGGAAAGGACAAGGTTGAGGAAAATATACGGGTAGGGATCAAAAGGCTTCATGATCAGCGCTACAGAGTTCATGACGAGCCAGATAATCAGTACTCCGCAGAAGATGCCGATAAAAAGCCAGCTGCCACCAAAGTCGGCAAGCTTGTCCGCCATAATTTCCCCGAAGCTGCGTTGTCGGTCGTACTCAACATTGATGTTTTGTGACAGGAGGGCCTGTTCTTTCATGCTTACTATAACTTGCTCTTCTAATTTGGACAGCTCGCCTTTATCCGCTTTGATGACATCTTTGACATACTCCGCCCGGTAACGATTGAGATCGGCAATGCATATGAACCCTTGAGGGGACCAGTCGGGGCAAGTCATCTTGATTTTCTCGACGATCGGTGCACGGACGATTTCCGCTGACAGCATATCGCTCATTTTCTTGTATTCTTTACAAACCTGGCAAATAACCAGCTCCTGCTGCAATTTGACCATAATGACTGCACCTCCTGTGTAGGCCACTCTCGGGTATGGGCATGGCACTATACGTAAATGTTACAGGATGCTCTTGACAGAAAGTTTCAATTCAGAATCTTCACTTCATCGGAGATTCAGTTCCTCCTCAGACCACTACAAGCTTGCTGTGAGTGCTTAATAGAAATGTTTGTGGAATACAGGGTTGGGACCAGCATCAACACACTTGATAAGCTGCCACGCGAGAGCAGAGGGAGCCTGCAAGCGCAGATCGCAGGCGATCCGGTTGATTGCAGAGTTAGACTCGTTCATCCGTTAACCAGTTCCGGAACGCAAAAAATAATGCCAGGAATAGGCAACGTGCGATACTCGCACCTTCCGAAAGAAAAGACACTTCGAATGCCTCGAAATAGAGGGGAGAGCCATATCGATCCTGCTGAGTGATCTGCTTCGCCTCGGTTGTTGCGGCGCTGGTCGCGACTACAACAAGGCTTGCTACTGAGATAGTCTCATCATTCGCGCCAAGCACAGCAGCTCGTAGCCAGCCAATTCGGTCTGCTCTGTAGAGCTCTCTATGAATGTTTGGCATCAAGAAAAACTTTATGTGGCGCAACAAATGAAGCTACACGGGGCCGAGCGAACGGCGCGTAGCGCCACCGGCGAGGCATCCGGTTGATCGACAGGTGATAGCCCCTTATGCTCGTTTGATGAGGCGTAAGATGTAAATGAGCACTACCGCGCCAATGGTTGCTACGATAATGGCGCCGAGTAGACCCCCACCCAAGGACACACCAAAGAAGCGAAACAGAAAACCTCCAAGCAATGCGCCTAGCACGCCCACGACGATGTCGCCAATGACGCCGAAACCGCCGCCCTTCATGAACTGCCCCGCTAACCACCCTGCCACCAACCCGATCAAGATAAACCAGATGAATTCCATGACTTCCTCCTCTCACATAAGACTCTACTATACGGCCCTATTTGTGAAATTCCTGTGACGTTTGAAATTTTTATCTCTGCCAGCGGTAAAATAATTTCCTATAATTAACTTTGTTGAAGACATGGCTTAAACCGTCAGAACGGTTTGCGTCCCTGAATAATCCTGATCAGCACAACAACGATTGCGATGACCAGGAGAATATGGATATATCCGCCAATGGTATAGCCGCTGACGAAGCCCAAGAGCCATAAGATCACGAGGATCACAAAAATGGTCCAAAGCATTCAGACCCCCCTTTCCGGCAACAAGAGTGCCTATTGGCATCATCCTATTGATTAAAGTGTACACTCTCATCAGCTGATGTCAAGATTAGGACTTTTTTACCTGACGATTTTCAATAAAAATTGAATTCACCAAAATTATGGACCGTAAGTATTACACTTCAGATACAATCTTCTTATGGTTTCACAGGTTCTTGACCTGTACACCCTTGTGTGATGGCTTGAAATCAGGATTTGCAAATTGAATGGAGGCTCAGATGTGCAGAAAGAGCCGGAAATTTTGAAACTAAATCAAGCCTATGAAATAATTGTCGTCGGAGGTCACGAAGTTTCAAAATGTTTTAGGGTTGCCGCACAGCACCGTTATAAAAGACCTCGCATTTACCGCCTCGAAAAAAGCGCTTTGCCTTTCTGTAAAGATTGGAGAATGGGCCGCCAAGGGACCCGACCGCGCTCACCGCGCTGATTTGAGGACTGCCGAAGGAACCGACAACGCTTTGTTTGAACTTTGCGCATCCCTTGTCATCCAGAAGCGCCACTGTTACATTATCAAAGCGTTCACTTACAATATTGAGCTTGCCTTTAAGAGCGACCCGATTATGGCGAGTCGCAAAGGCGCAATCCGTGGCGTCTGCTATACCTTCCTTGATCTTCCAGTGCGAGATGAACTGCGTGATGTCGCCCTGCCCTCCTCGGGTCTTGTTATAAAGGTCCCCGTAACGGTACGCCTTGAGCGCGATGGCACTGAGCGGACTGTACGCGTGGAGCGCAACGACACTGAGCGAGCCGAACGGGCCAGCGATTAAGAAAGCGCCGAGGTCGACGAGATTAAACTCCTGGCTCGTTTCATACGATGAGAGGGCCTTGTCGAGGTCCATAGTATAAATGACGAGATTATCACCCCGGAGAGAAAATGTCCCATCCACGCTGCTCATCAGAGCGCGACTTCCTTTTTCTTTCATCGTCAAGGAAGCATAAAAATCACCCTTCCCGCCGACTACCTTATTTGCGCCGAAGGACTCCTCAAGTTTTGCGAAGTCCAGCTTTGATATTTTCAAATTGATTTTATACACAACATCGGTTTCCGACTTGTCTACCGTGGCATCTCCTTCTCCCTTCCCGCCGAAGATATCCATGGTAAGGGGCATGAGATAGACGACTCCCTTCACCACATTTATAGGACTCTTGACATTGTCGATCCTGATGTCCTTTTTCCGCACCACCTTGCAGTCCATGTTTCCCGTGAACGAGAGGTGCTTTATAATGGTTTCTGAAGTATCCGCTATCAGAAGATCCTTGATTGTCAGATTGATTTCTTCTAACTCAGTCTTTTCACCCGTATTCTTGTCAAAGTAGACGAGGGCCCCGATGGCAAGAGGTTCGAAATTGTATATCCCCTTGACAGCCTTCACATGAGCCTTGAGATTCTCGATCCTGAAATCCTTTTGCAGCACCTCCTTGCAGTCGAAGTTTCCTGTGAACGAGCCGTTCTTTATCATGGCTTCCGTGGTATCTCCTATCGAGAGATCCTTGATTGTCAGATTGATTTCCTTCAACTCCGTCTTTTCACCCGTATTCTTGTCAAGATAGACCAGTGCCCCTTGGGACAGCCTGAGTTCATTCAAACTGGAAGCTGCTCCCAGCCCCTCTCCAGCCGATATCTTTTCAGAATTTCCAAAATTATATTTCCCCTCGGCGTCTTTCACGATGGAGATAGTCGGTTTGACAAGCTCGCATCTGGTGACTTTGAGTTGCTTCGTAAGCAGGGGGATTAACTCCACCCCTAGCTTGAGTTCTTTGAGGGAAAGAATCTCGCCTCCCTTGTTGGCTACATGGATATCATTAGCCGATACGCCAAAGGGAAAGAAAGAGAGCCCCATCTTCCCATTGATCCTGACGTCCAGGCCTGTCGCTTTGGATGCTGCGGTTTCGATGCGGGGCTTGTAAGAATTGATATTGAATAATAAGGCAACGACAATTGCAGCCATTATGATCAGGGCGACGAGGCCGCCCGCGATAATCAGAACTTTTTTCCTTTCCGCTCCCATGGCTTTCACTCCGTGATAACCATTTAAGTGCGCAACCGCGCTAACTTGAAAAGCTGTGAAATACTCGTTGAAACGTGCAATGATAGGAATTGACCAATCCTTTACAAGTGATGCAAAACACCTTAAGAAAAGAGTTCGGTAAATAAAGTGGTCGCAAGCAACTACTTTTTTCATCCAGGAGCAGAAGATAGGTATCTTGGTCGGCAAATACGCCAATTGCTGGTTCTTCGGCCGAGAGCTACTCCGTCCCGAGGTGGTGACTGAGTCTGAACTCGACGTTGCAGCGCTGTTGAAGTCCACGTTGGAATAGTGAGGCAACGCGTGCCTGCAACTCAGGCCGAGTGATTACCATTTTCTTTTCTATTAAGCCTTCTCAATATTTGTTCAAGTCTCAGGATTTGTTCCTTTTTTCGACACTGGTGGAATGCTTTCAGCGGGCACCTCAGGTCCGAGCAAAACGGCAACCCATCGTGTGCTCTTATTGTTCTCGCATGCGAACTTCAGCGTCATGGTAAACGGTATGCACAGAACCACACCGATCAAACCAAGCAGGCTTCCCCAAAAGATCAACGAGAGAAATACAACCAGCGTGGACAGGCCGAGCCTCCGTCCCATGAGCCTCGGTTCGACCACGTTGCCAAGTATGAAACTAACGGCTAGATATCCGGCAGCGGAGAGCGCGGCGCGGCCGATCCCGAGTTGGACAAGGGTGAGAATAACAGCGGGGATCGCGGCGATAATAAAGCCGACATTGGGTACATAGTGGAGCAGAAAGGCCAGGAAACCCCAGAGAACAGGAGAATCCACGCCGAGGATGGAGAGCCATATCCCGATCAGAATACCTGCAGTCAGGCTGATCCCCGTCTTGATGATCATATAGCGCTTAATATCATCAACAAACCTCGTGAACTGGGGAAATGCCTGTTCAGGATCACCGAGGACAGCGCGGAGCTTGACAGGGAAGCTTGAGGCTTCGAGCAGAATAAACGTTACGGTGAGCAGGATCAGAATAATGTTCGAGAGCGCGGAGCCCAAACCCCCGAGCATGCTAACAGCCAGCCTCATCACCGCGCCCGGATTGATATACTCGAGCAGCATCTTGTCCGTAAGCCGCATGCCTTTCTTTGCCAGTAGCGCCTTGAGTGACGAGACTTGTTCCTGTATGCGTTGTTGATAGGAAGGCAGGGCATCGATAAAGCCGTTGAGGGACGTGCCTACAAGACCGCCGACTATCAGCAGAACGATGATCATACCCGTCACCACGATCAATACCGCAACGACGGAAGGAATGCGTTTCCGCTCGAGCCAGAGTACCGGCGGCGTCCCGATGACAGCGAGAAAAACGGCGACAAGGAAGGACACCAGGACCGACTGCGCCTGATTGATGCCCCAGATGATGATTACGAGCGCAGCCGCGATGACAAGGAAGCGGATTCCCCGCTGAGAATTACTTTGTCCAGTCATAGGCAAACACCTCCACGATCATTGGTGCACTAAAAAAACAGTGGTTACCTGAAGTGGTGTTTTTTCAACAGCCTGTCAAGAATAGACCCCTTAATAATACCCTCTCATACGCGCACAGGCGGTCTCGTCCGGGTCGGGTTTATGACCTCTCATCGGCTAAATGATTTTTCGCCCCTGAATGACCCTGATCAACACCACAACAATTGCGATCACAAGCAAAATATGGATGAACCCACCCATCGTGTAGCTGCTCACCAGCCCGAGTGCCCACAGAATTATCAGTATTACAGCGATCGTCCACAACATATGATCCTCCTTTCAATTTGCTTTAGCTTCACTACCGGCCGGCGCATTCCCACGCCAGCCGGCAACGGATCCGGTAGCTCTTTGATCTTGGACTCGGATTACTCGATGGTCATCCGGTTCTTTACGCTCTTCACACCGTCTACGTCTTTGATGAGTTTGGAAGCGTGCACAGGCACACCGAAGCCACTGCGGCCACCATCAGAGCTACAGATTATATTCCTACCTTCTATCCTGTTTCTCTCCTTCCTCTCTTTCATGGTTTCCCTGTTGTTGCTGTGAGTGCTGTGGTTGGCCCTCTCGGGATTGTGGACCTGCCTCCTGGTGTTGTGGTTTAGCCGCCTCTCGGGATTGTGGACCTGCCTCCCGGTATTGTGGTTGTGACCGCTCTGGTTTGACCTCTCTTGATTGTGGTCGGGACTCACGTGGTTGCACCTCTCGAGACGGTTGTTGTGATCGCGTTCGGGGTTGCAAACCTTGCACACCCCAAGTTTGTTGCTTCTCCCAATGTTTGTTCTTTTCCCAGCTCTTCCAGTTTTGTCGAACCTGTTGGTGAGGTATTCGTTGATAGTTCCACGGATGCCCTCTCCAACGATGATCCCTGTAGTCAATCCTCCAGCCTGAGGGTATCCCTGCATAAAAAGAGGGAACCCTTTGATAGTAGGCCCAACCTGAGTCGTAGTACCGTGAGCGATACCAACGTCCTTCCCACGGACGCCACCACCAACCATTGTAGAAGAAGATGTCCACGCCTACGTCAGGGACGACGTAGACATACGTCTCAGGCAGCACTATCAACTCCGGTGGTGCGGCAAATACGATGGGCGGCGGCAGAGCAATACTAACGTTAACATCTACCCCTGCCAGCGTTGGAATAGGAATTACAGCTACCAGCGCCACAAGCAATGTTCCAAAAAATAACTTTATCATCTTGTTGCCTCCTACACACATCACTGTTTTGTCTCCCATCAGCCCTTTTTGCCTCCCGTGACCAGCAGCACGATACCGCCTACGAGCGCAATAGCGCCCACAATCGGAGGCAGCGGAAGCGTTCTCGTCCTCTCAGCCGTCATGTGCATTGGACCGAGATCTACGACCTTCTCTCTGGTCGTGTAGGTAATGCCCTGATACACAAATGCCACGATCCCTACAACAATGAGGATGATGCCTAACAACGTGTATGTTCTCATTTCATGCCTCCTCCATGTCGTCAGTTTGGTTTATGATCTACCGCAACCTACCCGGCTCTGCGCCCTTGAAGGAACCCGACCACCACCACGATGATAGCAATTATCAGCAGGAGGTGAATGAACCCTCCCATCGTGTAACTGCTCACCAGCCCTAACGCCCAGAGGACTATCAGTATCACAGCGATCGTCCACAACATATGATCCTCCCCTCTTTGACAGCGGCTGGCAGTAGAGTTAGCCAACGCTCGCTTTAAGCATTTGACAAAATCGATAAAACATGCTGGAGCCGGTCGTCAAATCACCTGAGGTAACGTACCTATTTTACAACCAGGTCGTTTTTCACCTCTTTGACGCCCTCGACGCGGCCGGCAACCACTCCTGCTTTTTTGACGCTCTGTGCCGAATCGACAAAACCGCTTAGCTGAACTACCCCTTGGTACGTCTTGACACTGATCTGAAACACTTTCAGTGATGGTTCATCCAGGATTGCGGTTTTTACCTTGGTTGTGATCACTGAGTCATCGATATACTGGCCGGTACTTTCTTGTTTCTGCGTTGCTGCACACCCAAAGAATAAAGCTATCAACCAGATGCAGATCAAGAATTTGAACATGCGGTCTCGTTTTACCATGACATCCTCCCATTTCTGTTTGCAGGATATTTTAGGTTGCAATAAACTAAGTATACCTCACGCTGCTGAGCAGTCAAGAAAGCAGTAATCGTAAGCGCACATCCCACAAATTCGTAAGGAAATATACTCAAACGGGCTCCCAGTTGATCCCCTTTCTCTAACGGGGTGCTGCGAAATACCGGATATAATCTGCATCAACGCGTGGGTGAGGGGCGAGTTTTGTCAGCCCCTCTCGATCCGCCGGATGGGATCATTGTGGGTCGGGTTTCGCCTTGCACTACCCGACCTACAAAACTTTTACTGTAATAAACCGATCTTTGGCTATGTTTTACATCCAATGGGAAAATAAGTGCGCAAACCACTCCCTAATCCTTGGGAACAAGGGTCTTTTTTTCCACTCTTCCCATTTAATCTCGTCGGACTCATCGAGATCCCTGACAAACATCTTCTCCATTTCGATGGCAAACTCGTGACTCAGGATAACGGCATTCACCTCGTCATCGTTTAAGAAGCTCCAGTAGTCCATGTTGGTAGAGCCGACTGTCGACCAGACGCCGTCAATCACCGCAGTTTTCGCATGCAGCAGGGCGTTGCGGCGTTCGAATAACTTCACCCCTGATTTCAAAAGCTCGGAATAGTTATACCGCGCTGCATATAAGGCCATCGAAGAATCGCTGGTTGAGGGAAGAATAATCTTTACGTCAACACCGCGCTTGGCAGCATCAGTGAAGGCATCTAGTATCTGGTCGTCGGGGATAAAATAGGCATTCGTCAGATGAACCGAATGCTCTGCAAAAGTGATCGCGGACACATAGACGATAAAAGTGATCCTGTTGCTCTGTCCCGGCGTGCTGCCGACCACCCGCACCAGGGCATTACCCTCTTCTTTCAGATCAGGGAAATAGTTCCGTTCAGAGAGTTTCGGGCCATTCTGCTTCTGCCAGGTGTCAAGAAAAAGTTTTTGGAATTCCGCCACCGCGGGGCCTTCAATTTGAACGTCGGTGTCACGCCAGGGCAGCGGCGCTCCTTTTGACCTCTCCCCTTCCGGAAAGCTTGCTCGAGTATACCTTACTGATATTGATACCCCCTGCAATGGCGACTTTGCCGTCGATGATCAAAATCTTGCGGTGGTCCGGATGCGCCAGGAGCCAGTGCCCTTGGGTTTTGAACGGATTTACCGGATTGAATTCGACCGTCTGAATTCCCTTGTCCCGCAAGCGCTGAAAAAAGGCAGTAGGGGTACTGTAACTGCCCAAGCTGTCATAGATGAGATTCACCTGGACACCTTCCGCCTGTTTTTGCAGCAACCGATCGGCAAATTTGCGGCCTACTTCATCATCTTCAATGATAAAGGTTTCAAGGTTGATATGGTTTTTGGCATTCTGTATTGCTTTGAACATTTCGGCATAAGCAGCCTGACCATCGGCGAGCAGAGTGACTTTGTTCCCCTTCGTCAGCGGGCTTTCGGTGACCGATTCTACCACGGCATTGTGGCGTTCCAGAATGTCCGTCGGGTTGGCCGAACTCTTCAGACGTTCCATGATAGCCTTGCTTTTTTCGGGAGATAACAGCCCTTTGGACGAAACGATTTGACGAGGTTCCTGTGCAGTCGGCGCCTCATCAATAATTTCAGAGGTGTTCGGCAAGGTCGCACATCCATTGCTGAAGCTCACAATGGATACGAACAGAAAGAACAAAAAGAAAGACTTGACGATTGTCATATGTTATTTTATCAAGAAACACCACCGAGGCGTTGGAACCATAAATTAAGTGGATCAAGTCGCAACTGAGTGGGTACTTTTAAACTGGCTATAACTCGGGCAACATACAGGCTAGGACCTTGTGACTAAGATACTTCTCATCTCGTAACCCGTATGCACCAAAAGGCATGAAGTGAACATAACTATTTAATCATATTTTTGACGCTCATTTATTCCTCGTTAATCGTACGAAAATAAAAATAGTCAAACATGTAAGAGGGTTATTCTTCGGCAACTCGGCCGTCTTAGTCTTTTAAGACCCTCCACTTTCCGTCCCTTCTTCACGAAGGGTTTGGCTTTGTCGGGAACCAGTTAAATTTAATCACAGGCTAAAGGCATCGTCAATTTCCAGAATTTGCAACTTCTCATTTTGTTGCATTGTGGGGAAGTGTGGATGGAACAAAAGATTTTATCTTGATTAAGATAGGGGTTATCGTTCTGTCGTAGATTATTCCTTGAGGAGAAGATTAGAGCACTTGCAGCATAGCGTATTTTTTATTACAGAATGAAAACTGCATATGAACTAACATATCGACTGTTGCAGAGGAAAGACTATGCGCTGTATGTTTCAATCGATATTCTGCAATTCAATTAGGACACAGCCCTCATGATGAACACCTACTATCATGCAACTGCCGTTGATAAACTGGTGATGCAGAGTACAAGATGAAACTTGCACATGAACGCTTCGGTCCAGCGTTTAAACGATTAGACAGTGGAAGTGGAAAAGGCTGGACGTCAACAGTAGAAACCTGCCCCTAAGATGGTTGATGTCCTGGGTCAACATGCATAAAGAGTACCAAATAGGTCCTGTTATTGTCCTTGACATCCCTGGCGATCGAGTTATAGTTATGGCAGAAATAAGAGTTGAAAGGTCCTATTAAAGATCAGATAGGAAGGTTTGGGAAGTGAAATGTTGCACCAAGGAGGAACATTATGGCAACTGCAAATGAACTAAAAGAGAAAGCGTACTTTGAGGATGTATACAGGGAATTGGAAGGCATTAAGATGCGGCTTTACGTACTGCGCGAAGAACTTGCCAGGACCTACGGGATAGATAGCCCGATGCTTCTGGCGCATGACCGGCATCTGGTCGAGATGGCGGAGTATGTCGACTGGAAGATCCAGATCCTTGAAAAAGGGACATCCTTTGACTGGAAGACCGCGAAAGGGAGGCTGGACATTCAGAGCGATGTTTCCGTTCGGGCGCCCGAGGGCATTGCCGGACAAGAAATTTCCGGCGGGTATCTCGGCGGGTAATGCATGACCAGCCATTTCGAACTCAAAGTCGGCGAAGAAAATATCGCCGGTTTTTTTTGGGACGGCATCCACTGCAGCAGACACTAGGGAGATGTGTTAGTCACATGATTTAAAGCGCCGGGGTACACAATATGCTAAAGGACGAGCTATACAGCAGGATTATCAGAGTGGAAATGGATAGTAAAACATAATGGTGTTGCAAAATAAAGAGGAGAACGTCAACAGTAAAGAGCTGCCCCTATGAAGTTCGCGTCTAACCTCACCTACTTAGCTCCAAACGTGCTCTTCGGCTGATGTTCCTTCTTCTGCTGCACTTCATGCTCATGCTTCATTATTTTCTGCTTCTGACTCTTTTCTTTGCCCTTCTTGCCGCCCTTGTCTCCCATCGTGCACCTCCTTTTCGCACCTGCATATAGTGCATATAAGCAGTATACCATATTTTTGCTGTCTCTTAGTTGCAGAGGATAGATTGGGGGGGTGATTGGAGAAAAGAAACATGTCCCCATATATCCGGCCAGTTCTTCCAGAAGCTCTATCCGAAGCGACACTGATACTATCACTCACCTCGATGCAATTCTCACCTCGACGGCGTGCTCCTGACGGTCGTCAACAAGGGAAATAGTCTTGCCGCTCTGCTCAACGCCATCGACGGTCACGCTCGCCCCGCTGTTGTCGCGCCGTTGCAGGACGGTGATATGGTAGATGGTCTCCCGGTACCGATAGTGCACCTTGAACGCATCCCACTCAGCGGGCAGGCACGGATCGAAACGCAGCTTGTCTGTTTCAAGCCGCAGCCCCAGAAGTGATTCCACGATAAATCGATACATCCACCCGGCCGATCCCGTGTACCAGGTCCATCCACCTCGCCCGATGTGCGGAGGGGCCGCATATACGTCGGCGGCGGCAACGTATGGTTCTCCTTTGTAGATCGCGATCTCTTCTGGCGATCTTGCATGGTTTATCGGATTGATCATCGCCAGCAGCTCCCATGCGCGGTTGCTGTCGCCCAATGCGGCAAAGGCCATCGCAGTCCAGACCGCAGCATGTGTATACTGCCCGCCGTTCTCCCTTACACCGGGAACGTATCCTTTGATATAGCCTGGATTCAAATCCGACTTGTCGAACGGCGGGTCCAGGAGCTGGATCAGGCCATGCTCCCGTCGAACAAGAAGCTTGTCCACTGCTTCCATTGCCGTGCGGGAGCGTTCCGCATCCCCGGCGCCGGAGAGAACAGACCAGCTTTGCGCAATGGAATCGATACGGCATTCGGGATTGCTTGCCGAACCCAGCGGAGAACCGTCGTCAAAAAAAGCGCGCCGGTACCACTCGCCGTCCCAGCCATGTTCCTCAATATTCCCGCGCAAATGATCGGCTTCCTCCCGGCAGCGTTCGGCGAATGACGGATCGCCATGCAGGCGCGCAATCTCCGAAAACCGCACAAGCACTTCATAAAGAAAAAATCCGAGCCAGACGCTTTCACCCTTGCCGTGCTGGCCCACCAGGTTCATGCCGTCGTTCCAATCACCCGAGCCGATGAGCGGCAAGCCGTGCTCGCCGCGGCTGAGGCCTCTCAGAATGGCCCGCACACAGTGATCGTACAGACTTGCCGTTTCTTCAGACGCGTGGGGAAGATCATAATACGAGTCCTCGTCCGGGTTTACCGGGCGGCCCTCGATGAAGCGGACGGTTTCATCCAGCACCCCGGTGTCCCCGGTATTCAAAACGTAGCGGCACGCGGCCAGGGGCAGCCAGAGAAAATCGTCCGAACAGCGTGTACGCACGCCCCGCCCCGTCGGAGGATGCCACCAATGCTGGACATCTCCCTCCTTGAACTGATGGGCCGCGCAGAGGAGGAGGTGCTCGCGCACGAGCCGCGGCTCGGAGAGAATGAGAGACATTACGTCCTGCAACTGGTCGCGGAAACCGAATGCGCCCCCGGACTGGTAGTATCCGCTCCGCGCCCAGAGACGGCATGCCAGAGTCTGGTATAAGAGCCAGCCGTTGGCCAGCATGTTGACGGACTGGTCGGGTGTTTCCACCTGCACTGCGCCGAGGGTGCGATTCCAATACTCCCAGACTTTATCGAGCGCCCCGCGCGCGGCAACGGATCCCCGGAAGCGGCGCACCATGTTGCCTGCGTCATCGGAGTTTCTTCCTGCGCCAAGCCTGAAGATAATCTCCCGCTCTTGCCCGTCCGCCAGATCGAAGGGAACCTGGATAGCGGCGCACGGGTCCAGGGCAGCTCCTACCCTGCCGGAAAGCCGCGCACGCGTCATCGCAGCCGGTCTTTGAAGCGTACCGTTGCGGCCGAGGAACTCGGTCCGGTCGCCGGTCACGGTCCGCGTCGCTTCACTCGCGTCGAAGAAAGCCGTCCGGTCGGCGAACTCCGAGTTATAGGGGTTCCGCGCGAAGATCGCGCCGGTCTTGGGATCGATTTCGGTGATCACCTGCATAGCCATTTTCGGCCGCAGATCTCCCAGCACCCATTCCACGTAACCGGTGGCTGAGAGCCGGCGCGGTCGGCCCGATGCGTTTTTCACCTTCATTGCCGTAAATTTGATCGATGCATCCATTGCAACGTAAACCCAGACCTCCGAGCTGATGCCGTCCTCCATGTGTTCAAAGACGCTGTAACCGAACCCGTGGCGGGTGACGTAATGCATCGCCCCGCAGCCCGGCAGCGGTGTGGGGGACCAGAAATGGCCGCTCTCTTCATCGCGGAGGTAAAAAGCTTCTCCGCCGGAATCGCTTATTGGATCGTTGTTCCAGGGAGTGAGGCGGAACTCGTGGGCATTTTCGCTCCAGGTGTAAGCAGCTCCGCTCTCCGAAATAACCGTCCCGAAATGCGGGTTTGCGATCACATTCACCCATGGGGCCGGAGTCTCCTGCCCGTGCGCGGTCGTAATGATGTACTCGCGGCCGTCAGGCGTGAATCCTCCGAGTCCGTTAAAGAACAGCAGGTCGTTGCGGGCCCTTGCCGTTGCGGCTCGGGATTCTGGGCTGCGGCTGCGCGTCGGTGTGAGGAGCGGTGCCAATGCCGCCGCAAGAGCGCGACGGTTTACCTGATCTGCAAGCGGGCCGAGGCTGTCGCTGATGACGACGCGGGCGACCGTTTGAAGCAGGATCCGGTCCTCGTTCGATATCTGGTCCACAGGTCTTACGAAGATGCCGCCCGGCCGTTCCGTCACGTTCGCTTCAACGCCTGCCGCTATGAGCCCCATGATCTGTTCCTGCAGAAGCTGCCGGTAACCGGCGTGATCTTCATTCCAGATCACGAGGTCCACTGCCAGTCCCTTGAGACGCCAGTACGCGTGGGCTTGTACGAGCTGGCGCACCAGGTCGATATTCGCCGGATCTTCGATCCGCAGCAGCACGATCGGGATATCTCCGGAAATGGAGTAGCCCCAGAGACCGGACTGCCCGCGGCGGTTCCTGAGGATAACGCCCGGATCGGCGCGCAGAGAAGAATTGGCATAGAGAACGGAGCCGGCAAGGCGTCCATAGAGCTGCGCATCGGCTTCCGTAGCGTTGATCTGGCGCAGGAGCACCTGGCTGTGGGTCCACGCGAGATCAAAAACGCGGTCCGCAAGCCGCCGGTCCTGGTATTTCTCGACAAGGCCCATACAGATGTCCCGGGTTTCGCCGATACCGGTGACGATATTGATTATGGCCGGTTTGTCCGGATCAAGGGTTATCCGATACCGGATAGCGACGATCGGATCGAGCACTGAGCCCCGGCTGCCCGAGAGCGCCCCCGGCCTGTCCATTGCTTGTGGATCGGCAACCGTCCTCCCTCGACCGATGAACTGCAGGCGATCGGTCTCATAGGAAACTTCGCCTGTTTCCGCCCCATGGACGGCCATCAGATGGAACATCCATGGTGCGTGCTCGCCCTGGGAGCGGGGACGGCGGGTGCAGAGGATCGCCTGCCTGTGGTCGATGATCTCCGTCTGAACAAAAAGATTGCTGAACGCCGGATGCAGCGCATCTGCAGCAGGCGGCGCAAGGACGACCTCCGCGTAACTCGTGACCTCGATCTCTCTGCGTGTTCTGCCGCGGTTGGTGATCGTGATCCTGCGCAGCTCGATATCATCCTCGGGCGAAACAGCGATCTCGGTATGGGTATCGATGTCGTGGTCCCGGCGGCGAAACTCGACCCGTCCCTCCGAGAAAATCGCTTCATAATTCTTCGAGCGTTTGAGCGCAGGCTGATACGCGGTTGACCAGAACTCCCCGCTCCCTGCGTCGCGGATGTAACAGAACGCGCCCCAATCGTCGCGGGTGCTGTCTTCTTGCCAGCGAGTGACCGCGATGTCCTTCCAGCGGCTGTACCCGCCCCCCGCGTTCGTGATCATCACGTGGTATCTGCCGTTCGACAGCAACTGCACCTGCGGGAACAACGTGTCCGGGCTGCTGAAAACGCGCACGGACGCCTCGGTGCCCGGGGAAGCCGTATAGGACTCGGAACGTTCGGCAATCTGCGAATAGAATGCCGTGGCCCTCGGCACACGCTCCTGGAGCAGCAGCATGGTTGCCTGGAACTCCGGGTCAGACTCGAACCTCTTCTGCATCTGACGGTCCAGGAGCACAGAGGCCAACGAGAGAAAGCTCATACCCTGGTGATGCGCCATGAATGACCGGACTACGACGCTCGATTGCCCGCGTCGCTGACGTGAAGGCGTGTAGTCGATTGCTTCAAAAAAGCCGAATCTTCCTTCATACCCTTCTGCAGCGAGTCGTTGTAGGTTCAGGCAGGCCTCCTCGGGCGCCACCATCAACGCAAGCGCCGAGGCATAGGGCGCAATGACCAGATCATCCGCGAGTCCACGTTTGAGCCCCAGTCCAGGCACGCCAAAAGCGCGGTATTGATAATCGAGATGGGCATCGACCGCGTTGTAGCAGGATTCCGACATGCCCCACGGTACGCCGCGCAGCCTCCCATATTCGATCTGCCCGGCCACAGCCGCCTTGCAGGTCTGGTCGAGCAGCGTGTTCTCGTATGTCGGCATCACCAGAAGCGGCATGAGGTACTCGAACATCGAACCGCTCCACGAAAGAAGGACCGGCGCTCCACCGGCAATGGTGAGCAGGCGCCCCAAGGCAAACCAGCTCTCCTGCGGGAGCTGCCCTTGCGCAATCCCTACGAAACTGCAGAGCCTCGCTTCCGAAGCCAGCAGGTCGTAGTAACTCGTGTCCCGCCTGCGGCTGTCGACGTTGTACCCGATGGCCAGTAAATGGCTTGACCTGTCGAACAGGAAGTCATACTCCATGCGGCTCAGTTCGCCGGACTGCAATACGAGCTTTTCGATAGCCGTTATCCTCTCGACGGCGAGATCGTTTCCAATGCTTGCCAGTTCGCGCAGTGTCGGTATCTCATCAATGCGCGACTGTCGACGGTGCGAAAAGGATCAGATCGTCACGCGCGGCCCGGCATTGCCGGACGAGGGCATGTGCCCACCACGCTGCCTGGCTTTCGGGATCAAGATCAAGGGAATCGAAGTCTGAGGCCGCTTCCGCGGCGGACGTTGTTAGTTCATCAAGGCACAGCCGTGCAACCGCGAGAGTAGTCGGTGGGGAAGTATACGCGGACTCCAGGTCCTTCTGAAGTTGAGCGAGTCTGGTGGGAGCTGCTCTTCCCGCAGCGTCCACGAGGATCTGCAGGGTGTCGCTCAGCCCGTCGAACAATCTCGCATGGACGATCTTGTGATCGGGAAGTGCGAGTAGACCCTGCCGCAAGGTGAGCAGATGAGCCGCAAGGTTCCCACTGTCCACCGTAGATACATACTTGGGCTGCAGCGGCTTCAGAGACTGCGTGTCATACCAGTTGTAGAAGTGGCCCCGGTACCGATCCAGGGCTTTCATTGTTCGGAGTGCATTCTCCGTGCGTTCGATGAGTTGTCCCGCTGAAATGTAGCCGAAGTCGTACGCGGACAGATTCGCAAGCAGCGCAAGTCCCATGTTGGTCGGCGACGTGCGATGCGCGACCACGGCAGCGCGATACTCCTGATAGTTATCAGGCGGCAGCCAGTTGTCCTCCGTGCCGACGAATGTCTCAAAGAAGGCCCAGGTTTTTCGGGAAAGCTTTCGAAGAAAAAGGGTTTGGCCAGCGGTCAATCGTGCTTCATGTGGTGCAAGCGGTCGGCTGATCCACCACGCGATGACGGGTGAAGCAAACCAGAGCACGAGGAGAGGCCCGGCCGCTCCCAACGCAGCTGGATTCGACAAGGCCAGATAGATCACCATGGCGACCGCGAGAAAGGGGGCGAACCACATCGTCCGACAAACAGCGGCGAGGCCCGTTCGGCCCTTTCGATCCGGGTCGCCTGACGGACTCCATTCGAGAAGCCGCTTGTGCGTGACGAGCATTCTCCATGTCGTACGCACGATCGCATCCAGACTGAAAAAAGCCTCGTAGGGAAGGCACGCAAGCGTAAACACATCCTGAGCAAAGCGCCTGCCAATGGAGCGCCCTGCAGCAGCGAGATGCTGCCCGTGAAGCACATCGCGCGGTTTTTGAAACAGATCCAGGATAGAGGAAATAAAAGAAGGGATCAGAATAATCCCGATCATTGACACGGTCCAGAACCAGGGCGAAGACAAGATCGTCCAACCGAGCAATAAGAGAAGCGTCATTGCCGAAGGCACGAGACTGCGCCGAAGGTTGTCGAAGAGCTTCCATTGGGACAACAGCGAGAGGGGATTCTTTCGGGGTTGCCGGTCACGGACGGGCCCGGGACCAGGGATAGCCGACCTCAGCCAGGACAGAAGCTGCCAATCCCCGCGAATCCACCGGTGGCGGCGGCTCACGTCCGTGCTGTAGCGGGAAGGATATTCCTCATACACCATTACATCGCTCAACAGTCCGGCCCGAGCATAACACCCTTCGATAAGATCGTGGCTCAGGATCCGGTTCTCGGGGAAGCGTCCGCCCAGCGCCCGCTCGAACGCGTCGACTTCGTAGATCCCCTTGCCGATAAAGGAGCCTTCAAGGAAGAGATCCTGGTAAACATCCGAGACAGCACGCGTATAGGGGTCGATGCCCGGATCGCTCCCGTACATGCGCGCATACCGCGACCGGTTTGTGCCCGGCAAGCTCACCGCCACCCGCGGCTGAAGGATGCCGTACCCCGCGACAACGCGTTGTTTGCCTTCGTCGTATTGCGCACGATTCAGCGGATGCGCCATGGCTCCCACAAGCTGCCGTGCCGAATCGCGCGGCAGCTGGGTATCCGTGTCAAGGGTGATCACGTACTTTACGTTCAACAACGCCGCAGTATTGCCGACGACGAGGGAGAACCGGTCATGCGAGCCGTTGCGCAGAAAGGAATTCAATTCCGCAAGTTTTCCCCGCTTGCGCTCGTAACCCATCCAGACGCGCTCCATGGGATTCCATAGGCGTGGGCGGTGAAAAAGGAAGAACGTATCGCCCTTTGCATTCCCGTACTTCTCATTCAGTTCTTCGATTCTCTGCCGGGCAAGCAGCAAGAGCGGTTCGTCCTCCGGCAGTATTTCCTCCGATGCGTCCGGAAAATCAGTCAGCAGTCCGAAGTGCAGGTTTTCATCGCGATTTGCCAGAAACCTGACTTCCAGCGCCTCGATCAGGTCCTCAATGTTCCGGGCGCTGGTGAGCATGGTCGGGACAATGGCCAAAGTCCGTGATTCAGACGGAATACCTTTGGAGAAGTCCATTCGCGGCAGCGAATGCGGCGTTTCCAGCAAGGTAGCAAGCCAGTTCACCACGGCAATTGCCAGATGACTGGCACACAGCAATGAGAGTATACTCGTTAACAGGAGCAGACAGGGTTGCAAGCCATCAGCGTTCGCCTTCGCCAGCAAGCCGCCGGTGAAAATCGCCGTGATCAGCATGATCGTGCCCAGATAGAGGAACAAAGGAAACCGACGGCTTGCCTTTCGAAGGGACTCTGTGACAGACAACCGGACCCCTGCCAGGTGTTCAAGCTGCGCCAGTCCCTTGTCGATCAGGTAATAGCCCACATGGGCCGAGCGATCATCTTTGTCATGCGTGTCGTCTTTACGGGCCGCGCTCTCGTGCGCAAGCCGGACGGCGTTGGCTGCCACTTCTGCTTCAGATAGCATGCCGGTCTTCGCAATCTTCTCCACCACGTGACGGTAACGGTCGCGAGTAAAAAAATCCATTTTGCCGTATGTTCCGCGGGGGTCCTCACGCAGGGTCTGCTCGACAACGCTCATCGTCTCGACGAACTCGCGCCAGTCCATCGCGCCCAGGAAACGGAGGCTGCCGATGCTGTTGCTCATCGAGACCTGATCAGCCGCCTGCTGCTGGTTCTCCGACTGCACCAGCTGCTCGATCGTCATGCTGCACTCGGAGAGGTGCTGCTCGATCCAGGTGAGCGGCATTGCCAGGGCAGGGCCCTGTCCCTGAAGCCGGCGGGCAAATTCCGCAACAAACGCGCTCTTGAGCGGGGGATTTGACCTTGCCATGTCCGCAAGGACCAGAATCAGACTCTTCGGGTCCTTCACGGCAACGTCGGTAATCAGGTCCGCCCAATAGTCGGCGAGGTTTCGGTCCATCCTGTCCGCAGCGATCCGTGCCCCGACGCGCCGGAGATTTTCGATCAACGCCAGGCGCAGCATGATAGGGACTGCCCACAATTCTCCCAGCTTCAGGACGGTGACTGTCTGGTAGGCTGCAACGAAACTGCTGAGACTTTCCGGGTCCACCCGGCCGTCGCCGTGCGAGATCGTCTCCAGGGCGATGTCATACACGCGCGGAAGCCCGGCAGACGGTCCATCCAGCAAGCGGGGCAGCTCCCGGCTGTAACCCTTTGGCAAGTGTCTCCTTGCCGTGCGGATCTGTTCTTCGATCAGATAGAAGTTATCGAGCAGCCATTCAGCCGCCGGCGTAATCCTGCGGTCCGTCTTGACCGCCTCTACCAGCAGGCTGCGGGTCCCGGTCAGGATGGCCTCATTCTCAGCCAACCGCGCCAGAAGCCGGTCAGGAGCGTGTCCCGGGCTGAACGTGTGCAGACCAGCCAGGGTCTTGCCATGCTGCTCCATCTGGTCGCTGCTGAACAATTCCGATCGCAGCGGCGGCTCGTACACGGCGCACTTTGCCTCCAGGTCTTTTCCCTGAAAGCGCGCCAGCACATTGGGCAGGTTCCCGAGAATGGTCTTGTTGCTCAACTTCAATTAATACTCTCCTTTTTGCTACAGGCGCCGAGAAGCTTTAAAACCGCACGGTGCGAAAAAGTCCACCTTGTGGAACCACGGGTCCGCTGAGCGGACACACAAATAAGGCAGCCGCTTGCTTTTTATCTGTGCTTCTATCCGTGTGGGCGAAGCCGCCTGTGGTTAATGACATCTTGGTTCCGGCTTGTCCGGGTCAGGATGTCAAGACTGTTGTCAGACCATTATGATATCGAACGCCAATATGCAGATAGGTACGCTGAGAAACGACAACAAGGTCAGGAGTGAAGACATGAAAGTCTAGATAAGTCAGAGCATTAAGAAACTCGCCGCCCACAGCAAAGAGGGAGACGAATCAGAGTGACGTCTATTCATTGGTCGAGGCCATCAGCCGTTCCCTGTCCTTGAACAGCATGTCGCATTTATTGGCATAGAGCTTCATCACGATGCCCTTGCCGAACGTTTGGTGATTGACAATGTCGCCTATGCGGTATTTCGAAGCCATGCTGTAATCACGCTCTTTTCCTTTTGCCTCTGCAAGACCGGCCGCCCAGACGATCTCCGCTGTCGCTTCTTCTCCGGCGCCTTTTATCGTTCTCGGCTTCCGGACTTTTTGAGCATCAAGGGGGCTCTTGAATTTGTGCATACTGCCGCACTCCTTGCATCTCACTTTCGCGATCGCCGTCCCATCCATTGTCATGATGGTATGATCGCGATTCAGTTTGCACTTCCCGCAATAGGAATCAATGTTTTGACCGGCCGAATTCTTTTCCAGCATGCTGCCTCCTCATTTACTAACAGAATTTGTTTATGAAGAACGAGTCTGTACTGTGAAACTGGTCGAAGAGAGGGGTGCATTCGGAGATAGGTCTGAATCTTCGCTTCTCTTGGATAGAATCATTATACACTTTACTGGCGGAAAAGCTTTAACTCATTTTAATAATACAAAACCAGACAGGGGGAAGCAGGTGTTATGAACATCAAGCTTCGAGTAAGGATACTGAAAGACTTATGGAGGAGTCAAGAACCCCGCGTCAAGACGCGGGGCATGTTAGCACAGCGTGAAGATGCTGTGCAGGTATTCCTCTTTTGTCCTGGTGGCGATGACCACAAGCGTTGATGCACATTTGTAGGTGCAGGCGAAGAACACCAGGAATCGCGGGCAGTGAAGATTATCAATTGGAACATTTAGCGCTTATTTCTCTCCGAAATCTGCATGCCCTAAGTACCCCTCTTTTCTGCTTTATCTTGCCGACAAATTCAATTATACTTTTTCTGATTGAGAAAACTAATACATCCTGAAAGCTACACGTCTTCAGTTTTTGATTGGTATGGATGTTACGATCGGAATTATTGAGCATCATGATTAAAAGTCGCAAATAAGATTAAGGATGATAAGGAACAGAAAGCCCACCGCCGTCACCGGCTGGATCGAGGCGAAGGCGAACGAGTTTCTCGAGAACGGCCTGCAGGGTGTGAAAAGGATTCCTTTCGAGAAGGCTCTTCGCGCCTCCACGACGCACCGGCACGACTACCTCAACTGCCTACGTTACCGATCTCGGCAACGTGATCGACATGGACGCCATTCGCGGCGCGAAGATCAGCCTGGGCGTCGATCCGCTCGGCGGCGCCGGGGTCCACTACTGGGGGCCGATCGCCGAGCGCTACGGGTTGAACCTCACGGTCGTCAACGAGGCCGTCGATCCGACCTTCCGTTTCATGACGGTCGATTGGGACGGCCAGATCCGCATGGACCCGTCCTCGCCCTATGCGATGCAGAGGTTGATCGGCCTGAAGGATCGCTTCGATATCGCCTTCGCCTGCGACACCGACCATGACCGGCACGGGATTGTCACCCGAAGCGCGGGATTGCTTCCGCCCAATCACTATCTTTCCGTCGCCATCTTCTACCTCTTCCAGCACCGACCGAAGTGGCGCAAGGAAGCGGCGGTCGGCAAGACGGTGGTGAGCAGCCAGATGATCGATCGCGTCACCGCGAAGCTTGGCCGGAAGCTCTACGAGGTGCCGGTCGGCTTCAAGTGGTTCGTGGATGGCCTGCTCGACGGCTCGCTTGGCTTCGGCGGCGAAGAGAGCGCAGGTGCGTCTTTCGTCCGTCTGGATGGCAGCGTCTGGACGACGGACAAGGACGGAATCGTCCCGGCTTTGCTCGCGGCGGAGATCACGGCGCGGATGGGCCGCGATCCCGGCGAGATCTACCGCGAGCTCACGCGCGAGTTCGGTGAGCCGGTCTACGACCGCGTTGAGGCGCCGGCCACTCCGGAGCAAAAGGAGACTGCTGGAGAAACTCTCGCCGCAGCAGGTCCGGTCCACCGATCTGGCCGGCGAAAAGATCCAGACCATCCTCACCCACGCGCCGGGCAACGGCGCTCCCATCGGCGGGTTGAAGGTGGTGGCCGAGAGCGGATGGTTCGCGGCGCGTCCGTCCGGGACCGAGGACATCTACAAGATCTATGCGGAGAGCTTCCGTGGAGCGGATCATCTGCGCCGCATCCTGGAGGAAGCCCAGACGATCGTCAGCGATGCTCTGGCGGCGGCGCCGCAGCGGCCAGGGATTCCGGTCAGGACAAATCTGAAGGAGAGACCATGAGCAAACAAACACGCGTCAGCCACCCGATCTACAGTCTTCTGCCCACGGAAGTCGAGGGATTCGATTCCCTGGCCGAGCTGGCCCTGGATATGCGCTGGTCGTGGAATCATGCCGCCGACGAAGTGTGGCGGCAGCTTGATCCCGAGCTGTGGGAGCTCACGCATAACCCCTGGGTCGTCCTGCAGACGGTCTCGCGGGACCAGACTCGAGCGCGTGTCTGGCCGATCCCGCTTTCCGCAAGAAGGTCGATGACCTGGTGCAAGCCAGGCGGCAGGCGGCGGAGGCGCCCGCGTGGTTTCAGCAAGATCATCCGCAGTCTCCCCTGACCTGCGTCGCGTATTTCAGCATGGAATTCATGTTGAGCGAAGCTCTGCCCATCTACTCGGGCGGGCTTGGCAATGTGGCCGGCGATCAGCTCAAAGCCGCCAGCGATCTGGGCGTGCCGGTGGTCGGCGTGGGACTGCTCTACCAGCAAGGCTATTTTCGCCAGGTGATCGACAAGGACGGAGCGCAACAGGCCCTCTTCCCGTATAACGATCCCGGACAGTTGCCGATCACGCCGTTGCGCCAGCCGAACGGGGAGTGGTTGCGGTTGGAGATCGCCTTGCCCGGTTACTCGGTCTGGCTGCGCGCCTGGCAGGTCCAGGTCGGCAGAGTGAAGCTCTACCTGCTGGACAGCAATGACGCGGCGAACTTCCCCGCTCATCGAGGGATTACCAGCGAGCTGTATGGGGGCGGGCCGGAGCTGCGCCTCAAGCAGGAACTGCTCCTCGGGATCGGCGGATGGCGGCTGCTCGCGCGCGCTCGGCATCCAGCCGGAAGTCTGTCACCTGAATGAAGGGCATGCGGCCTTCGCCGTGCTGGAACGCGCCCGCAGTTTCATGGAAGAGACCGGGCAGCCCTTCGAAGTCGCGCTGGCCGTCACGCGAGCGGGCAACCTCTTCACCACCCACACGGCGGTGGCCGCCGGCTTTGACCGTTTCGCTCCGGCCCTCATCGAGCAATACCTCGGTGGGTATGCCGAGCAGAAGCTTGGCATTTCGCTCCACGATTTGCTGGCCCTGGGCCGCCAGAACCCGAACGACTCGTCGGAGAGTTTCAACATGGCCTATCTGGCGATCCGCGGGAGCGGGGCGGTCAATGGCGTGAGTCGCTTGCACGGGAAGGTGAGCCGGCACCTCTTTGAGCCTCTCTTTCCGCGCTGGCCGGAGGACGAAGTGCCGGTCGGACACGTGACCAACGGAGTCCACATGCCGAGCTGGGACTCGGCGGCGGCCGACGATCTTTGGACGGAGGCCTGTGGAAAGGACCGCTGGCTGGGGACGACGGAAACCCTGGAGCAGGACATTCGCCGCGTCTCCGACGCCAGGCTCTGGCAATTGCGCACCGCCGCCAGCAAGTCTCTCGTCGAATACGCTCGCGAACGATTGTCCCGGCAACTGGCCGCCTCCGGCGCGTCGCCCGAGGCGGTTGACGAGGCGAAAGCATCTGTTTGATCCCAACGCGTTGACGCTGGGTTTTGCGCGCCGCTTCGCGACCTACAAGAGACCGAACCTGCTGCTGCACGACCCGGAGCGACTGCTTCGCCTGTTGACCAATCCTCAGCGCCCGGTGCAACTCATCATTGCCGGCAAGGCCCATCCGGCGGACCAGGCGGGGCAGGCCCTGATTCAGGAATGGATGCATTTCATCCGGCGGCCCGAGGCGCGCCCGCATGTGATCTTCCTCAGCGACTACGACATGCTTCTGACCGAGCACCTGGTGCAGGGGGTGGATGTCTGGATCAACACGCCGCGGCGGCCCTGGGAGGCGTGCGGAACGAGCGGCATGAAGGTGCTCGTCAATGGCGGCATCAATCTGTCGGAATTGGACGGCTGGTGGGCGGAAGCCTACACGCCTGAAGTGGGGTGGGCGTTGGGGGACGGCCAGGAACATGGCGACGATCCGGCCTGGGACGCTGCCGAAGCCGAGGCGCTCTACGACCTGCTCGAGCGGGAGGTGATCCCCGAGTTTTATACCCGCGACGAGAGCGGCATTCCCACCGCCTGGGTCGCGCGGATGCGGGAAAGCATGGCGCGGTTGACGCCGCGCTTCTCCGCCAACCGCACGGTGCGCGAATACACCGAGCAACACTACCTCCCGGCTGCGGCAGCCTACCGCGAGCGCGCTGCCGATAAAGGCGCAGTGGGCAGGCAGATGGTCGATTGGCAGCACGCGCTGGAGCAGAAATGGGCCGCGCTGCGCTTCGGCGAAGTGAAGGTCGAGACCGACGGGGAGCAGCACGTATTTGAGGTTCAGGTCTATCTCAACGATCTCGACCCGAAGGCGGTGCGGGTCGAGCTTTATGCCGACGGAGTCAACGGCGGCGCTCCGGTGCGGCAGGAGATGAAGCGCGTCCGCCAACTGGCCGGCGCGACGGGCGGCTACGTTTATCGGCGCAGCGTGCCTGCGAGCCCGCCCGGCGACGGACTATACGGCGCGAGTGATACCGCACTGCGACGGCGTTGCGGTTCCCCTGGAAGACGCTCGACATCCTGTGGCAGCGGTGATTCGATTCGAATGGGAGAGGAATGAAACAAAACGAACAAATGAAAAGAGTGCTACCCATCACCGCATGTTTCTGGATATCGGCGGCGTCCTGCTCACCAACGGGTGGGACCATCATGCCCGCAAACGGGCGGCGACGAACTTCAAGCTGGAGTTGGCCGAGATGGAGGATCGGCATCACCTGACCTTCGACACCTACGAGGAGGGAAAGCTCACGCTGGAAGAATATTTAGGTCGGGTGGTCTTCTACCAAAAGCGACCGTTCACCCGGGCTCAGTTTCGGCGTTTCATGTTCGCGCAATCGAAACCTTACCCCGAGATGATCGAGCTGGTCGCTCAGCTCAAGGTCCGGCACGGGCTGAAGATCGCCGTGGTCAGCAACGAAGGGCGCGAACTGAATGCGTATCGGATTCGAAAGTTCAAGCTGGACGGGTTTGTGGATTCTTTTATTTCCTCCTGCTTCGTCCACGTCCGCAAGCCC
The DNA here is from genome assembly GCA_963705595.1 of Nitrospirota bacterium. GTDB lineage: Bacteria > Nitrospirota > UBA9217 > UBA9217 > UBA9217 > DASPSR01. The sequence goes on along the minus strand of CAVPKD010000005.1, from coordinate 85,360 downwards.
GACGCGGACATCTTTCGGCTTGCGCTGGACATCGCCCAGGTGCCAGCCCGGCAGGTAGTCTATATCGAAAACACCCCGATGTTCGTCCAGATCGCGGAAGGTTTGGGGATTCGAAGCATTCTTCACACGGATTACAGGTCCACGTGCGCGAAACTGGCTTCGTTCGGATTGCAGAATGACGAAGGAGTCATCCATGAAACCAGCTAACCCACGCATCCTGACGATCAATGGCGGCTCGTCGAGCATCAAGTTCGCGCTGTTCGAGGCCGGTGACTCGCTCCGACGGATTCTGGAGGGCGGGATTGAGCGGATTGGACTGCCGGAGGCCACCTTGCGGGTGAAAGGCTTGAACCAGGCGGACAACTTTTCGCGGTTAGTGACGGCGCCGGATCACACGGTGGCGGTGGGCGCTCTGATGGATTGGATCGAGGAACGCAGCGGGCGTGATGCATTGACCGCGGTGGGGCATCGCGTGGTGCATGGCGGGCCGAAGTATAGCAAGCCGCAACGAATCACTGCGGAAATGGTTGAGGAGCTGCACCGGCTCAGTCCATTCGATCCTGAGCATCTAACTTCGGGGAAAGTACCCGAGTGTAGGTCGTGTCTAACAAAGCATTGATAACCGGCTTGTATAATCACTGATAAATGAATGCGAAAAAGTCGCTGTCAGAGTGTCTCTAAAGGAAATCTTTTATGGACAGCACCTCTCGGCAAAACACACACTTTAATCCGTAAATTAGTATCGTGCTCAGCGGGTTGATATTCTCACCTACACCTACTATCTTGCAATGCCAATGTTTTGATGATGGCAAAGAATTCTGGGTGTATCCTGCAAGCCAGAAATATCCACATTTGGATGGATCCGTTTTTGGGGAACCCTCACTGTGATATAATTGTAACATTCACACCTCCTCGATCGAGGGGGTAGTAATAATGAATTATTATACCTTACAAATAATTTCTCCTATACGAAACAACAATTCATTATATTCCTTAACCGGTTTAATAACCTCATGATTACGTGAACAAGAAGAGTGGAACCGTAAAAAAGGAATGTTGTAAGGCTTTGATCATCGAGGAGGGAAATATATTATGGCAGACGAAATTGTCTGGGAGAAAAGCCTCAAAAATGCTTTGGACCTTTCAAGACAGGAAAGCAAACTTGTGCTTGCTGCTTTTTTCGGCTCGACCTGCGAAGCATGCATTAAAATGAAAACATGCACGTTAATCACTCAACGTGTTCAGGACTATATAAAATTATATTTTATCCCAATTAAATATGAATCGGGCGAAGATTCAGATCAGTTTATGAGATTTTGTGTAACGGCGAAACCCGCTGTAATTGTGCTTGATTCTAAAGGTAATGAAATATTCAGAAAGATAGGATATTTTGAGCCTGATGTACTTATAGAAAAGCTCGAAATGGCAAGAAAAAAGGCTGCCCATAGAGCAGCAAAAGTCATACATATTAAAAAAGAAGTGTAAATCAGGGGATGTCAGTTTTTTTGAGAAAATAGATTTCGCAAAGAAACAACGATGGGAGTTCCATCTCGAAATATTGGAGTCTAACCGAGCTCGGCAATCATATGGTAATCAAGTTACAAACGATGTCCTTCGACTCAACCAAAGACAGTATCTCTGCGCAGAGCACCTCAATTGTCGTGAAGTATCTCACATTTCTGTTGAATGATGATCGTACAATGTATCCAGTATGCAGTACTAATGAACACTATCTTTTCCGGCTTCCTTGACATACCGTTCAATTAGTGTCAGACTTTAGTTGTCTCTCTCACAATAGCATCTTCGCGTCCAACTCGATCAGCATCCCCTTAATATTTACGAAGACTTCCGGTGAGCAGCGATAGGAGGTACATGATGAAAACACTAGTCATAGGTGGAACAGGTATGGTAGGAAACATGGTGGTGAATGGTCTACTTAAGCAGAAGGCAGCAGTACGGGTCATGAGTCATTCACCGGATAAACTGAAAAAGTTGCCAACGGGCGCGGAAGGGTGCAGGGCGGACCTTGATATCCCCGATACGCTCCCTGAAGTATTCGAAGGCATCGACAGCCTGTTCCTTCTGAATACCGTTGGACCGAGCGAAACCAATGAAGGGCTTGCTGCCGTGACCGCTGCAAAGGCTGCAAAGGTCAAGAAGATCGTCTATATGTCGGTCTCGATGCCCGAAGGGTCGGAAAGAATACCACACTTCCGGAGCAAACTCCCGGTGGAGAAGGCCATCAAGGAATCGGGGATCGCCTATACGATCCTTCGGCCGAACAACTTCTTCCAGAACGACCTGTGGTTGAAGTCAGCCATCATGCAGTACAGCCTCTATCCCCAGCCCATTGGTAAGAAAGGACTGAACCGAGTCGATGTGCGCGACATCGCCGACTGTGCAATTAACGCTCTTATGAAATCAGGCCACGAGGGTCGGACGTATGAAGTCCACGGACCCGATACCCTGACCGGCGAAGGGATCGCCAAGACCTACACAAAGCACCTGGGACGTGAGATCCGCTACAGCGGGGACGATATCGATGCCTGGGCGGAAAAATCAAAAGGCATGATGCCGGAGTTCCTGATCGCCGATATGCGCATCATGTACCAGTTCTTCCAGGACAACGGAATGATCGCCTCGAAGGACGACCTCGAAAAGACGGAGAAGCTCCTTGGACGTAAGCCCCGTACCTTTGACGATTTCGTCAAGGAGATCACCCTGGAGTGGAGGAGCAAGGTGGCGAAAGCCGCGTAAATGACGCTATGCCGGATGCCGTCATGACGGTATCCGGCTTTATTTTTTCGGCATAGTTGTAATGCCCGTTTGGTCACAATATATTCCAACGTATTTTTTTTTAGATACTGCACCTTAGACGTTAACAAATTCAGCTTCATGTATTGCTAAGAATGGAAACTACAAAAGAAGCCGGAAGGAGTCAGCACCGCATACTTCAACTGCAATTCTACACCTCGTCAAAAATTGTGTCTATCTCGTCTCCACCTACAAACATGCACCAGCGGTCAACTGAAACGGCCGTGAAATACTGGCGGAAACATTCAACGTCCTAAATCACGGGCGCAGGTAAGGCGCACGGCGCCTTACCTGCGCCCGTGTGCATTCAGTGGTTGGGCAGTCCTGTCCCTTTAACATCCGATCCGACTTCCCCATCCGCGACCACCACTACCCGGTTCTTTCCGCCTCTCTTGGCTTGATATAGCGCAGCATCTGCCTTCTCCACGAAATCTCGATACGTGCCGGTCTTTTTCCCGCACGAGGCCACGCCTATGCTAACGGTCACTGTCTGGCCGCCAGTCAGGCGTTCCGCCAGTTCCATTTTCAGTCTGTTAGCAATTACGCCGGCTTCATGGACATCGGTCAAAGGTAGAATTACCGCAAACTCTTCACCGCCGTAGCGACAACAAATGTCCGAATCTCTTGCCATGCGCATAAGGGTTCTTCCCATCGCGGCCAGGATCCTGTCGCCTTCCCGGTGCCCGTATGTGTCATTGACCTCCTTGAAGTCATCGATGTCGATCAACACCAGGGAGACGAGCGTGCCATATCGCACATAGCGCCTCACTTCCAAGTCGATCTGTTGATAAAAGAAGGTATGGTTGAAGAGGCCCGTCAGACCGTCGCGCAAAGACAGCCCGACTATTTCTTCAATATGCGCTTCGCCAACCAGCGTAGCGGAGCCCATGTTGCCTGTTATGTTCGAAAGGTAATCCAGCGCGGCTACAGCAATTCTGACGTTCCTCCCCAAAGCCGTCGATAGCCCATTTTTGTGTCGCAGGACTTCAGTCCACAGGTCTTCGGCAACTTCGGGGGGAAAATACTGGTGGGTAATCGAATAGAGAAGATCGGAAAAGAATCTGAGGCCGCGGCTCTTCATGATATCGCCGAGACGATTCTTCTCAGCCTCCGTAAGCGGTCGATCGTCAGCAAGAGCGGACACCAGATCCAAGGATAGCGCATCGTCGGCAAGGATCCCCCGCCGACGATCAGCATCGGTCTCTTCGAAAAGCGACGAATTGTCGTTCGGCACCGTCATGGTTGGCACTCACCTTCACCGTGCTTTTCCTGCTTGCGTCGACCGCCAAGCCGGGCCGACCTTGGTCGGATCGAGAGCAGTTTCATGGAGTCTGCTCTTGCCCAATGTTTAGGCTTCTTTCTGAGCGCATCTTTACAGAAAGAAGCTGGTTGGACTAAGCCGGTACACGCCACACGGCTATGGGATTTCAAATGATTGGTCCTGCTTTTTATGATTGTGCTGAGTGTTGCGTGAGGGGCATGCTGACTGATGTGGGATAAGTATGATTTAAAAGCTGCGATTGTGGACTGCTCCGCAAGCCCCTATCTGGCACGACTATACAGGAAAGAGGGCTTTTGGGCAATAGGATATCGTCGTCGAATGTGGTTTTTAGGGTAGGCGCCAATGATTTCAGAATGAATCTTTATAAGTTTCAAGGAGCGGCAACCATAATAACTACAGGAAGTAGATGTTATTGAAAAACTTTAGCATAAAATATGGGATGCGATCAGAATTCGACAATAAGGTATTGATATGGGATTACCCCGGATTCCCATAGAGCGTCACGACATGCTATCAGCTTTTCTCCTGATGGCGTATGCCACTATCTGATACAAATCCCCTTGCGACACTCCAAGCTTGTTGTCGTCCTTGCTGTAATATAAAACCTTATGATGCTCATAGAGAAGGATGTTAAAATGGTTGATTGTCTTGTACATTAATTCAATAAGTTTTCCGTAATGATGAAGGAAAGATTCAATGGTGGAAGATTATAGGTGTTATCATACTTGCATGTAAAGCAAAGTTCATATATGATGAATTCCTTAGTGGAGCTTTCAGGAGGGAATAATCATGATATTTCTGTAGTTGGGATTAATTCTATTAATACTTTGGGCTGCATATGATTCCTTCTTTAGTGACGAATCTAGGAATATGAAGGAAAGTGGAACTATGATTTCCATAATTTCCTTCATGAAATTCTTTTTATGGTTAGTTGGATGGTTAATATTAATTCTATTATTTATGTGGGCTATTGCTACAGGAAACTTCATACCTGCATTAATATTTTTACTTATCCTTATATGGCTCAGGTGAGGGGAAAGATATGAGCAAAAAATATGATATATACAAACATCAGCACACAGATGGATCAGGAGTGAAGGGTGCAATGCATTGGCATCGGCGTTTGAAGAATCCACGCTTGATAAAAAGGTTCTTCATTGGGTCGTTGTGCCTCAAAGCAGAAAGAATGAGGAATGGAAAGATTGAGCGTAAGTACCTTACCCCATACGAAATGGATTTGGCACAGAGTTGGATATATGAAGAAAACCGTGAGAATTCAAAGGGTGAACAATCATGATTGAATTCGAGTTTGTAGCGGTCGAATAACGAGCGTGTCTTGTGCCCCGAGATCGGTACTGTCCTAATTTCACAATATAAAATAAATGAGAAATTTTAAAAGGCCGGTTATTGCCGGCCTGAAATATGTTCTATTATATGTTATAAGGGCTACTTCCTTTTCGAGTGACATTCATCAGCTCCGTAAACACCATCATATGAATGTTAACGGCGTTCTTTACAGTGTCTTGGTCATTGCTCCCTTTGACTGATATTGAATCCGATGAAATCAAAGATGCAGTAATGTGGGATGCAGCTAAATTTACATCAATAGCCATAATATCACCTCCTTTTTAATCGGTCTTATTTCAGTTTTCTAGTCCTATGATATTGGACAATTGAAGCACGAACGGCTTTTTGAGGCGAGTCAATAGGCGGGACACTGAGAACAGCATAGTATCTATATTTCTTTGACCTTTCTATCGGCGGGGCCCAAGCATAGCATTGCTTTGCCTTGCTGCTACCCTCAATATCGAAAACCTAGACAATCCCATCCCATACCGTCTTATCGCCAAATTTCTCTATAACTGCTCCTTCCTCAGAATAAGAAGCCTTACAATGATGCAGCTGTTCTACGGCGTGTTTTACATCTTCGTATTCTATTGCACCCTTCATGATGTTAGATTATAGCATAGACTTTTATTAGAGTCGAATCACATATTTCTCCCCTATGTGCTTTCGTTTATTCGAAGGTTTGGCTAGCAGCTTAAACAAAATACTAACAAGAAAGCTGCACCACTTTTTGGAGAGCCCTCACCCTCACTACCATAAGTCCGACTCTCGGGGTACAGTTTTTGGTGATAAGGTCAATTATTAACTCTGACCCTTTACCGCTCCAGAGCGAACCGGCCAAGTGATATTAAAGTATTAACAAGGCGATCGTTTCTCGTTTCCCTACATCTCTTCAAAATCATTGGTTGACAAAGTGTGGTATAGTAACAATAGGCGTTGCCGGACTGACACTGAGATGTGTCCAACGTATCTTCAACTTCCGTTGAGGGCCTTAAGCGCTAATCTGGCGTGATCCGAAATCGGCAAAAAGCAGTCCATATGGGCTGTTAATCCGCCGGTTTGCAGGTCACCAAAGGCTGGAATGCGAAAAGCCCCTGAGGCCGAAGGAGAATTTGGCAAAGGAAACGAACCGCTTCAAGGATTTGCGAGAGCGAATCACAGAAGTGAGATCGTGGATATTACTGAATATCCCGAGGTTCAACGGAATGATTAAGATACGGGTCAATGCAACGCCTTAATATTTTCTTGTCAAAAACAAAAGCCGGCAGGGGTTGATATCCCTACCGGCTTTTTCGTTCCCTCATCAGAGAATACCTTTAGGTGGTTGTGGGCTATGATGGCGTCATTTTAACCCAAAGAGCAATTTCCCCGATGAATCCGTTCTGAAGTGGATAATCCTCATGTGTCCTTTTCGTTTTAGGGTCACTACCCGTTGTTTCCTTAATAAACCTTGAAAGCATTTCCGTGTTGCTGTGTCCCCTCTGTCTCGAAACCCATTCGGGGGGTGTACCCCAATGTCAGTCGCGACTAGCAAAGCATTAATAACCGGCTCGTATAATCACTGATAAATCAAAGCGGGAAAGTCGCTGTCAGAGTGTCTCTAAAGGATTTTTTTATGAATAGCACTTCTCGGCAAAACAGACACTTCAATCCGTAAATTAGTATGGTGCCCCGCGGGAAGATATTCCCACCTACACCTACTACCATACAATGTCAATATTGTGAAAAGGGTGAAGAATACCGGCTGTATCATGCAAGTCAAAAATTCCCACTTTTTGGGGAGCCCTCACAGCAATTAAATCCAACTCTCTTACTGGTACAATAAATGGGGGGACGTCAGGTGGCAAAAAATGTAGTATAATGTAAAAAACAAGCCTTCATGCCACAATAGAAGAGGAGGAAGGTATGAAAAAACACGTTTTGATCGGTTTGCTTTTATGCTTTTTTTTATCAATCGCGGTGATTGCCGAATCCTCCAACCTCTTTGGTACTGTCCAGTTCTCGGGAAAGGCGCTATCCAATGCCGAGATTACGCTAAAAGGCGGCAATCAGGAATTGCACGCGAAGACCAATCAACGCGGCTACTATTCCATACGTAATCTTGAGCCGGGCAACTATACTATGACGATACAACTTAAAGACAGCAGCACGCGACAGGTACCGGTGTATGTGTTCCCGCAGAGCACCGAAAAGAACATCGAGCTCAAGTAGCCCTTAGGTGACATGATGAAACAAGAAACGAAAGATACGATCGATATTATCAGCAAGATCGTTACCGCTGCTAGTGTACTGGTTGCAGGTATAGCCATACCCGTGGTGCTTAACTTTAACGAAGAAAAAAACCGTCAGAGTCAGCTCTACGTTCAGATCATGAGCCAGCGGGAGCAGTCGGACAGTGCCTTGAGGGAGCGCATGTTCAATGCACTCATTAGTTCCTACTTCGGCAAGGAAGTCTCTACGGATCCCGAAAAGCAGATAATGTTTCTCAATCTGTTGACCCTCAATTTCCAGGAATTTTTTGATGCCAAGCCGCTCTTCGATGACCTCGACAAAAAACTCAAAGGCGAGAGCAGGAGAAAGCTTCAGAACATTGCGAAGCAAGTGGCGGATCGGCAGGTGAACATGTTGACCAATCCTGATCATACGCCTGTCGACCTAATGCTCTGCAGTGAGCAGCAGGACGACTGCCAGGACACGGCTGCATTCAGCGTAAAGGGGCCAGAGCGCACTTATCATTTCAATGTCGAACTCCTCAATGTCGGTATTTCGGAGGTGTCATTGCGTATAAGCCCGGCGCAAGGAGAAACTAAGCCGGAGAGCTTCGATTTCAAACCGATAGAATTTGAGGTTTCGTACTATAACACACCCTTCATGAATAATACCCGTCTCACAGACGGTAGCCGCTTTGCCTTTGCACTGAAAAATTTGGACCCCACGGCGAAGAGGGCGGTCCTCACGGTCGTTACCTTCCCAGAAGAGTTCATGAGCATCCGCGACCGTCCCTATTTCGATGAAATGCTCGCCAACGTCAAATCGGAGAAGAAAGGCATATATCTGAATCGGAAGTGAGAGACGCATGAATTCTCCGTTTTGAGGCTACAAGATCCCTGCGCGTTGCTCTTCGATAACCAAGATTTGTTATTCAGGTGCTACGTCTTAAAAGGCTTATGCGAACGCAGCTTGTTTAACCCCGTATAGTCTCGCATCCAATTACGCATTCTCTCAAACATAGACTTCGCTGCGGACTTTAGGGAGGACACCACGTCGACTGAGATCGCTCAAGTTTGCGGACCTGGAGGGGTAGTCCGCGCTCAACGTTAACCCGAAGAAAATTTAATTCCGAGAGAGATCTGGCGCTTGTGAAAAAAGTAGTAGTGTCAAGTACAGGAAGAATTTACGCTCACCCTATGACCTTCCCATCAGAAAGGTCCAACCGCCAAGGAAACTCTTCTTGCACGGCACGAATACGAGCACTCGGCCGGCTCACTTGTCACTCCCGAAGATTTCCGCCGGCAACGTAAGCTCCCCGTTCGACTTGAAACGCACGCTATTGAACGCCGGTCCTGCAAGTTTTCCGGTCATTTCATACGCGATCTTCCCGCGGTATTCGTCAGTCATGACGCCGATGGCCTGGCGCGCGATGCGGAACACCGAAATACTCACCGGGACGTCAACGATCGTCTCACCAAAGCGCGGTACGGTGCCACCATGGTCGCTAACACCAGTGGCGAAGCGCTAGCCTTGCACATCCATCTGTACTGACACACCGTTGAAGTCCAGCGGTAAGTCATTCGGATTTTGAATTCGCAGTTTGACCAGCATTCGCAACTCCAATCCCTCACCTTGAAGTGGCTCAACGCCCGCGATGATTACCTGAATAGGTTCCCGGCCCTGAAGGCTAGCGCAGCCACCAAATAGAAGCACTCCGAAGGCAAGCAGGAAGAGCAGCACGCTTCGACTAATTGACATGATGATCTCCGTCGCAATTACAACGTGTTGGATGGAACGGGCAGTGGCCCCCTAGGTCGGTTGGATCTTTACGTTTCGTATTCGCGTTACACTACGACTGAAACTCGACTGAGTAGCGCGCAACCTGACAAGATATTATCGGTTCGAAATCCCGTAGCATAGACTAAATGAACAGTCAATGAATTTGAGAAAAGACTTGTCGTATCAAACAGAACTCATTAGACATTGACCAAAAGACTAATATTCAATATATGGAATAGTTAACAAAATAAATTAATATGCAGAAATGGAATGGCTTTTCAAAGAGGGCTACCAATGGAACCTATCCCGGATGACATTCCGAAGCAGTTTATTGCGGTTTTGGAACAGACAAAATAGCCCTGCGTTTATCAATTTCATGATGAAGTCTGCAATTTCTATGAGCTGCAAACTATTAATGAGTCCAGGAAGGAGTGTTGACTAAGAACTTCAAACGGAATTATTCATTTTCGTTGTGACCCTGGCTCTCCGGGCTCCACCTACTAACATGCACCTGCGTACAATCGTAACGCAAAACGAATACTGGTTGAAACATGCTAACGAGGAATCTCGAGCTGCGGTGGTAAGTTCGCAAGTTCATTCGCGCCACAATGTCCCCGTAGTGCTCTTTTTACAAGCTGGGGAGCCTGACAACCATATCGATTCCAGAAAAAAAGGACGCCGGGGGCCTCAGCCGTAAGCGTCCTTTTTTTACGCGAACGTTCCGGATCATTATTTCGGGGGAAACTTGGCAAGAACGTCCCGGACGGCGTTCTGTAGATCGTTGGAGTCCGCATGGGTATTGATGTAGCCCGGAGCCGTCCCCCGCCAGATCGGTGCCTTGCTCTCTCTCCGGTAAATATTCAGGGTCAGCGACTGGAGCTGATAGCCGTCATTAAAGGTGCTGATTTCGTACTCGGGATCTATCGAGATCAGCAGGTCGGGATTCTCTGACGTCTTTTTGAACCCTTTCTGCCCGAGGACCTGATCCCCAACGAACTGAACATTTGCCACAACCAGGGACTGTTGTCGTCCCAAGCCTGAAGCCGAGGTCCACGCATAGCTTTTAAGTCCCGAGAAGTCAGTACCGGGGTCATAGATATATTTGACACTGGAACAGCCCCCCAGGATGATCATTGCCGTAAGAAGGGCTACAAAGATAAATCCGGATCGTGCATCTGTTTTAAAAACGTTCATATCTCTGCCTCCATCGTGAAAAGGATTTTCTTCTGATAAGCTGTACAAGGTCTCATGCCGACCGTCGGCCGAGCAAGCCAAAGATTCATCTTTCGGCACCTCGGCCATCTTAGACTGATAAGACCCGCCGCTTTCCGTCCCCCTCTTCCGAAGGGTTTGGCTTTATCGAGAACTACATATATACAAGCACAGACCTGAAGACTTGTCAATTTTTTTGAATGGGTATTTTAGGTTATTCGCTATTGAATTCGGGTCTTAATGCTTCGGCCAGTTATCCTTATAAGCCTTCACCAATTCCTTCGAAAGGATAATCAATAAATTCACTAAGTTCTTTTCTTCAGCGGCCTTCGTAAAGTTGCAGCTACCTATTATGACCATCTCTTTGTCTATGCTTATGACCTTATTGTGCACGATAGCGGCCTATTCCGAAGAGGTGTTCCGCTTTTTCTTCTTGTGTGTTTTTTCGATATCGCTTCGAGCGGTAGAAAAGCCTAAGAGGTCCAATGATTCCTCCCGCTTGACAAGGGCCATGAAATCGCACTTCGTGCAGTCCTTCAGCTTTTTCGCGTACGTACCCTGGACCGTGCCGCCGCAGAACGTGCCCACCACCGCCCAGCATACTCTCCCCGCTCCAATCCCCCCATGGGCGCCATCCAGGTCTTCGTTGAGAGTCACCGGGCAGATTCCGAGCTCCCCCTCCTTCTCTCCTCCGGGCTGTCGTCCGCATTTCATGTATTCCCAGCAATTCAGCTTTTTCATAGTGTCCTCCTCGTCCTACACAGAGCAGGATTGGTCCGGATAAACTTCTGCAGAATGCCGTTGGAAATTTGCATGTGAGCGTTGTTCGCTAGTTGGTTGAGCTCACTTCATAGTCGCACTCTCAAAGGACTTTCGGACGAATGCCTCTGCCTCACGGAGGCGGTCCAGATTATTAACTGCATACTAAACACCGCCAACACCCCAATGTCCGATCTTCGATACATCTCTGGCAAAAGCAATCGAGGCATCGAGCGCCTTCGGTCTCAGTCTTCACCCAAACGCAAGGCCCTCCCTGTTGTTTGGTGAGTACAGCAGAATATGGTTTTGTCAAGCACCCAACTTACGTATTTAGCCTTATAGGTTCGTGTGACTCTGCCAGGCGAGTTTAGCAATGACTATGCCACTTACAATATCTTCTAAAAATATATGTCTGATATAAGTAAATGTCAATAAGGTTGTATGGTGATAAAATGGATAGATGATTGCAGAATCCAGGTTGATTCTTTATGCGTTGCAAACAATGGTTACTTCAACAACTACAGGAAGTAGCTCTTATCGTAAGACTATATTATAAAATGCATACTACAAATTGTATTACAGCGCTGCATAAACTCGCTTGATCCTATGTAGGGTCTATTTCTTAATGATATTATTCCCCCCCCTTCTCGACCTTGTTTTTCTCCCGTTCCTCCAGCTTGCCTCCCAAGAACTTCTCAAATGCCGATCCGTTCTTTCTCGTCAGGTTCGGTACATATTTGGAATAAACCTTGAAAAGCATTTCCGTGTTGCTGTGTCCCCTCTGTCTCGCGACCCATTCGGGGTATTCACCCCAAGGTCAGCTATTCAGTATATTAACTGTAGTGAACAGTCCTTGCGTTGACAGACATTGTGAACATAACTATTACTATATGTCAGACGGGAAATATGGCATGAAGGATTAAGCCTAAATTCTGCGACCTTCATCTTCTAGTTGTGATTTCAAAAAATCGCAACTATTATGAATTACGATGTGAAACACGGGGATGAAGGAATTGGACTAACCGAGGAAATATAGAGGTCCTTCGTCGTGCTCGTTATATACAGAGTAATGCGGGGTTTGAAGCTGTAACGCTTACTATGAGTGGAACATACGAGATGCGAACCTGCAACCCTTCCTGACCACCGTAATAGAAAGTGCTCAGAATTATTTCAATTTAACCAGAAGAACCGCAGAGAGCTGGAAATTCATCTGCTCCTCTTCTTGGACCTTTAAATAAAAATCACACTGTTTGCAATTCCTAAATTTCCGAGCGAAGGTTCCCTGTAGCTGTCCCTTGCATAAGGTTCCTGCCACAGCCCAGCATGCCCGTCCGGAATTTACCCCGTCGTGCACGCCATCCAGTTTTTGCTCCAGAGGCGCAGGACAGACGCCAAGGTCATGAACGTGAATACCCTGAGGCTGTCTTCCGCATCGTTTAAATTCCCAGCAGTTCAATTTTGTTTTCCTTTCACTCATGATCTTGCTCCTTTAAATAATGATTTTGCTATTTTTGTTATGGCTGTGACTAGAATAATGGATGCTGGCAGATGAACGGGAGTTTCTACATCGCATCTCTCCGAACCAGGGTAAGGCCCGATGGCAACTGTTACTATGTTGCGGAAACCTTCTTTTCAATCACCGTGAGCAGATCGATGATCTCGTCGGAAATCGGTCCGATCTTCAGGTACTCGGCATCGGCCTCAGCGGCTTTACCCTCGTTTTCGAGAGACACAATGGTCTTCACAGTCTCGTGCAGATTGATATGCACCTTCTCCAGACTCTTCATCTCCGATATGGTGATATAATGTTGCAGTCCTTCGGCGTACATCCACTTGCCCAGGCTGCAGTCCTTGTGTGAGATGGCCTGCTCTTCGGTAAGGCCGCCTTTCCCATCCAGAAAGTCCTTGAGCCTCGTCTTCCATGCTCGGTGCTTGATTTTGAAGGTTTTGAAGGCAAGCGAGTTCATTGATTCTTCCTCCACAGAGAGAAATACAGTGGTCGTACAACGTGTACCTATAGGCTTTTACTGTCTCGAGAACTGTGCAAATTGATCCTAATATCACATATCTGCTCACCGAGCAAAGCCACAGCATCTTCTATGCAAATAAAATACCGTATTTTCCAAATTCTAGATTTCTAAATTCTTAAAATTAGAAAATTAGAAATAAATTAAAAATACAAATTTTATAAGAACTTAATATTGGGGGTGAATGAATAAGGTAAGTTATCATTTTAACCAACGATGTCATCTATTTGACTAACAGGAACGAGCCTTCGCCAATTTCCCTAATTTGCATCTTTTCACTCTCTTGCATTTGAGGGTATATGGGCTGGTACAGAAAACTTCCATCGAATAAGGTAAGGCTTATTCTGCGACTGTAGAAATTATGGCATGGAAGTGTTAGAAAACTTGTAGCTGAGTGTATTACTGATTACGGAATGAAGTGTTGATATTCTGGATGGTCCCAAAAATCAATGTTTCAGGATGAATCATTTTGCCGATAAAATGTTTTTTTTATCCTACCACCTTCGGGCTTTCTCTTTCATTACCCCCCGCTAAGCCTTCCTGTTACTCTTTCATCTATCTGATTTCTCGTATTAAAAAGAAATCAGTATCCCTTCCTCACCATCTAACAGTTTAACAGGGGGGATAAAAGAAGGGCTACAGCAGTTGCTGTAACCCTGAGAGTTGATTGGTAGCGGAAGTCGGATTTGAACCGATGACCTTCGGGTTTTCAGCCCTAAGTCCTTTCATTTATTCGAAGGTTTGGCAAGCAGCTTAAAAATAGCCAAGATACTAACAAGAAAGCTGGACCACTTTTTGGTTGCCATCTTTTTTAAATGGTTGATAGCGTTCTTTTTGTGTGTGCGGCCTCATTATGAAATTACCTATATATTACTCTCAAGCTTAAACGAGCAACTGTAGCTGCCAAGGTCTTCACCGGTTTGAATGTTACGAAGTACAACCTTCAGCATATACCAACTGTTAATGCTTTAATTGTCACAGCAGAATCTACCGTATTATCTTATATACCACAGTAGCTTCTGTCCAATCCGTGGGTTCGAGCTGGTTGAGCTTCTTAACAAGATCACTGATCATGCCCGTGGATTTCGCGTCATAGACCTCGAACATCCCTTCCTGAAACCCTAGCGGAATAATTGCCTCCTCAGCTCCTTAAAACAGGACATTTCTACTTTGGTAAGAATACGACATTTCTGCTTGGGGTTGACAGGCACTATGGAGCGCTTGATTTTTTTGCACAATGGCGCTATCTTTATACCATTCCGTCAAAAATATTCATCGCAACGACACCCGCATAGAAAAGGAGCAACTCTGGATGAGAAGAAAACCTGCTTATCTGCTTTTTCTCCTGTCGGTTTTCATCATACTGCTCTGCTCCATTGTTCTCCGTTCTTCCGCCTCAGCCGCGGGCATAAACTGTCTCAAGTGCCACCGGAAGCTGGCAAAAGCAAAGTTCGTGCATCATGCCCTTGACATGGGGTGCCTCGCCTGCCACACAGGGATCGACGCTAAGACCGTCCCGCACAAAAAAACGAACACGCTCTCCCGGGGGCTCTCATCGGAACAGCCTGATTTATGCTACGGCTGCCATGACCAGGGCATATTCGCCAAAAAAGATGTCCATCCGGCAGTCGGTATGGGCTGCACTGGCTGTCATGACCCGCACTCGTCGAAGAACGCCAAATTGCTGAAATCAAAGCCCCCTAATTTATGTTTTACCTGCCACGACAAAGCCGGTTTTACCAAGAAGACCGTGCATCCGCCTGTTGCCTCCGGCAAGTGCCTGACCTGCCACACTCCTCACGCGTCGGACGAGATGGCGCTGCTAATGAAAAAACCCGTTGCCGTGTGTCTCCAGTGCCATCCCGATGCCGATCACGGCCAGCACAGCTCCCGCCAGCCGCCGGTAAGCGAGCAGGCAACGCGATCTACCGATGAACTGGGGCTGCAAGACCCCATGAGACCGGACAAACCCTTTTACTGCGGAAGCTGCCACAACCCTCACAGTTCCGACGGTCCCTTACTGTTCAATTTTAACGCCAGATCGTTACAGGATCTTTGCCAGCGCTGCCACATGAAAAATTAGCGCGACTAACATAGATGCTTTTTCAAGGAGAAAGACTTGACCCTCATGGTCTCTTGAATTTCGAACCGACCCCACATCAAAGCCCCTCATGGTAGCCGCAACCTGACACCGCCGCGGATTCTGGTATAGTGCCGGTTGCTACAGCACCGCATCCCGCCCCGGTCCCCGAACCCGCTCCAACATCAGGCGTTTTTTTCAATTCTGCCAGGACAATGTCCGCCACGATCCGCGCCGTCTCTTTGCGCTCCGCTTCCGGGACGGAGTCAATATCGAAACGGTCCGTATACTCCCCGTAAAAAGAAAGAGCGTCAAACTGGACCAGGTTCTCTCTTCCGACCAGATTTTCCAGAATCCTTCCGTGACATCGAAGGAAACAGCCGTCGATGAGCACGATTTTTCCTGCAATCTTGATCCACTGCGCCAATGCCGATGGAGGTACGGTAAACAATTCCCCGTGGCAACCCCTTCGGTACGGCTCCTCCTTCGCAACCAGGTTTGCGGCAAGACGGGCGATCTCTCCCCGTATGCAGGCCCCTTCGCAGGACAGGACCGGGATTTTTCCTTCTTCACGATATCTGCTTCCAGCCTTTTCTCCCGCAGGACATGTCTTGTCGGTTTTTGAAATCTCAAGGGTGTAGCTATTATTCAGCTCTTTCATTTTTCCCCTCCTCAGGCCCGGTATCCTTTGTTTTTGGCGCGCAACAGGATTGGCTTCTCATTTTCTTAATCATGCCTTTCATCATGGTTGAGCAGTCGGAAAAGGCTCCTTCACCTGAGCAGCATTTTTCCATCACATCCAACATCCCGGACCCCATTGAACCCGAACCTTCCGATTTCGTCTTGTCTTCCTTCTTGTTTGTTTCTTCAGCAGTCATTTCAGTCATCCTCCTTGCGATTTTCAGGCGATTGTTATGTGCGCCCCGCAATGTCTTTTTTCTTCTCTTCATACTCTTTCTTACTGATCTCTCCCTGACCATACTTTCTATTCAGAATATCAGGAGGACGATCGGATCTACTTTCGCTGTGGCTGCCCGATCTGCCGAAACCCGGGCTGCACATCATCGAACCCGCATGTCCTCTCATCATGAAGAAGCAAAGAACTATCATTGCGATCATAATGATCGGAAATATCCACCAATATCCATAGACAAAAGCCAAGCACGGAAACATATGCCTCACCTCCTTTCGACCATATAGACGAAGGGAGGGAGAAAAAGGATACATCTTATTTTTTGAGGAATTTTAGAGAGGTGGTCTTGTTGTCGCAGGAGAGTTCGTTTCGTTCATCGCGGTAGAAATTGCATTTCGCTTCAAGTGCCTTCCTGAGCTTCGTCCTCGCGCGGTGCAACCTGATCTTTACCGTGTCCAGAGATATGCCGATGACCTCGGCAATTTCCGAATTCGTCAAACCTTCGAGTTCACTCAGAACGAGCACAGTGCTGTAGTCGTCAGGAAGGCCGTCTACAACGCCACGGATACAATCATTCATGTCCTTCCGGATTAGCTGTGTATCGAGCAAAGGCGTGTTGTCGATGGGCCCGGCATCTTCATCTCCCCGAATGTCTTTTTCTTCCGTGGGTCGCACTGATCGCTTCGAGGAGGGCCTGCGGAGATGATCCATTGCCGTGTTTGTTGCAATCCGGTAGATCCATGTGGACAGACTGGATTCACCACGAAAGTTATCAAGCGAGCGATCTATTTTTACGAACGTTTCCTGAGCCGCGTCGTCTGCCTCTAACTCGCCAATCAGCCTTGTGATATATCTGACGATCTTCGGATAATACTCATCGTATATTGTAGAAAAATCCTGTTTACTAGAAGACATGGTCATACTCTATTTTGCGCTTGCAATATTATAACGCTTTGCTTTGTTTTCCGCAATGGGGACTGCCGTGCTTATTTTCTTTTCATTATCACGGATGTTCATCCACCCATACTTCGAGGAGTTAGCTACAAACCATGGGTAAGGTTTTTGGGGGATAGACGTTCACGAATTCAGGTTGATACTTCATGTGTTGCAAAGAATGGCAATTACAACAACTACAGGAAGGAGTTCGCACCGCATGCTTCAGCTGCGATTCTACACCTCGTCGAAAATTATTTATATCTGGTCGGGGGCCGGATTGGAACCGACGACCTTCGGGTTATAAACCCGATCCGATAGTAACATATTCTTTATTTTAACTCCTCCAGAATTAGCGAGAACTACATCCTGAAACAGAGCATTCGGAAATTGCCCGAAAGTTGCGATCTACACCTACAAGTATGCACAGCCAATTTCGTGACAAGGGCAAAGAATACCGTAAGCATCATGCAACAACCCAAAAATCCAACTCTTCACCTGATACAATAGCGGGGGGAAGCCAGCCCCCAACAGTTTCCTTCCCCTTTCCTTTATCAACAGACACTATTGGTCGATGCGGACGGAGCATCATTTCACAAAATCATGCTGGTTATTAGTTATCTTTCCTTAGCAGTAAGGCAGTTTTCCATCCGGCAGCTGCCACGCCACTTCCCCTTAACTGGGATCCGCATGCCCCTTCGTTCTACGTAGTGCTTTATGGGTCCTTTATACCAGCATGGTTGGCCAAGTTGTGAAGAAACGCCTCACATGCATCAATAAGGTCGTGATACTTATCTTGACCCAAGTTTGTGCACTCATGAGCAAGAATGAGGCTGCGATACTTGACCGCATATTCGACCAGTCTGTAGATATCGTCCGTTATAATGTCTTTGGACTGCGTACTTCTTTGCTCTAAATATTTTGAAAACAACTTCTTAAAACCGTAGTGCTCATACTTCTCATATGTTTTTTGTGAAGACTTCCCGGTAGCTATTTCATCCCAAAGCACGAGTGACCTCAGCAATCCTTCTATAGCGGAAACGTAGGTTACGATTTGATTTGGTCTGTAATCAGGGTTCTCGATTCTCTGTTCACCCACATGCAGGCGCTGTTCCGGAAACGACTCTTAATACAGCTTTCTTAAATTTTTAAGATGCTCTTCGTAATTCATAATCATAATGCGGCAGGTAAGCGTGCGCCTCGTTTCAACACTTTATCATATCTTTTGCCTCACCGCCACCCGGATCTGGTAGGCAGTGCCGTTATATTCTTACCATGTGGCGCAGAGCTTGGAGTTGAACACAGTAAGTTGGGGATTAAAAGCATTCTTCGTTATTTCCTTGTTGATGCCGTTCGGCCGTTGCCGTTGAGTTGGACGGGAAAATCTTAGGGGTCGGACACTCAACTGCCGTTTCGTCCGACAACCTGTGTTTCGGAGACTTCGCTGGTCACTGATTCAAAGACGCGAGTAACGCCGGCTTCTGCCATCGCTGAGTAAACACTGTCTGTTTCAACCAATATTTATCACTTCCGTTTGATCTCTGCCTCTGTGCACAACACCTACAATCTTGCAATGGCGCTTAATAGAAATGGTTGCGAAATACTAGTTGAAACATGAATTGAGGGGCTCTTCTAATCAATTAATAAAATTTATTGTATTGAAGGGAAAAATGCGAGACAAACAGCATAAGAAAAAAAGAAATTTAATATTTTTTTTTCAGATGTTTTTATAGATGAAGAAATATTTATCAAGGCCTTTTAAGCCATAAACGTCATCTTTCCTGGAGATTGTTTCAAAGTTTTTTGAAGGACTTGTTGCAATAATAAGCTCTATCCCGGCTGCAATAATTCCATCAGCAAGGTAGGTGACAGGGGAGAAAAATTCGGTATATGCCTCAGGAGATATTGATCCCTTAATTAATGAAATGTGAATAACTAAATCTTCCACTGCATATATACTTGCAAAAATCAATCCAAACTTGAGAAGTGACATGCTAAAAGACTCGCTATATCTTTTTGCAGGATTCTTTGGTGAGTCTTTAGCTTTCTTCCATAGCATATCAGTGATGTCTATCTCGTTATAAATCGGGTTTATGAAGAAAAAGTGATGGGGGCGTGACAGCTTTTTTTTTGACGGGGCATATACCTCATCTATGACACCACACGCAGCAATGTACTTGTTATCTTTCACCCTGATAAAACCATGGCCATATGGGGCAAAATAATCTGTCTTGTCAGACTCGTTCCCTCTCCCAGAACTGTTGTGATTGATATACCATGAAGCCCTGCCGCACTCCAGCGGGTCTATCTTGTCGGTAAAGCCTTCTTCTATCATTATACTTTCAAGTGTTGGGATATCATTTCCAGACAATGCCTTTCGGGCATCTTTATGTGTACTCGTGACTTGAGGGTAAGGCATGATTGAATACCCTACTGAGAATTCCCTGGATTGATTATCGCAAGTTGAAATATGCAAATTAATAGCTTGTTTTAAAAGTGCATGTTCAGGAAGCAACCTTTACTAATTATAGCTGTTTATTGACATATTGCAAGAACAGAGGGTAACCGATTGTATAGCTCGGAATAGCCGTAAAAAAATGTCACTTAATGCAGTGCCAATATTATGACAATGACAAAGGATTCTGATTGTATCATGCAAGCCAAAAATTTGTACTTCTGGCTAGATTAGTTTTTGGGGAGCCCTCAATGTGAACCGTATTGCTCGTAGGCGTTTGACTGTAAGCCAGGGTTATTTACATTGCGCCCTCCCCAGCTGCTTCATGAAGGCACCACTGACAGGCCGGATACTGCCATCGGGCAGAATCTGCATGGGAACAACATCTTGTGCACCTGACGCCGATATGTACCGCAGCGTAGCATACCCTTGGAAGTGAACTACGTCCCAATTTCCACTGTCATTCCAGTTGCTCACCTGCTCGTTCCCAAGAACAGTCTGCTTGCGACTCTGAACGTATGATATGTACCGTCCCGAAGAACAAAAGTGAACGTCTAGAAAGAAATATGTCCCATACAATGAGCCGCCCTCACGATAGGTAACTTGAAATTCGTGTCCTCCTAGATATCCCTTGATATATTGCACATCCTTCTGAGTTTGAGCATACGAGGAGGATACGGAAAAGAATGCGATAGACAGCGCAAGTATTATCATGTTCTTCAATTGCATTTTCATTACCTCTCGCTCAGAATACAGGTCAAACTTTAAGTGTTGCATAGAATGGCAACGTCATTAGCTACAGGAAGCATTCATCAACATATGTTTCAACCGAAGTCCGTCACTTCATCTCGAACGTTGCAAGTCTCTTACGCACCTACAAAGATTCAACCATGCCGATACGAAAGGTTACTGAATACCTATTGAAGATTGTAGAATGCGTTAGCCGAGCCGTGGACCGCAGGTCCATCAGTGTCTCGTGCAGGCTCACGTTGGGCTGTTGATAAAGATCTCTTCTCATTTCTAATCCTCAGCATACCCGATCGTCTGTCCGAAAAGCGGGCGCTGATGCGGTTTCAGCTTGGTCTCTTTCGCGAATGCAGCCTTGTCGCAATTGTGAAACCACGAAACCAGTCCCAGCGAAGATGATGCCAGATACACGTTTTGCGCGATGAGGCCAGTGTCGACGAAGTAGTATGACTTTTGAATCTCCGGATCATAGAGCCCCGGTTCCTGGAACCCCGCTTTCTTGAATCTATCGATATCGACGACGTAGATGAGGCGGACGGGAGCGCCTGCCCCGGCCTTTCCCTGCCCGGGCCCGATCGCCAGAGCGCGGCTGTCCCCGGAAGCAACCGGGGACAGCCGGTGCGACTCTGGTTCATACAGATACGTCCCTTCCTCCATGGCGACATAGATGCAGATTTCCTGTGAATTGCTGGCCGATCCCGCAGTCCTTCCCGGTCCTCCGAAAGGTCCCTTGATTCGGTTGACACCCTGTGCCGCCCATAGGATGTCCGACAGAATCTGCAAGGAAATCTTCTGCCCGCTGATGGCGCGGGAAGTCCTTCTGACCTTCAGTGCTTCAAAGACCGTCAGGCAGTGGTCAAAGACCGGTTCGGGAAGTGCAATGGGCTGGAGATCTTTGATCGGGCTCTTTCTCATGGCATTCCTCCGGACCTGCCGGGTCACCAAGATGGCTTCAGCAGACGGATCTCCGATTCGCCGCGGGGTTCAGAAAGGATCGTCGCTCCGTCTCCATGAAATATCATCTCGGCATCGCTTTCCAGTCCCCTGATGACGGTCGGGATGTATTCCGAGAGATTGATCCCTCTGAACTTGAGATGGGCGGCGTCACGTCCTTTCCTGTTCAAGCCAGTGTCGACCATGGGCGGAACGATTTCAATGACCCTGACCGATGTGTCCCTGAGCTGGTGCCGCAGCACGAGGGTGTAGGTGTGAATCGCGGCCTTTGTCGCGCTGTAGATGGGTGTGTTGAGCAACGGCATAAATCCGAGCCCTGAGCTCACGTTGATAATCGCGGCCGACGACCTGCTCATCAGGTGGCCTATGAAGAGAGCCGTCAGCTCCACCGCGGAAACGAAATTGATGGCGATCTCGTCTTCCCCTGATTTGAGTTCGTCATAACCTTTCTTCAGATCGACATATCTCTGGATGCCTGCGTTGTTGACCAGGATGTCGAGGTCGGGGAAACAGCGCATGACTTCCGCCGCGAGATTCTTCCTTTGCAGGCCATCCCCGACATCACAGGGCAGTGCCGTGATCCCCGGGTACCTTTCTTCCACCGCTGACAACTTTCTCCTGTCGCGTCCGCAGACAATGACCCTGCTTCCACATCCGTGGAACGCCTCGGCAATTCCGAGGCCGATACCGCCGGTACCTCCAGTCACGAGAACGGTTCTGCCTGACAGTTTCATGGTAGCTCCTGACCGGGGATATGATGGCAGATAAGGTCCTCAACAGGACGTCCCCTCATCCTTCTTGAATTTATGACCTTAAAACGGCCTGAAGAACCGCAGAGATATGGCTGCAACAAAAACAGGAAAACTCATGCCTGACCGTCCATGCCTTTACTGCGTGTACATAGGAGACTAGGTGCCCGAGTTGTCCGGTGGCGCACCGCCGGGCCGTGCCGGACTCACATTGCCGCTATGATCCATGAAATACGTGTCATAGTCGTTCGAAACGCTTTTACACCGACCCAGGGCATCGCAGACTTCCTTTGTCCCAAGAGTCGTATTGACGCTGCTTGATGGCCGCTCTCCAGGACGTACATGGACTCCCTGATTGGGATGGTTGAGGCGGGCCAGATCGTTCGAGGCGCTCTGTGCGGCATTTCGCTGGACCTGGGCGGCAATCGCATTCTGCATCGCGATGGTGCGTCCCGTCACGTCCTTGATCTTGCGCTTATATGCCTCATCCCAGCTTTTGCTGGTAGTCCATGTCGCCATTATGTGATTCATGACGTAGCGGGCCTGCATGGAGCGTATGGGGTCGGTGCTGAGGAATCCTGACAGTTTATAGACCGCCCACAGTTGTATGGGGCCTGTCTGACTCGAGACAAGCACCGTAGTGACGAATACGTAGCCTTGCGTATTATTGCACAGGAAGCTTGCCTCGTCGGCACTGGCTCGTGCCATCGCGCTAGATGACCGGGCTTCCGGCATGATTGAATCAGTGATGCTTTGCGACAGGGAGGGCATGTCATCCACCTTTACCCATCGAGGATTCTTGCAGAGGCGCTGCAGCACATACTGCTTCGCAAATTGACTCCCTGTGTGGAATCGTTGAATCAGAACTGGGCCGGCCGGCGACTGTACCACGCGGCCCTCGACCCAGCCCATCTGCGTGTAGGCTGGATGGGGAACCTGTCGCGTCAGAATTTCCGGATCATCGATAAACACCTGGACCTTTTCATCCGGGTTCTTCGCACGCAGGAACCCCCTGGCGTCCGTCGGGCCGTTCCAATGCACTCCCCCGCTCACCTGCCACCCTTTTGGCACTTCAACACTGAAGCTTTGCTCCTTGGGCTCAGTCCATTTTACGAAGGTCACGGCTCCTTGCGCTGTGCTCGCCGATGCCGCTGGAATAGTAGCGAACAGCATGAGGGTTATTGTATAAAAGATTATCCGCACGTGTTGTTCTACTTTTTGTTTATCGCCCATTGCGTTTCCTTTTTATAATTTTATCACGGTTTCGAACAATTTGCTGAGTCTCACTTCTTCTGCTTGCCAAAACCTCACCTTCAGCTTTTACCTTCGGATGGCGTTAGAAGATTGTTAGAAGATGGCTCTGCTATCAAAGAAAAAGGGGCTGCATCTGTCGATGCAACCCCTTGAGTTGTTTAGTAGCGGAGGCCGGATTTGAAACGACGACCTTCGGGTTTTATGCCCTAAGTGCTTTCGTCTATGCGAAGGTTTGACAAGCAGCTTAAAAAAACAAAATGCTAACAAAAAAGCTGGAGCACTTTTTGGGGAGCCCTCATGTTACCGAAAGTCCGACTCTCGGGCTGGTACAGATTTTGGGGGGTAAGGTCAAGCTTCCACATGCAGATAAGGCGGGTGGCGGTTAAGCCAATAGCTTCGGGGATTTTTTTTGAATGCAAACTTCAGTGATTCTACATCACGAACTTCATAGGGTCAGAACTTCATATGGGTGACCCTAAGAAGTTCCATTAACCTGTTTTGGACACGGCAAAGAGCCGAAGATTTTCTTGTCCCCGCACTGGCGGGGAAATGGCTGCGCTCATAACTAGTCACGAAGCTTAAACCAGATGGGTGACTGATACAGTAGAGACTGATATCG
This sequence comes from Nitrospirota bacterium, assembly GCA_963705595.1. Lineage (GTDB taxonomy): Bacteria > Nitrospirota > UBA9217 > UBA9217 > UBA9217 > DASPSR01. Next base: position 61,225 of record CAVPKD010000005.1, on the reverse strand, counting down.
ATACGGAATGAAACTACGGCAATAGTACGGATGTAGATAACTGCAAAAACATCGACGAGATAATTTCATTTTCTCTTTACGGGGTGGGCTTTTTCTCTTGACAGGGAACCTTCATATGGGAGAGTATTAGTTTGCGAGGTCGTCATCGAAAGGTATGGCAGGGCCTCCACAGAGATCACCAGTAACCGTGATGTGCACGAATGAATTGCGCTCTTTGGCGATCCGATCATGGCTACCTCCGCCCTCGATCGCATCGCTCACAATGCACATCAACTGATCATCGGGGGGAAAGCTACAGAAGAAAGAGGACCCCCCAAAGGAAAAGAAAGGCGTAAGGTTGATTATGTTCAATCCGATATGCTAAAAAGTCGAGAATAGGATGCTACACACGGGTGAATGCCCTGAAAACCAGGTGGGTGAATGCAAGTGAAAAATGACAGTGACCCTACAGAAAAGGCCGGTTCTTCCCCAACACCGCAGAAAGCATAGGGCCGTGAGGGACTAAATGACAACGGTATTTTTTCTTTATGGTTTGGCTTTTTTTATTATGGGCTTGACCATTGCCGTTTACCCCAAGAAACATAGCGAATTCCGGTTGCCTCAGTATATTTGGCTCATTGCGACTTTTGGAATACTGCACGGCCTGAACGAATGGGTTGATATGCTCATCGTTCTTGAAAAACCCTCTAGAATATCCTCGCTTTACATCATCAGATTCTTCTTGCTTCCTCTCTCATTTGTCTTTCTCCTGCAGTTTGGTGCAAAGAGCATTACGTACGCAAAACAGAGATATCCGGTGCTGAAGGCCACACCGGTAATTTTCTCGATTATCTGGGCGATTATAGTTATCAGTAGCACTCAGCGGTTTTTGATGGCTGATATATGGGCGCGATACTTGCTCGGTGCTCCGGGGATATGGCTGACCTCTTATGCATTGATGGTGCAATCCACGGAGATCAAGAAATTGGGGGTGCCAAGACTGCTAGTCTATCTCCGGTTGTCAGCTCTGGGTTTTTTCTTCTACGGTTTCTTTTCAGGGGTCATCGTACCGGAGGCCCGTTTTTTCCCTGCGACGGTTCTCAACTACACGGTTTTTGCCGAGACCATTGGATTAAACGTGCAAGTCTTTCGTACGCTGTGCGCTTTGCTCATAGCCTTCGGCATGATCAAGGTTTTGGGGACCTTTCAATGGGAAACGACAGAGGTGCTCAGAAAATCCCGCGAAAACTATCGTTCGATTTTCGACTCGGCCAATGATGCCATTTTTATTCATGATGTTTCTACAGGTGCGATCCTGGACGTAAACCGGAAGATGACCGAAATGTACGGCTATAGTCCTGAGGAGATGAGAAGGATAAATGTTGCTGCCCTCAGCCAGGGTTCCTATCCGTACAACCAGGAAGGTGCTATGGAATGGATCACGAAGGCCGTCAATGGCGAGCCCCAGCTCTTTGAATGGCTCGCCAAGGACTACTCAGGCCGCCTATTCTGGGTCGAGGTAAACCTGAAGATGGCAGTTCTCGGCGGAAAAGACCGCCTCTTGGCGATTGTACGCGATATCTCCGAGCGAAAAGCGGCGGAGAGCGCACTCAGGCACTCCTTTGATTTGTTGAAGACTGTTATCGATAGCACTAATGATGCCGTTTCGCTTATTGATGTCTCTACCTTCAGGATTGTCATCGTGAACAGGACCTTCCTTAAAGAGTATGGATACAACCACGAGTCGGAAGTGGTCGGGAAGACCTGTCACGAAGTAACCCATCACAAGTCCGAAGTATGCGCGCCTCCCAATGACATATGCCCTCTCGTCGAGACAGTCAGAACCGGCGCCTACTCCGTTCAGGAGCACATACATTATGGCAAAGGTGGAGAGCGGATATTTGTCGAGGTCTCCACCTCACCCATAGAAGATGAACAAGGGAATTTGGTTCAGGTCGTCCACGTGCAGAGAAACATTACGGAACGCAAAATCGCAGAAGAGAAGCTAAAACACTATGCGGTTAAGCTTGAAAGGAGCAACAAGGAGTTGGAGCAATTTGCCCATATTGTTTCCCATGACCTTCAGGAGCCTCTCAGAGTGGTCTCCGGTTTTGCACAGCTTCTCTCACAGAAATATAAGGGCAAACTGGATCAGAAAGCAGATGAATACCTTTCCTTCATAGTTAGTAGTGCCACTCGCATGTCGGATTTGATACGGGATCTTCTCAACTATTCACGGGTCGGTAGCCGGCAAAGGCCCCTTGAGCCTGTCGATTGCAACAGTGTGCTGAAAAAAGCGCTCGAAAATCTGAAGGCCAGTACTGAAGAAAGCGGCGCAGTTATAGAATCTGGGCCATTGCCAACCGTGCTGGTCGACGAGGTTCAGCTGATCCAGCTCTTCCAGAACATTATCGGCAATTCGATCAAATATCGAAGCGGTGAGCAGCCCCACATCTCCATCATGGCCGAGCAGATTGAAAGGTCATCGGTCCCCATTCCCTACCCCGTAACGGGAAAAGGCTGGCTGTTTATGATTAAAGACAATGGGATCGGTATCGATCCAAAATACTCGGAACGAATCTTCCAGATATTCCAGCGCCTCCATGGGAGAGACAAGTATCCTGGAAGCGGGATCGGGCTTGCTGTCTGCAAAAAAATTGTGGAGCACCACGGCGGGCGCATATGGGTGGAATCGGAAGTCGGAAGGGGTTCTATCTTCTACTTTACCCTTTCTGACCAGGCAGTTGAAGAGAAGCCTGTGGATGAATAACAGGATTATCTGTTTAATGTTCATTTTTCACTAGATACTAACCACTTGATGAGTAGGTATGCGTTATTACCAATTTTCGAGGCTTGATTTTCAGGAAGTAATCGGGAAGAGTTTTACCCCCACAACACCCGTTTATCCCTGATCCGCTGGATAAGCTTTTGCGAGTCGAGGTATTCCATGATTGGCACGGCCGCTCAGCCTGTTGAACGCCGCATGTCGAAGGTGTTACTTCCTTAACCTTGACGCGGATGTCAAATGTAAAGAAGCGATCCCACCGGCCCATACCATCTTCGGCGCTCCGAGCTCCTTGTCTCGTCTTGCGCCCGGGTTTTACCGTGCCCGTTCCACGATCATGGCGATGCCCTGTCCTCCGCCGATGCACAGCGAGGCAAGGCCCAAATTCGCATCCCTTCTCACCATCTCATAGAGAAGGGTAACAAGGATCCTCGTTCCACTCGCTCCCACCGGATGCCCGAGGGCAATGGCGCCACCCAGAACATTCACTTTTGCCAGGTCCCATCCCATTTCCCGGTGCACCTGGATCGACTGAGCGGCAAATGCCTCGTTGATCTCGATCAGATCAAGGTCCTTTACATTTATCCCTGCCTGCGAAATAAGATGCTTGCAGGCGTTGATAGGTCCGAGCCCCATGAACGCGGGGTCGATGGCGGCTGTTGATGAGCCCCTGATCTTGAATGCCCACGGAGGGCGGATTTCCCTCATTTTTTCTCTGGAAACGACGGCTACGGCTGCAGCTCCATCGTTTATCCCCGAGGCGTTACCGGCGGTCACCGTCCCTTCGTCCCTGAACGCCGGTTTCAGTTTCGCAAGGCTCTCACACGTGGTGCCGAAGCGGGGATGCTCGTCAGTATCAAAAATCTTGTCCTCGCCTTTTTCCTGCTTGACTCTAAGCGGTACGATCTCGTCCTTGAATTTGCCTTCCTTGATCGTCTGCTCAGTTTTCCTTTGGGAATTAGTTGCAAACTCATCCTGGTCTTTCCTGCTGATGCCAAACTTTTCCGCGACGTTCTCGGCAGTGATTCCCATGTGACACTCATAAAATATATCCCACAGGGCATCGTTGATGAGCGTATCGATCATCTCGGCATTTCCCAGACGCTGGCCCCATCGCGCCGATTTCACCACATAGGGGGCGCTGGTCATGTGCTCCATGCCTCCCGCAACAATGGCACTCGCTTCTCCTGCTGCAATGGCCTGACTAGCGAGCACGACTGTCTTCAATCCCGATCCACAGACCATGTTTACCGTAAACGCGGGGACATTCTCCGGCAACCCAGCCCTTATGGATGCCTGGCGCGCGGGATTCTGGCCCAATCCGGCCTGAAGCACGTTCCCCATAATCACTTCATCAATTGTCTCTTTTTTTATTGCGGTCCTTTTGACGACCTCCTTGATTACCGCTGCGCCAAGGTCAATGGCATCCAAGGAGGCCAGAGAGCCATTGAATCTTCCAATGGCAGTCCTGACGCCGCCAATAATAAATGCTTCCATAATAACCCCTCCTCTGGTGCAATGCTCGCAGAAGTATGCATCCTCAGCAGGACGTCGTTCATCCAAGAATCAAATTCTCATGCCGCCGTCCACTTCCAGGATCCTTCCGGTAAAGAAATTGTTTCTGATTATGAATTGAACGGCGTGAGATATCTCCTCCATCTCGCCCAGTCTCCCGAGGGGTATGTTCTGGATGAGCTTTTCTAGGACATCGGGCCTGATCTTCGCAACCATTTCGGTATTGGTATAACCTGGTGCGATGGCGCCCACGCGAATGCCGAACTTGGAAAGTTCCTTGGCCCAGGTTACCGTCATCGCGTCAACGGCTGATTTTGCTGCTGAATAATTGGTCTGACCGAGATTTCCCGCGCGGCTGATCGATGAAATGTTGATGATGACGCCTTTGACACGCTGTTTGACCATGTGAAAGGCGGCCTCCCTCGCGCAGAGGAACACTCCCGTAAGATTGACATTCAACACTCTCTCCCAGTTCGAGAAGGGAAATTTCGTGATCTCCTCTCCCTTTTGCTTGATAAAAAGAGCATCGGCGGTAATCCCGGCATTGTTGATCAAGATATCCGGCGCGCCGTTTTCGCGGGCATACTGTTCGAAGAATGATTCGACGCTTTTCTCGCTGCTTACGTCCACGATCTGCCCGGGAATGTCGGTATCCTTCTTCAGAGCATCAAGGTTCTCCTGCATCACGTCCACCACATAGGGTTTAGCGCCCAAGGACTTCAAATCCGTCGCAAATTTCTTCCCCATGCCTCGTGCGCCGCCTGTTATAATAACCTTTTTACCGGCGAATTCCATAAATGATATCTCCTTTTTCCCAGCTTTTTTAGGGGTATTTCATCCTCCGCCTGGCCGTTCGTTGTGCGAGGCACCCCTTGCTCCCTAGGCCTAGGGCCTATGAGGCCTCCTTGCTTCTTTTTCCCGGGTCTTCCGCGCGTCGTCGGGCCGTATTTTTTTGCTCTCAGGGGTTTTTCTTTTCAATGCATCCCCGTTTCTCTCGTGGAGCCATTGGGATATGGCGGGAGCCAGTTCCTTCTGTGATTTTGATCCGACAAAGACGCCGATATGACCGCCTTTGAACTCATAGAGCGATTTGTCTGTGCTTCCCACGAGGTCATTCAAGGGTTTTGTCGCACTGGGGGGTACAAGGTGATCCGCACTGGCATAGATGTTGAGCAAAGGCATGGTGATGTTCCCGAGGTTTACCACTTTGTCGCCAACCTTCAATTCACCTTTCACGAGCTTGTTTTCCTGGTAGCAATCCTTGATAAACTGCCGCAGGCATTCCCCCGCCTGGCCGGGACTGTCAAAGATCCATTTTTCCATCCGGAGGAAATTGAGGATTTTATCCTTGTCCTCGATCAAATCGAGCATGTCCACGTACTTTCTTATGTTCAGCGTAAAGGGCATCATCATTAAATAACCCGCGTTCAGAAAATCACCGGGGATGATCCGGTACGCGTCGACAACGGCATCAACGTTCATATCCTTTGACCATCTGAAGAGAAGTCCGTCATTGGTCGAAAAATCAAAAGGCGCCACGAGGGTAACAAGATTTTTCACCTTCTCGGGATACAGGGCCGAATAGATCGCGCAAAAGGTCCCCCCCTGACAGATGCCCATGAGATTGATCTTGTCCTTTCCCGATCTTTTCCTGACCAGGTCGACGCAGGCGTTCAGATAGCCATTGATGTAATCGTCTAAGGTGAGGTACATGTCTGCTTTCGTCGGATAGCCCCAATCGATGATGTACACGTCCATACCGTGCTGGAGGAGGTTTCTCACAATACTCCTGTCGGGCTGAAGGTCAAGCATGTACTGCCGGTTCACCAACGCATACACGATTAATACCGGCACGCTGCAGGTCACCTCGCCTTCCTGCGTATAATGGTAGAGTTCAAGCTTGTCTTCCTGGTACACGAGCTTCTTGGGAGCGGTCCCCACATCTATGCCATCTAATCCCGTCAGGATCTCCGAGCCTTTGATGAGATTGATGCTGACATCGCCGAGTTCGCGCACATAATTCTTCAATGCGCATGTATCCAAGAGTGACTTCATGTGGTCACCTCCCCAAACTGTTTTTCGAGGCTCTTCACTTTTTTCTTTAATTCGTAAATAGTTTTGTAGAGGTCATCCATCTCCGATCGGACCGCGACGGGATAGTCGTACAGGTGCAGTTCCATCAGCTTGAAGCTGTGCTGCCGTACCTTGAGGGCCGCTTCGAGCAGCTCCCCCTGCATTTTTGAAAACCCCTCCGACTGAAACAGGTCAAAGTAGGTCTTCTCGTTCACGTCGATCCAGAGATCGAAAAATTCGTCGAATTCTTTGATGTCCTCCCCCTTATTGACTTTGTCCGTGATTCTGGTAATCACTTTTTCCAGCGCCGCTAAACCCGCAACGTACATCGTGTGCTGGAATTCCGTGGCCTTGGCAAGATAGACGGAAAGGTCATCGAAGCTCCGGAGAAGCAGTTCAACCTTCTCCCGGTCCTTGCCCACGGGTGGGATATGAAATATCCTCCCAATGGTACTGTCAAATGCGTTGAAGATTGTATGATAGGTCTGCATATACGCTTCGGGCCGGCCTTCCATCATGTGGGGAAATGTTTTCAGGCTTTCCTCAGAGGCCCCTACCCAGGGTTTCATGAATTGTTGAGCCGAGCCGGTAAAGACCTCGAGGAACTTCGAGGCCTGAATGGCCACCTGCGTTATGCAGTCAGGATCAAAACCGAAGATCCGGTCCAGAATTTCCTTGTATTTTTTCGGGTCGGTCAGGTCCGTATAGGTGTCAGGGCTTAATGTTTTTTCCTGAATTGCCTTGAAGAGAGGAAACCATATTTCATAGAGATTCACGTAGGCATTGGATCCCCCCATGGTTTTGGACAGAATGTCCTCCATGAGGTTCGTGTCCTTAGCGTCCGTTTTGCGCAATGTGTTCAGGACCGCCGAAACCCAGGAAGAGTACACATTGGGTATGCCGCCGAATGCTGCCATGCCTCCCTCCTGAGCCCCGAAGCCCCAGAAGGACTCCTGATACTTCCTTGTCATTTCCGTCAGGCTCTCGAGGATGCGGCCCTGTGATTTCAGCCAGCTGTCAAAATATTTTCTTGTGCTTTCTGCGCCTTCTTTTGTGCTCTCAGCGCTTTCCATGAAATGCCTCCTCTCTCCCCGCTGCTGATTCTGTGACCGTTATGCGGCCTTCGGGAAAAGTTCCGAAAAGTTCTTCACCATATCCCTGCTCATGTCCAACTGCTTCGCGATGGCATTTTTCCAGGTCTCCTGGATCCTTTCTGCTTCATCCGTTAAAACCTTTGACGAATCCACCATCGTCGTGAGCGTTGATTTGTAAAGATTGAGCATCTCTTTTGTCGTACCTTCCTGAGTCCCCCCACAGCTGAGCATAGACTCCTGCATTGTCTTTGCTGCCCCTGTCCAGCTCTCAATAAATTGCTTCTGTGAGTTCACCCAGCTCTCCATGAACTCCTTCTGGGATTTCATCAATGCGTCTATAAACTCCATCATCTTATCCATATGCTCCTCCTTCACCGGTGTAGGTGCGTCCTGTCTGCCGCCGCCTCCTGTTCCGGTGCTGACCCCGTTTCCTCTACGCGGCCTTTTTATAAAACCCTGAAAAGTTTTTCACCATCTCTCTGATCATGTCCATCTGCTTCTCGACAGTATTCTTCCAGGTCTCCTGGACCTTTCCTGCCTCGCTGTTAAAAACTTTTGAAGTATCCATCGCCGTTGAAATCCACGACTTGTACAGGTTGAGCGTCTCTTTTGCCGTTCCTTCCTGAGCCCCGCCCATGCTGAGTACCGTTTCCTGTATTTTTCTTGTCGTGTCAATCCAGTTTTCCATGAACTCCTTCTGGGCCGTTACCCAGCTCTCCATGAACTCCTTCTGGGATTTCATCAATGCGTCTATAAACTCCATCATCTTATCCATACTCTCCTCCTTCATAGTAGAACATAGTCGAAGTTGTACAATGCGCGTTTCCCAAGAATTATCTCCTTGTACTCTAATCCTGAACGGATCCTATTTTTTCTCGGCAGCCTTTTTGAAAAGCTCCGAATAGCTCTTCACCACCTCCCTGCTCATCTCCATCTGCTTCTCGATGGTATTCTTCCAGGTCTCCTGTACGCTCCCTGCTTCGTCGGTGAATACTTTTGAGGAATTGACCATCGTCGTGAGCCATGAATTGTACACATCGAACATCTCTTTTGTCGTACCTTCCTGCGTTCCTCCCATGCTCAGAAAAGACTCCTGCATTTTTTTTGTTGCCTCAAGCCAGTTTTCCATGAATTCTTTCTGGGCTTTCACCCAATTTTCCATGAATTCTTTCTGGGCTTTCATCCATGCGTCAACAAACTCGAGCACCTTATCCATTTCCTCCTCCTTATTCTATGATGTAAAATCAGCCGCATGCTTGTCGGAAATTTGGCTGTACGTGGATGGTGGTTCTACGGCTGACTGACATTGAGCTGCCTGAATATTTCGAAGAATTTTTTTGCAATATCCTTGTGCAATTCAAGCTGCTTATCGATGCTGCTGTCCCAGATTTGCTGAGCTTTTTCCCCTGCCTCCTTGAAGAGGTTGAGCTGAAGTTCCCGTATCGTATCCCTGAGGAAACTGTTTTCCTCCTTCAGGAATTTATTTTCCTTCACGATTTCGTCGTATTTTGTTCTTGGCACAAAGCCGAGGATAATGTAAAAATCGATCATTCGCTCGTACATCTCGGTCGTATTCGGAATAAGGCTGTTCTTCCCCGCGGAAGCGTTCCAGAACTTCCGCGCCGATTCGATGCCTTCCTGCTGCATCTTCAGGAAAAAATCGAAAAACCCCATTTTGAAAAGCGGATTAGTAAAAAGCCCCGTCATCTCCTTTTCTAGCTCTTCGGTAGACATTATATTCCCTCCCTAAATAATTTAAGTTCAAAAAAGATGTATACTTTATTCGTATCAGGACCGACTCATGCGTAAAGATATTTTATTAACTATCTGATAACTATCATGACATCGTGCACTAATTTATCCGTCACGACATCGTAATTAGACAGCTTCAAAGTTTCGATTGAACGATGTCGTGACAGTTTTTCTTGTACACGATGCACTGACACTTATCAGCTCCTATAAAAAAAACCGGACATACCAAAGTCATTATCCTTCGGCAGCCCGGCCGTCTTGCCTTCCAAGACCCGTTGCTTTCCGTCCCCGTCTCATGGCGGGTTTGGCTTTATCGGGAAGACGCCCTATATAAATAAAACTAAACTTTTAATTTTATGCAATAGAGGAAAGACGGTATATTTGTACAGGAAATGCTGTAGGGTCTTTACTGTACGAGGGGATAGTATCGAACGGGGAGGCTTAACGATTAGGCCCGCGTTCGCGCGGGCCTGTGAAGAGCGGATTATTGCAGCTGTGCAAGTCTGTTGATCATGGCGAATTTCACAAGGTCGACCACACAGTGTGTATCCAACTTCTGCATGATCCGGGTGCGGTGGGTTTCGACGGTCTTGTCACTGATGCAGAGCTGATGGGCGATCGCCCGGCTGGACTTCCCGCTGCAGATGAGACTGAGGATCTCTCGTTCGCGCTGGGTGAGCGTCTTTCCCAGGCCAGTCCTGAAAGCGCTCACCTTGTGTTCGGTTGATCTTATCGGCGCCAACTCATCGGGAGGGGTGAGCGACACAACGATAACGTTTGCGTCACCGATAACGATCGTGTTGGCCGTCGCAAGAACGGGGAGCGTGCCGCTGCTTTTGTGCCGGACGTGAATGACCTGTCCGGCGAGACTCGGCTGGTTCAAATGAAGACGCAGGAGTGCGCGGACACTGTCCTGTTCCTCGCCTTGCATCAAATCGGTAAGGTGCATACCTACGAGTTCGCTGCTCGATGCGCCCAAGAGCCGTTTGGCGCTCTTGTTTGCTTCCACGATCATCCCCGACGGCACATCGGCCAGCAGGACAGCTGTCTGGACCGCATCGAACACACTCCGGTACTTCTGCTCGGAGGCCGCGAGGTTCCTCATGCTGTCCCTGATCGCGGTGATATCGGTGATGGCAACGTAGACCTTGGTCCATGTGTACTCAAAGCCGGGCGGGATGATCACATGAATGACGATGTTCTTACTCGTTCCGGTAAGCGTCACGTTGATCGCTTCGCTGACAAAGGATGTCCTGCCCTTCCAGAAGGCCATAAGCTCTTCCTTGAAGACCTCGAAGGAACCCTTGTTGAAGATCGGGCTCAGTCCCTCCCGGAACTCTACGGGCCCTGCCGCATCGTAGAGCGTGAGCGTTTCATTATTAACCCGGACTATCCTGACCTGACGGGCGAGGGCGAGGACCTCCTCGGGGTGTTTCCTGAGATGTTTCCGCAGGTCCTCGACGCCGTTTCTCTTGAGCTGGTCGAACCTTCTCTTCACCTCCGAGAAGTCTTCCTCCCACAAGGATACAGGCGCGTGCGTGAACATACCATCGGCATCGTCCGCGGGCTGGAAGATAGATTCTCTTGTCGTGGTTTGTGAGGGCCTTTGCAGACTTGTCGAAAGGTCTTCTGTACGCTGTTCCCCTCGCATGTCATACTGAGCGGTGACAGACGCGACGTTCGCCGTGGTTGTATGTAGCGCCCTAGTGTCCATGTGGTTGTGTATACCCCTATCCCTCACTCGAGGAGAATCTGGCTTTATCAGAATGGGGAGTATAATTAATTGATAACTGTCAGGACATCGTTTGCAATCAATAATTTAATGCTCTCAAAGGCTTTGTAATATATCTTATGAGCCGCATAAAAAAGGCTCAGGAATAATCCAAAGGGCATACGGTCAAATATTTTAGAATATGCGATTGAACGATATCCTGATAAGACATATAACATTATAGCAGAGATTTGAGGATTTTTCATTGATGTACATGAATCAATTGATTGATACCACCGGCGTCCCAACGTTGAATTTTCAACATCGGTTAACGTGTAGGAAAACATGATCTTTTCTTCTCAAATGCGACTTTTTGATTTGAATTGTATTCTGCCGGCAGGCCATACTTCCGCAGCCCCATGGAAGGAGGCTCCCTATCATGAGCATCGGCAGAACGGTTTTTGCTCAGATCATCAACTTTGTTCCATTATTTCAATTACAACAGTGCGTAGATTGTTACAACGGCAACTACAAGATGATAAATTTTACCTGTCGCGAGTAGTTCCTCTGTATGGCCTTCGCTCAACTCACGTACCGCCAAAGTATCAGGGATATAGGAGCATGCCTTCGCATGGCGAAATCTAAAATTTATCACCTGGGTACGGAGTATTGGTGTCACGAAACAAACTGCCCATGCCAACGAGACCCGCGACTGAAAGATCTATGCCGACTTCAAGCGCTGAATATTGTGGTCCGCGATCAAGTCCGCAACAACATTATTCGTCGTCACCGAAAGCCCGCAAGACATCCCCTGGGCCCGCGGCTGCAAAGTAAGCTGCTGCATTCTGGCCGGTGAGCAATGAACTGATAAAAGGGAACAGCAGCCTGGACCTGGTCGACGGGGAAGCAGAGGTCACCAGCACAATATGATCGGTGTATTAGGATCAGGTGTTGTCAGTATTGGTTGATATGTGATGAAGTTAGGCGAACCCAAGTCTATCATTTTTGTCGAACACCATAGCATCAGTACTGCTAGGTTGCATCTCTATTCCTCTGAATGTTATCATAGAATCACTCGTACCGGTCGCATTTATTGTTCACAACCCAAGGGTTCCTGTGTTTTTCATTATTAAGAAGCACGAAAGGAAGAAGTGCCATGCCAGAGTTCAAGAAGGAAAGATATTGGAGTAAATATGCGGCTATGTACGACGACTACGCGGAGTATGTGATGGGAAAGAGTCTGCGCCTTTTGCTTATTAAAAAGCTGTCTGGAGAACGGGACCTGAGAGAGGTTATTGAATTCGGGTGTGGTACGGGTTATTACACGAAGGCGATTGCACGTAATGCCCTTCGTGTTCTGGCGACCGATCTTTCGGACGAGATGTTGGATATGGCAAGGGCGAACTTGAAAGAATTTCCAAATGTAACAATAGAGAAAGCCGATTGTGAAGGTGCCGCATATCCGCCGGAGAGATTCGACACCGTGATTATGGCAAACATACTGCATATTATCGAAGATCCTAGGAAGGCCCTCTGTGAGAGTTTTAGGATCTTAAAAAAGAGAGGATTGATCATAGTAATCTCCTACACCGATTATGGCATGAACTGGTATGACAAGATGCAATTAGGCATCAGGTATTTCTTAACATTCGGTATGCCGCCGTGGGGTCTGAGGAGTTTCTCTCCTGAAGCGCTTCAATCCATTGTCGAAGGCATCGGATTTCATATTGAGGAACTTCAGCTCATAGGGGAGCAACCGGGAGCGATATATTTAAAGGGAAGGAAATAGAGAATGAGCGAAAGCGCCCCTCAATTTACAGCCGCTCCTTGACGAGCTCCGTCACCACGCCGGGGTCGGCCAGGGTGGAGATGTTGCCGAGGTTTCCGGTCTCTCCGTTCGCGATCACGATGCACGCCTATTCCTTAGGCACATAAACAGCATACCCTCTCGGCGGGGCGTAAAATTCTCCCCAACCGTCACCCTGCGTCCATTGTTCGTGCGGAATGCCTGCATCGTCTCGCCCGCGCCATGCTGCAGGGACGAATCGCGCATTCTTCCATTGTGTCTGGACCCAAGCCCCATTCCATGAGTCTCCTCGGTTATTCATAACGAATATCAATCCTCTCTGCGCGCCGAAACCGCTCCTCTGCATCATGTAGAGGTTGTCGTCGCAATAGAGGACGGACGTTGTACCAGCCGCGTGGTCTTCATGGATCCCCACGAGGGCCGCTATTCCGCTTGTGTATCCCGCCTGTCCCAATCCCCAGGTGTAATAATCCTGCCAGAACACGCAGGGATAGCCTTCATGGGTCAGGATGAAGGCATAGGCCAGCATCTTGTCGTTCACGATCGGGTTGTCACGCACGACGTCATGGTTTTCTACGAACGTGACTGCCTCGGCAGGCCTCTCCTTCATGAGCGTTCCACCCTCGGTCAGGCTTCTCAAGCTGAATCCGCATGAGTCGCAGAGGTCCTTCAGCCGGTACCTGAGCGGAAAATCAAAGGCCCCGGCCTGGTTGTCGGACCAGGCATTCGTTTCATCGAGCCAGTCGTCGATAGTGCGGTCGCTTTCCCAGCATTCGCCGACGCCAAAGGGTTTGCTGGACTTGTTGTATTTGAGTGTTCTCAACTCCTGAATGGCACGAACCATCCAGCCGCCATACCCCTTGACGCAGTCGTACCGGAAACCGTCGAACCCGATCTCCTCCAGGAGCCATCGGGCATATTCGATGAGCTCGGCGTAAACGCGGGGGTTCCTGTGGCAGAGGTCCGGCATGTCCCCAAAGGTCATATTGTCCCACAGTTCATAGGGCGAAGGATGGAAGCATGTATAGTCCCGCGGGAACTTTCCGCTCCTGGGAGTGAACCTCGTCCATCTCTTTTGATGGTCGATGGGGTTCAGCTCTTCTACGTCTCCGCCGCTGTTGTGGTTTAAGACAATGTCGGCATACACATCCATACCGTTGTCGTGCGCTGTCTGGATCAATGTGAGCAGTTCATCTTTTGAGCCGAACCAGGTTTTTACTGATCCTTTTTGATCGATGTCCCCGAGGTCGTAATAATCATAGGGGTCATACCCCATTGAGGGGCCGCCTAGGTTAGCCGCCTTGTTTGCGGGAGGCAGCCAGATTGCGGTAAAGCCTGCTGCTTTTAACCAAGGGATTTCCCCATTCACATGGTTCCACCACTGGTATTCCTTCCCTTCCAGACTGGGACAATCCCAGTAAAACGCCTGCATGATGACGCCCATGGAACCTCCTCATGACGTAGTACGATCAATGGCTGTTGCCATGACCGACTGCGGGAAATAGATGAACCAGTCTTGTTCTCTTACATAGGCATCAGGAATGGTGAAATATCCTTTTATCCCCCATTTCTGTTCCCTGCAATTGCGCGGGATGTTGACCTTATGGGACCTGGCCATCGTCTGCCACTCAAAGCTTCGTATACGACGATATTTAATATAGAAGGAGATCTTTCAGCATGCCCAAGGCATGAACAACAATTTACATTTTCGTACACTTTCTAAATTTTTGAAGCGTAATGAAGGGACCACGATACACTTCGGCAGAGCGAAATCAGAAATGTTTGCCACCAGAAGTAGCATCCCAATCCACGATCCAAACGCTTTCGCGCCATTAGGCAATTATATATTAAAATATATCGACTTGTGGCTTATTTTATAAGCTTAGAAGCGTAGTCGGGCTTTGTCAAGAATCCTCTTAGGTATTTTCGGTAATCTTAAGGTGCGAGTTGAGGAAAGGATAGAGCAAGAAGATGAACAGGCATACCTGTTAGATCTACATGATGAGCGGCAGGATCATTCATATGATTATCAGATATTGGATCTTTCCGATGTAGTTCCTAGGGGCAGGTCTTAATGTTTATGTTTCGGTTCCTGATGGTGTTTAAATTAGATGAAATGGTATTGAGGAGAGCCCTCACCACCCCAAAAATCCAACTCTCCACCTGGTACAAGAACTACATCCTGAAACAGAGCATTCGGAAATAACCGGCAAGTTGTGATCTTCACCTACTACGTCGCAAATGTTGGAAGGCTGGTAGTTGAAGGGATTGCTAATTACCGAATGCTCTGTTTATTGTTACAGAAAATGGGAACCCCACCATTCCAAGAAGGAATATTATTCTAACGTTTCAAACGAAAATTGTTACTCATCAGCTAACGAAAGCTTATCGAGGCCACCTAAAAAGTCACGCTAGCGCCTGTCAAAAGTGCTGCAGATCTCCGATCGTAATATTTTCATCAACTGAAATTACTGTGGGGCGCTGTTTGTTCAGCGCCCCACGCCGTTACTTATTTCCAGGCATCAGGTGCTCCCCTACCGCACTAGCAGATTCCCTTCATGGCTCAGGATCATGAATTTGTCATTCCCGATGTACTGCAGCTCGACAGCGCTATACTGACCACCACGGATCGATCCTTCGGTCCCTGGTGTAGTGCTTTGCAGCCACGGTGGAAAAATCCCGCCACCGAGGGTTACAGACACGGGCCCGGTGTCGTCCGAGTACGGGTGAACTGGCGCCCATTTGAAAGGAAAATGCCCGCATACATGGATCCAATTATGAGGGATAGTTTCAATACCAACGACAATAGACTGGCCTGCGTTCTGTGCTATCTTCCAGCCGCCAGTGCCGACGCCGGACACCTCGATAATGTCACCCATTTGAAGAGAAGTCGAAGCAGGTAACGTGATCGTGACCTGTGCGGTGCTGTCTGCCAAGTATCCGGTATTTGGAACAGCCTGTACCGAAGTAGTGGTAACATCCACCCAGTTGATCCCGGCGCTGCTGCAAACGTAGTTGGTTGAAGTCACCTCGCCCGGCTGGAGTATGCCGTCATTGGCAATGCCGCCGTTATTGCCGTCATCCAGTCCTGAACTTACCTTTAACCCGCCGTACCTGCAATTGTTTCCAGATGGCTCCGAAACGATCGAAACGAGCGAATTAAATCCATTCGTGCTATTAGTGCCGTTCGCGCCGTTGCAGATGTAATCGCTGGAAGTTATCTCTGACGGATCGAGGATACCGTTGTCATTCGTATCGAGTCCCGCATTCAGCTTGTAGCCGCCATACGCGCAGTTCGTGCCTGAGGGTTCGCTCACGACGGATACGAGAGATGACAGGCCGTTTGTGCCGTTACAGATGTAGCCGCTGGAGGTTATCTCGGATGGATCGAGGATACTGTTGTCGTTCGTATCGAGTCCCACATTCAGCTTGTAGCCGCCGTACGCGCAGTTCGTGCCTGAGGGTTCGCTCACGACGGATATGAGCGCTGACAGGCCGTTTGTACCGTTAGTACCGTTAGTACCGTTTGTGCCGCTTTTGCCCTTGCAGGCTGTAAGCAGAACCACAATCGAAAGAATCAGAATCATGATACTGAAAATCCGTTTCATAGTGACCCCCCTGGTTACATCGCTGTATTGTCAAAATTACGCGATTGATTTTTCTCTTGGACCAATAAAAAAAGCCGAGCGCACCTAAGGCATTATCCTTCGGTAGCCCGGCTGTCTTGTCTTCCAAGACCCGCTGCTTTCCGTCCCCTCCTCACGAAGGGTTTGGCTTTGTCGGGTATTTTTTATAATATAATCGATAATACTAAAGTTGTCAATTTCAATGATTCGCAACTATTATTTCTCGCGTTGCGGGGATGGGTGTCGCTTATCACGAGAATTCGAAGCGCATAGCATCAGGGTATTCAGAAGGGATGAACTGAAAGGGAACTTCTACCTCATAATGACTGAATTTTTAAGAAGATAACCCCAAAACCAACAAAAAAGAGGCTGCATCAGTTGATGCAACCCCTTGAGTTGATTGGTAGCGGGGACCGGATTTGAACCGACGACCTTCGGGCTTTATGCCCCAAGTACTTTCGTCTATTCGAAGGTTTGGCAAACAGCTTAAAAACTGACCTTACCCCAAAAACTGCTAATTGGGGGCACCATAACTCCAATGCGAGGTTCCTTCGGCTTCAGGATAAGGATTCCAGAGCCCGGGCTGGCCTTTCAGAATCGCCGATTGACTGCTGTCCGTATAAGATCCGATCGGCTTCCAAGGATTACTGACAATATCGCCTTCGAAAGGATCGTATCCGTTGTGTCGTATCGCTGCCGAAAGAACCGGCGGATTCCCATAGACGGCAAGTTTGGACGCAGTGCTTGGCCAGGTCACAAATTCTCCAAACGTATAGAGGAGAGTATTTACTCCATTGACCCTTTTATATAAGCGAACATAGCTGCGCGCATGTCCCTGATAATCATCCCCGGAATACTCAAGGGAAAGGTGATACATCGTGTCTGTCTTGGGGTCCATCCGTACCGCGGGACCTAATCCTTCCGGATTCATGGTCCCCCCTTCGCTTTCTTCTTCAGACCATTGGTCGGGACTGACCATACTATATGACCATGCAGCGACTCCCACTGCGGATGCCCCACCGGCCCAATACCATTGTTTCCTCGGCATAACTGGCGCAAACCGTGACAGGTTGCCTTTGGTATCGTCAATAACCCACCAATCTGGATTGTCCGGAGGACGCAAATTATAATTATTGTCTCGACGGGATCGATAAAGGATGTCCCCGCTATTTGAGGGATAGGCCGCGAGATCGTTCTCCATGAAAATCTGAGAGGTTGACCAATTATGATGTGCAAATGTACAGACAAATTTGCGCGGGAATGTGAGTGGATCTGCCGTTTGAGATGATGTCGTGAACGTTTTATCGTTACCGCTGAACGCGCCTCCCGAGTTCTGGGTCACAATCCTGAAGTGATAAATTGTCTTGCTGGAAAGACCTGAGATCTTCACCGAAATCGCATTCATCCCAACAGCAGCATAAATTGTTTTCATGGTAGCATTGCCATAGGATATGGTAGTCCCGTATTCAAACCAGACAGTGGTAGTATAGCCTGAGGAGTTGTTGAAATTTCCACGTAAAGTGGCCGTTGTATCTGTTATGGATGTCGTATCAATTGTCGCGGGGTTTGTATACCCAGGGGGCGCTATTATTGTCGCAGTCACAGTATATGTGGCTATTGATCCATCATCAGCCGTTACTGTGTAAGCTATGGCGTTGGTAAAATCGTTTGAGACCCGCCCACTGGTCTGAATGGTTGAACCAACTTTAACGCTTGCGCCCGTCGTTGCAAATGTGGCCACCAATGCGGTTACGTTCGTTCCATAAGGCACAGTCACCGATATTGTCTTCGCATTTTCATTGATGACGCCTCTCGCCACCGGGCTTGTGAATGAAAAAGTGGTGATAGCTTTCGCGGAAGATGCGGGCGAAGGATTATCGGGTACACCCCCTTCGCTGCTACCGCATGATAATATGGTGACGAAATATAGCAGGAGCGAAAGAACGGCACAAGTTCTCAAGAATCTTATCAACATGCTCTCCCTCAAGCGTGTTGTGGATAATCACTATCACGGTTTCTTTTGAATCGAGTTTATTTTATATGTTATCACCTGTCTTTGCGTATTTACTGCCCTTGGAGAGTTTTCAAAACTGCTTTGAGCAGCGAAGCACTATGCCCTAACTGGACATACGCCTCTTCTTTGGTCATATCCCTGTTTTCTGCCTTGATTTTGAATCCAAGCTGACGAGATATATTGGCAATCCTGGCTATCTCCTTGGCCAGGTCCTCCTCGAAATTATCCTTGCTCAACTTAATCTCATACATGTTCTTTTCAATCTCTTTGATCTTATCCAGGATATCCTCGTCAACAAGGCCATCATTTGCTGAATGGTGCATTTGATTGAAATGGTCGTAGGGAAGGTTGTGAAGCGGCTGAGACAGGTCCCCGATATAGTGGACAGCGAAGGCCATGGGGTATTCAGCGAACTTGCCTGTAGAATTCTTTTTCTGATAATCCCTGAGCGAAGCGATTATTGCACCGTATAGATGGCCTTCTTCATCGGAAGGGCTATTGTACAGCTTGGCTTGATCTAGAACCAACTTGTCCGTGACCGGAACATTCTCATAATTGTTGTAATAGTGATTTTTCTCTTCTATCGCCCCTGCCTTTATCTTTGTTATATCAGCACCGGCAGCGTTGAACCAGTACTGATAACCCGCAGCCTTGGCTACGGCAATATGCGTTTTGTCGTGCCACGCATAACCAGTCGAACTGAGTACGACTAAGACAATTAGCAGTAAGGCATTTAATGGTTTTTTCATTTTCTCAAGTACACCTACAATCACTCAGGTTGCAATAGATTGAAACTCTGTCACATTCCGGTTAAAACCTGATGTACAACTTCTTATACAAAAACTGATGTCAAATCTTATGACTCCATTGACTGCAAGTGAAAGATTCGGATGAGAATGCGCACCGTCATATGGAGCCTCTGAAAAAACTGCTAGGCATGGTCAACTTGCTCATGTTCAAGCTCTTTCAGAGTGACTGTTATAGTGGCCCCCGATTTACGCCGTTAGGGAAGCGAACGGTTTTAAAGAGGGTGATCACGACTCGATATGAATGATTACAAAGAAGAAAGCGTCCTCGATACCTGTCTTATCATAATAGAGCAGAAAGTCATTTGTGATCCAATCTGCGTCTGAAAAAAACCATCACTGGCCGTATGCATCGGCCAGTGATGGCAAAGTAACATATATATCTTCGGCTACGTCAGCGAAGTTATGCGACGCAGGACACAACGTCTCTTACTTCCTCCCCAACGCGACCCTGCAGAAACTGTCGAGGTGGCCATCTATGTACGTTAGCGCGCCGTTTGCGCTGGCCGTGTACAGCGAAACGCTGTTATTGACCAATACTTCGCCAGGTAAAACCACATCCTAATAATATCCCACCAGTACAATATTACCGCCACTGTACGTCCCTGCTGGCGGTCACGCCGTTGCCGAAGTTATAGGTGCCGGTTCCAGAGATAAATCCCGCGGCGTACACCGAGCCGTCTGATGCCACGGATACGCTAGTGAAAGATGAGGCACCAGTTCCCCCCGTCACGGTTTGAGCCCACGACGCCACGCCGGAGCTGTCGTATTTCACCAGTACAATGTTTTCGCCACTGAACGTCTCTGTGGCGGTCACGCCGTTGCCGAAGTTCAAGGTGTCAGGTTCCCATCGATATATCCCGCGGCGTACACGGAGCCGTCCGATGCCACGGATACGCCAAAGAAATTTGATGAATCACTTCCCGCCGTCACGGTTTGAGCCCACTGCGCCACGCCGGAGCTGTTGTATTTCACCAGTACAATGTTAATGCCGCCAGTGGACGTCCCTGTGGCGGTCACGCTGTTGCCGAAGTTATAGGTGCCGTTTCCTTGGATATATCCCGCGGCGTACACAGAGCCGTCTGATGCCACAGCGGATACGCTAGTGAAGAATGAGTCACCAGTTCCTGCCGTCACGGTTTGAGCCCACTGCGCCACGCCGGTAGCTGTCGTATTTCACCAGTACAATGTTACCGGTCATTGTACACCCCTGTGGCGGTTATGCTGTTGCCGAAGTTATAGGTGACCGGTTCCAGCAATATATCCCGCGGCGTACACAGAGCCGTCTGATGCCACGGATACGCTACTGAATGATGAGTCATCAATTTCCCGCCGTCACGGTTTGAGCCCACTGCGCCACGCCGGAGCTGTTGTATTTCACCAGTACTAGGTTATAGCCATTGGACGTCCCTGTGGCGGTTACGCCGTTGCCGAAGTTATAGGTGCCGGTTCCATAGATATTTCCCGCGGCGTACACCGAGCCGTCTGATGCCACGGATACGCTACTGAATGATGACTGAATCACTTCCCGCCGTCACGGTTTGAGCCCACTGCGCCACGCCGGAGCTGTTGTATTTCACCAGTACAACGTTACTGCCAGTGTACGTCCCTGTGGCGGTCACGCCGTTGCCGAAGTTATAGGTGCCGGTTCCATAGATATATCCCGCGGCGTACACCGAGCCGTCTGATGCCACGGATACGCTACTGAATGATGAGTGATTACTTCCCGCCGTTACGGTTTGAGCCCACTGCGCCGCGCCGGAGCTGTTGTATTTCACCAGTGCAACGTTACTGCCAGTGTACGTCCCTGGGAGATCACGCTGTTGCCGAAGTCATAGGTGCCGGTCCCATAGATATATCCCGCGGCGTACACCGATCCGTCTGATGCCACAGATACGCCATTGAAGTCTGAGGTACTATTCTTCCCGCTGTCACGGTTTGAGCCCACTGCGCTGGAAGTGCATTGGCTGTAACGGTCGCCGATACCTCGGCTGATGGTGCGCTTTCGTATTTCATATGGATGATAGTCCCACTGGCCGCTGTCACCACAAAATAATAGGTATCTCGTCGGGCCTGTTGAAATATCAGCTGGGACTGGTCACATTCGGGATGCTCCTGAACCCTGGCAGTTGGGTCGAAGTTGCCGTGACCCCCGTCGAAGTTGCCATGTAAATGTTATACGACGTTGCACCCGTCACAGGATTCCAGCTGATCAGGGCAGATCCATATCCTGCCGTAGCCTGAACTCCTGTCGGCGCAGCCGGAGGCGGGGTCGTGAATATACTCGTATTCGATAGAGCGGAGATAACGCTCGAATCCACGGTCGCTTGCGCAAACGTTAGATGTAGACGAAGTCATAAATGTGGTAATTGCACTTGCCAAATTCGTCAGTGCAGGCCCTTCGATCTGGGATAACGGTATAGTGCCGGGTCCGGGTGTCAAGGGCACAGAAATGGTTGCCTTGCTGGCTAAGCCATCGAATTGTCCATCAGACGACACATCCTGAATAAGGGCTTGAACGAGGTCAGGCGTGCTAACTCCATTATTATATGCCAATTGCGAGATTCCGGCGAGAATCGCACTAACATCCGCGCTTGCTTGAGTATAGCCTGTCATGCAGCTGGGCGTAGTCAAGCTTACTATATCTGTATTTAAAATAGGCGACGTAAGTGCAAAATAATTTTGAATCAACGTGTTCGCGTTATCCGCCGCGGTCGCCACCGGGGTTCCCTGAGCAGCTAAGGTCAATGCCACATCAGCTGCCATGGTGGTTAAAGGATTAATCTGGGCAGTCACATTTCCGGATGCATTTGACACGATTGCAGATAAAATCATGCCTGAGTATGGAGGAATGTTCAGATCGATCGTAGTTCCTGTCGCCGTATCGACATAGGTTCCTCCTTGACTGGTTAAATAAACAGGCCCGGAGTAAGTCCCCAGATTAAGGGTATAGTTTCCAGATAGATCAGTCGTAACGGGTGTTCCAATTTGCGCCCCCTGAGTTCCGTTAGCATTCACTTGATAGGCAGTTACCGTGGCTCCCGCAATGAACCCATCGACGACATGGCCGGTTATGACAGTTGGAGAAGAATTTCCACCACCACCTCCGCCACCACCGCTACAAGAAAGAAGAGTGAGGCTGAGTAAGGTACCAATTATTGCAAATGCTTGTTTTTTAAACGCTTTCAATTCGAAACTCTCCTTTTAGCGAATATTTTTTTTAAAAGTAAGCCAATCTTAAAATTCCTCTGACTTCAATCATCAAAAAAGATAGCCGAACAGCCACCATGCTACTTCGATTGCAAATCCATAATGTTTATGAACCTGCGGTTTTTCATGATTGATGCTCTTCTATGTAATACTAATAGTACAATAAAAAAGGGCCGAAAGCACTAAAAAAAATGGGTATGCGGAAAATCTGGTTGAAGTTGCGAACAATATAATCTCTACATTATGCTCAAAACTCGGATAATGCGGTTGATCTATACTATCGTTTGATGTTTGCAGATTACAGGGACAATTCTTTATCTATTCTAAAGAACACGAAGTGCTTGATACACCTACTAGTGTGCAATCACAGCCTCTAGGCAAGAGGTGCATAATACTGGTTGTTACTTGCACAGGAGCGCGGCGGTTCTAGGAGCTTGATTCGACCCTGGATGTTCTCGACCCCGTCGTTATTTCAATGAAAAGTCTACGCGACTATTCCTCAGTTTGTCCTTTTGTTCCGGACGTAATGACCTTGGCTCAATCAGGAATACGCGTTCCGGCTCGATTGTTTGAGACCTCATAATCGTATCCATCGTCGTGCGCGCTCTCTGTGAAGCGAGCTGCCGAAGATCATCGTCATGTATCTGGATGCTATCTAGGAGCAGCTTTTCCATCTCCGCGTCCGGGAGGTCTTTGGCGATGCCCAACACGTCCCTCGGCTTGGAGAATTTTCCGTGCTGGTAGGCCTTCTTCAAATACATCGGGTATTCCACGGCGCTGACCTGCGCCAATCCAGGAGAAATCGGCTGATCTTTCTTTTGGGAAAGGTCCGCCATTTTTTCAGCAGCGATCAGGCCCTTCATGCGCTCCATTTTCAGCGCTTCGCCGTCATTCGCCGGATCGACGTAGCCGGCTATCTCCAGCTTCAGCGACGGTCTATCACTTAGGACTTTCACGAGAGCGTTCAGTTTTCCCCGGCTCTGATCGTTCATCTCGACTGATCCGTAGTCGAACTCGACATATCCCAGCTCTTCCCCGCCCGCTCCGCTTCCGAGGAGAGCGAATGGTGAAGTCGCGGCTTTCGCGAGTATGTTATCCAATTCCCGCAGGAACAGATTCCAGACGTTAAAGTCAGGATCGTCGGTATCGCCCGACACGGGGATATCGAGCCTGATCTCTCCTTTCCTGTCCTCGAGCAGGGATATGATCAGGTTTACCGGCAGTTTTGTCGCCTCCGGGCTATCGACCTTTTCTCCCAGCGTCAGCTGATCCATGAGGATATTGTTCTTTGCTTCAAGTTTCTTCTGTGCGATGTGATACTTGAGGGAGAACGAAAGCTCGCCCTTCTCGATGGCACTACCAATATACGTTCCGGAATAGGGTGTCAGGGGGCGTAACTCCAAGTTCTTTAGATCCGCCTTGACATCGGCTAAAAGCTCATTATTCAAAAGATTGACCCTTCCCTCGATCACCAGGGGCGCATGCCGGTTGAATGACCCGCGCACGGTGAAATCCACCGCATGGTCCTGCCGGGAGGACAGGCCGGATACTGTTCCGCTTATATCAAGGAGGCTTGTGCTGAATGGTGGCCGAATGAACTTGTCCCGGAAATGGATGCTTCCGCTGTCGAGCGTTACCTTGTCGATCCTGACATCCGGGACAGGTCCTGGTTCCGCCTTCGGGGCTCCTTTCGTCAGAGCAGCTTCCCGCGCTTCCCCGCTCTTTGGCTTCGCCGGGACAAGTGCCTTCAAGATGCCCAGATCGCCGTTGCTGTCCCGTTCCACGTATATCTTCGGAGATCGCAGGCTGATATCGGAGATATGCGCTGTTCTCGCCACCAGGTCGGAGGAGAGAATCGTCACCGAAAACGATGAGAGTTCTATGAGCGGCTTTTCATTCATGTCCGCCAGCCGGACATCCTTGAGGGCAATCGTACCCGTGACTGATATCGCGGGAGTACGTTCTTTGAACTGTCTGAACGATACCTTAGCCCGCACATCCAGTCCTCCGGACAGAAGCTTGAAATGAAGGGGGACCGGGTTGTATTTCAGATAGTGCGGGAGACTGATGTTTTTCAGGTTGATCTCCATCATTGTCTCATGGGATTTATCGAAGGGGAGGGCCTTTCCTTTTAACGCGATAGCGGTGCCGTTTACCGTTGCTTCGAAGGAAGGCTCAACATAGGATGCAAGGTGATTGGGGAAATTAGATAAGAACGGCACCGATATATGCAGATCCCGCACAGTATGTCTGATATTCTTGGAGGCGTCATAAAAGTCGGCGCTGCCGTCGACCACTTCGATATTATTAATAGAGAACTTGAATGGTTCCCGCTTTTCTTCCGCTTCGGGCGGTGCGGTGCCGGGCCCCGCCAGGTCACTGAAGTTGTAGGTAAGGTCCTTGTTCCTTACCAGATTCACGTACGGCTTGACCAGGCGCACATTGTCGACGATAAGACCTCGCTTGACCACGGATAGGAACTGTACGTTCACGTAGAACTCATCAAAGGACAGCAGGATATCGGAAGAATCCCGCTGGCTGATCGTCACTCCCCGCATTGCGAATTCGAGCGTAAAGGGATTTAAATACACCTTGCGGATGGCAACCCGCCGATGGACCGCCTCGGATATCTTCCATTCCAGCACCTGCCTGATCACAGCAGGAAGAAGGAGAAATACTGTTGCCGCGACGGCCGCCGTGGAAAGAGCGAGAATCTTTAAGTTCCTTTTTGTAAACAACCGTAACATGGATGGCCTTATCAAATGCTATCGTCAGTTGATCTCATGCGTTCCGGCCGTTAGTCCCGAACTCACGGTGGAAGAACGGAATGCTGATCTCTTTTGAGCGCATATTGTTCAAAGAGCCTATAGGGTCAGGTCTCGCGGTTTGGAGCGTCTAGTTGGGCATTTCTCCGGTTAGCTCTTTTCACTACCGATAAACCGATAGATCGCAGCCAATGAGAGCGCCAACAATTGGGGCTACCCAGAATAGCCAAAGCTGTGAGATCGCCCAATTGCCAACAAAGATGGCAACGGCCGAACTGTGAAGTTCCTCGATGCCTTTCTGACAACCATATCGATTCCAGAAAAAAAAGGACGCCGGGGGGCCTCAGCCGTCAGCGTCCTTTTTTACGCGCACGTTCCGGATCATTTTTTCGGGGGAAACTTGGCAAGAACGTCCCGGACGGCGTTATTTAGATCGTTGGAGTCCGCATGGGTATTGATGTAGCCCGGAGCCGTCCCCCGCCAGATCGGTTCCTTGCTCTCTCTCCGGTAAATATTCAGGGTCAGCGACTGGAGCTGATAGCCGTCATTAAAAGTGCTGATTTCGTACTCGGGATCTATCGAGATCAGCAGGTCGGGATTCTCTGACGTCTTTTTGAACCCTTTCTGCCCGAGGACCTGATCCCCAACGAACTGAACATTTGCCACAACCAGGGACTGCTGCCGGCCCAGGCCTGAAGCCGAGGTCCACGCATAGCTTTTAAGTCCCGAGAAGTCGGTACCGGGGTCATAGATATATTTGACACTGGAACAGCTCCCCAGGATAATCATTGCCGTAAGAAGGGCTACGAAGATAATTCCGAACCGTGCAGCTGTTTTAAAAACGTTCATATCTCTGCCTCCATCGTGAAAGGTATATGATTGAATAGTTGCATAGATTTGGAGAGTTGTCAATTTCAAGGACTTGCAACTATTCACTTTATTGCATCCATAAGATCCACTTCAGACCCAAAAAGACGATTCGTTACATTGGCCGTCCTTGGGGTCTTCTACCCGAATGAGATTCAAATCTAGCAAAGCATTGGTAACTGGCTTGCATGATCACCGATAGATCAACGCGAAAAAGTCGAAGTCAGAGTGTCCCTAAAGGGAATATTTTATGAACAGCACTTCTCGACAAAACACACACTTCAATCCGTAAGTTAGTATCGTGGCCAGTGGGTTGATATTTTCACCTACACCTACAAGACTACACAGGACGATTTGTCAACAGCAGTGCAGTATTCTGGTTGTAGTTTACATATCAATGTGACAGCTGAGACGTGGACCAGAGCCACTCGATTTAGAACGACTAGCTATTTCTTCTTAATTATTCCTCATTGAATTTGATGGAGACGGCGGGAATCTAATAGTTTGTCCGACACAACGATATTCCACAATCGTTTTTTTCAGCGCTAGTGCGACATACCCCAATATGATACCCCGAAAATGCTGGATGTTGTAAGGTAGCATTGGACGATATAAGACAGCGTTGGACCAATTAGGCATATAACCCTCTAGCTCTTACTAACACAACATCGAAGGTCTGATAAAGTGCGGCCCGGTAGTAATATCTCGCAAGGCTGTCCCACTCTGGCAAATAGACAAGCGTGTAAGTCGAGCCCGGATAATTAGGGACTTGAGCTCGACGATCACCCGAATCTGGCCGTCCACGCACCGCCACTCGGCTCTCGAGATATCAATCGGCTTCGAGTTGTAGTATGCGGCTTTCAGCCGTCAGACCGTACTCCCGACAATTCTAGCACGTATCCGCGTTGAGTTCCGGTCATAGGCCCACTCGCGGTCGGCATCGGTGTGGTGGACATAGAGGCAGAGGCGCGCACCCTTGCCCGCGGCGGTCCACTGCATCATCTGCTGATCACCGTCAGAGTTACCGAACGCAGCGAGGGAACGCCGGCCGATGTGCTGATGCGGAATGAACCGCCGCTTCCAGGGGCGACCTAGAACGTGTACGAGACACCTGCCGACACAAAGCCGATATCCACCTTATCGATGTTGAAGAGTTCGTACTCGGCCCGGATAGCAAACGAGCTTATCTGCAACTGCAGGCCTAGGCCGTAGGCGGGGCTGGTTCCCGAGTCGTCCCCCGAGGACGACTTGTCGTCCCAACGAATCGCGCCGACTTTTCCAAACAAAGAAACCGGCCCCATGTTGACCCCGACGAGCCCAAACAAATCCCAGCCGGTCACGCTCGTTTCGACGCTGTTACCCGAAACGTTTCCCCTCGCGGTTCCGAAGTCGACGTAGGATCCCTCAATGGCGAGATTGATCAACGGGATGATCCCGAAGTTGTACCCGCCGAAAATCTTGTATGCCGTGTCGTTTTCGCTGTATTCGACGCCTCCATCCGACACGTCAAGGCCAGCCGAGCCGAGCGATCCGCCGAGGTATAGTCCGGATTGGCCGCCTGCCCACGCAGTGCCCGATACCAACAGAAGAACAAGCGCAAGACCAGAAATCGTTAGCTTTTTCATAAGATTCTCCTTTCTGTTTGTCCCAGAGTTAAGCTGTTTCCGCATGATAGTGCCGTTTAAATGGATGACCCTATAAATCACACAAGACAACAATAGATAACTTTATCCTGTCCTTGCGATGGTTATTGTTCTTATACGCGTTGACCTATCCCCAGTTAATGTACCAATTGGAGAGTTGTATTTTGGGCTTGAATTGCCTCTAGAGCCGGGGGTTCCACCAACCATCCGGCGCGCTCAAGAACCGCGGGTGATACGGCAGCGATATTGTCCATTACACTCGACGTCTGAACATCTGGGGATGTATAGATGCGGCTGAACCCGGACTGCAGCTGCAAGTAGAACTCGGGGCGCTCTTCCGCCGGAATCCTCAGTAGCTCGGCAAAGGCATCGAGCGTCTCGCCGCGGCCCTGGGCGATATCACGGGCCAGATTGTCCATGTTGGCCGCCATAAATTCATTTACCTGATCACTGCTTGCAAACTTCTTTGGCTTCTGGCATTCAGCCGAACCAGCAGTAATGCCAACAGTAGGTACGAGAGACAACGGCGGGAAGAAATTTAAGAATGCTTGGATCGCCTGGAGCAGAGCTGAATCATTGGCGTTGTCCTTGAACAGCATCGTCCCGAGACCGCATCCCGTGTTGTTCTGTGCTGTTCCCGCGAACGCCACACTATCAAGCATGATCGAAACCCCTACAGCTATCAAAAAAACCGCGACGATAAGCCTTTTCATATATGCCTCCTTTGTATTTGATGATGATAAAGATATTAAAGCAAGACCGCCCATCATTGTCAAGCCTCGCTTCCCGAACCGTGTGCGCATGGGAAATTTGAGACTTCCGATTGTGAAATATTCATGAACGCTGCGGATCAGACGTGTCTATTTGCTACCGTCTGCATCCGGATCATGGGCTAATGCCATCCCGAGCCATCTGAGAGCGTCGTTGAGATTGTCGAATGCCTTGACCAACATGCCCCGGTTAACTGCAACGGTTTCGCCGAACCTCCCGGGGTCAAGCATTGGGACTTCAAGAACGTATGCAAACCGCGTAGCACGGGAAACACCGCGATCGGTGAATTCCGCGACCGACTGCGCCGCAAATTCGCCGTAGTAGAACCGTTCCATGACTATAGGACTTCCCGCGAGTTCCCGACCATCGAAAAGTACCTTACCAACCTTATTTAGTGCAATGGCCTCGAGCATTTCTATAAAGGTCCTTTTCGCCTCCACCAGCGAAAATTTTCCCATTGCGTTTACGTGAAGGACCCCTGATCTAGCGGACATTTCCAAGATCATGCTCATCTCGTAGCGAACCTCTCCAGCCAACCAGTTATTGTCTGAACGGCACCGTCCCTCTAACGTGCAAAATCCCTTAGTCGTGGGCTAAGCAATAATGAAGTATTGGTGTTTACAACAGTCGCAACCACAACAATTTCAGGAAGAATCCGGTTAACCATCCGCTTTTAGCCGTAATATGTCTTTTCGCGCTTTTAACTCAGCACTTCCTGGATCCTTCGTAATATACATGGTCTGGGAAGGGACGGCGAAACTGGTCCCACTAGCTTCTATAATGCCCATCAGACGGATGAGGAGGTCTTCCTGCACCGCCAGAAAGCCTTCCCAATCCGGCGTCAACACATATGCGAGAACCTCAATATCGAGCGAAGAATCACCAAACCGAACAAAGCGTGTGCGGTGAGTTGTAGGCTCCACGCCGGGATATTCGGACAGCATTGTTCTAATTTCCTTAAGGACAAGTTGCAGTTGCTCCGCCGTTGTTTCATACCGCAAACCGAATTTATGACGAAAAAGAAATTTATCCCGGTGCGCCAGATTCTCGATGCTCATTGCAGAGAACTGACCATTTGGTATAGTGACAAGGGTACGATTGAGGGTGCGGATGCGGGTGGAGCGAAGACCGATACTTTCCACGGTTCCCTCGACGTTGCCCGCCTGGCAGAAGTCTCCTACTCGGATGGGCTGATCAGTGATGACCATAACGGTGCCAAAGAGATTCTCGATTGTCTTCTGTGCGGCGAAAGCAATGGCAACTCCACCGATGCTCAGTCCTGCAATGACAGTCGTTAATTCGAAGCCGAGGCGCTTCAAGACCAGCAGCAGGCCAGCCACGATCACCAAACCCTGTACAAGCCACGTAATTATTTCAGTTAGAATGATCTTGTTCAGTACTTGGGCCTGTCGCAGCCGAGCAATTTGTACTCTCCTCGCGAGCTTCGTCACTCGAACCAATAGCCACGTGAGAGCCAGTATCATTAGCACGGTG
The DNA here is from genome assembly GCA_963705595.1 of Nitrospirota bacterium. Lineage (GTDB taxonomy): Bacteria > Nitrospirota > UBA9217 > UBA9217 > UBA9217 > DASPSR01. The sequence goes on along the minus strand of CAVPKD010000005.1, from coordinate 31,313 downwards.
CCGGTGCCAAACCAAAAGATGCGTAAATAAAGATATGCGCTTAACGGGGACAGGATGCGGAGCGAAAGGGCAAACATCAACAACATGATTGGCATGGTCAACCATGCTGCATCGCTCTCGGTGAGATTGTTGATACGGCGCAGGACCGGCGGGCGAACAATTCTGATAAGCAGACGGGCGAGCAGCCACGATAACACCAGCAGGAGCGGTAATATAAGCAAGAGGAAGATCCAATGAGGGAGCGGTAAAAAAGCTATTCGGGTTCCCCAAAACTTCTTAGGAAATATCCTTTCGACGAGGGGCGGATTGAGTTGCTCGGCCGCCTCGGGTATGCTGAGCAGAGTTTCAGAAGAAAACAACCAGATCGGTGCTGCCGCTTTTTGATCTACGCGGTGCAGCAGAATATCCAGGCTGTCTCCCTCATATTTTGCCGTGCCCACCTTTTCCAGATTGGGGGAGAGACCGTCGTCCAGATTTCCCTCCGGCTTTTTGCTCAAGGTGTCTATGCTGATCTTCAGGCCACGGTCCAATACCGTTTTCAGAAGGCTGGCAAGTTCTTCTTTTTTCTTCTTGGGAAGCACGCTCTCCAGGTACTCGGAGGCGCGCTGATAATCTTCCTGTTCCGCTGCCGTGAGGAAACCAATAACAGTATCGTAGGGCGTGCTCCGGCCGAGTGGATCTTCACTCACTACTTGTGGTTTTGTCGGCTTATTGACTGGGCCTGATACAGATGCTGGGACGGGGGCCGCAAAAGTCCTTGCCGGAAAGGAAACGGCCAAAAAGAACGACAGGATGCAGCAAAGGAGAGTGACCGATATAAAAGGCTGGCCTATTTTCAAAAGGCATTCACTGTGAGAAATGCGCCCTGTTATTCTTTCATTGTAGCTGGTTGATGTTCGTTTTTTTTTACTGGAGTTCATTTCATTGTTCTCTCCCTTTTCTCAAATTAAGCAGCAGGTCCGGTTCTGCTGCACTGTCTTGCTGCGCAGCAGCTAACGTGTCACTACCAAACCTGCTGAGAATCAAGCAGAAAGTTCCAAAAACTCTACACCATACTTGTTCATACTTTCCTTCTCGATCTATTGATAATGGCGCTGGTTTTCTTAACGTTTCAAGACTAGGGGATCCCACAACTGGGTCTTGCACCTTTCTCGGTAACCTACTGATTCTTGCCCGGCATGAGCTGCTCTCGCGCTTTGTTCTGCTTCGCCTGTGCTTCGAGCATCAATCTGTAGGCAGCATAGTACTTGTAGATGTTGCGCACGTAGGTCGTGGTCTCGATGCCTATCTTCTGCGCGGTCACCACCTCAACGCTGTTAAACCACGCATTCGGGTCGAATCCGCGCTGTTCAGCCAACTTACGCATCTTCGAGATTTTCGCTGGGCCAGCATTGTAGCTCGCGAAGGCGAAGAGCGTGCGATTCTGCTCGTTAAAGTTCGCATCCGGAAAGTAGCGCGTCATGAGTTGGTTCAGGTATTTCGCACCGGCCTGGATATTGGGCTCGGTCACCGTGATGTCTCCTACATTCATATCAGCTCCGGTCTCCGGCATAATCTGCATGATGCCTATGGCGCCGACTGCGCTGCGCTTGTTCTGGTTCAAGGTGGACTCCTGGTAGCCCTGTGCAGCAAGCATCAACGGGTCAAACTGGTACTCATGTCCATACTTCTCAAACAGGGCAATTGTCTGTTCGAATCGCTTCCACGCGGCAGTGCCCGTTGGGTTCTTGAGTTGCTTAACGCGCTTATAGTATCGCTGCAGGCGGTAGGCGATGATTCCCTGTTTCTTCAAATAGTTCTTGTTGAAGTCTCGGATCTCATCTTCAAGCTTCGGGCTGCCCTTCCGGACTGCCCAACCTATCCGCCCAGCGCTTCGGAACACGATGTCATCCCGCATCTTGATCTTCGGCAGAACTTGCACCCAGATTCTTGCCAGCCAGTCATCGACGACGATGAACTCAAAGAGTCCAGCGTTGAGCATCTCCATAAGATCTTCATCCTCAAGGGCATCCGGAACGAGAACAATCTTGACCGGCTCTTTTCTCTCCTGCTCAAAACGCCTGTTGAGGGACACCAGGCTCTCGTAATAGCTCGAGGACCTGCGAACGTGGATCGTCTTGCCGGCAACGTCATCAAGACCGCTGACAGCCGGCGATATCGGCCCCGCCACCAGGACCTCATTGACACTCGGCATGTCCTCCGGCACGACAAAGTCTACCGTCTCCAAGCGGTCCTCCGTCATCGTGAGGTTGCCGGCAGCTATGTCAGAAAGTCCCTTTGTCACGTCTGTGAGCAGTCTATCACGTGTTTCCGGAATGATAATCACTGTCAATGGACGTTTGCCAATTTTCTTCTTGTATTTCTTGTTGAGGTAGTTCTCGAAGTCGCGTATTTGGTCCGCGGTGATGCCGCGTTCGCGCCCCTTATCATTGAAGTACAGTGTGCGGGTATATGGCACGCGCACCCGTATCAACCGGGACTCCAGCATTATATCGAAGTCCCCAGTTCTTTCGCTGTTGTTGAGAGGCAAGCCGCGCAGTTGTTTTTGATCCTGTTTAGCCGGTATCAAGGCCTTGCCGGCCTCTTGTCCGAAAGTCCAGGGTGGCACGGCGATGGTGCCCAGAATGGTCAACCCCAAAAACAACCAGTATATGCGTCCCTTGCTTTCCATAACGCTGAATGAGTATTCTTAGAGGATCCGCAACTACAACACCTTCATAAAGTCCTCGTTGACATCTGTCATCTTCTTGAGCATAAAAGAAGTCCTGTCGTGTTCATGTATGGCACCGGCAGTTTCTACGGACGATTTTCCCGTCCCTCCCCTCTTGGGAAGGGACGAAAAGGAGTGTTTCAAAGTGTCGCTTACTTCAGTCCCGTTTCCTTCAGGGCCTGCTTGCAGCGGCTGCTGACCTTTGCGTCGTTCTTGTCGAGGCACTGCAACACCCGCCCCTCGCCGAATTGGATATTGGAGCAAAATTTCGTTAGGTCGTCCCGGCACTCGCTCACTACATAGGCCAGGGAGAAAATGGCCTCCTCGAGCTGCCATACGGTATCATAGAGCGCGTATTGACACTGAACCGGGAGCTTGTCCTCATAGGCGTAGAGGCAGGCAAGGACGCGGCCCTCACCAACCGTCACGTTCTTGCAGTAGGTCTCGATTTCGGTCTTGCAGCCATCCGCCACGGTCTTGACCATTTTGTCTGCCATGGCCTCGGCGGGCCCCTTCTGCTCGGCAACTGCAATACCTCCCGTCAGTGCAACGATACAGAACACAACCAGACTGATACCGATTTTCATGTTCTCCTCCTTTTGAGATGCGATATATTGCCCGGCTTGACGTTGAGTTTCTTGAGCATCCTTCACAGGAAGGGCCACGCTCTGCCATATCACTTTCGGCTCCAAAACTCTGCGCCGTACTTGTTCATATCTTCCTCCATTGATTATGCTGCCGCATTCCTCGCCTCGCGGACGAGGGAAGAACCAGTTATTGCGACTGCTTTTTGAACACAACATCTGCAAAGTAGCTCTCCGCCGATGTCCTGGTGTGCTGAGAATTGATCTGAAGCCGCATGCCGCTTGCCGGGGGCGGTTCCTCGCCAAAGAGCTTCTTGTAATCCTCATACACGTTCCGGGTCTCAGTGATCCACGTCCCCGTACCGGCAGCACCGGATTGCACTACGACCACCTGGATGTGCATGAAAGGAACCGGCGTCGTGTCCTGCATAAGGCCCTGAGGTGCGCTCGTGTCCCAGATGTAAACGATAGACTTGGTTTTGGTGAAGGCAACGAAGAGCTGAGCGGCTTCGTCATCGGTCTTCGCTTTTCTGAAATCGCCTCCTTCTGGCAGTTTGGTTACTTTCCATTTCCAGGTGAGCACAGGAAACTGCTTGAGGTCCACATGCACCTCTTTCTGGAGGGAGAAAGACGTGTTTGCGCTCCGGAACCGAGCGGCTGAGATGTCGCTATCCTTTACGACAGCGAAATCCGCCCTGCCGGATTTTTCCTTGAGCTGCCAGCCGGCGGGAACGCCGTCAGCACTGAGTCCGTGTGAAAAATCCGCGATCACCACGCTGTCTTCCGCCCATACCGGTCCGGCAAGAAACAGGATGGCTATCAACAAGTTGTTCAATGTACGTGCGAGCATAGGTCACCTCTAGAAAAAACCCTGCCGTTTCGTCTGGGGATCTGTCATTATTTATAAAAACTGTTAGTGAATGTGAAAAATGGAGCGGATGACGGATTCCTGCTCCTGCATTTTATTGTTAACTACATCTCTTCTGACATCTTCATCGTCTCATTTATTTCACGAACTCGTTGACGTCCGTTTCGCTCTAACGAATGTTCTGGCGCAATCAGGGTCTATGACGAGGGGGGTACTTCGGACTAAGTGATTAAAATATAGCAAATATCAAGAAAAAATGCTGATAATAAATGAGGTGCTATTAGGGTATATTAGTGCAGAAAGTTGCAGGCAATAAATACAAGATTCGACGTGTAACATTGATTGTTGCGAAGCAAGGTAACTCCAATGTTTCAGGAAGGAGTCAACGACAGTTGTGCTTTTCAAAAAATGCGAACTCCACCTACAATTGTGCAACTGCGGTCAACTGAAATCACTGTGAAATACTTTTTGAATCCTGCACCAACGTTCGCATGGTCGCAGTATCTGTAATGTTATACGAGACTTTCACATCCATGTCTTTTCTTAGTGAGTTGTAGACAGAGCAGTATTTTTCGTGCGATAGGGATACGGCGCGGGCGACTTTTTTTGTGTTCAGATTTTTCCCTGTAAGATGAAGAACGATGTCTACTGTTTTAAAGTACTGCGGGGGTGTTGTATTGCGTTCGCCGGTGATATCCACTTTGAAGTTCTCCAGTTCCATCTTCATCTTCTGCAAAAACATAACGACATCGATCCCCATACAACTGGCAAGACTCAAGAGTAGAGCGTCCGTTGGTTTGCATCCCCACTGGACATGGGCGTCAAACTCTATCTCATATCCTTCCTGTGTCCTTCCGAGGAATATCAGTTCCTTGTCCCAGGTCAAAGTTGCTTTGGACAAATGGTTAATTTTCTGTTTATATCCCGTTAAGGATTCTTCCAGCTCTTTCTTTTCCTTCTCAGACATAAGGACTCCCTCTTGGCCATCTTTTCCCTTTTTCCAGGGAAAGAGCCCGTCCCGGCTCAGAACGGGCCCTTTGTTTTTTTTATCTTCTCCACCCCGCCCATGCGGGAACGCCCGCGCTATCCCGCAGGACAAGGACACTGTCACCCTTTTTGCACTCTGCCGCGATGATGGCAGGTTTGCCATCGAAGGTTATCCTTGATCCCTTCACCTCGATCTTGTCGCCTTTTTCAAGCTTCACGTCCTGCCGCTCAATGTACCATTCCGGGCCGAGATGAACGGCTATGGTCTCCTTGTCCGTCTTAAGCACGAGATGGATACCGGAGTACATCCCCTTCGTCGGCGTGATCTTGTCCACCGATTCTACAATGCCCGAAACGGTCTCCACCGTTGCCGGGTTGTACATCCTCTGGTAGGACGAGCCCATGCCCCACCCGCCGCTCCCTCGCCAGCCTTTCCAGGGGCCCGCAAGGGCGACCGAAGAGACAAAAAGCACTGATAACGCAACTGCCACGCTGATAACTCTTGCTGTTCTCATGACTTCCTCCTTTGTGCCGGGATTATTTTTTCACGATGTCGATACTTATCCGCTTTTGGGTAAAGAAAGGTTGAAGGTTTTGCCTTTCCTGGGTGTACTTACCGCCTCTAAATGGTCTCCGCAGTTGAATTAAAAGCCATGATGATGTAGTCTTTGTCCACTAGAAAAAACCCACGGGAGTTATTGCATGACGACGTCGTATAATTGTTGTTTTCCATGCCTTAATATTTATTCGATGCAACCATCTCATCCAAGGATTTCAATTCCGTTTTCCTGATCTCAACTTCTGCGCCGGAGAAGACATGCTCAGGCCCTTTGCCCTTAAAATCTTCCTTTGTGTAAATAATATCGACCCCTCTTTCCACTAGCAATTCCGCAAGCTGTATGCCTTTCCCCTTTTCCAGGTTCAAAAAGGGATTTTCCAAGACCTCCGGGGTCGAGACCGTCCCATGCAACCCTTTGTCCCACAGCGCTATAAACGGAGCTTTGGCAAAATGTTCTGAGATGTTCCCTTCCCTGTTTGACAAAGGAACGGCATACCGACGATATGCCTTTTCCTCCGGTTCATAGTGGATCATGACGCGCTCTACAAAGGGGATATGATCCTTAATCTTCTGCTCTATTGCATCGGCAATGCCGTGGGCCTCGTGCAACCGCTTGGTGGCGAGTCTGAGAATGGCAGTAACGAAGATGAACCGTCCGGCATTCCGCGCTGTCAGCTCTACTACTTCTTTTACCTGACCAAAGCCCTGGATGATATTTCGCATCCTGTCAAGGGTAGGCTTGTCCACGGACGCGTCCAGGAGGCTCTTCACGGAACCCTTGAGAATTCCATAGCCCGACCTAACCACCACCAGCAAGACCAGCACTGCCGCTATCCTGTCCATAACAGGGTATGCTAGCCGTGCGCCTAGTACTCCGGCCCCGACAACGATCAACGATAGAGTGTCCATCTTCCAGTTTTCCGCGTCCGCCGTCAAAGAGGGGGAATTCAAGGCTTTTGCGAACTTTGATTCGTATTTATAGAAAACCAGATTAGGCAGCGCCATTAAAAAAACAGCAACCATGCCGATGTCAAGGTTCTTCAGCTCCGAAACAGGCATGAAAGCCATTCTTGCTATCTCATAGGCGGTAAAAAATATTAATGCCGATAAAATCAGTGCAACAAAGTTTTCAATCTTGTAAAGGCCCCAGGGAAACCGTTCTGATCTCTTCTCGGAAAGATGCAAGCCGCTGATCACAATAAGGCTTCCTGCAACATCCGTTAGAGAATGCACCGCCTCGGCAAGAATGGCGGAGCTTCCTGTGACCGGGTAGAGGATGAATTTTACTATGGCAAGAAGCGCATTGAGTCCCAGAGATGAAGCAGCCCACTTTTTCGTGAGAAGAGTTTCCTTTTCTCTATCGCTGATCACTGCGTCTCACCATACCTGATTCATCAGATCCGCGATGTCGGGCAAGTTGATGTGCTCAATCAGCCAAATCATAAATAGTCAATCGGACATAACTAAATGTCATGAATAAAATCCATGTATCGCCAGCCCGATCGGAGGAGCGCCACATGATCTGATCAAAATGTTACGTTCTGACGCTTCATGAGGAGTTCCCCGAGGTAGGAGCCCGGCTTGACCTCTGCGTTCTTTATCCACTCCGCTCCCTCAAGACCATATGGTTTAACGCAGGATGCGCAGATATAAAACTTGCAGTCGAAGTCTTCCACCAGGCTTTTCATAAGTTCCGCAACAGGTGAAAAACCCTTCTGCCACGTGACCGACTCGGCAAATCCTTTCCGCGCCAGGTGCACGCCTTCGTTCATCAGGAAGAAATCTATCTTGGCATCGAAAGCCGCCATGTTGGTGGCAAGCTGGAGCGCTGCCGCTGCACGTTCGATTGCATCATATGAATGAGTCAGCACAAATACGAATTCCTTGTTTTCCATGTTATCTTTCTCCTTGTGGATATGGATGACAAAACTTAATGAGCGCAGCCCCCGTCATCGCTGTGGCCGCCGCAGCACCCCTGGACCGTCAACACGGGAAGGCTTTTGGCCTGAAACATCGAAAGATTTTCCCGTATCGTCTCCCCCTGTGAGCGATGCACCGTGATCCCCATCTGGTTCAGCCTCGTGAGCGCTCCTGCTCCGATGCCGCCAACGACGATCGCATCGACCTTCTGATTGTCGAGCGCCTTCATCGGATTGCATGCGCCGTGCGTGTGGTGCTGGTCCCGATTGCTGATCGACGCAACGCTGTTTGTGTCCGTGTCGAAAACAACAAATACCGGCGCTGAGCCAAAGTGGTTGTACACGGTGCTCTCGATCCCGTTATCATTCTGGACTGGAAAACAGATCTTCATGTCGATGTTCCTCCTCTGTTTGATTTATACAACGATTATTCAAATACGATAGCCTGGCCTTTGCTCAGGGCTTTCGCAACCTTTTTCCTTGCAACTGTGAGTATTCTTTGAATGGTTCCTCGTGACACGCCCATCCTTGCGCCGGCCTCCGCTTGCGTCAGGTCATCAAGATCGCAGAGCTTTAAGGCCTCAAGCTCTTCCCGCAAGAGGGGTATTTGCTCGATCTCGGACATCGGAACGCATGTGGGTTTGAAGGCTTTGCCTTTAAACCTGCATTTGCAGTTTCGCGGCTTTTTACACCTCGGAGACATGCTTACCCCCATCCTTCATAATGTGCATATGCACACAATGATAGCAGGCGTAGGTGATGTTGTCAAGTTTTATTGATAAACAGTTTACTTTTCTAAATTAATATCGTCAAAATATAATATCGTTTTATTCTGCAGGCAGGGTTTTATGACGTTAACGAATTCGGGTTGATACTTTAAGCGTTTAAAAGAATGGAAACTGCAACAGATACAGGAAGTTTCTGTTGTCAGAATAACCATACCATAATATCCATAATTCAAACTGAATTATTCACCTTCCTAACAATTCTGGCCATCCGCCCTTCACCTACAAGTCTGCACCCTCGTTGACAAAAAATCTATGCAGAATTCTACTTGATAATTGTAAATGAACGCGCCCTTCACCGGCAGGTACGCAGCCCAGCGGCGTACATGACTGCAAGTAAGTACTGAGGTTTTAGGATTAATGTCCAGCCTCGTTACCCCAAAGTTCCTTAAGCCGCCGGTCACGACCGCACGTGGTACGATAAAATTTATAACGAATCGGATTCTTCTTGTAATAATGTTGGTGGTAATCTTCGGCGGGGTAAAACTCGGTGGCTTGCACAATTTCTGTTGCTATAGGTTCCTTAAATGTCTTATTCTTCTCTAAAAGCGCCTTTGACTGCAATGCCAACTGATGCTGTTCTTCTGTGTGATAAAAGATGGCACTTCGATACTGATGTCCCGAATCACAGAATTGGCGGTCTTTCGTTATGGGTCAATATTGTGCCAAAAAACCATCAGGAGCTTCTCATATGTCACTTTTATCGGGTCATAGACGACCTGAATTGACTCGGCGTGTCCGGTCCCTCCGGCTGAGACCTCTTCATATGTCGGGTTCTTTTTCTGTCCACCTGTATAGCCGGATGTGACCGATACCACACCTGGAATCTCGTCAAAGGGGTGTTCCATACACCAGAAGCATCCGCCCGCAAAGGTCGCTTTTTCAAGATGTGGTACACTGCTTGCGGTGACCCGAGTAACCACGAACGGCAGGACCAGCAATGTTGCCATCATTAATTTCTCGAACATGGTCGGTTCCTCTCTTTCTCTGTTACTGTTTCCGCATAGGTTCCCGCCTTTTTCAACGTCGTTTCCGATTCCTCAATCGCAATCACCTTCGGATCGTTGCTAAAAAATAAGCGACCAGCACAGCGTTCCAACGACGTGTTTGGGTCTCGCTGTGCGGTCGCTATTCACCCACCTAAGGGTTTGATGCCACATATCACCACCTAAGTCGCCTACTTCCCCGCGATCGCTAGGCTTAGTTCGCTACCGCTTTCACTCCTTCCTAGGCGGCCTTTTCCATGAGCGCCCTGGCGGCCTTTTCGATGAGTGCGGCCACCGCTTTCGGCTGCGACACGTAGATCGCGTGACTGCCAGCGAACTCGATGACAGTCGAACCAGCGCGCTTGGACATGAAGCGCTGAGCCGCCGGTGGGATCATCTTGTCGTCGGTGGCAACCAGGTACCAGCTCGGCTTGGTATGCCAAGCCGCCTCGCTGATCGTGCCGCTGAGGGCGTCCAAGCCCCATGGGACTTGGGAGTCTGCCATGAATGCGGCCTTTTCAATGTCCAAGTCACCCGCGAATGAGGCGGGGAACTTCGCCTTGTCTAGGAATAGATAGCCATCGTATGGCGGCAGTATCGGAGGCACAGGCGCGCCCGGCGATGGATCCTTGATAAGCGTGGACACCGACTCGCCCTTGTCCGGGGCAAAGGCGGTGATATAGACAAGCCCTGTTACCTTTGGATCGTTGCCGGCTTCGGTGATCACTACTCCACCGTAGGAGTGGCCGACGAGAATCACTGGGCCATCATGTAGGGCGATAAGGCGCTTGGTTGCGGCGACATCGTCGGCCAGAGATATCGTCGGATTCTGAACGATGCTGACCATGTAGCCGTCCTTCCTCAGGATCTTATAGACACCTTCCCACCCAGAGCCGTCCACGAAGCCACCATGGACGAGAACGATATTCGTTGTTTTCATTTGAAGTCTCCTTTCTTGGTCTCCACTCTCGTTTTCATTCAAATTTTGACAGAATCTGTGTACTCTCCACGATGAAATTGAGTCATGATTGAAGACTATTATTATCTTCTTTTAATTAAAATATAGCATAGGTCTTTCTGCGTGTCAAAGTGAGGTCCTCAAGCAGGATTTAGTATTATTAGACTTTCGGGAATATTGCACTATATTGCAACGGTTTGTCTAACAACGGCTAGAGGAAGATACTCCTACAGCCGACAATAATAACGAATACATGTTGAAACTTTATGGTTTATAGAAAATAGCAACTTCAACTGTTACAGGAAGTACCTCGTAACTTATTATGAATTAAATCAGTGCACATTTCAATCTGCATTTTTGCGCCCCAGAGGCAACAATACGGACTGATACATGTTATCTATTCTACTTCCCGTGAAGCACATCCATCCACCGGATTGCCTCGGTATCGTTAACTTTACCAAGGTATACTTGGGTCGTCTTGAGATCGTGATGTCTTAATAACACCTTTGAAACGATCTCCAATGGAACTCCATTACGACTGGCACAGGTGGCTGAATGTCGTCTTAAATCATGAGGCGACATCTTCACGTGGAACTTTGCTGCCAAACGCCTAAACAGTGCCCGCCCTGTCGTATAACACACCGGGAAGATACGCTCTTCGGGTCCGATATGCTCTGCGACGATGTATTCTGCAAGCCGCTTTGCACTTTGCTCCGGCATAATAGCAACCTCGCTTTCCTTGCCAGATTTCGGCTCGCGGATCGTCAGCTTCCGGTCAGAGACATCTGCAGCACGAAGTTTGAGCACCTTTCCGATTCTTAAACCGCATCGCGCCTGCAACTCAAGTATGAGCCGATCTCTGTCCGACGTAGTACCGTAAATCAGCTGATCTACAAGTTCCTTATCCAGTATTTCCCGGGCTGCCGGTTTGGGATTCTTATACTGCTAACTCGCAATAAATGGGTGTGAACAGGGATTCTTGACATCCATGAGGCACTCATTGATTAGAAAATTGAAGAACGCTTTAACCTGCGCATACCTCAGTCGGCGTGTCGACTTAGCCTTATTCGCGGTCTGTGACTCGAGAAATTGACCGACCTCGCCGGCCGTTATTGACTCTATTTCCCTTCCGCTAAAATGCCGCAGAAAGTGATCGAGCAACGTGACGTAGTGAACTTGCGTACTCTGTCTTAGAGTCGCGATCTGCTGCGTTCTGAAAGTTTTTATGGCGTCTGATATTTGCATGGTTCCTCCTTTTCAGTGTGGCCTCTGGGTATCTGTATAACGCGATCAGGAGGATTATAGGAACGAGAAAAGAGACGATTATATTTGGTGCGCCTGGGAGGATTTGAACCTCCATCTAACTGGTAAAGGACCAGTTACTCTACGAATTGAGTTACAAGCGCATGTGGAATTCAGTTTTGGCAGTAAGCGGGTTTATGATACTTAAGTATATCATGTAATGGCTCCATGTAAAGATAAATTTAAGGGTATTTTTAGGGTATGGTAAAATAAAGAGCATTGCTGTCGGATACGGGTTGATAATTGAATTGTCGCAACAAAGAATGGAAACAACAAGAGTTCAGGAAGGACTTGTTGCCAGATAAACCACATCATAATATCCATAATTCAAACTGGATATTACACCCTCCTCACAATTTTTGCACTCCAACCTCCACCTACAACTGCGTAGGTGCGATTAAATAATTCGGATGCAGAATACTGGTAGTAATCAGCATCAACAATGCGCGCCTCACGCGCCGCAAGGCGCGACGCTGTGGACCGCATGTTGGAATTATCATGCTGAGCATTGCATGCTAGTTATCAACGACACCAATATTTACCACCCATATTTATAATGGCAATTTGGTAAAGGTAAATTCAAGTATTACAAGCCTGATCCCGTCTATTTGCGGCAGCCCATCGGCACGGCTTCGGGGTTACCTCAGCGATTCTAGCCGCCGCTTGGCTGCAGCTTGCCCATCGGGAAAGCCTTTGTCTGCGGCTATCTTTTCGAGCAGAGCCTGATCGGTCAGCTTTTCTATGGCGCGGAGATTGTTGAAGTGATCGGTGCCTCTCCCGGAGGCGATCTTCGCCAGTGCCGCTTGGTCGTTCAGGTTTTCTATGGCCCGCCGACGACATTCTGAACAAAGACCGTGTGTAAATTCAGCATTAGAATGTTGTTTTATATAACTTTCAACAGGTACCCAATTATCTTTGCCATTGCGTAGGAAAACAGCGGGATTACAAGTGACTTCCTCTCGTCCCCCATCTCCGGGAAAAAGATTGGCTGCGAAGAATATGAAAAAAGGTTTTTAACACAAAGCGCAGCATCCGTCCTTGAGACGGATCTCGACCGTCAGGCCCCCCTCTCAGGGCGCGTCGTGACTATCGGCCAGTAATGGCAGGGTAAATACAAAGCTCGCCCCGTTCTGTTGATTGCCTTCAACCCAGATGCGACCGTTGTGGTTCTCGATAATTGTCTTGCAGATCGCAAGACCCAGACCCGTGCCATGCGGCTTGCCCTTCGAGGAATCACCGAGTTGATGAAATCTCTCAAAGATGCGTTCACGCTCACCAGGCTCGATGCCGGGGCCGTTGTCTATTACCTCGATCCTTGCCTTGTCTTCAGTACAGGAAAGCCTTATGTGTACTTTCCCGGTGTCCTGCGCACAATATTTTATCGCGTTGGACAAGAGATTGATTATCACCTGAACAAGCCTGTCATTCTCGCCGTAGACCAGGACAGGCCCCTCGGGTGACTCCCGCGTGATGCTTATGTTCTTATTTTGCGACAACTGGCTTGTGGCCGCCGTCGCATCCTGAATTACACTCACCAGGTCAAGCTTCTCATGGACCCATTGATATGATCCTGACTCTATCTTGGTAAAATCCAGCACCTGGTTGACGAGGCGCGTCAGGCGTTCCGTCTCCTTCACCACAATCCGCAGCAGTTGCTGGCGCTGCTGGGGGTCCATGTTGCTGTCGTCCTGCAGTATCTCGGAAAAGGCGCGGATGGAGGTCAGGGGGGTACGCAGTTCATGGCTGACCGTAGAGACGAACTCGTCCTTCATGCGGTCCAGCTCCTTCAGGCGTTCGTTGGTGCGCTTGAGCTCACTCGTGGCGGCCTCCAACTCGCGTGACTTCTGTTCGAGCCGGTGGCTGTATTCTATGACCTGAGATGTTTCATCGAGGATCTTCATAAGCCCTTCGATGCTCAGGGCCTCTCCTTCGATGATAGAGGACACCATTACCCGCGCCGATGCGGCACCGACTGTGCCGGCAAGCTCGCGTTCGGCAAAGGCGATGAGGCTCTCGTCAGCCAATGTATCTTCATGTAATTCGAGGGAGTGCAGTACGGTGTAAGAGCGGAAGACCGCCTCAGCCCTTTCTGGACCGATCATGCGAGTTACGAGCCCTTTCAGGTCGCTGACCATCGTCTTGCCGTGCCAGAGCGGTGCACTCGTTGTGTCGGTAACCCTTTTTTTGTAGACATCCACGAACATTGTGGCCTGCAGCTGGTCGAGCGCCTCTTGGCGGCCGAACAATGAGACCCCCACCATGAGGCCGACATTGAACAACATGCTCCAGAACACGGAATGCGTGATAGGGTCGAAACCGGTCAGGTTAAAGAGATGATAGGACCCGAGTTTAAAGATACCGAAGGGGCCCGGCTCCACAAACGACATCGGGATCCATCCAGAGCGGGCAAAGGAAGGCAGCAGAAGCGTATAGGCCCATACAGCGAAGCCCCCTGCAAGGCCTGCAAGTGCGCCGCGCCTGCTTGCTCCCTTCCAGTATATCCCCAGAAGGATGGCTGGGGCGAACTGGGCAGCAGCGACGAACGAGACGAGACCTATCGATACCAGGGCATATGATTCGCCGATAAGGCGAAAATAGAGGTAACCGAGAAACAGTATCAGCAAAATACCGCCGCGCCGTATGGTGAGCAGCGTTCTGCCCATGTCGGCCCGGCGCAGGAGCTTCAGTCTCAGGAGCACAGGCATAAGCAGATCGTTGCACAGCATGGTAGAAAGTGCTATGGTCTCGACAATGACCATGCCGGTGGCTGCGGAAAGCCCGCCTATGAACACGAAGAGGGCCAGGCCCTCCTCCCCGACTTTTAGTGGAAGCGTCAGGACGAACATGTCTGCGTCCACCGAGCCTGCATGGAAGAACATAAGACCCGCGAGGGCGATGGGCAGCACGAATATGTTTATGGCGAACAGGTAGAGCGGGAAGAGCCATGAGGCAGTGCGCACATGCTTCTCATTGACATTTTCCACGACGAGGACCTGGAACTGTCTTGGCAGGAACATGATGGCGGTCATGGATATGAAGGTCAAAGCGAGCCATGAAGCATAGCCTCCGGGCAGGGGGTCCATGGTCATCAGCCTTGCTGTTTCAGAATCCAATATGGCATGTCTGAAGAGGTCTGCGGGTCCTTCAAACATCGTGAAGGTTACGAATATTCCGACTGCAGAGAAAGCCAGCAGCTTTACTATGGATTCAAAGGCGATGGCCGCCACCACGCCTTCGTGACGCTCAGTAACGTCTATATGGCGCGTGCCGAAGAGTATCGAGAATACGGCCAGCACCAGTGCCACATACAGGGCCGTATCATGACCAGCCCCCAGTTCACCGATGTTCTGGATATTATGGTGTAATAGCACGTTGAAACTGGAGGATATGGCCTTCAGTTGAAGCGCAATGTAAGGCATGATGCCCACTATAGAGATAACGGTCACAAGACCGCCGATTACCGAGCTCTTCCCGTAACGGGACGCAATGAAGTCCGCGATGCTTGTTATATGGTTGACCTTGCTGAGGCGAATGATCTTGCGAAGGACGATCCACCAGACGGTTGCAGCTAAGGTTGGCCCCAGATAGATCGGCAGGAACCCGATGCCAGTCGAGGCCGCGCGGCCTACGCTGCCGTAAAACGTCCACCCTGTGCAGTAGACTGCTATCGAACATGTGTAAATATACGGGTTGCTTATGATTGATCTACCGGCGTCTGCGTGTTTATCCCCGTAATAAGCGACTGCGAACAGGATGCCCAGATAGCCGAAGGAGACCAGCAGTATGATCCATTGCTGAAGCATGTCAGCGGTCCTCTTTCATCCGGGTGTCGGTTGGGCCCGATGATATTCGTGACCGGTCACGGAGGACTAAAACGATAGCGCCTATAATCAGCCCCCAGATTAAAAAGAGATATAAAAACAAGACAGGGAAACCCAAGAACAGATCTTTCTTGCTGAAAACCGACAACAGCGGGAAATTGAGGAGTATGGTCCCCACGATCAGGAGACTGATGAGCCTCTCCCCCTTGCGCTTAGGCCCAGGCGACTGTCCTTCATCATCATAAGGTTGCCTTTCCCTGTCTTTTTGCTCCGTCATCGCCGCAATGCCTCCAGTATATCGCCCAGCGTTGTGATCCCTTTATCTTTAAAGACATGGATAAATTTAATGAAGACCTGGGCCGTTATCAAGGCATCGCCAAGGGCCGTATGCCTGTCTTTAATCTCTACTCCGAGACGCCTTGCAACCGCATCCAGGGAGTGCTCCGGCGTATGGTAGTGCAGGCAGAGCGACAAGGTCAGCGTGTCGAGCACCGGCCCCCTGAAGCGTACACCGGCTCGGTCTTCTTTCCTCCGTATAAAGCGCATGTCGAATGCGGCGTTATGCCCGACCAGCACAGAATCCCCGACAAACAAATGAAACGCCCGCAGTGTCTCTTCTATAGATGGCTTGCCCCTGACCATTTCATCGGTGAGTCCGTGAAAACGAATCGAGGACTGGGGGATACTCCTCTTCGGATCGACAAGTCTGTTGAAGGTTTCACCTATGATGATGCCTAAATTCACGATCTTCACTCCCGCCAGAGAAATTATTTCGTCACCATCCAAGGGGGCGAGTCCTGTTGTCTCAGTATCGAACACCACGAAGGAAAGACGATCCAACGGCAGGTCCTTCAGTTTGGCTGTCTCAGCAGCGTATTCGTATGACGTGAAATCCGTATAGACCGGTCGCGCAGGCAGTATGTGGACCGGCGACTCCCACTGGCTGGTCGACAGGGGCATGGGAAGGCATAATACGGCAAAACCAGGCGACTCATGCGGCCTGCTCCAGACTTCGCTGTCAAGGACTTCGAGCGTCTCCTCCACGGTACGCGCAACCGGGGGCTCAATCATGCAGGAAGTCCATTCCCTGATCTCGGTCTGGGAAACCGGCACGCCCTCCCAGTAGTAATTAAAATAGACCCGCTTGTCGCCTAGGAGCGTCGCCACTTCCATGGCGTCAACGCCTCCATGTTCGTGTATCTTCACTGCAAAAAATTCGAGCAGCAGGAGCAGCGAATGGATGTCCGCCTTCACCCAGAGGGGGTCGCCTATCATGGTGAGCCTTATCCCTCTTTTCTCGAGATGTCTGGCCACGCAGGCCGTTACATCCTCGGCAAAGACATTATTTATGAGGTATCGCGGTGACACCATGTCCTGCACCTCATGCGACAGGACCTCATACTCTTTTACGAGGCTGCGTGTCTCATTCACCATGGTGCGCTCCAGAGCAATGCGGTTTGCGGCATCGAGGTCAGGAAGCAATTCAAGGCTCTCGACGTTCAGGCTGATGCTTGTCAGGGAGCTGCGCATCCTCTTGACTGTTGCGCGAAGGATGTTTTCCCTGCGTCCCTCAGTATCGGCTTCACGGCTTATGTCCTCACAGGTGAACAAAAAAGACCAAGACAGCCCCGGCGCGGAAGGAAACAAGCGCATCCGACAACTTATGACCGCGCCCTGCAGGGTGGAGCAGACGAAGGTGACGTCGTTTTCTGAGTCTTGCTCTTCAGGATGACGGACCCGCCTCTGTTTCAGTACTGCAAGTGAATTATCGATGGGAGCGGCCGCGCAAAGAAAATAGAGCGACCGTCCGAGCCCCAGGGCAACATCGTCGTGGAAGACCCTACGGGCGGCTTGATTATAAAACATGATGCGCGCCCTGTCGTCACAGACCATAATGCCCTCTTTGAGCGACATGAGGATGATCTCAAGGCTGGCCTTGCTGTTTTCCGCGTCGCTTGAAATCGTAGAAGCCGCCTCGAATATCTCCCGTTTCGCTTTCATGAAAGACCTGCCGAGATCGTTGACGGCACATTGGACATCTCTGAGGAGATGTCCAGACGGCAACTCTACTACATGGGCGGGATTGGAGCTAGTAATGATATGGATTTCCCTGACAAGCGAATTGAGCGGGACGAACAAAAACTTGTTCAACGCAATGAAAATAATCGACAGAATTACTGCGGAAATAATGGCGGCTATGCCGAAGGTAAAATCAATAAGCGTGCGGACAGCGGGATCGTAAGACCGGGAAACGAGGAGCAGATATACGCCTGAAAACAGCAGCGTATACAGGAATACGCTTACTATAAACAGGCGCAGGAAACGGCTTTGTTTGATCACGGTGAAATCCCCCGTCAATACCGTGAAATACTTGTTAGCGGTCCGGTTTGGCAGTCAGAAGATCCTTGACCCTCATGACAACCTCACGGGTCGAAAAAGGCTTCGTTATATAGGAATCAGCCCCCAGGGCTAGGCCTTTTTCCCTCTCGACCTCGCGACCCTTTGCGGTAAGCATGATGATACGAACGTCTTTAAACGAGGCATCGGAGCGTATTCGCTGGCATACCTCATAGCCGTCCATCTTCGGCATCATAATGTCGAGGAGCACCAGGTCCGGTCGGAACTCACCAACGGCAAAAAAGGCCTTCTCTCCGTCGTCCACAGTAAGGACCTCAAAGCCTTCCTTCTTCATTAAAAGCTCCAGGGCAAGTACTATGTTAGGCTCGTCATCAACTATGAGAATACGATGCATTGCCTGCTCCTTCCTCCCGAATTTCCCTATTTTGTATTTTACCATACTATTATAAAAATGACATACAGGTTTATTGAATATACGGTCAGCAAAGAGGGGCAACTGAAGCCTGGACTTTTGTCTGGCCCGTGCAGTATTATATGTAATAGCGAGGTGGAAGGTCCGCCGGGCTATAAATGCCGCGGATCTCAGGCGATGCCGGACAAAAGCGCAACAAATTATTTAAAGAACCACCATCCGTTCAACTTGCTGGACGATCATGCTCTCGCCAAGCTGGTGAACTGTCTCACGATGGAGCTTTATCCCTCCGGTACGCATATATTAGCGCAGGGTGACAAACCGTCCCGGGCACTGTATATCATCAAGGAAGGCAGCGTAAGGATATATGCGCGGACCGGACCGGGTCAGGATAAGGTGATCGATTTCCGGGGCGCGGGAGACACTTTCGGATTTCTCTCAATCGGGGAGGGTATGCGTTTGGATGTATCGGTGCAGGCAGTGACCGCCACGATCTGTTATGTGGCTGACAAGGTCTGCGTCATGATGCTGCTAGCTGAAAATCCTGTGCTTCGTGAATACCTCATGCCTTCGTATTTCCCGAAACAGAAAGACAGCCAGGCTTCATTTCCGCCCGCTCTGAATTTTTATCATGAGGGTTCGGATAGGGTCCTTTTTACAACGCCGGTTCGGGACCTTGTCGCTCGGGACGTCGTTACGGCTCGGACCGACGTCTCTCTTATAGATGCTGCGGGATTGATGTCAGCCCACCGCGCAGGTGCGATCGTGATCGTGGACGAAACCGGCGGACCGATCGGCATTATCACAAATACCGACCTGCGGGACAAGGCGATGGCGTGTCGGAAGGACCCCTCGTCCCCGGTATCCGATATCATGAGCTCGCCGCTTTTTACCATTGATGGCAATGATTTCTGCTTCGAGGCCGTCCTAAAGATGGTGAGCCACAACGTACATCATCTGGTTGTGACGGATGCCGGGAGACTGACCGGCGTTATCAGCAGCCGTGATTTCGTGATCCTGCAGATCACGTCACCCCTCATGATCGTCAGGGAGATCGAAAACCAATCCTCGGTCGAAGGGCTTGCATCGGCGTCCGGAAAGATTCTGAGACTCATATCCCTCCTGCTCGGAGAAGGGGCAAGGGCCGAGAGCATCATCCGCATTATAACGGACGTGAACGACCGTATCGAATGTAAAATACTCGACTTCGCCGTAAAGACCCTGGGCCCTCCACCGCGGCCCTTCTGCTGGATCGTTTACGGCAGCGCCGGCAGGAAAGAGCAGACCTTCAAGACCGATCAGGATAACGCCATAATATACGCTGACCCCCGAAGTGGGGAGGAGGCGCGGCAGGTGGAAGAATATTTCGGACGGTTTGCTGAATTCGTGGTGAATGCGTTTCTGCGCTGCGGATTTGCGCTCTGTCCCGGCGATTTTATGGCGACCAACCAGCAGTGGAGACAACCCCTGTCTGCTTGGAAGAAGTCCTTCAGCAATTGGATACAAACACCTACGGACAAAGCAATCCATAATGCGGCCAACCTTTTCGATTTCAGGGGACTCTACGGCGACTTGCATCTGGCTGAAGACCTGAAAAAACACCTTATGGAAACGCTTGCAGAAAAGAAGTTATTTCTCATGGCAATGGCACACCTGATAACGGACTACCGTCCGCCCATCGGGATGTTTGGCTCGTTCATAGTCGAGAAAAGCGGCGAGCACACAAATCGGTTGGACCTTAAGAAAGGCTGTCTCACGCCGATAATCAATATAATCCGATTCTCCGCATTTGAATGCAACATACCCGAGACATGCACCTTCGAAAGACTCGCCGTCCTGAAGACCGTGCATTCGACCATAAGCACCGTCGGCAACGACCTTGCGCATGCCCTGGAGTACATATTGCTCCTCAGGATGCGCCGCCAGTTGGAACAGGTCTCGATGGGCATCACTCCCGACAACTTCATCAATCCCAAGAAGCTTAGCTCCTTTGAGCAGAAAAATCTAAAGGAGATCTGCAAGCTGCTCTCTCGAATGCTCGAAGACATTGCGGCAAAATACGAATTGGCTGCGCTTCTCTGATAAACGCATTTCGGCTTCCTGCCCCACAGGTTTCGCCGCAGTGGCATTGAATTTTAATCATGGCAAGACTCGGGCTATTTCATCACATAAAATCAATTAGGCGCCTATTTCACTTTATCCTTAACCTTTGCAGCTTCCTTAGTCTGCCACTGCATGTTGCTGGGATCATCTTTGCCACCTTTTTTCAGCGGAACGATATGATCAACGACATATCCGGGACGTCCATGCGGATAACCAGTTTGTTTCACGAATTTTTCCTTTGCTTCTGAACTGCCAGCGATTTCCCCATTCTTGTCACGTTTTACACCGACAGCCTTCTTCGAGCCTGAATGTTTCCCGTTGCCAACGTGAGAGTAACTACTGCTTCTATAATGACCGCCATGCGATGCACTGCTATGCGCTCCGCTGTGCGAATGACTACCCGAATGACCACCCGAGTGACTACCCGAATGACCGCCTCCGTGCGCTACCGCACTAGTAGGGAAAAGTAAAGCAGCCGAAAGGATAATTGCGAGGAGTGCCCGACTCAATGTAATCTCCTATCCAGAAGGTGCTTGGCTAATTTGCATAACTTCGATTATGAGGTCGTTACGACAATACGGAAGGATTAATTATTAGTATGACAGTCAGTTTCATTCAGGTCAAGGTACATTAGGCACTGTCAACCGTTTTGAATGCTACCGAATGTGACCATTTTGTCTCCGCGAGCCTGTAAAATCTCTCAATCCAAACCAACTCTTTCAACCTGTCGCAATGATATATTATTTTTCTATTTTCTGAATATTCTCTGGAGAGTTATTCTTTGGCGAGTTAACCTTTGTCGTGACCTCATACGTATCCAATGCTTCTGATGCATAGGGCTTCAGCATATTTTGCAAAAGTGCTTTGTCGTGAATCATAGGGTCGAGCCATAGATCGTATGCATCAGGAGATGCTATGACCGGCATACGATCATGGAGCGGCTGGATTATTTCATTTGCATCGGTTGTAATAATGGTGCTGGTGCAGATCTGTTCTCCTTCCGGAGATTTCCAGACATTGTAGAGACCCGCAAATCCCAAAGGCTTGCCGGATTTCAACCGGATATAGAAAGGCTTTTTAGTTGTCCCCTCTTTTTTCCATTCGTAGAAACCGTCAGCCACCACCAGACACCGCTGGTTTTGGAATGCCTGCCTGAAGCTGGGCTTGTCCGCAACAGTCTCGGCCCGCGCATTGATCATCTTATATCCAGCAGTTAAGTCTTTTGACCAGGACGGGACAAATCCCCAGTGTGACTTGACCAGTCGCCTTTTACCGCCATTCAGAACAAGAAGAATATCCTGGCTGGGTGCGATGTTATAGCTGGGTGAATACTCGATATCCCATTCATGGATGCCGAAGATCTTCGCTATAAGCTCGATGGCACTATGTATCTCGAATCGTCCGCACATAATAGTTCCACGTAACCTATTGAAAGTATAGCACGTTAAGAGACCGCTCGCCTAAAGTTAAGACACCCCTTGACAAGTGAACTCTCGTTCACCTATAATATATCCATGCCATCGCAAAGTAACAAAGAAAAAAAGCTCCGCTCCCGCATCCGGGAAATTGTCCGGTTCCGGCGGGAAAGCGGCAGGATGCCCAGCTTCTCAGAGCTTGGAGAGATAACTGGCCTGCGGTCAAAGAACGCTGTCTCCAAGCTCGTGGCCAAACTGGAGAAGCTCAAGGTACTGGAACGGGACAGCAAGGGCAAACTCATTCCTGTATCAATTGCCAACCCGGTCAAGGTCCTTGGAACTGTAGAAGCCGGATTCCCCTCTCCTGCCGAGGAAGAGCTGGTTGATACCCTTTCTCTCGATGATTTCCTGATCCAGAACCGGGAAGCCACCTTTTTGCTCAAAGTCTCGGGTGATTCCATGTCCGGCGCCGGGATCCTGCAGGGAGATATGGTCATCGTGGACAAGGGACAGACAGCAAAGAGCGGCGATATCGTGATCGCCCAGGTGGACGGCGAATGGACGATGAAGTTCCTTCGGAAGCGTGGTGACAGTATTACTCTCGTCCCAGCAAACCCCAAGTACCAGCCTATCAAGCCAAAGAACGAGCTCAAGATCGCCGGTGTGGTTACCGCAGTAGTAAGAAAATACAAGTAACGCCCTATCCTTCTTACGGGATCGTCAGGTTGCCCGTATTGGCAATCTGGTCATCTCGACTTTTTTTCTTATGCAGAACGATCAGCCATTAACCATAGATTCCTGGCCCCGTGCTATCCTCCACCTGGACGCGGATGCCTTTTTTGCATCCTGCGAGCAGGCCATACACCCCGAACTCAGAGGGCGGCCAGTCATCACCGGCAAGGAGCGCGGGATTGTGGCGGCAGCAAGCTACGAGGCCAAAGGCCGAGGTGTGCAGCGGGGCATGCGGCTCTTTGAAGTGAAGAAGGTCTGCCCCGATGCTGTCATCCTGCCCTCTGATTATGAGACCTATAGCCTCTTTTCTGTCCGCATGTTCGAGATCCTAAGACGCTTCTCGCCTGACGTCGAGGAATACTCCATCGATGAGGCATTTGTGGACCTTACTGGCCTCAGGAGAGCTTACCACGGCCCCTACGAGTCGATTGCTAGGAAGATGCAGGAGACTATTCAGCAGGAGTTAGGGCTATCTGTATCCGTGGGGGTAAGCCTCTCGAAGGTCCTTGCCAAAATCGGGTCCAAGCACAAGAAACCCCATGGCATCACCATGATCCCGGGCAGAGAGATCCACCTATTCCTTGAAAAGCTGCCAGTTGAGAAGGTTTGGGGCATCGGACCGAATACCGCCGCCTTCCTCGGAAAGCATAGGATCAGGACAGCTCTGGAGTTTGCCCGACAAGACGAAGCGTTCGTTAAAAAGTATCTATCCAAACCCTATCAGGAAATCTGGCAAGAGTTGAATGGCAGGAGCGTTTATCCCGTCACCACGGAGACTAAAGACAGTTACCAGTCAATCAGCAAGGCCAAAACCTTTACGCCAGCCTCGATGGATGAATCATTTGTCTTTGCCCAGCTGTCCAAAAATCTTGAAAATGCCTGTATCAAAGCAAGGCGCTACCACCTTGCTGCCGCGAGGGTCGTTATCTTTCTCAGGTTACAGGACTTCACGAGCTCTGGAATAGAACTCAAGTTGAGCCGCCCAACAGCGTATCCGGTTGAGCTGTTCAGCCTGCTCCGCGAGGGCTATCAACATCTGTACAAGCCGAACACTCTCTACCGCCAGACAGGGGTCATCCTGACAGGCTTGATTTCAGAGAACACTATCCAGTTCAATCTGTTTGACGATACAACGAAGATCGAGAAACTGGCCAGGGTCTACAGCGTGGTTGACGAGATATCAAAGAAGTACGGCAAGCATACCATCCAGCATGCAGCGAGCTTGCCAACCAAGCTCCAGGCGCAACATGAGGGGGAACGGGGCGATGTCCCGGTGAGACGGGATGATTTATTTAAGGGAGAGAACAAGAGGCAACGACTTGGTTTACCGATGCTGCATATGAAAATATAAAGAATGGCTTGATCATCACGATGATACTATTCTTTTCGGTCTGCATTAGCACATTTTTAACACAGTCGAATCTCGTCCTCTCTGGCTCCCCTGCGGTAAGTATATCGTTTGGAACAATTCATAAAATTGATAGTTTCAATTCCAACCATTATTTCAATGCACATTAGGAGAATGCCACTTCCCTCAAAGAATGATTCTGCTGTATAATCATCACAACATGAAACCATCTTCCCAAGCACAACCTCTCATCCACTATCGTAAAGCAACCCCCACTGACTTCGATGGCATTCTCCATCTACAAAATCAAAATCTCATAACCACCCTCCAAGAGAAGGACTTATCGCAGGGATTTCTGATGATAGAGTTCACAAGAGAACAACTTTACAAGATAAACGGTGAACTTGGTATTTTTGTTGCCATTCATGACAAGGAAGTCATTGGATATCTCATGGCGGAGTCTATAGATTTTGCTGTTGGGTCGCCTTTGATTGCCCACATGTTTAACAGGCTGAAGGCATTTGCATTTGACAATGTTCCATTATCATCTTGCAAATTGTTTGTCTATGGGCCTGTCTGCATTGAAAAGAAAAATAGAGGACAAAAGATATTGGATGGACTATTCAAGGTTATGCTCAATACATTACAGGGGCAATATGATGTAGGTGTCGCTTTTGTTTCGGCACTCAATCCACGTTCCTTCAATGCACATAAAATAAAACTTGGGATGCGGATAGCAGATGAATTTGAATTCAATGGGCAGAAGTATTGGACTCTTGTCTTTGCGGTAGAACAGAAAGAACGAAAGTGATGTAAATCATGAAGAAACAAAGGCTACTCAAAAGAGTTATTCGATTAATTCTTGTCAGCCTTGCCGCTATTTGGATGCTATTTGAGGACTGGGTATGGGATACCATCGTTGACCTGATGGAAGAATTGGGGCGACTGAAAATAATTAATCGCTTTGAAATCTTTCTCGCAAAACAGAATCAATATCTCCTGCTGACGCTATTTACTTTCCCCTTCCTGATTGTGATACCTGCCAAGCTTTATGGGCTTTATCTTATTGCAGACGGAAAGGTTATTCGGGGTGTAACAATCTTCATTGTAGCAGAGACGTTGATAACTGCTCTTGTCACTAGACTCTTTATAATCAGCAAAGACAAACTTTTACAGATAAAGGCTTTTGAAACATTTTACTACTGGTTTAAGGATAAAAAGGAATGGTTATACTCAGAATTACGCAAGTTACGAGCATGGCAGTTAGCAAGAGAATGGATTGTACAGCTAAAGACAAAGTTACGCTTTTTGAGAAGGAAAGGACAATGAGAACCCAAATAGCGAGAGCCGGATTTGAACCGACGACCTTCGGGTTATGAACCCCACACATCTCTATTTCCCTTTATAATAACAGCAGATCGTACAAGAATGAAAATAAAATTGACAATTTCACCAAATGTGGTAAACTATGTATATAAACTTAACGATGTTCATTACTTCTCATGGGAATAGCAGAACGAAGAGAAAACGACAGACAAAAGATGCGGGGCCTGATCCTCGACACGGCGATGAAACTGTTTTTGAAGGAAGGTTTCGAACATGTTACGATCCGGGCGATCGCTCAAGCGATCGAGTACAGCCCCGCCACTCTTTACCTCTACTTCAAGGACAAGAACGATATCCTCTACGCTCTCCAGACCATGGGCTTCGATAAGCTTTACGAGAAGCAGCGGGAGGTCCTAACGATCAAGGACCCACGGAAGCGTCTGCGGCAGATGGGCAGGATTTATATCGAATTCGCACTGAAGAATCCGGAATATTATGACCTTATGTTCATTATGAGGGGACCGGTAAAGAAGATGAAAGAAAAGAATAAATGGGAAGCAGGTCAGCGGTCATATGAATTTCTCAAGGAGAATATAAAAGAATGCATGGCGGCGGGATACCTGATGAAGACCGATGAAGATGTCGCGACATTTGCCAAATGGTCGCTGACACACGGAATTGCCTCGCTCATTATACGAGACCGGGCGATCATGTTTCCCAAGGAGCATTTGCATGCGATCATCGAAGGAGCGCTTGATTTCATGATGGAAAGTATCATCAGAAAAGCCAAGTAAGGTATTTTTTTTAGTCTTTATTATGAACACTGTTTATATAGTAACCGTTGTTAACTGTCTGCTGCCGAAGGAGTCACATTATGCTAATTCATAATACTGAAGAGACTGCGAGGGCCATCGTGGGAGGGATTGAAAAGAATGCGCGAGAGGTCGTCAAGTCCGGCTTATGCAGGTTCATATTCCTCCCTAACGCGCTCTTCCCGGTAACTACCGATGTACTGATGCGCATCGGATTGCGGGAATCTTCAAATTAGGACGATCGAACCTTATGAAATAAATATGGAAGGGTATGGGTAGTGTTTGGCAATAGGGTGATAAATTCATTTAAAAGGAGAATGGCCATGTCTCATGATGTAATAATAATCGGCGGCGGTATAGGCGGACTGACATGCGGCTCGCTCTTGGCAAAAAACGGGCTTAATACGCTTATTGTTGAGCAGCATTCGAAACCCGGAGGCTACGTTACCTCATACAGAAGGAACGGTTTTTTATTCGACATCGTACACGTAATCGGTGGTCTGAGAAAAGGAGCACCTCTTGAAAGGATATTTTCGTATTTAGGCCTGGACAAAAAAATTGATTTCGTTGAGGTAGAAAAGGTATTCAAGTTTATCTATCCTGATGTGAGCATTGATTGTTACACAGACATCAACAAGTATAAACAGCAACTTCTCGACAATTTCCCGAAGGAAAAAGACGGCATTCACCGATACTTTGAAACTTCGCAGAGCATCTGGAATGAGCTAGTGGCCTCGCACTACAAACCGAACTTCCTGCAACTGCTGAGTTATCCCCTCAGGTTCCCGCATCTTGTAAAATATCAAAAAGCAACGTACGAAGCATTTCTTGACCAGTTCATAAAAGATGGAAAGCTGAAAGAGCTCCTTGGAAGCGGCTGGGGATACCTTGGACTCCATAATCGAAGGATTTCCGCTCTCTATATCATCGGTATGTATATGTCATATCACGCCGGAGGCGCATGGTATCCAAAAGGTGGTTATCAGGCAATGTCAAATGCATTTGCCGATTGTTTTAAGGGATACAGCGGCAGTTTGCTATTAAAGACGAGGGTCAAAAAGGTCCTCATAGAAGGAAACAGGGCTGTCGGCGTTGAACTTGACGATGGTGAAACAATCAAGGCCAAGCAGGTGATTTCAAACGCTGATACGAAAAAAACGTTCCTGCATCTTGTCGGAGAGGAGAAGGTGGGCACGGAATTCGCGGACAAGATAAAGAGTATTCAACAGTCTGTTTCAGGATTTGTAGTTCATCTGGGCGTAAAAATGGAATTGCCCAAGGAACTTCATTGCGGCTGCATCATGTATTTCCCTTATTATGGTATTGCAGAGAATACCTTTGCATTAGCAGCAAAGGATGAGATAGAGACAGATATAGGGAAATTTGGTTTTGGTCTCAGTGTATCAAGTCTGAAAGATGCAGATGTGGCCCCTCAGGGGTGTCATGCCCTTGATCTGATCTACATGCCGGCACCCTATCGTTATAAAAACAATTGGATGTTGGAGAATAAAGTAAAATATAACGAGCTTAAAGAACACGTGGCTGGCTCTCTCATCAAAGCGGCAGAAAAATTAATTCCTGGACTTTCTCAGCATATTGTTGTTAAAGATATAAACACACCGTTAACATTCGAACGATATACTTCTGCCACCGAAGGTGGCTGGTATGATGCGGCTTGTACGCCAGAGCAGTCTTTGCTTAAGAGATCGCCGGCAGCAACGCCGGTTAAGAACCTCTACCTTACTGGAGCAAAGTCCTTCCCTGGCCCCGGAATGTTCGGCGCGATACAGAGTGGGTTATTTACTGCCGATATGATCCTCAATAAAAAATTGACCAAAGGGAAGTACGTGTTAAGTCTGTCATAACCTAATATGATGGAGCAAATCAATAGTGATGATAGGAGGAAGAGAGGGGAACGTGAGATGAAAAGAACAATAGTACTCGTTATGTTATTTCAGCTAGTTGCGTTTACAACTGCTTTTGCGTTAATCACTGAAGGGATGCAGGCACCTGAGTTCACCGTGACGTCAGGAGACGGCGCAGAGATGACATTGCAGAAATTGATCGGTACGGTTACAACCATTTTCTATGAGACAAAGGCTAAAGAGATAATTGAAAAAAATCGTGCCCTTAAAAATGAGCTGAATCTACTTTACAGCGGACAGACCGATTCAATAAAAAAATCGATCTCAAGAATTGTTATTGTTGATTGCAGGAAAGCTTCCTGGCCGTTTATAGGAATTTGGAAAAGCAAGTTAGTAGAAAACTCGAAAAAAGAAGGCATAATGATTTACGGCGATTGGGACGGCATGTTCGCAAAAAACTATAATATTATGGATGAGGAAACGAATTTCCTTATCATCGATAAAAAAGGCGCAATTCGTTATTCTAAAGCCGGACAGATAGAAAAAAACGAAATCTACAAAATCAAAACTCTTTTGACTAAATTATCAGAAGAATAATACGAGAGAGGACGCAAGCGATATCCGGCGTGGCAAGCAGCCCCTTCTCGAAGGCACACGCTCTGGAGTTCCCGTGTCTGGATCAGGGAGATGATGTTTATATCGAATCAGCCCGGCCAGAAAATAACGAAACT
This sequence comes from Nitrospirota bacterium, assembly GCA_963705595.1. Taxonomy (GTDB): domain Bacteria; phylum Nitrospirota; class UBA9217; order UBA9217; family UBA9217; genus DASPSR01. The sequence goes on along the minus strand of CAVPKD010000005.1, from coordinate 2,732 downwards.
ACCCTGAAATATGAGAAAAGCAAAATACTCGTCAGACGCCCAAGAGCCGGACGCATCCCCCATTCCTATAGGACCTCAAGCAAAAAAAAGGGGTTACAGCACATGCCGTAACCCCTTGATTTAGTTGGTAGCGGGGGCTGGATTTGAACCGACGACCTTCGGGTTAGACCCGATTCTTTCGATCCTTGGGGCCTTCTGCCCGAAGGGCAAAAGCTGAAAAAAAGCTAATCCCCCAACAGCAAAATGTGGATTCATGAATCGAGAAAAAAAGAGCAGGCTCACCTACTGAGAGACTTCATTCTGAAATGATGTGTGATTAATGTGAAGTTCATCGCGATCTGGTCGATCAACTACCGTCCATGCCAGATTACGCAGAGCCATTCTTAATAACTTTTTGAATATCCAACACAAACTGTTGAACATGGTCAGTGAAATACTTCTTGATTTTTCCCCAAGCTGCGCGTTTCCCCAAATAATATGGATCAGGGTCTGAATCAGCATCCTGAAAAAAGGCAAGCGCTTTACCGATCACTAGAGGATTTAATCGGTTCGCACCATATCGCTTTAGCATATTTTCTGTAATCTTCGAGAATGGAACATCCTGAAGAATCCAATAAAGGTCAACATAGTCTCTCTTCGCTCCTCTTTGCATCATTGCCATAAGCTTCATGGATGCAATATCAATAAGTCCGGCGACCCGCGCACCTTTAAGCGATGACGTGGCTTCTAAGAAAGCATAAGGATAGTGAAAAAATGAGATCTTTACTCCATCTGCCGATAATGTAAGCGTTCCAGGCTCTTCCTGAAGAACTGTTGTTGCCAAATTCAACCCATTGATAGCTTGATGCAGCCTGTCTGGCCTGAAAGGGCGCATTGTGAAGAAATCAAAATCCACTGACATCCGATGACCAAGATGCAGGGCAGCCGCTGTACCTCCGGCCAGTACAAAACCTCGCGCTACGACAATCGGAGCAATCAATTTCAATATCTTGAGTGCGGCGGGCGTCAAACATTTAAGATGCATAATCCCCCTCAAACCAAATTTTCCAAAATTGCTTGGATCGCTGTGATAACCTTCGGCTTGTAAGACTGACCTCAATTAACAATGCAGTCGGATATTGTTTCTGAGCCCACCAAAATGCATCTAAATCGCCCAAATCAAGAATCCGCTCGATAATAAATCGACTGTGCCGGCGAACATTCAGTGTTTTAGGATTAACATCCCAAAATAACTTAAATAATCGCGATGGTATTGATTTATCCTTTTCGATTGCTGCTATTTGAGCGATTACATCCGGGTTATTTGCAGGCCCCAAATAGTTTTGAATCACTTTTTTACCGTTTCGATACGCTAAATATGCATACCGCCGGCCACCTATTTTCTTATAAGCAATACTCATATTCATATTATACAACAATGTTGTATATCTAAACAATAAAAAATAAAGAACTTAGAATTTAACACCAAAACCAACAAAAAAGTGATGCATCTGTCGATGCAACCCATTGAATTAGTTGTTAGCGGGGGCCGGATTTGATTCGACGACCTTCGGGTTTAATACCCCAAGGTCAACTATTCAGCTTCAGCGTATTTCTGCGGTGTACAGTACATGCGATAACAGACATCGTAAACACAGTTGAGCTATGACCTACGGGTTTTTAGTCCGAAGTAAAATATTTTTAAATTTAACTCCTCCAGTAGTTACGAGAGGCATCCCGCAGCAGAGCATTTAGGCCTTTTACTGACTGATTTCAATGACTACAATGCCCTTCCCACTATTCTTATCATTATCATACAAATTAATATTTGACTTACATTATAGAATATAGTAAGATATAATGTAAGTAGGGAGGTATAAAGGAAATGGAAGAATCGACTATAACAAGTAAGGGGCAGATTGTGGTTCCGGCAAAACTCCGGCGGCGTTATGGCCTTAAACCGGGCACGAAGGTGTACTTCATCGAACGGGACGACGAAATTCTGTTCCAGCCTGTCACCAAGGAATTCATCAGGAGCGTCCATGGAATGCTCAAGAGCGAAACTTCCGTGACGAAAGAACTCCTGAAAGAACGAGCACGAGAGAGGGAACAGGAGGAAGCGAAACTTGAAAAACACAGTGCTCGATAGCTACGCTGTTCTGGCTTTTCTTTTTAAAGAGAACGGTCATGAAACGGTACTCAGTTTGTTTGAAAAGGCAGTAGAGGCTGACAAGAAGCTTCTCATCGTTTCTCCGAACTGGGCGGAAATCAGATATGTGGTTGAACGTAAAGTTGGAACTGCTAAGTGGGTTGAGGTGAGGGCAAAACTTCTTGGCTTGCCTGTTGATATCATAGACGCAGATCAGTCTCTGGCCGAAGCAGCGGGAGAGATAAAAGCATCTCACAAGATGTCCCTGGCGGATTGCTTTGCGGCAGCACTTGCGAAACAGAAGAAAGCCGAAATTTATACAGGTGATCCGGAATTCAAGGCTATTGAATCTGAGTTAAAAGTGATGTGGTTGTAAATTTTTAGAAAGAGATTTTGCTTTTCCGTTAGCTTTACCGATACGTAATTTAGAAACCTGGTTATTTTAAGAGGATTCGAACCTTAGACCTTCGGTGGGGGTACCCCAATGTCAGTCGTGTCTAGCAAAGCTTTGATAACCGGCCCGTATGATCACGAATAAGTCAAATTGAGAAAGTCGTCGTCAGAGTGTGCCTAAAGGAAATCTTTTATGAATAGCACTTCTCGG
>CAVPKD010000004.1:0-551795 GCA_963705595.1 Nitrospirota bacterium | reverse complement strand
GCCCCGCCGGCGAGACGGGACTACGCCCCGATAAACCGCTGCTTGTTTACGCCGCAAGAGCGAGGGAAGCATTTAAGAATGTCTCGATAATACTCGGCGGCCTTGAGGCAAGCCTGAAACGATTAGTGCATTATGATTATATCGAAGACCAGCTTAAACGCTCGGTGCTGATTGACGCCAAGGCCGATTTGCTTGTGCACGGTATGGGCGAACGCGCTATTCCGAAATCGCAAGAAGACTCGATTCAGGCGAATCGATAAGAGAGCCTACAAATATCCGCGGGACCGCGTACCCTGTCTTTGGGATGGTCAAAACCCCCTGCCGGCGCTATCGAACTGACCATCACTTACGCAGCAAAAAGAAAACCCTGACCTGGCGATGGAGGCGCAAAAGAAATATCAGCAGCAAATGTCCAATGAGGGCAAGGTGGTCGTTCAGCAGCAGTACCCCGGCCTGATAGTCGTTATGCCGCCCGCCGAACCGCTCGACGAAAAAACAATGGATGAAATTTACGACATGCCTTTTACAAGATTGTGGCATCCCAGCTACGATAAGCTCGGCGGCGTTCCCGCTTTGGAGCCGGTGCAGTTTTCGATAACTACTCACCGCGGATGTTTTGGCGGATGCTCATTCTGCTCGTTATATTTCCACCAGGGTAAACAAATATCCAGCCGCTCGATTGGTTCGATTTTAGATGGAGTGGAAAAGCTGAGCAGGGAAAACAATTCCGCGGCACAATAAGCGATATCGGCGGCCCCACGGCGAATATGTATGGTATGAATTGCGGCAGCGATAAAAGCTGCCAGCGAAATAGCTGCCTGTTCCCTTCGCCATGCAATTTAAGGCCGATTATTCACAGCTTATGAGGCTGATGGACCAGATTCTGAAATGGAGCAGGAGGGATACGAGGAAAATAAATATTTATGTCGCTTCCGGCATCAGGCACGATCTTGTGCTGCTCAACCTCGATTATATCGACCTGCTGGCCAGATATTTCGTGGGCGGCCATCTGAAAGTCTTGCCGCAAGATCCAGTCCGAAGGTCCTCGAACTTATGGGCAAACCCGGAATCGAGGTGTTCGAGGAATTTGAGCGAAGATTTGAAGATGCTTCGCGAAAAGCAGGCAAGAAGCAGTATCTTGTCCCTTATTTTATAAGTTCTCATCCGGGCTGCACAACCCAAGACGCGGTGAAACTGATGGAGTATCTTAGCAAAAGAAACTGGCGATTGCAGCAGGTTCAGGATTTCACACCGGTGCCGCTTACACTTTCAACGGCGATGTATGTATCGGGAAAAGATACTAAAGGAAAACACATACATGTCCCGAAAGGACACAGCGAAAAAAAAATGCAGATTGCGCTTATGCAGTATAAACAGCCGCAGAACCGCAGGGTGCTGATAAATTATCTGGCCTCAATAGGCAGAGCCGATTTGCTTGCCAAAGTCAGAAAATAAAAAAGGCTGCGAGGTTTCGCTCACAGCCCTTTTGTTTTTCAAACGAACTAATTTTACCAGCGTTAACGCTACGGCCAGTTAGGTGTCTGATACAACCAGTAATCTGTGAGTATTTTAAGGTCCCACCAGTCGACTCTTTTGCTGCCAAGAGGCTCCGAATCTGAGATATTGCCCTTGGAAACATACGAAGCATCCGTCGGCGTATAGCCCACCTGATGATACACATTGTGGATAGAACCTGACTGTCTTGCTTCTACCGTTGTACAGCATTCGTCGAAAAGTCCGTACTTAATCAACAGTGTCGCAGCCGGGTTAGTGGAGTTGTTTTTGTCCGCCAAGTAGATCCAGATCCGACTGGCTCAACACTGTGTCATAGATACGGAAATCATCAATAGTTACCTTTGCCCATCCCGACTCACCATTGTTCAACGCGCCGATGCATACGCCCGTCAGGTGGTCGTAATAGTGATACGGCACTGGATCTGAAGAACCTGTATCATATACAGTAGGACCCTCATGCCGTTGGTATACAGGTTGCCGGTTACATAATAGCTGGTGCCGCCGGCCGTTTTTCGTTCCAGCGTCAAGGCAATATGGTACCATGTGTTGGCGGCGGCAAATGTTGTAAATCCAAACTCATCCGGTGTAATGCCTGGAGGGTCGGGAAGAATGGTAGATGAACCCTTGCCGTAGCCAATCTGGGCCATCACTTGTTGACCAATTGAGGAAACCACTCTTACTTTAATATTTGTGCGTTATTAGTGCTGGTCCCGAACAACATCCAACTTTGGGCTGTCGCGGCAACGGGTGTCTTCACATAGAACGATATCGTCTTGTTGTAGAAATTAGGAATGGCCAAATCATCGATATCGACCCAGTCATTGGTGCCGTCAAACTTCAGAGCATTACCAAATCCGCTCGGTGCTCACATCGCTTGGTACTACCCAGCCATCATTGACATCAAATTGGAAGTTAGTCAATACACCGTTCGGTTCCACATATGAATCGGTCTTGAGCCAATCTTCTGCCATTACAACATAGTCATAAAAATTAACAATGCAGTCACGCATATGGCAATCGCCAGCAATATCGGCCACTACTCCATTTTTCTCAGGAACGCATCTGGATGGATACAGCCTGATATCATCAACATATATCTCGCCATTAAGTACGACACCTGGGGCGTCCCTGCCGATTATCAACTTCCTGATGGCCGCCTTGTTGACTGTGGTGAAATCAGACATCTTTATGTTCCAGTTTACCCATGATTCACCCTTTACGCATATTGCGGGTCGCCGGTTGCGCTGTAATAGATTTTGTTGCTCGAAACATTGCTGCTGTCTTTCAGTTGTACATAACAGGGTCGTCATTGAATCGTTGTTGTTCCAGCCTCGCATCCATATTGCCAATACCTTTGCACCCGTGGCAATTTCGGTCCAGTCCTGGCTTCCAGGGGCAGCAATAGTCGGAAATGTGGCCTGTACCGTATCAACACCACTGCCAGTATACTCAAACTTCATACCTTTTTGGCCGAAATGATGAGGGCCCCAGCCGGGGATGGGACTAGCATCTGGGTCATCCCATGACAAGCCGAACCGGCCCATACATTGCTGACAGGATTACTCGAGTTATAACTCTCGAAGTTATCTACGACAATATGGTCAAATACGAAGCTCCATACATTGCCTTTACAAGGATTTTCAGGATGTGATTCTGTTGACCTCATCTATGCGCCAGTAGTAAGTGTTCCCTAATTTAAGGTTTGTAGCACTATAGCTGCAACTGGTCTGCCGCCCCTTGTATACGCCCAATGGATTTCCAACAGTTGCATCATTGACGTCATTTTGGCGGTACCAAAGTACACATCGTGGCTAACCGCATTTATGCCCAGACTCCAACTAAGAACAATGATTCTGTTCGGTTCTGTTTCTACTGAGGAGCCTTCTTTCGGTGAAGGACACTGGGACTGGTTGGGTGTTGTCGGCTGGCAATAGTATTCATCTGCACCCATATCAACATCGCAGCACATTATCCTCGGCTGACCATCAATATCGCTCTGGCGGTACTGCCAAACGGATTGTTAGTTCCGACGTTGATGCACGGTGAACTGGCATTAGGTGATAATCATTATTGGCAGGATCCAACAAAAAGCGGGTCAGCATCGATGTTACCATCACCTGTATACCCACCCTGAACGTCACTGTAGGTTACGGTTGCAAGACCCTCTATTCCGCCGCCATTATTACCACAGAAGATGCAGTTGGTCACTTTCACATCGCTATATCGTTCATTATACATTCCGCCACCGTTTACCTGCGAGGAGTTCTCGCTGAACGTACAGTTGGCTACCGTGGCGGCAGTATAAGAATTGTACATTCCACCGCCATCATTGGCATCGTTATTATGGAAAATGCAGTTGATTACAGTAGGATTTGCAGCCCCTCCACCATCGCCACAATTTGCCATCCCTCCACCGTAGCGTGCCTTATTCGAACTAAAGATGCAGTTAGATACCCTTGGCTTGGCAGAGTAATACCCTTCGCCGCTTTCGCCGTAGCTGTACATCCCGCCGCCATAGCCATTAGTACCAGCATTACGGTGGTGACAGTAAAACCATCGATGATGGCAGTTTCATCGGTCCAGCTGCCGTTCACGACGTGATAGCTGTTATCGTTTGCATTACCAATAATACCAATATCGCCGCTGAGGATAGTTTCGTATAATCCGATATTCGTGGCATTGGGGTCAGGTTCGCCATAGCCGGCGTACCCGCCGTAGATAGCCACATTATGGAGAAGTTGGAATGTAGCATTCCTATCACCCGCTGTTTTCCCCCAACCTGTTCGGGCTTACAGATGCCCCCTGCCACGCGGATTGAACCCCCACAAGGCCCTACAGCAACGAGGGCATCTTGCAAATATTTACGAGCAGTTGTCCAACTTTTACCATCATGAACAGGCCGGTGCGTCTGCGTCAACATAGGTAACCGAAGGGAAGGGACTGCACAATCCCATGAACCGGTTGTCCAACCGCTGGAGCCTACACCATTTGTAGTTTTCCACACGATACCGATAGCTACCAGTGCTAACGTTTTCCTCAAAGAAGTGATTGGACCACCGTAAACCTGTGTCCAAGTGCTGCCACCATTATTCGACCGTTCCAATTGATATGACGTTGCACCGCTTGACGACGTCCAGCTCACCGTGTACTGGCCGGTATTACTATCGGACGGATAAGTAATCGAGGCTGGCGTTGATGGTGGCGGAATATTAACTACACAATCCCAAGTACCAGTTTTCCAACCGCTGGAACCTGTACTGTTTGTAGCTTTCACACGATACCGGTAACTGCCATTACAAACATTTTCCGCGTATGAAGTGTTTGGACCAGCATAAATTGGGGATGAAGTCCAGTTGATTCCGCCATCGCTTGACCGTTCTAATTGATATGACGTTGCTCCATCTGGAAGATGACCAGCTAACCGTATACTGGCCGGTACTACTGCTGGTTGGATAAGCAATTGAGGCTGGCGTCTGTGGTAGTACAGAAACTACGCAGTCCCATGTCCCTGTTGTCCAATCGCTGGAGCTGTTATTATTGATAGCCGTACACGATACCGATAATTACCGTTACAAACATTTTCTCGGTAAGAGGTGTTTGGACCATCGTAAACCGCGGCTCCCCATGCGCTACCACCATTACTTGACCGTTCCAATTGATACGATGTTGCGCCGGCCGACGACGACCAGCTTACCGTGTATTGGCCGGTACTGCTGCTGGTCGGATAATTAATTGAAGATGGTGGTATGTAGTATAACACATGTATTTACGTCAGCACTAACAATGTAAGAAATTGAACTGCTGCTCAGTTCGCAATGATTGGTAATTACGCTACCTGGCGCAGCCAGGTCATTGACTTTGACATTAAGTTGTACAAAGCCCGATTGGCCTGGCGAAAGCGTCCCAATATTCCAAGTGACGGTATTGGAATCATAGGATAGCTGCCCGCCCCTGCCATGGCCAGCGCCGGGCGCGTCGTAGCGAACTCCCGGGCCACCTCGGCGATTACTGCTTGAGAAAGACCGGTCTCTTCCGCCACCCGGGGAAGATTGTACAACCTGAGTCCCTTCAGCAGCTCCTCCGCATGGAGTCCGCTCGTAGCAAGGGCAGCTCTGTCGTAAAGGGACTCTGCCAGAATCAGCCGGGCCATCCCGAGGGCCAGCATTCCCTCGCTTCCCGGTCTTGCCGGCATCCAGCGATCGGCCGATGCTGCGGTCAGCGACATACGGCCGCCTACGTAGGTAAAATGACCGCGAACCGTGTCCCGTGCCTGGCGCATCTTGCCGAAGGCATAGCCGTACTGCACAGGGGACAAGTGGCTTTCCACAATATCGGCGCCGAAACTGAGCAGGTAGCGGGTCTCAGCCACGTCGTAAAAGGGGAGGCTCACTTGCCCGAAGCTTCGACGGTCTGCTGCACGTAGCCAGTCGGGACCGAGCAGCTCGTAGGAGAGATGATGAGGCGAGCCGAAGGAACGCATGAAACGCGCTGTCAGCTCCGCAAGGGTGCCCCGGAGCTCCGGTGTCAGCAATGCCAGGCCACGTGGGGCCTTTTCCTGCTTCAGGGTCTTGAGATTTATGGTCAGGAGGTCCAGCCCTTCTTCCCAGGAAACCTTCGTGAATTCTCCGGAACCGCGGGCGCCTGTCCGCTTGAGTGGCTGCGTTATTCGATCGGGATGGTATAACTCCTGCAGAATAGCTTGCCCCCGGGCGCACAGTTTACCCCTGTTGACTGGGTGGAGAGGGTTCCCCTCGATTTTCTTGGCCCGCCCCTCGGACACCCGGACAAGGATACCGCATCCGGCCGGGCAAGACCGGCAGGAGCTGGCATAATAATCTGCTTTGCCGGGAGTCACCCCCTCGTCAGGCGGGATAAGGTAAGGGATCAGTTTCTCGTTCGCGGACTTGCACCCTGCCAATAGACTGCTGGCCGCCGTTATGCCGCTTAGCTGTAAAAAGGTTCTGCGATCCATTCGGGTTCCCTCATTTGTGACACGTCCAGCAATCGATGCTTGCCTTATGCCGGCGATGGCAGTTCAAGCACCAACCCATCTCGATCTTGACAGAGCGGGTGATACGCTCCATAGTCGCCACGCTGCCGTGGCAGTTTGCACAGGCGAGGCCTGCGCGAATATGCATCATGTGCGGGAAATAAACATGGTCAGGCACGTGGTAGACCCTGACCCAGGGGATGGGTTCTTTTTTATCCCAAAACACCATGAGCTTTTTGATTTCGGGGGCGTTCTGAGCAATGAACAGGTGGCAGGCGCGGCAGTCCGCAACTGCGGGAATGCCTGCGACCGTGGACTTAGGGGCATAACGATGACAGAAGAGGCAAGGAATAGCGTTGTCGCCGGCATGCTTCTTATGGCTGAAGGAGATCGGCTGGACCGGAGAGCGGTCCCAAAGATCGAGCGGCAGAATGTACATGAACGCAAGGACGGCGAGAACAGCGATAAGGACGACGAGTAGTCCGCTGATAAGCCACGTTATTTTCATGCCGTTTGCCAGGGGAAACCGATGCTCGCGCGGAGCATTCAATGCCGCGGTGTTACCCCCCTGCCCTCCTTGCTGCGAGTTTCCCGCCGGACACGAAACACTTCCAATTTTACCTAAATCGCGCTAATAGTCAAGTCAGATGATGAGAAGGTCCCGCACGCCCCTGGCATACCGTCGTCCGAGAGAAAGAAGTTTGAGGTAGTATTGGTCTATGCAGGGGACGAAATCGTCCGCGGCCACGCGGACCCGTTCCGTGTGGCCGTCAGCCCTGACAAGCGCTGCATCAACGTGAGCCTGCTTCCCCGAGAAAAGCGCGATCCCCTCTTCCACATCCATCTCCATAACCCCGTCGAGCTCTTCACGCTGCAGCGCAAGCTCCTCCGGGCTAATCGTGTGATACAGCAGGAACACATCCTGAAATTCATGCTCCGTTATGCCCGGCATGAAGCAGTACACAAACACCCTGCGGCCGAGTGGCACGAGATCTTCGAACCGCACATCTAACCCCAGCTCTTCCTTGATCTCACGCGGTCCTGCGATCTCCGCATCCTCGCCGGAGGCGTAGTGTCCTCCCACGCTCACATCGAACTTACCCGGAGCGATCTTCTTCTGTGCAGCCCGCTTCTGAAACAGTGCGTACTCCCTGCCGCCGCGCTTGTAGATGATGAGGCAGTGAAACGCGCCGTGCCAGACTCCGGTCCGGTGTGCCTCATCGCGTGCAATGGTCTCACCGGTCTTTGCACCGCTGCAATCCAATATATCGAAGGTTTCCGTAAGTTCCTCCTGGACAGCACCATGAAACCCTGGAGCAACGATATGATAATTATAAAGGAAACCGTTTCCCCTTGCACGACAATTTCCGTTATAAAAACTTCTCTGGTAACCGCCTACTGATTTCGGTATAATATTGCAGATGTGAGGAGGACATGGTCGTATTGCGTATCAGTAACGATGACTTATGAATCATGCATTATGAGCATATCAACTTTCTTCAGCTCCTTTGCGGGCATGTACGTGGCCCAGTCATTCTGTCATTCGCTCATTGCATCGGTCCTCATGGATCAGGCTCTGAGGGCATGGAGGATTGATGACCCTTTGATACGGCAGCGATTCCGCCTTACAGTTGTATTCTTTCCGATTTTTTCGTTTCCGTTCTACCAGGCGATCAATCCGGACAGGGGTTCCGTGCTCTTTCGGCTTAACGCGCTTTTCGACGTCAATCGGTGGCTGAATGTGGAGCTCTGGGGCGTCATCTCTTTCGGTCTCCTGTTCCTGATCGTGCTGGCAATCACATCCCTGATATTCCTGTTCCAGGAAATGATCCCTATTCTCAAGCATACGCTGGAATCACGGACCATGGAACATGAAGGGACACGGCGTGAATCGGACCCGTTCATCGAGAGCGCGTCCCGCGCGCTCTCGATCGAGACGCCGCAGGTTCTCGTCGTGGAGGACGAGGAACTCGTGATCTTTTCGACTACGGGCAAGAACCCCCTCATCGTCGTATCCACGGGCCTGACCGAGGCGCTCACGCCGGACGAAATGCATGGGGCGCTCGCCCATGAGATCGCCCATATCGCCCGTAGCCGGCGCCCCCTGCTCCTTGCCGTTTTTTTCCTCAGGATGATCCTGTTTTTTAATCCCGTCGCTCTTATCGAATTCAGACGGGTCGTCCGGAACGAGGAAAAGATCTGCGACGACATCGCAGCCTCGTTGACGCACCGTCCTGAGGCATTGGCAGAGGCACTGAAGAAGTTTTATGCCGTCCGCAAAGCTCCGGAGCCCGATACCAAGCCGAAACCGTTGTTCACACCGGTGCCCCTGGAGGAGTACAGCTACAATATCCAGCTCGATGGCAGGATTGCCAGGCTTGTGCAGAACCCGCGGCACAATGCCAGCGGCGGGTGGTTCCTTCTGATTGTTGTTTTTCTCATCGTTGCGTCCATAAATTACTTTGTCGTATGACCGGGAGGTGATCACCGTGCGAGCCAAAGCGTATGGTTTCTTATATCTCTTGTTGACCATCGCGGCCGTGCTCATCGTCTTAAAGACCTTGAATTGGCTGCCTATGATGCTCCAGAAGGACATGCTGAGAAAGTTCAACAGCGTGGACGAGGTGCAATCGAAATTGAATATCAGGGCTTTGTATGTACCGTCGTATTTCCCCCAGAGCATCATGTGGCCGCCTTCGGAAATTCTGGCACAGGCTAAGCCCTATCCCGCAGTACTCTTGATATTCAATGATGCGAAAACACGGGATGTCGTACTTGTCATATCTCAAGCCGCTTCTGACACCTTCTCGAAGAATTCGCTCCTGCCGTTCGTCCAGATCACGAGAAAGGTCCCCTTTGATTTAAAAAACAGGAAGGCGCTCCTCGAGGTTGGTATGTGTAAAAACGATGAGCCCTGCAGCAGGCTCTCTTGGACTGAAAATGACTACCGTATTGTGCTTACCATGAAATCCCCTCCCTTCGAGCTGATCCGGATCGCCGAAAGCATGCTCCACTGATCTCACGCTGTGCAATCCCCGTGATTTCCCTTGATATCGGAGCAGCATTTCCTCCCACCCCTGTACAGGGCAGGCGTCACTCGCAAGAAGTGAGGCAACAGTCGCGCCCTCTCTTTCCTCTTGATCAAGCTGTTAAGGACAGAGCTAATTAAACAGCCCTGCTCACGTTGTCTCTCACAGTCGGCCCTCGTGAACTGTTAGAGCAACGATTCTTGCTGTTTTTTGTCACATGCTGGTCTTGTCCACCTGCTGCGACGCTCCCAAAAATTCTTACCGCTTTTAAGATAAATTGCCCGTCTCGATAGGAGTTATTTCCAATTTACCGAATGCAGAATCCATGATATACACAAAGTAAATGAAGGAATGGAGGCGAATACAATGTTTACCTACAAAGGCGGGCAGAAGGTTGGAAAGGGAACGTACTGGGATTTGGCAAACGGCCGGAGGATTGATGTGCTGAGGGAAGCTGTCCTCGCAGAAGCAACTGCTACGTACGTCAAGATTCCGTCGGGCGTAATGTTGTTATCGGGTCCGGTCATCGGACTGCTCTATGTGATACTGATGCCGTCCATCGGTATAGCAACCGTGGCAACCCTGGCAGGACGCAAAATTCTGGGAAGTGTGTACCATGTGGCGGAAAGGAGCGTCTCTTTCGGATGGCGCCCGAGTAAGGCCTATCTGTCAGGAAAGCGGCATTCTCGGAAAAAATATTTATTTTGATTGGAGACCCATGGAAGCATACTTTGTCGGTAAAAAGAAGAAAGGAACCGGTGAAGGGGCAAAATTGCGCTCCTGAAGTGACTATTCTAATACTTTGTATATAGGACAAAATCCCTACTCAAAATACGAACTTATTTCCATTCTCATCACTGCCATTATGTGATAAACTGCATCATAGAGCTAAGGAAACCAGAACAAAGGCGCAAGAAGGAGGTGACACAATATGCTTACCACAAAAGGTGGACATAAGGTAGGCAAGGGTACGTACTGGGATTTACGCAAAGGACACAGAATAGATATTTCTCATGAAGGCGTGCTCCCGGGCGATGAGACAGCAGCGTATTTCAGAATGTCATCGGGTGTAATGTTGCTGTTTGGCCCGATCGTCGGCCTGCTCTACGCGATACTGATGCCGGTCATCGGCATAGCAACCGTAGCAGCCCTGGCAGTGCGCAAAGTTCTGGGAGGCCTGTACAATTTAGTTGCGAAGAGCATCTCCTTCGGATGGCAGCCAATGAGCGCCTACCTGTCGGGAAAGAAGAAAAAGAAAGAAAAAAAGTAGCTGAGCCCGACTACTGCGGTGGAATGGATCGCACATCCTGGAACAAACTAAAGAAAAGCACAGGAGCTGGAAGGTAAAATCCTTGACTATAAAGAGGAGGTAATATGTATACGCTAGTTGATTTTATCACGCACGTAAAGGGGATCGAGTACATCATGTCTCTCCTTGCCATCGGCGGGTTTCTCCTTTTCTGGGAGGCCTTGAAGCCTAAGCCATTCAGGACCGTGGTCGATACAGGCAAAGATGACCTTGGCTATATCGAGCAGGCAGGCGGAGCCAGGCATATCCTGAAGTCCGTTGGCAAGATCGCCGCCGCCCCCTTCATCGGTCTGGCTTACGTTGTCATGCTGCCGGTCGGGTTCTTTGCGGCCCTGGCCATCGGCGCTGTCAACCTTGCCATGAAAGGCGTAGCGACCATCGCGGGGAAGAGCATGACCTTCGAGTGGAGGCCCGTGGAGGCGTATTTCGCAGGGAGGAAGAAAAAGAAGGAGCAAAAGACCGAAACCAAGAGGAGTTAAGGCAAATAAGATAACAAAAAATTTCCAAGCAACGGAGGGGAAAAAATGAAAAAGAGAGTATGGAGTGTCCTGAGCTTCGCTTTTTGCACCATGGTGGCAGCGTTTCTCCTAACGGCTGTCGGCATGAAGATGACCGCCACGGATGCGTCAGCGGGATCGGCTCCGGGGATGCGGACGCTGGGGAGCATCTCCGACCAGTATACCCCGGTAAAGTTCGATCACCCCAAGCACGTCATGATCGCCGGCAGCTGCGCCATGTGCCATCACCAGCACCAGGACATCAAGAAATTGAACTGCATGGGTTGTCACGCACTTGCTCCTTCGGTGTTCAAAAATTCGGTGAAGAACAATTTCACGGCCTGTTCCGCCTGCCACGGCGCCCCTGATGCCAATAACCCCACCATGCCGGGTCTCAAGGTCGCGTATCACAAACAGTGCTTCCAGTGCCACCGAGGGATGGGCGACATCGGTGTGGAACCGAAGGGCTGTACCGAAATCTGTCATTCCAAAAAGGCATCGAAACTCAGCATGAAGACACAACCGTAGTCCGACAGGACATACGGGATTCACCGAGAGCAATGAATCTACATGACCAAAGGAGGCCATCTATGGCTAAGGAACCAAAAGGTCCGATGGACGAATCCATCGACAAAAGAGGGAAGGAAAAGGAACCAGACAAAGACGGCGGCCGGGGCATCAACAGACGGGTCTTCCTGGGAGCCATGGCAACGATGGGGGGCGCTGTCGTGCTCGCCCGACCAGCCAAGTCCCATGCCAGCGCGGATTTTGAAGGCTATCCCAACAGCTTTGGCCTGTTGACGGACCTGACCACCTGTGTCGGTTGCCGCAGCTGCGAAAAGGCATGCAATGCGGAGAACAAGCTGCCTGCGCCAGCCAAACCCTTCGACGACAACTCCGTTTTCGAAGAAAAGAGGATGCCCACTCAGAAGGCGTACACCATCGTCAACAAGTATGAAAACCCGAAGGACAAGGACAAGCCGATCTACCGCAAGATACAGTGCAACCACTGTAAAGAGCCGGCGTGTCTAACCTCCTGCCCAATCCATGCCTATTCAAAGACGCCGGAAGGAGCGGTCAAGTATAATCCCGACCTCTGTTTCGGGTGCCGCTACTGCATGACGGCCTGTCCGTTCTATATCCCTGCCTACGATTACTGGAGCGCATTTGAGCCCCAAATCATGAAGTGCACCATGTGCTTACCCAGAGTCAAGGCTGGGAAAATGACGGCATGCGCGGAAGCCTGCCCAGTGGGGGCGATCACGTTCGGGAAGCGCGAAGAGCTGCTCAAAATCGCCCGCGAGAGGATCGACAACAACCCCGGCAAGTATGTGAACCATATTTACGGCCAGTATGAAGTGGGAGGCACCAACTGGATCTATCTTTCGGGAGTCCCCTTCGACCAGGTCGGGTTCCCGGCAAACCTTCCCAAGAAACCGCTCATCGAAGAGACCAAGGGCTTCCTCTCGGCGGTTCCTGTCGTGCTGATTGCATGGCCTGCCCTTTTCGGGACGATCTATGCGGCCTCGCGCCATAGAGAAGACATTGAAAAGGAAGAGAAAGAGGAAGGGAAAAAAGGGGAGGTGAAAAAATGAGTACGAATATAGCTGCCACGCCAGAGAAACCGAAAGAAAACTTCCGGTCCTGGTTCATGGACAAACTGCTGATGGGGATGACCTGGCCTGATTACATTCGGAGTTTGATCACGCCGTTCAACATTGTCGCAGCGATCATCCTGAGCATCGGGCTGCCGCTGATTGCGATGCGCTTTATGTTCGGGCTCTACGTGGTGACCCATGCATCAAACGATTATCCCTGGGGTCTGTACCTCGGTTGGGGCCTTTTCGGAGGCGTTCCACTGTCGGCCACCGGGTTCGTCATGGCGACGGCGTACTACATTTTCGGGTTCAAGAGATACCATCCGATCCTGAGGCTCGCCGTTCTGGCCGGTTTCCTCGGTTACCTCTTCGCGGTGATCTACCTGCTCATCGACCTCGGAAGACCCTGGAGGATCTACTACCCCATGATCATCGGGTTTGGTACGCAATCGGTACTGTTCCTGGTGGCATGGCATGTGGCCACGTACCTCACCGTCCAGCTCGTTGAATTCAGCCCCGCAATCCTGGAATGGCTCAAGTCGCAGAGAGTGCGCAGATGGGCGGTAATGCTCACGATCGGCATGACGATCGCCGGCATCATCCTCTCGACACTGCACCAGTCCGCGCTCGGCGCGATGTACCTGCTCGTTCCGGGGAAATTGCACCCCCTGTGGTACAGCTCATATATACCGGTGTTATTCCTGTGTTCGAGCATCTATGCGGCCCTGGCGATGGTGATCATGGTGAGCACGCTCTCAATCCATTTCCTGAAGGACAGGACCGACCAGACATTCCGGGATAGCCTTCCCAAGCTGACAGCTCGGTCTGGGACAGGGTGCTGCCATCGGTATGTATGTCTATTTCATATTCAAGCTCATAGCCATTGCCCATGACAACAACTGGCACTATCTGACGGCGGGGGGATACGGCTACTGGTTCCTTCTCGAACTCCTCGGGTTCGTTCTGGTCCCTGCCCTCCTGTTCACCTACGGCGTTAAAAAGCAGAACGTGGGAGTGGTACGGTTTGCCGGCTTCTATGCCGTGGTCGGGATCATTCTCAATAGGATCAATGTCTCGATCATAGCATTGAACTGGAACCTCCCGAACCATCTCGAGCACATCATTCCGCCGTGGACGGAGGCGATGGCGGTGTTGTCGATCGCGACGATCCATATCCTGCTTTTCCGGTGGATCTTAAACCGTATGCCCGTGCTCCACGCGGACCCGGATTATGAGACTCACTGAGTAGACAAGCTGTACGACCACAGAGGCACGGAGACATGGAGAACGACGGCAGAAAAAACAATCGAGAGCAGGGCATCATGAACGGTTATTCACTCTCCCCCATGTCTCCGGTGTCTCGGTGGTCTAAGCAGGTTTTCGAGACGCCTGAACGCTGCACCCGGGGGTGTCTATGAAAAAAGAAAAGTACATAATGCTTGTTGCACTGCTTTTTCTTTCCGTGTCTCTGTTGATGGCCGGTCCTGCCGGTGCTGGAAACACGGACCTTTCGGATACGGCGAAAGCCTGTTTATCCTGTCATGCGCAGCACGGGCTCATGGTGACATTCGAAAATAACGAATTCGTCGAAGCCTACGTCGACGCAGGAAAGTTCAATGCTTCCGTCCACAATTCTTTTTCCTGTTCTCAGTGTCATCCCGATTTTTCCGCAGATAAGCACCCGCAAAGAAAGTTCCGAAGCAAATTGCAATATCATGAGAAGTCCGCGCTCGTATGCCGGCGATGTCATACGGACAGACAGCTCAGAACAAGCAGTATCCATACCACCCTCCTCAATGAGGAGAAATCAGGAACAGCGACAGTCTGCACGAACTGCCACGGTTCTCACGCTATCGCACAGGTAAAGAAAACGGGGAAGTATTCAGACGAGGAAGAGTACTGCATGAAGTGCCACGGGTATACCGTGAAAATGGCGTTCAGGAGCGGCGAAGCGCTCTCCGGAACCATTAACATATCATCTCTGCAGGCCTCTGTGCACAACAAGCTGTCATGTTCCGACTGTCATTATGGATTTTCGTCCGAAGAGCACCCAAAAAGACATTTCGCAACCCGCCGAGACTATACCCTGGCATCTTCAGAGAATTGCAGGCGGTGCCACTTCGATAAATATACCAAGACGATGGAAAGCATTCATCATACGATGCTCAGCCAGGGGAATCTCGAAGCCCCGGTATGCATCGACTGCCACGGCTCTCACGGGATATCCCACATCAGCAAGGAACGGGTACTGATCGCCAAGAGGTGCCAGCGGTGCCATGCGGGGATATACGATATCTATGCGAAAAGCGTTCATGGGAACGCGTTATTCAACGAGAACAATCAAGACGTGCCGGTGTGTGCGGACTGTCACACGGCTCATGCTATAGAAGACCCGCGCACCTTGAGCTACCGGGAGCGGGTCCCCGATATGTGCAGCAACTGCCACGCCAATAAGGCGATTGTCGGCAAGTACGGCCTTTCGACTGCCGTTGTGGACACCTACCTCTCGGATTTCCACGGGGTAACGCTCAAATTATACAGACTGCAGAAAGGGGCGCTGAACAAACCGGCAAAACCCATGGCCGTATGTACGGACTGCCATGGCATCCATAATATCAGCAGCACCGTCGGCCCTGATGCGACGGTCGTGAAGGCCAATCTGGTAAAACGATGCCAGAAATGCCATGCGGGAGCGCCAAAAAATTTCCCTGATTCCTGGCTCTCACATTACAAGCCGAGCCTCACGCGGGCCCCGCTGGTCTTTTTCGTGAACCTGGTTTACAAGATATTCATACCCGTCCTGGTGGCAGGGCTGGTCCTGCAGATCATGCTTCACATATGGCGTTATGTAGTCAACCGGTAAGGAAAAGGGGAATGAGATGGACGTCGGCACCGTCATACAAGAAGAGCGGGTGAAGAGATTTTCCCCTGCACGCAGCGTCGAACACTTGGCGCATGTGGTAACCTTTGTCGTGCTCGTCTGCACCGGTCTTTCCCAGAGATTTTACTCTCTCGATATTTCCCAGTGGATCATTCTGCACTTAGGGGGGATCGATAACGTACGGCTCATCCACCGCTTCGCCGGAGTAATCTGTTCCCTCGAGGTCATCACGCACATGGCTGTTGCCGCTATCGGCATTGTCTACGGAAAATGGCAGCCCTCCATGGTCATCACCAAAAAAGATTTCACCGATGTCGTGCACAATATCAGGTATTATCTCGGCATGGAAAACTCCCCTACACGGGGCGGCAGATATACGTACAAGCAGAAGTTCGAATACTGGGGCATTCTCACCGGCCTGCTCTTGATGATACTTACCGGCTTCATCCTCTGGTTTCCTTCAGTCGTGACAATGTTTCTGCCGGGGGAGATCATCCCTGCGGCCAAGGTCCTCCATACGAATGAGGCCCTCGTGGTCTTTCTCATTATCGCCATCTGGCATGTCTACAACGCCATCTTCAGCCCCGAGGTCTTTCCCATAGATACAAGCATCTTTACCGGGTACATATCGAAGTCACGGATGCTCCGTGAACATCCCGACGAGCTTGACGAGATGGAGGAAAAGCCGCTGGAGGACATGCCGGCATCTCCCTGAGAAATTTGATGTTCACATGGCTCTTGTCCAACCACAAGTGAGAAGATAAAAGTCCTGTCCGTTTCCCTTTCCTTTTTTAACCCATTGAGTTATAATGCTTGTCATGAGCGAGCACAAAGGGAGCTTGAAGAAAAGAATAACCCTCCTCATCGTCATTGGAATTTCGGTCATTCTGTTGAGCTTGGGGATCGCAAGCCACTATATCATTCAAAAGGACATTGATGGTTTGCTTACCAAGAAACTCGCCCTATCCCGCATTACGAGGAATAACGTAGACAACATCATAAAAGATAATATCAGCCGGCTCTACGACATATCGAATTCGGGCGCGGTCGACTTGAACGATGGCGACATGAGACCCGAAAAGGAAGCCGTTAAAGCGGCATACCGGTATTCCATCTTCACCGACGGGATCTTCCTTTTGGACAAGGGCGGAACCATCCTTTTAAATTATCCCGAGCGGATGCGGGATGCATCCCTGAACGTACTTGGCATCGAGCCCGTAAGCAGGATGCTCTCCCTCGGGAAACCGGTGGTCTCGAACCTTTATACCGTTGAGCCGTCAAAGAAAAAGGTCATCTATGTACTCGTGCCGCTCAAGGACAAGAACGGGAGGACGGTGGGTGTCGCAGGAGGACAGATCGATCCCACCAGTCCGCTTCTTTTGCAGAGATTGGGATTGATTGATATCGGGAGAAATGAGTTTATCGATATTGTTGATTCGAACGGGGTGGTTATCGCCTCATCAGATCCTGCGCGGATGTTCATCCAATGCGACCGAAACAGCTTTTTCACCACCATCATCAGTGAACGAAAAGAACGGGTAGCAACCTGCCACGTCTGTCACGAGGCCGGAAACCAGAAAGAGAAGCTCGCGACCGTTCTTGCATTCGTTCCCCTCGAAACTGCCCCCTGGGGAATATCCATACAGGAACTGAAAGCGGATGTCTTCGCTTCTGCGGCGAACCTTAAAAAGATGTTCATCGGTCTCGGCTTCATATTCCTCGGGACTGCGTTCATCCTGACCATCGGCATTAGCCGCAGTATTGTCAACCCGCTGAAGGATCTCATCCACGGCGCAGACCTCATCGCGCGGGGCGATCTGTCAAACGCGATTGCACCGCATGGAAGCGACGAGATCGGGATCCTGAGCAAGAGTTTCGAGACCATGCGGCGAAAGCTCGTTAAATCGGGAGAAAGAATTCGGCGTCATACTCAAGAACTCGAGACGCGGGTCAAAGAGCGAACGCGGCAGATCAACGAGAGCCAACAGCGGGCTGAGAAACTGCTAAAAAAAGTTATCTCCACTCAGGAGGAGGAGCGCAAGCGGATTGCGCGCGAGCTGCACGATGATACGCTCCAGGAGATGTTGGCGGCGCTCATGAAGATCGATATCTGCCGTCTCAACCCCGCGGAGATCACCATGGACAAGATCGATACAATCCGCGGCATCATCACGAGGGCCTATGACGGGTTAATTTCCATGATGCAGAACTTAAGACCGTCTCTGCTCGACGATCTGGGACTCATCCCGGCGGTACAGTCACTCCTCAATATGCACCTCGGGGATAGAGGCATTCAGTATTTCATCAACACCGCGGGATTGAAGGACAATCGATTCCGTCCTGAAGTGGAAATCATCCTTTTCAGGATCGTGCAAGAGGCCGTCGCGAACATTGCGAGACATTCGCAAGCGGAAAATGTCTTCGTTCTCTTCAAATGCGACAGGACTGCTGTTTATGCAGAAATCGAAGACGACGGGACCGGTTTCGACCTCAGCTCCTTAATTACGCGTGCGCCCGACGTTCGGGACCGCCGCGGTCTGGGCATCATGGGGATGAAAGAACGCGCGCTCCTGATCGGAGGATCAATGGAGATCTGCTCACAGCCCGGCATCGGAACAAAGATCGTGGTCCAGATTCCCCTGAAACCACCGGAGGCTGCTTATGCTTCATAAAATGAAAGTGTTGATCGCGGATGACCATGCACTGGTGCGGGAGGGCATCGTCGCCTTTCTGAAACTCTCCGACGA
This sequence comes from Nitrospirota bacterium, assembly GCA_963705595.1. Taxonomy (GTDB): domain Bacteria; phylum Nitrospirota; class UBA9217; order UBA9217; family UBA9217; genus DASPSR01. Next base: position 533,229 of record CAVPKD010000004.1, on the reverse strand, counting down.
CATTGAGATTGTCGGGGAGGCGTCAGACGGCATCGAGGCCATAGAAAAAACCAAGAAGCTGCGGCCTGATATCATCATCATGGATATCAACATGCCCAGGCTCGGCGGGCTCGAGACCACCGTCGAGGTCAAGAAGTTGTATCCCGAAATCAAGGTGCTCGTGCTCACCCAGTACGAGGACCGTGAATACATATCGCGATTTCTCAAGGCCGGCGTGTCGGGATATTTGCTCAAGAAGGCCGTGGGAAGCGATCTTATCACGGCCCTCAAGGCAATCGGGCGGGGAGAATTATACCTGTACTCTTCGATCGCCTCGGAAGTGGTTGCTGGTTACCTCGGCGGGGATAAACGCGTCGACGTGGAGAACCCGTATGAAAAGCTGACGGACAGGGAAAAACAGGTATTAAAGCTCGTTGCGGAAGGACACACCCATAAAGAAGTGGCCGACATGCTGAGCATCAGCGTCAAGACCGTCATTGCGCACCAGACCAATATTACGGAAAAGCTCGATATCCACACCCGCGCTGGATTGATCAAGTTTGCGATTCAAAAAGGAATCATAAAGATCGACATGTGATGGGAATGCATTAGACTTTCCCGTCTACCATTTCCCGCATTTCCTTGCCCGCCTTGAAGAAAGGCACTTTCTTCGGAGGAACGGAGACCGCCTCACCGGTCTTGGGATTTCTCCCCTCCTTGGCGCGGCGATGACGGACGCGGAAGCTCCCGAATCCCCTTATCTCAACCTTGTCCTCGCGAGACAAGGCGTCCTTGATCCCTTCGAGAACGGTGTTCACGACCACCTCGACCTGTTTCCTCGTCAACCCGGGTTTTTTCTCCGATATTTTGTCTACCAGCTCCGCCTTCGTCATGCAATACCCCTCCTCTTCATGCTGATCAGCGATACAGATATTGTAAGGTTACAGAACTCTTGCCGATGCCGTTCTGAATAACATCCGCAACCCAGGTGGCCGACTCTTCCTTCAGGTACTCCAAGAAAGGAATCTTTTTCCTTTTTTCAACCACCCTTGGTCTCCCCTTGATCCCCGCCAGACTTCCCGCCAGACGGATGCTGTCCGCGAGGTCTCCCAGCTGGTCCACGAGCTTGAGTGCGAGTGCCTGTTGCCCGGTGAAGATCCGTCCGTCCGCGATGGCCCGCACATCGGCCTCCGGCAGATTCCGTCCCTCTGCGACTGCCTTGATGAACTGGTTATGAACATCATCGATCACGTCCTGGAGGAGCTTCTTTTCCTGCGCCGTCATGTCGCGGTAGGGGGAGCCGATGTCCTTGAACTCGCCGGCCTTCACTACCATGCCCTTGACACCGATCTTCTCGAGCAGTTTTTCTACATTCGCGAACTCCATTTTGACACCGATGCTGCCGGTGAGCGTTCCGGGATTTGCCACGATCTTGTCGGCTGCGGCCGCCACATAGTATCCCCCTGATGCCGCAACGGACCCCATGGACACGATGATTTTCTTGCCCTCTTTTTTCGCATTCCTGACGGCGTTATATATCTCCTGGGAAGCGACCACCCCGCCGCCAGGGCTGTCGATGCGGATGACAATCGCTTTTACCGATGAATCATCGGCGTAGTCGTTCAACTCTTCCACGACATGCTCCGATGAAAGAAGTATGCCCTCTATCTTGACCATCGCCACCCGGTCTGTTCCTATGACAGACAGCCCGTCAGTGGTCTTCCTGCCGGAGAGTCTGGAGGTGAGGAACAGCACCACAAAAAAGATCCCTCCGAGCACGGCCGCTGTCAGCAGAACAATGAGGACTGGATTTCTTTTCATGCAGATTCAGCTCCGTTCCTTCAACAGCGCTCCGAGCGTGGTGTCCGGCTTCGGCTGCTGGCTCATATATTCCTGCAGCGACGACCGGTCCTTCCCTTTGACATGCGCCTTGATCGACAGCGCGATCTTGCGATCGGCCTTGTCCACCTTGATGACGCGGGCGGTCACTTCATCGCCTTCCTTCACTTCTTCCGCGTCTTTCAGCATCTCCGAGACCGGGATCAGGCCCTCGATCCCGTGCTCAAGTTCCACGAACACGCCGAAATCCGTCTTTTTCGTCACCTTCAACGTTTCGTCCTGTCCCACCTTGTACCGCTCAGGGATGATCTTCTCCCAGGGATCGGAGCTCAGCTGCTTGAGCCCGAGCGAGATGCGCTCTTTCTGCGGGTCGATGCTCAATATCACGGCTTTGACCGTCTGACCCTTTTTGAGCATATCAGATGGATGTTTGACATGCTTGGTCCAGGACAGGTCGGAAATATGGATGAGGCCATCAATCCCCTCCTCGATGCCGACGAATGCGCCGAAATCGGTGATGGTCCTGATCTTTCCCTCGACCATAGAACCAACGGGATAGCGGTCTCCAAGAGTGTGCCAGGGATTGGGGTTCACTTGCTTCATCCCGAGTGAAATGCGTTTGGCTGCCGGATCCACGGAAAGCACAATCGCCTCAATGATGTCGCCGACAGCGACCATTTTTGAAGGGTGCTTGACCTTCTGGGTCCAGGACATTTCGGACACGTGCACAAGACCTTCGACGCCATGTTCCAGTTCGACGAACGCCCCGTATTCCGTCAGGCTCACCACCTTGCCGCGCACCCTGATGCCGATCGGATACCGCTCAGCAACTGCAAGCCACGGATCCTGCGTCTTCTGCTTCAACCCGAGCGATACTTTCTGCTTTTCCCGGTCGTACTTGAGCACGACCACCTCAACCTTATCCCCGACCTTGAAAATCTCGGAAGGATGGGTTATCCTGCCCCAGGACATATCGGTGATATGGAGCAGTCCATCGATGCCGCCAAGATCAACGAAGGCTCCATACTCGGTGACATTCTTGATGACACCGCTCACGATCTGGCCATCAGCCAGGGTGGCGAGTCTTGCCACCTTCTGGGCGTTCTGTTTTTCCTCAAGAATCGCTCTCCGGGAAAGCACGATGTTGCCGCGTCCGGAGTTCATCTTAATAATCTTCATTTCAAGGACCTGGCCGACCATCTGGCCGAGGTTCTGTATAGGTTTGGTATCAACCTGTGATCCTGGCAGAAAAGCGGTCACACCTCCGATGTCAACGTTCAGTCCTCCCTTGATCGTTGAAAGTACCCTGCCTTTTACCACATCACCGGTCTGATAGGCTCGATTCAAACTGTCCCACACCTGCAGCTTTTTCGCTTTTTCCCTTGAGAGGATCAGGTTGCCGTTCGAGTCTTCCGCCGCTTCGAGAAAAACCTCAAGTTCGTCGCCCGGCTTCATCGCCTTGAGCTCGGCTTCCGTGAATTGTTCTGCGGGGATAATACCGTCCGACTTATACCCGAGATCCAGCACCACCACCCCGGACCTGACTTGCAGGACTTTTGCCCGGACAACAGAACCTGCCTTAAAGCTCTTCAGCGACTGGTTATAGAGTTTTTCGAACTCTGTATGGTTATCCTCTTCACCAGTCGTATCATTCTCTTCGTGTTCGATGTCTTCGCGCGTTTCGTCCATTAAAATACCATACCTCCCGAAAGTATATGGCCGGCCTTAAGGTTACCGGCTGACCTTGCCGTTTGCCAGTTTCTTCAGAACGCCTTCCACGACCCAATCGGGCGTGGACGCACCAGCCGTGACCCCTACTGTGGTCGCCCCTTCAAGCCAGTCAGGCTGTATCTCATCAGCCACCTCGATGTGATACGTAGGTTTCCCTTCCTTTCTGCATACGGAAACCAGCCTGCTCGTATTGGCGCTGTTGCGCCCCCCGACAACCAGCATGACATCAACCTGGCCGGCGAGAAGGCGCGCTGCATCCTGGCGTTCTTTTGTTGAGTTGCAGATGGTATTGAAGACCTTTAATTCTTTGGAAAGACTTAATAATTTTAGCACAATTTCTGAAAAATTGCTATACGATTGCGTGGTCTGTGCGACGATACCGATCCGACTCAGAAGCGACAATCCCTCTACTTCCTCCGCTGTTTCTACCACGACGGCATTGTCTCCTGCGTAACCGAGGATGCTCTGCACTTCCGGGTGTCTTTTCTCTCCGACCACCACAACCTGATACCCTTCTTTATGAAGCGACTCGGCATCACGTTGGGCCTTGCCGACAAACGGGCAGGTAAGATCGATGATCTGCAATCCTTTTTCACTGGCCTGTTCGAGCACGCGAGGAGGCACACCATGCGACCGGATAATGAGAAAGTCTCCGGGCTTAAGAGAGGTAAAATCCTCTACGGTCTTTACACCTGCCTGACGCAGCCGTTCCACCTCCTGGGGATTGTGGATGAGCGGCCCGAGACAATATACGTTGCCGCCGGCTGCAGCCTTGAACGCCGTGCTAATCGCACGCTTTACACCGAAGCAGAAACCGGCCTTATCAGCCAAAAATACTTTCATATCCTGTTATTTCACCTTCGCTATCTCTGATACCATCCTGCTTAGCACCTCATCGATGCTCATGGAGCTCGAATCGATCAACAGGGCGTCATCAGCCTGTTTGAGGGGGGCAATTTCTCGTCCGCTGTCCTGCCTGTCGCGTTCTTCGATCTCTTGCGTTATCCGTGCACGATCAACGTCCATTCCCTTTGCCCTGAGTTCGAGGTAGCGTCGCCGTCCCCGTTCCTCAGCGCTCGCATCGAGGTAAAATTTCATGTCTGCATCGGGAAACACAACGGTGCCGATATCCCGACCGTCCATAACCACTCCGCCGCTCTCACCCAGCTCCCGCTGGAGCGTTAAGAGCCGCCCTCGAACCGCAGGAGATTTTGATACCGCCGACGCCTGCATTCCCATCTCCGGCGTACGGATCTCGCCGCTCACGTCAATGCCGTCAACGAAAAAACTCGGGTTCTTGTTATCTTTTTTGATGGTGACCTCGGTTCGCGAGCACAGCCCTGCTAGTCCCTGTTCGTCTGCCGGGTCAATACCCTCCCGCTTCGCCTTCCAGCCCATTGCACGGTACATCGCCCCGGTATCGATATAGATATAACCTAATCGCTCAGCCAGAAGCCGCGCAGCGGTACTCTTGCCCGCTCCCGACGGGCCATCGATCGCAATGACCAGCCCATTCTTCTTTTTTGTCATACATACCGACCGCTATGAATATGCTGTCTGTTTCAGCAGCCTCTCGAATCCCGGGAAGGAGGTGTCGATCCACCCGGTGTCGCGCACCATGGTGTCTCCCTTGGCAGCAAGCCCAGCCACGGCAACCGACATCGCGACGCGGTGATCGCCGTGGCTCTCGCACACGGCTCCAGAAAGCGAATCTCTGCCCGTGATATCCATCCCGTCGGAAAGCTCCGTGACATCGGCCCCCATCTTGCGGAGCTCAGAAGCCATGGCAGCGATCCTGTCAGACTCCTTAACCCGGAGTTCAGCTGCATCTCGTATAGTGGTTCTCCCCTGCGCATACGATGCCGCAACGGAGATCACCGGGATCTCGTCGATGGCCCTTGGGATCATATCCCCGGATATCTGAACGGCGCGCAGCTTTCTGTGACGTACGCGGATGTCCGCCACCGGCTCTCCCGCCTGCTCACGCCGGTTAAGAAGAGCGATATCTGCGCCCATCTCATTGAGAATATCGACAATACCGGTGCGCGTAGGGTTCACGCCCACATTTCTGATCGTAAGATCAGAGCCCGGCACAATAGACGCGGCAACCATGAAGAACGCTGCTGATGATATGTCTGAAGGGATCTCGAGCAATCCTTGTGCCGTAAGCTTCTGTCTGCCCCGGAGGCTCACACGGCCGCCTTCTTCCGATACCTCTACGCCGAAGAACCGGAGCATCCGTTCGGTATGATCCCGAGATTTCGACGGCTCACTTACCGATGTCACCCCTTCGGCATACAGCCCCGCCATCAGGATCGCCGACTTTACCTGGGCGCTGGCAACAGGACTTGCATAGTTGATCGCCCTGATCCTCCGGCCGCCTCCCCTGATCGCGAGCGGAGCCAGTTTCCCGCCGGAACGGCCGTCGATCATCGCGCCCATCTGACGAAGCGGGTCCACGATCCTGGCCATAGGCCTCTTATTAAGATAGTGGTCGCCTGTGAGCACGGAGAAGAAATCCTGGCCAGCGAGGAGCCCGGCGAGGAGCCTCATGCCTGTACCTGAGTTTCCCAGGTCGAGCACCCCTGCAGGTTCTGAAAGGCCGTCAAGGCCTTTCCCATGCACCACGATCCGGACCGTTCCCGTTGCCAGGCCCTCGATCGGAACGCCGAGCATCTGAACCGCCCGGGCTGTGTTCAGTGTGTCTTCGCCGTTCAGAAAACCCGTGACGACCGTATCGCCATCTGCAATGGCGGCGAACAAAACCGCCCGGTGAGAGATGGATTTATCTCCCGGCAGGACCAGTGATCCCTTGAGGCCGCATGAGGGTTTTACCACGAGGTCCGACATTTACTCCAGTCCCCTCCGAACATTGCTCGCCATGGTGAGGTGTTCCTCCAGACGTTCACCATCCCCTTCAAGGATATCCGTCTTGAGTCTATTCAGGGAAAACTGGTAGCGCTCGATCATCTGGACGATGTTCTCGCGGTTCATGAGGCAGATATCCCGCCATATCTCCGGGGAACTTGCGGCGATCCGCGTGAAATCCCTGAACCCTGCTCCGGAAAAACTGATGTAGTCCTCGGTACCCGTATTCAGCTCGGCTACGGCGGACATCATGGCGAAAGCCGCAACGTGCGGCATGTGGCTCACAGCGGCAAAGACCTTATCGTGGACATCGGGGTCCATCACGATCACCTTCGCACCGGCTGTCTTCCACATTTCCTGCACGGCATCCAGCGCCTGCCGGTCGGTCTTCTGGGTCGGGGTGAGGATGCACTTCGCCCCGCGGAACAGCGTCTCCGTCGCCTCGGATACGCCGAACTTTTCCTTTCCGGCTATGGGATGGCCCGGAACATAATGCACTCTTGCCGGGAGGAGGTCCTCGATCTTCCGCACGAGTTTCCCCTTTACACTCCCTACATCCGTCAGGATCGTTCCTTCTTTCAGGTGCGGTGCCACCTCGCGGACAGCCGTTTCGAACGTACCGACGGGAGACGCGAGTACTACAAGATCGGCGCCTTCAACGGCGCTCGCCGAACTCTGTCCGATGCGATCAATTACACCAATCCTCTGCGCCAGCTCAAGCGTTTCCCTGCTCCTGCCCGCACCCGTGATCGTACCGGCAAGCCCGGTCGTCTTTAAGATCTTCGCAAGGGAGCCGCCGATGAGCCCCACGCCGATGATAGTGACGTTGGTAAAGTGAACCATATTCTTTCCGAGAAATCCTCGCCTGCTAAATACGAAATCCTGAACAATGTCAGAAAAATAAGAGCTCAAAACGACTTTTGTCTTTGGGATTTTGAAATTTACTCTCCTAGATTTCCCTCCCCACCGCTTTCGCGATGGGTCTCAACTCATCCATTAATTGCTTGAAACTCTTGGGCTTCAGGGACTGTTCCCCGTCACAGAGCGCCTCTTCGGGGTTGGAATGCACCTCGATGATGAGGCCGTCTGCTCCCGCTGCGACGGCGGCCTTTGCCATGGGAGCGACAAGATCCCACTTGCCCACAGCGTGACTGGGATCAACGACGACCGGGAGGTGAGTCATCTGTTTGAGGACCGGGACAGCCGAGAGATCGAGCGTGTTCCGCGTGGCGGTCTCATAGGTACGGATACCTCGCTCGCACAGGATCACGGAATGGTTCCCGCCTGACATAATGTATTCTGCCGACATAAGCCATTCCTTGATCGTGGCCGATATGCCGCGTTTCAGGAGAACAGGTTTTTTGCAGAGGCCCACCTCCTTGAGCAGCCGGAAGTTCTGCATGTTTCGGGCTCCGATCTGGAGCACATCAGCGTATTTAACGATCATCTCGATGTCCCGGGGATCCATAACCTCGGTCACGACAGGGAGCCCGGTGCGCTCGCGGGCATCGGCAAGATACCTGAGTCCTTCCTCCTCGAGCCCCTGGAAGGCATAGGGAGATGTCCGGGGTTTGAAGGCGCCACCCCGGAGGAAATTGGCTCCGGCGTTCTTGACCTCTTTTGCAATCTCGACGAGCAGCGTTTTGTTCTCCACGGCGCAGGGGCCGGCCATGACCGCGATCCTGACACCGCCGATCTGTTCCCTGCCGACGCTCACAACCGTTTTCTCTTTCCTGAACTCCCAACTCGCCAGTTTAAAGGGCTTCAGGATCGGGAGCACTTTCTCCACGCCGGGAATGGCCTCAAGCGGAATACTCTGGAGGATGGCCTCATCGCCAATTGCGCCGATGATTGTCCTCTCCGTGCCCTTCGATACATGGGCCTGCAGCCCCAGATCCTTGATCTTTTTTATGATGTGATCGACCTGCTCCACGGTCGCATCAGGTTTTACAACGATGATCATGGTTCCCCTTTCTCGGATTCAATTTACCGCGGATGGACCAGAGGCAGAAACATCCACACGGAACGCAGAGCACGTGGTTCAGCATGGCGCAGCTCGTATGGCGTTAAACGTATAAGCGTTCCGATTTCTGACCTTCGCGCTCTGCCCTTTCCCCTCTGCCCGTCATCAGCGGTAAAAAAATCAAGGATTTATAATTTTTTCCAGCTCATTCACGAACCGCTTATTCTCCTCGGGCAGCCCGATCGTTATCCGGAGCTTTTTCCCACCCATCGGGCGGATTATCACACCCGTTTTGAGGAGGGTGACGTACAGTTCCGGGCCGTCGACTGGGGCCTCAAACAGAATAAAGTTCGTTTCCGTCGGGAGGTAAGAGATGCCAAGCCGGTCGAATGACTGATACAGGAACTGCTTGCCTTCGCTGTTGATTGCGATCGACTTCTCCACATGCTTCCGGTCCGCAAGGGCCACCAGGGCACCGATCTGTCCCAGGGAATTGGTATTGAACGGCTGCCTCACCTTGTTCATCAGTTCCGCGATCTCCGGCGTCGTGATGCCGTAGCCGATGCGCAGTCCGGCAAGCCCGTATATCTTTGAAAATGTCCTGAGCGCGAGGACATTCTTGGCCGCCTTCAGATAGTCCAACGAATCGGGATAGTCGGCCCTCGTAACATACTCATAATACGCCTCATCCACGGCCACGATCACGTGGTCAGGCGCTTGGTTCATGAGCCGATCCATCTCAGCCGTCGTGTTCATCGTGCCCGTCGGATTGTTCGGGTTCGCAATGAATATGATCTTCGTCCTCTCCGTAATACGGTCGGCCATGGCATCAAGGTCGTGCCGGTTGTCTTTAAGCGGCACGATGACGTTTGTCCCACCGGCAGCCTGTGCAATCATCCTGTACACGACAAACGACGGATCAGCCGAGATGACTTCATCTCCGGGCTGGACAAAGGTGCGGACCACCAGCTCGATGAGTTCGTTCGAGCCATTGCCCAGAATAAGCTGGGAGATGTTTACATCATATTTCTTGGCAAGCGCCTGGGAAAGGTAGTACCCGCTGCCGTCAGGATAACGGTTCAGTCCTGCAACTGCCTTTTTTATCGCCATAACAGCCTTCGGCGACGGACCGAGCGGGTTCTCATTCGAAGCAAGCTTGATGCTGCCGCTGATTCCCAACTCCCGTTCAAGCTCCTCGATCGGCTTTCCCGGTGTGTAGGGTGTGATGTTTTTAATGTTTTCCGAAACCGTTATCATTTCTCTCTCCGTGACTATCGTCTGTCTTCTATCAACGCCGGGGAACGCCTGCGGCTGCAGAGTCTCTCGTCTACCACTCTCCTTTTTGCAGCCTTCTTTCCTGCTAGCCGCTCCGCGGATAGGACCCGAGTACTTTCAGGAACAGGCAGTCTTTCTTCAGCTGTTCGATGGCATGGGACACTTTGTCTTCTTCAATATGGCCGACCATGTCCAAGAAGAACACATAGTCCCAGACCTTCCTGCCCGAAGGCCGGGCATCCAATCTTGTCAGGTTGATTCCCGCCTCTGCAAATGGCGCAAGCATGGTATAAAGCGCTCCGACCTTGTCCTTGATGGAGAACATGATCGAGGTCTTGTCCCGGCCTGTCTTCCGGGGGGATTTGGCGGCAATAACGAGGAAGCGGGTATAATTGTTCGTGTTGTCCTGGATACTTTTTGCCCACAATCTGCAGTCCATAGAGCACGGCAGCCATCTCGCTCGCGATAGCGCCTGCGGTCGGGTCGTCTGCAGCCATTTCCGCGGCCTTGGCCGTGCTCGGGGCGTTCAGGACCGGGACCCCGGACATGTTCTTTTCCATCCACTCCCGGCACTGTCCCGGCACCTGGGGATGGGTATAGATCCTCGTGATGTCCTCGATTTTACCGGACTTGTTCATAAGGTTCTGCGAGACCTCGAGCATGATCTCGGCGTAGATCTTGAGGTCTGAGTCGATGAACATATCGAGGGTGTAGTTCACGACGCCCTCGGTGGAGTTCTCCACGGGTACGACGCCGAAGTCTGTCCTTCCCCGCTCTACCTCGCTGAACACGTCCTTGATTGTCTCTACCGGAAGGTATTGGGCGACGAGGCCGAATTGCTGCATTCCCGCCATGTGCGTAAACGTGGCGCGCGGCCCAAGGTAGGCCACCCGGAGCGGACGTTCCAGCGAGAGAGACGATGAGAGGATCTCGCGGTAGACAGCTTTCAGTGTGTCCGAGGGGAACGGCCCTTTGTTGCGGGACAGCAGCCGCTCCAGGATCTGCCTGCTCCCGTGATGGAGCATGGAAGTCGAGCTTCGCTGATTTCTTGATGTCCCCGACTTCGATGACGATCCGGGCGCGTTCGTTCAGCAGGTCGACGATCTTGTCATCGAGCGCATCGATCTTTTTCCGCAGTTCCTGAATTCTTGATGTGGACATAAAACTACAACCCGCCTTGAGAGGATTTGTAATTATAGTTTATTTTTTAAGGAGTTGCAAGGACTTTTTGGCCGGAACCGGTCTTTATGATTAATATATTTACTTTTTCCTGTTGTTGGGGAATAATGCGACTGCAGGAAGCCAGAGGAGTCAAGGCCGTGAATCATTCATTTATGCACGACATAAAATTCAACTGCGATATATCAGATGCAAAGTATTGGGGCTTTTTCTCGGTATGCGGTCTATTAATGAGATACCGGGATCTGTATCGCTCGGAAAAGGGCTTGCAGCCCTGGGCGGAAATCAGGCGGGAAGACATCGGGGAATGGATCACGCAAAAGGAATCCCGATGGCCGGAATTGGAACAGGAAGACTTCAGGGACCTCGCTATCGGCGGAAAGAAATACCATCCCTTCGACATCTCAGAAATTAATCATATACTCAGTGAACAGGGCCTCGTCTACGGCGCGGGATACGGCATGTACATGAAGCCGACCTTCTTCCTTGCAGAACTCCGTACGACCCGTGAGATTTCCGGCCTCACAGTGCACACGTCGGGGAAAGAATATGTAAGGGACCTCTTCACGTCCGCCGGGATGTTCCAGGGGAAAAGCATATTCCTGCGGCTCGAACCGCTCACCATGCTTCTCATGTACAAATTCTCGGAGTTGAACGCCCGTCGTGTTTCCGCACTCGAGGACGCCTTTTCGCATTACGGTTTTCGGCACCGACAGATCATCGACGATATCTTCGGGAAAAGGCTGGAAGCTATGGCGGAACGCTACGCAGACGTCCTCCTCTGCCACGAGGTGGCCGAGGCCAAAGAAGATGCTCCGGAGTGGCAGGATATCCTTTCTTCCCTCGACGGGGACCGGAAGGCGGAACATTACCTGAGGGCCATCAAGGACCTTATTGCCGACACGTCGGAACACGGACCGTACAAGAAGATCATCGATACCAAGGACCGCGGAGCCCTCAGCCTCTCAATCGCGCTCATGGAAGGGTTCAGGAGAGTCCTCTATCCCGAGATGAAGCATGCGCACGAAGAGTTCCTCAGCAGTGAAAACTGGGACCTGATAGAAGAAGCTCGAAAAGAAGGCTATGCACGCTTCCTGTCGCAAAGGAACGTGGTCGTTGGCCTTTACAGGGCGAGCACCGGCAGAGAGGATTTTATCCTGCAGCTCAAAGACATTATTCAAGCAGCTGCCTGAACGTTCTTGACATCCTCCGCGGCCTGAAGGCCGAGGATTCCAGAATCAGGCTCTCTTGCTGCTAAGAGCCGCTGCTGATTCTGTTTGCAGATGCGGCAGAGATGTTTGCCACGTCCCCGATTCATGGGCTGATGCAGACGACCTGGTATCTCTCCAGGTGAACCGGTTGACTGCAGGCTGTGCCAAACAGCCGCTACTCCAAGAGACACGTATTTGCTCCGGGAGATACCTTGTGAGGATGTTGACCGCGCCGTTCACATCAGCGTTCATTCCGGCGCCGCAATTCTTGCAGATATAGAGACCGCGATGCTTACGGCTGGCCTTGTTAATAGTATTGCATTTGCAGCATGTTTGGCTCGTGTAGCTCTCGTTGATGTTTACAACACTGATGCCTTTAAGGCGGGCCTTGTACGCGAGCATCCTGGTAATACGGTCGAAGGGCCACTTGTGAAAGTTCTGGTTCCCACCGGCTCCCCAGTTCTTGCTTTCTCTGATGTCCTTAAGGGTACCCACGATGATCGTGGAAACGCCGCGAGCATCTGCATCGCGGACAAGAGATTTGGTAAGACTGTGGAGCAAGTGGGAACGCTGGTGAGCCCGTTTTTGGTTTAGAGCGCATGCTTTTTTGGACCTGGATTTGGATGTCTTTGACTTTTGCTTTTCAAAGTATCGTTCAATGGCAGCCAGTTCCCCGCCCGGCCATAGGGATGTCGACCCGTTCGTGCAGGCTGTAGCGGCAAGATGCTTCATTCCAAGGTCTATAGCCATGGTTTCCCCAAATCCTTTCAGTTCGGGGAGGATCATATTGTAGACGAGGTGGACATACCACTCGCCTTTAAGGTAAACTAGACGGCCTATTTGGATATTGTCGTTCGTTAAACGGTATCCATAAGGCATCTTTACTTTGAGGTAAAGGAATTGCTTGTTGTAGATGTCTTTTGGAATGCTGATCCGTACTGTAGAAGTCCGCGGGTCCCATTGAACGGCGGATTGTTTGAATGTCACAGATGACAGGGTTGCTTTCTTTCTGTAACTTGGAGGTTTTGCTTTTTTATCGCCTTTTTTACGGAGAGCAAACCATGATCTGTATGAATGCCAAAGGTCTTCCAGTACGGCCTGGGCGCTCTGTGAGTGCAGACGGCGATACCAAAGCGGATGTTCCTGCTTCATGGCAACATCAAGGTCCGAATAGGCAGGTATTTTGCCGGTAGTCTCCCATATTTCCTTGGTATACCATACGGCGGTGTTCCAGAGTTTGGTCGCAGAATAGCCGATGAGGCCAAGCAAAATGGCAGTACTATCGTCAGTTACGGAAACCTTTCCGACGGTAGTCATTGTTTGGAACCCAGGTTTTCTAGTTGTTTCTGCCATTTTTTTAATTATAGCAGATAGGTGAACATTTGTCCACTTATTAATGAGAAAACAATCCTTTTTCTAGTTGCGATGCAACTAGCCCCTTATATCCCCGCCCTGAGGAGACGGGGTTTTACGGCGTGATTTGATAAAGTCCCCTTACTTATATTTCTCCATGCCAGCGGAACAGTTCCCTCTCCAGTCGATCGATCCGGAAATACTGAAGCATCTCAATGAACGGCGGTACGTGAAGGGGGTATTCAACCATGCCGAAAAGATGGCTTCCACAGGAGCAATCCGATGAGCCGAAGCCCGGGATGACCCAAGATGCTATACCCTGAAGCACATCAGCCAATTCGCATTCCAGGTCCACACTCGTCCGCACCGGCAGTGCCGCGCAGAAATCCGCATGTTCCCGCAGATAATCGATATGCCAGAAAAGTTTTTTTCTCCTGCTCCGGTGCCGCGCTATCCGCTGCGTCAGGTTATTTTTCGCTGAACCTGTATACAGGTAGAACCCCTTTCTGAACCGTACCGTGCCGAGGCTTCCGATCCTCAGTTTCCTATCCCTTGTTAGCTGCATGAGGACTATGTAGCACCCACTGTCATGAGCTTCCTGTTCAATGAGTTCCCAGGGGATCGCGAGTTCCCGGACCCTGTTGCCGAGAATAAGGTCCTTCTTCCATTCCACGGAAACGGCCTTGACCATAATATCATCCTTCACGGACAGGAGGGCGCGAGAGAATTCCAGGTCCGTATGGTAATCAGGCATAAAGTATACGGGGGTCGGTGTGTGGACCAGAAACAGTACCGCCGTGTCCATTCCCTGGCGGGACAGGGACGCGAGTTCCAGGAGGTGTTTCCTCCCCGCTCTGTGATTGCGTCGGGAAACATTGCTATGCGCCTGCCGAAGAGGGTGCAGGACTTAACTTCAAGCACCATGTCCCTTCCCCCTTTCCGGAGGAGGAAGTCAAACCTGCTGTTCCCGATCGTATGCTCGGCCTTGACGACAACAGCGCCGTCAAGTCCCGGGATCCGGTTGTGCTCGATCAAGTGCCGGGCCACGGAATTGTTCTGGTGCGTGTGGAGCAGGATCGGGCTGCCATCTCTCTCCACCGCCACAGCCATGTAAGCGATCTCCCTTCCGGGAACCACCGGCTGTTTTACGAGGTACAGTTTTCGTCCCGGAAGCAGGAGTTCCCGGAGCTTGCCGGGATTCGGAAGGTACGCCATCACCGACCCACCCCTTCTCGTGCATTCCACAATGAAGCGATTCGGTCTTGCCTTGAATGCGGCGGGTATGATATTTCGGAAAAGCTTCACGTACCCATACTACCTGAACAGAAACCGTTTGTCATCAAGAGGCACGAAGATGACGCTCGGTCGACCTCGGACGCACTATAATGGGGGGATCATTACCGAAGGGAGAACTGGCATTTTTTGATGTCATTTACAGAGCAGGAGGCCCGAAATACGCTGCTACAGCCGAGATTGTGCCGTGTTCCGCAGTGAATGGGTTGCGGACGGCATTCGAGAATCGGACCTCGATGCGAACATCCTTCCGGACAGGGCCCAGGGCTGGCTCGCGTGCATCAGAAATGCATGAAAGGTTAATATTCGAAGCCAGACAAGGACGGCTGCTACTCTTTAGCGACTGGACCTGGGAGACTGATTAGATAAGCGAACGGTCAGGGAAGCCGTCTCGTGCAGTAAAAGGATAAGGGCCTCGCTTGATCCATCAGAACCCGCTTATCCCTTCCCAGCTCTCATATCGGCAAAAGATTTTTTGCTTCCAACCGCGCATGCATGGCTTCGGCTTCCATGGGTTCGGAGAACAAGAATCCCTGACCGTAATGACAGTTAAGGTTAATGATTCTTGACAGCTGATGGACCAGTTCTATGCCCTCGACAATAACTTCCAGATTCAGGCTCTTGGCGAGCGACACGATCGTTGTGATGATCTCCTTGTTTTCGCCGTTCGTGGTGAGCTTGCTCACAAAGGTACGGTCAATTTTCAAGGCAGTGATCGGGAAACGATGGAGATTGCTTAGCGACGAATAACCCGTGCCGAAATCATCGATGTGTATATGGATTCCTATCTCCCGTAATTGAGCCATTTTTGCGGCCGCAGCCTCTACATTCTCCATGATCATGCTCTCCGTTATCTCGATTGCCAGGCTGCTCGCATCAATGCCGGTTTCCTTGGCAATACCGGTAAGCGTGTTGATCAGATCAGGCTGAGAGAATTGCCTGCTCGAAATGTTCATGCTCATTGTCAGAGGAGGATCCTGCGGATACTCCTCCTGCCACGCCCGCAACTGACGGCAGGATTCCCGAAGCGTCCAGTCGCCGAGTGGAAAAATCAACCCGGTTTCCTCGGCTAGCGGGATGAATTCCGTTGGGTAGAGAAGTCCCCGTATCGGATGGTTCCACCGAACGAGAGATTCAAAGCCGATTATCATATTTTTCTTCAGGTCGATGATCGGCTGGTAGTGCAGGAGGAATTCCTTATGTTCGATCGCCCGCCGCAGATCAGCCTCCAGTTGCAAACGTTTTACGACACTCACGTACATCTTCGCGTCAAATATCTCATAGGAGGAATTTCCCTTCGCCTTTGCCTGATACATGGCGATATCCGCATCCCGCAGTATCTGTTCCGGGCGCTCATAGGTCCCGGAACTGAGAGCGATCCCGATGCTTGCGCCTGAGAATATCTCATGCCCTTCCAGAGAGAACGGCGACGATAGTTCTGTCTGTATCCGTTCGGCGATTTCCACCGCATCGGTCAAATGGCCGATATGCTCGAGGAGGATCGCGAATTCATCGCCTCCAAGGCGGGCGACCGTGTCGCCTGGACGGAGGCTGTTCGATATTTTCTGACCGATGGCGATAAGAAGCTTATCGCCGATGGCATGACCGAGGCTGTCGTTGATCACCTTGAAGCGGTCCATATCAAGGAAAAGTACGGCGTACAGGTACCCCGTGTATCGCTGCGAGCTTCTGAGGACATGGTTCAGACGATCCATGAAGAGCACACGGTTGGGGAGCCCGGTAAGAGAATCGTGAAGCGCGTCGTGCAGCAATTGCTCTTCAACCGTTTTCCGTGCTGTAATATCTGTCTGTGACCCGGCAATGCGATATGCTTTCCCATCATTGCCCCTTACGGCTAGTCCCCGATTGAGCGCCCACCGGTACGTCCCGTCCTTATGAAGTATCCGGTATTCGCTTTCGAAGTGAGGATTATGGCCGATGAGGTGAGAGATTATCTTCGCCTCCACCATTTCACGATCATCGGGGTGAATCCGGCCCAGCCATTCTTCGGGATGGTTACCAACCTCCTTCTCTTCATACCCGAGCATTGATTTCCAGTAATAGGAAAAATAGACGTTGCTGTTCCTCAGGTCCCAGTCCCACAGCCCGTCATTGGCGCCGCGGGCGGCCAGGGCGTAGCGCTCCTCGCTTTCCCGGAGCGCTTCCTCGGCCTTTTTGCGTTCGGTTATGTCCCTTGAGTGCTCAATGACATGCAATATGTTGCCCTCGTTGTCGACGATAGGATACGTATTAATCTCGAACCACGTCTTCGTCCCCCGCGGGTCGAGCACCACTTTTTCCTTCGCACAGGAACCGCCCGAGAGGAATGTCGTTTGTACGATGCAGTCATCACATATACTGCTCCTGCCGTATAGTGCTGCATAACAGGGTTCCTCAGCAAGATGCCGGAGATCGACGTTCTTTATCTTTCGATAAGCCTCGTTGACCCGCACGATCCGGTAGGACTTGTCGATGATGCAAAATGGATCATGGATGCTGTCGAATATGGTGTTGAGAAACGCTTCGGATTTCACGAGAGCGGCTTCCGTCTCCTTATGGTCGCTGATCTCTTTCGTGAGCTTTGCATAGCCGTTCTTCAGGGCAATGCTCATGGAATTGAAATGTGAGGCAAGCTCTCCGAACTCTGTCTTGTCCTTTAATGAGACCGTATACCCCAGCTCTCCCGACGCAATCATTCTCGTTGCGTTCACCAAGGCATGGATGGGAAGGGTTAAGGACGTCGTCAGGTTCACCGCAACGACAGTGCCGACGAGAAAGATCAGGAGCATGGTAATTAAGAGGATTATCCATGCCTGCTGTATATTCCTCATGGCATCACTCGTCATGGCTTTAAGCTTGTCGCTTGCCTGATTGGACATTCCCTCCGTTTTCACGAGGAGCTCGTTGCCGGTTGCTGCAGTATCAAGCTTCAGCTTCTTTTTCAGATGCGCGTGCTCAGGAGCCGTTATGGAGTGGCTCAATCCCTTCTGATAGGACAGGATGAGTGACTGGACCTCTTCAATCTTTTTCGTCACTTCAGGCGTATGGTGACACCCGGAACATTTCTGAGCAGTCGTTTCCAGATTCACCACATTGGCCGCAATCAGGTCAAGGTCATAACCACGCGTGGGTTGCAGGGCATAGAGATCGGACTGCACTGTTTGAATGGACATGATCAGATGCTGCCGCAGGTCTGCGATCTGATGGAGCTTAATGAGGTGGCTCAGCGTGGCAGTGTTGTTCTTTACATGGACAGTTGCAAATGTGACCCCCAGAGCGGAGAGCATGAAAAGAAAAAAGAGGGACAGAATGATTTTACGTTTCATGCGCCGGCCATCCTTAGGATCCCCAACATATCGCTTTGGAGAATCAAGATTCGGTAATTTCTTGTGAATCTACGTCATTAAAGGCCTTGGTAGTCAGTCATGGCTTTGATTTGGATATTAATCATGAGCCAGGAACCATCATGGCTATAAAAACATTACCCGTCAGGATCATTCTTTGATAATTTACTGTAACATAATGAAATAATACGGTTAATTGGCACATATTAATCCGTATCCAATTTTTATAGAAAAACCGAGATCATTTTTATATAATATTACCATTTTTTGTGGATAAGTCAAGAAAATAAATTCGTTATAAACTAATAATATAGTTATTTTCACCGCTCTACAGCTTGGCGCTACTACCCCTTTTTGGTAATATGCTCTTTGCTCTTGGCAATGCGCACCATAGGAAAAATCCAATCGATATGTAACAGCTTGTCCTCACGAACGGCCGAAATAAGCCTGTGGTATAATATAAATAATAGGAGGACAGGATGATCCAGGCGATTTTGTTCATCGGTGTGGTGGCCTTTATTGTCTATGCTGCATTTGGCATCTCCTATTTCATGGATCTACGGCGCACAAGCAATGCGCTCCGTGAATTCTTAATGAACACAGAAGGAAATCTAAACGCCGCGCTGATAGAATTGAAGGATACTCTTGAAAACATGAATCAAATCACAGCGAATGTCAGCGGTATAACGCAAGATGTAAGAGATATTACCGATAGGGTGGTGAGTGTGGAGAAAGGGTTACAGAACTTCTACGGAAAGGTGAAGAATGAATTGGCCACTGCTGCCGAGGCAAATGTCGCCGGACTGAAGGCCGGCATTGCAACAGGAGTAGTAACCCTGGTTCGTAATCTGAAGGAAAGGAGGAGTGATGACCATGAAGGAAGTCCTTGAAAAAGAGGTACCTGAAAAAAATGAAAGATCAATTCTGGTCCCGTTCCTGGTGGGCGGGGTGTTAGGAGCAGGAATAGCTCTCCTGATGGCGCCAAAATCCGGCAAGGCAATGAGGAAAGATGTCATGGATTACGCAGTGCGGACAAGAGATTCCATTTCCACGACCATTGACACGACCATTGACAAGAGCAAAGCACTGTACAAGGATGGCAAAACAGCTGTTGGAGGCGCCATTGAAGCAGGAAAGGACGCATTCCTGAAAGAGCGAGATAGGCATCGTCGGGCAGCATAGGATTATAGATAATGCCGGTGCGGGGCGCGTTTACCGAAAATGGTACGTGCTCCGCTTTTTTTGCCCGCCTATAGTTAATCTGCTATTTCCTTTGACAAGGCACTGCATTGAGCAAATCAGTAACTTAACCTACGCAAGACCGATTGGTGCGGTTGTGAAGAAAAGCTTCATAGGCAAGCACGATTTTTTACTCGGCAGCTTTTCTCATGGCTGATCATTCCTTTCAGACTTCCCGATTCAATCCTACCAGTGATTCCGGTAAATCTTCCATGTAGGATAATACTCTCACGAGGATTATTTGGCAATCATGTTTAAACCTGTTAATGTGAATGCATTGAATGGGTATGCTTCGTCAGCTTCACCTACTATCTTGCAATGCCAATGTTTTGACGATGGCAAAGAATACGGGTTATAACTCGCACACAAACGATGAGTTTAGAGGGGTTTGCATAATCGCAGTGTGCCTTTAAGTATGGTCGCCTGAGATTGTGCGATGGAAAATTTAATTTTTACCATTTCACCCCCTGCGCGTTGATCAGCTTGTTCTTTAGCGTCTGATACTCCTGCTCTCTGATCTCGCCTTTAAGCCGTGCCGCCACGAGGTGTCAGGAAACAATGCGCCGACCCCGCGTCGGCTCGAAATGCTCGCTGGGTACCGGGAAAGCTCCGCTCCATTGCGGAATATCTCTATTTCACCTTTTTCGCGGCCCTCATCTGACGCGCGGGCCATAGGGAAAGGAGTTTTCAACGCTCCCAGTCGAAATACGAATAAGACTCAATTATATTTACAAATGACTTTACAAGGAGGGAAGCATTATCGCTGCGCCAGACAACGGCGAGTTTTACCTCCGGGGGCGATCCTGACAAGGGTATATACTGCACTCCTGGCCGTCTGATATTTTTTATAAAATCGGGGAGGAGGCAGGCTCCCAGTCCGGAAGCTACGAGACCTAACACTGTTTGTACCTGCCCTGCCTCCTGCGTTATTCTCGGGCTGAACCCGGCAGAATGACACAGGCTGATAAAGGCATCACGGACAACCGGCTCTGAGGAGCGTGTGTTTGCGATGAAAGGCTCATGTGCCAGCTCCCTGATATGCACCGATTTACGGCCCGAAAGAGGGTGTTTGTTATGCAATACCGCCAGTAATGGCGCCAGCGTGAGCGTTTTAGATGCAAGCATGGAGTCTTGAGCGCTCGTATAGAAAAATCCGACATCAATGCGTTTCGCATGAAGCGACGTTATCTGTTCTGCGGTATTTATCTCATGCAGTTCAAGCTCTACCTCAGGGAAGCGTTCTCGGAATAATCGTAACCCTTCAGGCAAAAAAGTATGGATCACTGAGCCCACAAACCCTACTACCAGATGTCCAGCCTTTCCGCCGTGTATCCTTCTGGCTGTTTCAGCAGCCTGTTTAACTTGTAAAAGGACCTGCCTGGCCTCTTTAAGAAAATGACTGCCAGCAGCGGTCATCTGTATGTTTCGCTTAGACCTGTCAAAAAGCTTTATCCGAAGTTCTTCTTCAAGGTTCATGATCTGCTGACTCAAGGGCGGCTGTGCGATGTTAAGCTTTTTGGCAGCCCTCCCAAAATGGAGTTCCTCAGCCACTGCAACGAAGTATTTGAGATGTCGTAGTTCCATATTTAATAAGTATTGAGTCGATATTAACAATATATTAGACATATGTCAAGGCAGTAGCTACCATAACTAGTAGAGAGTCAGGGATATTAATCGCCAAGGAGGTAATTATGAGAACCATACCTATGTGGCAAATTTGGGGAGACCGAGTACTCTATGCATATGATCAATCACGTGAACGATCACGTGATCGAGAGGACGAAGGCGGAGCATACCTTCCTTGCAGTCGTTCATTCTGTGTAAGGTGCAATAAAGGTTGCCCGAAATGTTCGAACTGATGCAATTGAAGTGGGAAGCATCGGGTAGCATAGATTAGGATTTTTTGTTGCGATTAAATTTGTACCGGGGCCTCACAATTGCCGCACAGCATCAATATAGAAAATGAACAAAGGGTTAGCATTTTATGCTAACCCTTTGTTTTTCATGGTGGCTTGTGCTGGACTACGGGCGGCGGCCATTAAATAGTTTGTCCAATGAATTGAAATAACAGTATCTTCTGCAATGTTTTTTTGATATACTCCCAAAAGTACCCCCGCATAATTTATCTATCAAAAACCCCCTGAAAATATCCACCTCATACCAGCGCCCATAAAATGATCTTCACATTTAGTTTACACATTTTTAACGCTGTTAAATTTTCAACCACCATTTTTTACCTCAGGCAAATTTGAACCTCTGCGAGATTCCCTACTAATATGCAACGGCGGGCAGCTGAAATAGCTGTGAAATACAGATTGAAACGTGCTAACAGGAGTCTATGTCTGCAATAGTAACTTAGTACGTCCATTTCGGTTACTACGGCCCCTGTGAATTACGTCGTCGCGGAGTTTGAAGGAGACATGAAGACGTTGAAGGGAACGGTTCGACGGCAGTCGCAGGCAGCGGGTTTGTAGCGAATCAGCATAAAATTTATAAAAAAGGGAAGCCCCCTGCGAGAGGCAGGAAGCTTCACTTTAAATAACTACGCCTTGACCACGAGCACAGCGCAACCGGCGCTCCCGATGACTTTTTCCGTCGCACTGCCCATCAGAAGCTTCTTTACGCCTGTCTTTCCGTAAGTCCCCATAACGATAAGGTCAATACCTCTTCCGCCGGCTGTTTCAACGATGGCTTTGAACGATCTTCCCGTGGCGGTAACCGCTTCGGCCGTCACGCCTTCCTTCTGCGCAGCAGCAGCGGCATCGGTTGAATGTTTTTTCGCTTCTGCCCGTTCGCTTTCATCACGCATGGCCGAGAGAGCGATAAGATGGCTTCCACAGCGTTTTGCAATTGCTATCGCTTCCGAGACCGCTGCATTGGCCTGGGGCAGGCCGTCAGTGGCGACCAGTATATTTTTATATTCGATCTGTGCGGCCTTGGGAACAACCAGTACTTTGCAGGGAGCGTGAGTAATTACTTTCGCGGCAATCTCACCCATGAGAGCCTTTGCCACACCTTTACGCCCGCGCCTGCCGATGACGATCATGTCAACTTTCTTTTCAGTCGCCTCGTCCACGATGGCTTGTGCAGCGTCCATTGATTCATGCAGAACGGTGTCACACGCTACACCTGCTTCCGTTGCCCGCTTCCTGATGGAGTCCAGATGGGCTGTTGCCTCTGCTTCTTCCTTTTCAAAGACGTTGGACCCGATGGTCTCGTATTCGGGATTCGTCTCAAGCGTCATGCACGCGTAAATCTTGCTTGAACATTTAGAGGCAAACTTGATCGCCTCGCGTATTGCGCCCTCACTGAACTCTGATTGGTCTGTCGCCAGAAGAATCTTTTCAAGTTTTATTACGGGGCATGTCAGTCCATTTGTCATGGTTGCTCCTTTGATTATTGATTTCGCTGCATATTAAATGACAGTATAGCGTATCCGGAAGCAATTTGCCTGTAATTTACGCCCTGCTGATCTTCACATTCATAATTCAGATCGAAGTCAGGCGTTTCGAAGCGGGTCGCATCCTGTCGCATTTCGACGGTAAAGCCCACGTTCGTCTCTCACTTCTCCGGCCCCGGCGTCCCTGTGTCATCAGTAAGAATTGGGGGACCAGCAAGCACACCAAGCGGAAAGCAGATTATCGCCAGGGTAACAATAAACCATCGACTCATTTCATACACCTGGTGGGTCTTATAGTATTGTTTTCCAAATCAGCCCTGCCAGTGCAGACCCCACGATCACCGGGATCATGCCCCATTTGAGACGCGTCATTCCGATAAATGCAACGATTGAAGCGATGAGTGCGTACCATTCAAATCCTCCGGTATCCGGAATGAGCGTGTGTCGGGTGAAGGTAACGGCAAGGTTCATCACCACACCAACGACCGCAGCGGTGATCGCCGTCAGGGCGGAGGCGAGCTTCACGTTCCGTCGGAGCGCTTCAATGTACGGCGCGCCGATGAAAATCCAAAGCATGGACGGTGTGAACGTCACCCATGTCGCAAGAAGCCCTCCGATGGCGCCCGCTAAAGCGGGAGCAAGGCCGGGAGTATGGGTATAAGCGGCAACATAAGCCACGAACTGGTTCACCATGATGAGCGGGCCAGGCGTGGTCTCTGCCAGACCCAGACCGTCCATCATCTGCTCAGGCAGGAGCCAGCCGTAGGCATTTACGGCCTGTTGGCTGATGTAGCCAAGCACTGCATATGCCCCGCCGAAGGTGACGACTGCCGCCTTGCTGAAGAGCACACCGATGTCCACGAGGATATCATCCCATCCCCTCCAGAGGCCGAGCAAGAGGATCGGCAGAAACCAGAGCAGGAGCCCGAGTGTGGTGATTTTGAGAGCGCGGAGCCAGCCATTCGACACGACAGCCGCCGTATCATCCACATCGTTTGCTGAAGGAAGAGTTACTCCGGTCAAGCGAGAGGTCAGAACGTACCCAATGACACCCGCAGCGAGCACGATCACGGGGAACGGAGTATTCAGAAAATAAATAGCAACGAACGAAAGTGCGGCAAGCGCTACCAGGGCTTTATTCTTTAGAGATTTCTTACCTATGCGAATGACCGCTTCCGCAACGATGGCGGCGACAGCGGGTTTGAGTCCGAAGAAGAGCGCGGCAACGGATGGGACCATGCCGAACGCGACATAGATCCAGCTGAGACCCCACAGGATAAAGATTGACGGCAGCACAAACAGTATTCCTGCCGCTAGCGCGCCCCGCGTTCCATGCAGTTGCCATCCGACATAGGTCGCTAGCTGCTGCGCTTCAGGGCCGGGAAGAAGCATACAGAAATTCAGGGCATGCAGGAAGTGGTCTTCAGGCATACACTTCTTGTTCTCCACCACCTCCTTGTGCATCATTGCTATCTGGCCAGTGGGGCCGCCGAAACTGATGAAGCCGAGCTTTAGCCAGTAAAGCAATGCCTCTCGAAATGTGATCTTGTCACCTGTCATCGGTGTCTCTCCATTATATTGAATTATCAAGATTTCGATTGATACAACATCTCGAACGCCGCCATGCCCCGTTCAAGTCCATCGGTGTCGTTCTTTGCTGTCTTGCGGATGCCTGCGAGGATATCCTCCACACCGGTTGCTTCCGGTTTGCCGTACTTATCGTCCTTCACGTCGACATCATGCACGATCTCTGCTATCTTTTTAACCGCCTTGTCTTTAATCCCGAATGATTTTACGAGCACTTCGAATGTGCAGAGATCGCCGACATGGGTGAATGCAGCGCCGCGCATGTCGAAGGCCACGGTAGTATTGTCAAGCGATGCGACATCGCGCTCGTCAATGAACACAAATGACGCTTTCGGGTCAATAAACCGTTTGATGAGCCAGGCCGATGCCATGCGGTCCACGAAGGGGTTCTTTCTGGTGGCCCAGATTTTCCCCCGATAGTCCTGCGTCCGCTTTGCCACGATCGAGGCGGCCCCCTCCGGAGCTTTTCCCCCTGCATCCCGGAGTGCGGCTTCAAGCGCCTGAATTCGTTTTTTCAGAATGTGTCCTGTTGAAGATTCGAAATAATCGCGCTTTCGGAGCTCCTCGAATTCTTTCGTAAGCTTTGCTGCTTGATCCGCGAGATGCTTGACTGCCTCGCTTTTCGACCCCTTCCTGATGCTCTGGATCTTCCGCTCGAAAACATCGATTACTTTTTCAAGCCGATGGTATTCCCGGTCCGCTTGCGTGGTAAAAAGCTGCCGGATGTCGGTATCGGTCATGGTTTTGATCTCGGCGCTCCTGACGAACGCCCCGTCCCCGCCCATCGACTTGACCTCTCCGATAAGCCATTGACAGAACTCCTCATGCTCCTCAGTGGCTGGCAGAATATAGACCGAGCCTTTGAGCTGCACTGCACCAACCTTCGCGAGCTTCCGCCATATCTTCATACGGTTGCTGACGGGATTAGATGGGACACTGTAAAAGACGAGAAGCCATTCCTGGGATATTGTTTTCGGCATGGGGTAGGTCTCCCTCTGTCATAATCAATTCAATGCAGTCTTTATGGCCGCGCGCCTATACGAAGCAAATATCGTTGTCGCCGTACTGGCAGTCGTCGGGATGGGAGATATCCCTCTCCGACTGGTGTTCTCTCAGGATTGCCTTGTGGATATCGTCATAGTCCGCCGCCTCCGCGAACGCTACCTCGATGAGGTTCTCTTCGAGTGTTTCACGCACCGTCTCCGCTTTCGCAACGTGCGTGGCCACATTAACTCCCATCTCCAACAGGGCCACATCAGCCAGCATATCCGTGATCCTATTCAGAAACCTTTTCATGGGGCACCTCCCTAATTTATGTTACATCTGAACATAATGTAACATATGTTACATTTTTTGTCAAGAGGGAAATCTCCTGTAAGGAATATTTCTAAAGATAGAAACGACAGCTGCTTGAGGAAAGGAGAAATAGGGAGGATTTTATGGGTAGATGCTATTAAATTCGGGTTGTGCGCGAACAGTCAGGGTGAAGTAAAACCCCTGTATGATTGAACTATATATGCGGCATCATCGAAAGAAAGGAGAAGGAACCGTCTGCGCGGCTTAGCTTCTTCAAGTTGCGCTAAAAGATGTCCCGCCCCTTGAGGTGTGGTAGTACACTGATGTCTTTTGAAACGACACTCACGGCTACTACTTCTTTGTTCGGTCCCTTAATCGGGCTCAATGTACGAAGGAAGTAATGACCGTCCCTTTGACTTCTATGTTCGTGCTGTACCGGTTCCCCTGTCTCAAATATCTTGCTTACTTCATCGCTAAACACTTTTGTTTCTTCTGGTGAATGAAAGTCACTGTAGGCTCTACCTACATATTCTGTATCGAAAATAAAAGATAGTCTGGATTGATGCTTCGCGTTCATAAATAAGTACTCGCACTTCCTATTAACCAGATATATTGAATCATCGGTAGTCTCTACGAGGGAACGATACTTCGCTTCGCTCCCCTGCAATGTCTCCTCTGTCCGTTTAAGCTCTTCGATATATAATGTCAATGGCTGATATGCAAGATAATAAATTATCGGGAAAAGTATAACTGTCAGAAACGCCGCGTCCAAAAGTGCGAACATTTGCATGGATAAAAAAGGGAAAATTGATAAAATGAGGTTGACGAGAGCTCCAGATCCGAATACTGAAGCCGTTATAAAAATGAGAAGCTCGATCGGCCTAATAAAAAACCCTGTAGAAGTTCTGCCATTTTTTCCCATATCAAGGCTTTAATCGTAGCAGGACTCTTGACAAAAATCAACATAAAGTTTAGCGGAATATTTTGAGGGTCTTGCAAGCAAATTGCGGTGTGTTGAAATCACAGCTGAAAAACAGCAATACAGTAATTATCGTTTTAGTTTTTCTATCTCGATCCTATGGCCGGACTCTATTTTAAAAAGTACTGCCGAACTCTCGCTGCAATCTGGCGGTGAGTCATCTTGTCAACTGTTTCAATATCTACGATGCGTCCACTGAGCTTGTTTTTTTTGATACGCTTTTTCAGCTCGCCTTTCGCTTCACCAGGACCAAATATCATAATAGCCTCTGCATCACGAATACAGGAAATTACAGCATCATAGTAAATGTTAAGATGCCCCATAAACGTCCTCTCTAGGCTGTCATCTGCCAGAATTTGTTTTTCATAGGGAGCCGTAGTACGTAAACCACCATAACGTCCGGGCTGTTTTTCAGCCTTTGATATTATCAGTTTTATTTCTTCCCCTTTGTCTGTAACAACCACGATCACAGCTTTTTTGTGGTCAATCCACAAACCCGCTGTTGCTTTCATAGTTATCTCCTTCGTCTCGTCAAAATACTTATTAAGCCGACTCCATATATCCGAACGGTGTGGACACGCTCTTACGAATTACTAGTTATATTGTGCACCAATAGTTCAGTTCTGAAAAGCGCAGACTACAGGAAGTACTACTTGCCCGCAAACTGCATTAAAAAATAGCACTTGCAGTGAGTATTTGCCATCCTCATGTCAATCCTGGCAGGTTTTTATATAGTGAACCTGATTGCTAACCTGCACTTAACTTCGATCTTTACCGGGCCCTCTTAGACTCCTCGTTAGTTTCCCTGTCCGCGCGGCCCGCGCGGCTATTTAAACCTCTCTTTCGCTGCAGTGACGGCGTTCTTAAGGTCTGCCCAGGCCGTTTCCGCGCCCGCCTTAAGATTGTCCCATGCACCAGCGCTTGCACCCTTAAGCTCTTGAAGTTTCTTCATCGCGGTATCCCGTTTATCCTTGAGTTGCCTTATCTGGTTGTCATAGTTGGTCTTAACATCAGCCTTGGCAGCACTTGCCTTAGACTCAAGCTCATCGATTTTGGTGGACCACTCCTTGAGCTGCGCAGCTAACTTATCGATATGTTCCTCTCTGCTCTTCATATTGTTCCCTCCTTTTAAATATTTGTGATAACGTATCTTAAGTGCCGCAAACGGACATATCCGGCTTAACCTTATTTCTTTCCGGGGATCGCGTCTTTTGCTGCTTTGAATTCTATTATTCCGTCCCCTCCTCACAAGGTTTGGCTTTATCGGGATTTCGTTAAATTTAATCATATATATGAGTAGTCGTCAATTTCCAACATTTGCAACTTTTCACTTTATTGCATTTTGCGAACAGGTAAAGATGAAATCGGAAAACCTTGCACCGGATACGTTTGACCGGTCCTATGCTCGCTAGACAGGCGCTGGAATTCTATCCCCGTCACCTCCGACCCGACGGCATTCTGACGCTCCATATTACGAACACGCACCTAGACCTCGCGCCCATTGTAGAAACCCTGCGCTGCGCACTCGGCAAGCATGCCATCCTCATCTCGAATGAAAAGGACAATGAACGCACGATCTACCGGGCTGTGGACGCTCGTATCATCAAAACCCATCATGTCTCCGTCAATTCAGCAAGCCGGTTCGTGACTCCCCTTCAGGCCGGAACTTCGCGTATGGACTGATGAGTACAACAATCTGTTCCAGATCATGAAATAGTGAGATTCTCTTCAGCCCGGTCTTCTTGTCACGCTGTCTCACTTCCTCCATTTATGTCGCGAGATTTCTCCCGCTCCGATTTGATATAATTTAAGTACAAGCGGTTCAGCAGGAAAGTGCTAGAAAGGCAGCAATGCTCTCGAGACGATCTTTTCTCTTCGACCCGCCGCAGAGGTGTCGCTATGTCAGTCCTCGCAATCATACTGGGTGTTGCTCTCATCCTTATTGTCTTGTGGGACGCCTTTGAGACCGTGGTCTTTCCTCGACGTGTAACACGGCGGATCCGGCTCGTTCGCCTTTTTTACAGGGTCACCTGGCGCCTTTGGTCCGCGGCCGTTCGCGCCTTATCAACGGGAAAGCGACAGGAAAATTTTTTGAGTTATTTTGGCCCGCTTTCGCTCCCTCTGTTGCTGGGTTTCTGGGCCGCCGTTCTGATCTTCGGCTTTGCGCTCCTGTACTGGGCGCCCGGCTATGCCATCAGAACACCGGAAGGGGCCGTGGGCTTCGTCGCGTGTCTGTATTTCAGCGGAACCACGTTCTTCACGCTCGGATTGGGAGATATCGTTCCCGCCACCTCGACAGCTCGGGCGCTCATCGTGCTTGAAGCGGGGATGGGGTTCGGCTTCCTGGCAATTGTGATCAGCTACCTCCCGGCGCTCAACCAGTCGTTTTCCCGTCGGGAAATCAACATCTCGCTCCTGGACGCGCGTGCAGGATCTCCTCCTACGGCCACAGAAATACTGCGACGGCACATTCAGGGCAATGCCATGGAAGCGCTTACCCGGCTTCTCAATCAGTGGGAACGCTGGTCCGCTGAGCTGCTCGAAAGCCACCTGTCTTTTCCGGTGCTCGTCTATTTCCGGTCTCAGCACGATAACCAGTCCTGGCTAGCGGCGCTTACGTCCATTCTCGATACATGCGCGTTCGTCATAACCAGCCTGGAAGGAGAGTGCTCGCGTCAGGCCCAATTGACCTTTGCCATGGCACGGCATGCAATCGTTGACCTCGCCCTCGTTCTGCACTCGCCTCCCCGGGAACCGAACGCTGATCGTCTTTCGCCGACGGACCTGGCCGCCATGCGCTCTATCTTGACATCGGAAGGGCTGAAGCTTCGTGAAGGGCCGGAGGTGGATCAAAAACTGAAAGAGTTGCGCCGGATGTACGAACCCTATGTGTATTCGCTGTCCGACCGACAGCGCCTCCCCATCCCGCCCTGGATCCTGGAGTCAAGCAGAACCGATAATTGGCAGATGAGCGCATGGGGAAGGAGTGGCGGCCTTGAGAAATCCAAGCGGTCAAAACGGCCTGATGAAGGACATTTCTAGAATTTTTATCGAGGCTCTCCCGTTTTCGTTCACATCGATCGCCTTCAAATCCGTATGAATCAAGAACATTGCCGAGCTTTACAGACCGTACATGCCCTCCCCATCACAACGAGGCTGGCTTAGATGAGGATATTGATGAGGGGAAATAACGGTCACATCCTGGATCGGGACTTGGGAAAGTATTCAAGTCAGTTCAAGATTCGGGGAAAAGCTGCGATTCGTCATATTCAAAAACATTACCATAAGTAGAAACAGATCGTTCAGTCCGGAATGGATTTCACTTATGCGGGAAAGACGGAGTGTTTGGAAGAGATGTTATAGCCACAGGAAATGGCCCATTTCTCAAAATGGGAAACCCCGACCTAATGGGCGGGGTTTCTCGAGCGCTGCTTATCGAACTGCCAAGCTGCGCGGGCCCTTTTATAAGGGCCTCTACGTATGGAGGTGACCTCCAGTCTCCTTCACACTTCTTCGGTAAAAATTTATCAACCAGCAGCGGATTGTGGGCATTCCGCCTTGGTTTCAAGAAACTGCACTCGAAAAGATGTACCCTGGGTCTTGAGTTGCGTAAGGCGACATTAAACTTGTGCCCTTGGCAGATGCTTTAGGCTTCCCCCTCTGTTGCCGTTGGGGGCTTGCACACTGCATCTCGCATACCGGACGTCATTTTTTGTATTGCCTCCGCCTCAAAACCCAGGATCACCTTTCAGCTCTTTTTTCTACAGTTGGTAAATTCACCAACCTCATAGGGGAAATTTCTTACCGACCTTCTCCCATTTCATAGTAACTGCTTTCCAACGTCTGTAGCGCTCGCTTTATATTTAACCTCTAAATCCTTACTCATCGCTCGTCCTTTATCCTAAATAGATTCTGATAATGCCATGATAATTTAGGCAAAAATGAAGCCATTGCCTTGGCAGACAAAACGAGATAAAAACAGGGAGTCCAAAAGGATGCGGCTAGCATTTGTACCTTGCAAATCGCCATATTACTACCCCACTACTATAGTATAAGCAATGTGCGTGCCAGTAAAAAATAGAACGCCCGTTTCATTGAGTGCTCAAAAAGGGGGAAAAGTGGCAAGAACACGACCGCGTGATGATGCTCTATCTCTGCCAATTCGGGGCAGGCTGTCCGGAGGTTATTATACGCTGCGCACGGGTTCTACAATGATCTCCCTGAAATCTTTCTCCATGTTCCCGATAAATTGTTCTCTCCTCTTTTTATACAAGGACATCTTGTGCTCCACATATAGCCTGAAATCCACGAAGAAGTACAATTCAAAACAGGAACCGGCTATGGCCATAATGACCATGGAGTCCTTGAATCGCAGCAATGAGGGATAGGCTTCACCGTTCATCTTCAATATGATGACAATGATAATGACCAGGACGAAGAGTATAAGTTTGAACATTCTGAAAAATTTCCGCTGAATTTCCTACAGCTCAATTGCCTCCAGATAATCGAACAGCATACCCGCTTTCGACTTGAAGCTTTGCCGTTCGCATTGTTTAGCATAATGGAGAAGGGCGTTTTTATATCGTTCGATCTCTTCGTTTATCTTATTGGCAAATTCACGGTCCATATCTCTTCGTCCTGTCGTGTTCTTTAATAAAATTATATCACTCCCTATTCTTATATCAGCAAACCTTAATTTTCTTACGTCCTTCAGCGTGCTCACCGTGAATTCAATAATGATTTATGTTTACGAAATCCAGATTATGATGCAGGTCATAGCAAACCCTGGCTGTTTGTAATATAATTTTTATTGAGATCACAAATTCCCCCATGCGAAGCATGACCCTTCAAGGAGGCGCACAATGAAAGAGCTAAATGTCACAACCATCATCCCCAAGGAGCGACACCCGCTGATATTTAAGACCTTTGACGATCTGAAAAGCGGCGACGACTTTGTTCTGCTCAACGACCATGATCCGAAACCGCTCTACTATTCTTTCTTGCATGAACGGCAAGGACTTTTCGGATGGGAATATCTCGAACAGGGACCAGCTGTCTGGAAAGTAAAGATTTCAAAAAAATGAACCGTCAGGACGATTCACGCTGAATCGCCACCGGTTGCCGAAAAAGCCTTTCCCCTGTCCACGGTCAAAGCGCGGCGATCCCGTATTGACGAATAACCTTCGAGAATATTCCGTCGCCGTATTTCCCCTGCGATGACATGCAGGGTGTCTGTCGATCGACCGCGGATAATCCTATATGGCCTTCTATTTTTTGCCATCGTCCTCCTGTTGCGTGCAGGCCTGTTTCCGGTTATAATGCACACCTGAACAGGAGAAAGGGTCAACTTTTGTTACCGATGTTACCGACGATTGATTACAGCTTGTGCGTGGGCTGCGGGGCCTGTGCAGAACTCTATCCTCAGTTTTTCGAGATCCGTGATGACAAGGCATGGTTTATAAACTATGAGCAGTTCATCATGGAACAGCACAAAGGCGTTCTTGGATGCTGCCCGTTCCGCGCTATTTCCATCGAATAAGCGAACGGCAACCCCCGCGAGATGGGGTCCCCCGGGTCTCTGAATTACAGGTGCCATGAATCTGCCGAAATTCACTATCGTAGCATGCAGACTTTTGCTGGTCACGGCGGGGATTGTGATTTTGTACCTTGCGACAACTTCAAGCGTGTTTCCTGTTGTCGAGGACATCAATGACAAGGCAGAGCACGGGATCGCATTCTATGCGCGCGCCCTCTTCGCTGATTTCTCATTTCCTCAAAACGGCTTCGGCCCGGCGAAATCGCTGCCATTGCCTGGCTACGGTCTTGTTATCGAGATCATTCAGTATTTCCTGCCGTATCGCTCGTTCTCATTGCTCGACCTGGGCGCCGGCGCCACCGAACCCTCTCGCCTCCAGATCTCAATCCCTTTTCTCAAGCCCATGTCTCTGTTCATCAATCGATGGGAGTGAGGTCTGCGGCCGGTTTTCGAAGATGCATTTGATGTGAATCCATAGGCGATCTGACCTGCCTTTACCCCCTTGTTTTTTCCTTGAATCGATTATATCATCAGGAACAGCAATCCGGTGTTTGCTCCGTTAGAGAAAACCCCGGCTCCTGTCAGCGATGTACATCATGCCGTGGAGATTGGTGGTATAAACCCCGTTAGACTCCCTCCAGATTCGTCTAACAGGGTAAAGCCGGCAAAGATTCTCGTTAAAGAACTTTGATCCCTAACAGTGTTTACTGTTCATAATACCCTTGCCCGAATGGAGGATCGCCAACCATGAAGAAAATCTCCGCAATCGTATTGAGCATGCTCCTGTTCACCGGCTGTGCCGGTAAAAAACCTCCAGCCAGGACCGCAGAGGTCGCTTTCACAGACCGTCACATGAAGAACGTGACCCAGCTCACCTTCGACGGCGATAATGGCGAAGCATACTTTTCCTGGGACGGCAAGAAGCTCATCTTCCAGTCGAGCCACGGTGGATACGGCTGCGACAAGATATGGACCATGAACATCGATGGGTCGGACAAACGCATGGTCAGCCCGGATCACGGCGCCCATACATGCTCCTTTTTCTTCCCCGGTGATAAGCATATCATCTTCGCATCCACGAGCCACATCCCCGGCGACTGTCCGCCCCGGCCCGAGACACCGAAGGGCGCGCGCTATGTCTGGCCGCTCTATCCCTACGATATCTTTACGTCGACCGCCGACGGGTCGGACCTGAAACGTATCACCGATAACCCGAAGTACGACGCCGAGCCTGTTGTCTCTGCGGACGGAAAACAGATCGTGTTCGGCTCCCAGCGCGAAGGGAATTTCGATGTCTATATCATGAATGCCGACGGCACGAACGTGCGACGGCTCACGGACCGGACGGGATACAACGGCGGCCCTTGGTTCTCTCCGGACGGAAAGAAGATCGTTTGGCGCGCCTGGTATCCAGAGACGGAAGCCGAAAAAGCCCTGTGGCGGGACTGCATGGATGAGAATTATATCGTGGCCGTCCCCCTGGACCTCTGGGTCATGGACGCTGACGGTTCGAATAAGAAAATGGTACTGCACAATGGGGCAACTAATTTCGCGCCTTCCTGGCATCCTGACGGGGAACGGATCATCTTTGCGAGCAATATGAACGACTGGCACGACGACATCAAACAGTACGGCCACAATTTTGAACTCTATCTTATCAACCTAGACGGCACGGGCCTGGAACGGATCACGTATAATAACGTGTTCGACAGTTTCCCCATGTTCTCTCCTGACGGGAAGAAGCTGGTCTGGGCCTCGAACCGCAACCCGAAGAAACCTCACGAGACGGATATTTTTATCGCAGATTGGGTGGAGTAATATCGGCTGTTTACAAGTTAGCAACAATATTTTCCGCAAAGTCACGGAGGACACGAAGGGAATCTTTACTCCCTTAAAGGTCTTTAATCACCTTCGCGATCTTGGCGCCCTGGCGGCTCAACGATTTGGTTCCGGTTCATCGGGGCAAGCTCCAGCAGGAAGCCGGCGTTTGGAATACGTATTACGGTCCGCGTGCGGCAAACTTCGTCGCCCCGGTTTCATTCCATTATTTCTGTTCCGCATGGAGCAACGGCCATCTGATCAATAGCTTGAAGTAAAGTGCGCCGTGAGGCCGCTCCAGGCACTCACTGAAATTGAAACTGCAGATTATGCTACATTCCAGCATGCCATAAGCATATTGACAGGCAATGGTGCTTTCAACGGGATTTTTGGAAGGATACAGATTCTACCCTTCTTCGCACTCCTGCTTTGAACGTAATTGATATAGTGATAATTCCACGGTATAATTAAAGTAGTTTTCTAAGTTGAAGATAAATTTTAATCTGGAACAGGAAGAGTAGATGAGAATGATATTACACGGGAACTGGAATGACGGTTTAAAGCTGCTCCTTCTGATTGTTTTGTGCTTTACTTCTGGCCTGACATTCCCGCTCTCACTTCCGGCAGCTGAGCTCATTCACCACGCCCTCACAGTCTCGCTTCGGCCTTCAGAACATAGCCTGACCGCAACGGACACCATTACGGTTCCGGCTGACCAAAGGGACATACGGTTCGTGCTCCACGCGGGACTGAAACCCACAGCGCTTGACCCGCACGTGCGGATTGCAAAAGAAGATGACCAACGGGGCCCGGTGCCGCTGGAATCATTTGTTGTGACGCTCCCGGCAGGCGTGAAGACATTCTCGATCCGCTATGCGGGAACGATTTATCATCCCGTTGAGCTCGCCGGCAAAGAGCAGGCGCGAGGGTTCGACCAGACCGCCGGCAGCATCTCCGAAGACGGTGTGTATCTTGCGGGCAGCTCTGTCTGGTATCCCCAGTTCGGACCAAAGCTCGTGACCTTCACGCTCGACGTCGAGCTTCCGGCGGGGTGGAGCGCCGTGAGCGAAGGCAGCGGCTTGGTCCCCGAAAAGAAAAAAGAGCTACCCAAGGTACGGTGGGATTCTCCAGAGCCCGTGGACGAGATCCATCTTATTGCTTCCCGTTTTACTGAATACGCGAAGACATCAGGCAATCTCACGGCCATGGTCTTTCTGCGCACCCCCGACGAAGCGCTTGCGAACAAATACCTCGACGCCACGGTCCGTTATATCACCATGTATGACAGGCTCATCGGCTCTTATCCGTACACTAAGTTCGCGCTCGTCGAGAACTTCTGGGAGACGGGTCTCGGCATGCCGTCGTTCACGCTCCTTGGCCCCACGGTCCTGCGGCTTCCTTTCATCATCAATACCTCTTACCCCCACGAGATCCTTCACAACTGGTGGGGCAACAGCGTGTACCCTCTTTACAAGAAAGGCAACTGGTCCGAGGGGCTCACGGCCTATCTAGCCGACCATTTGATGAAGGAGCAGCAGGGCGCGGGAGCGGACTATCGCTTGACCACGCTCCAGAAATACGCCGATTACGTTCTGGGCGGTAGGGACTTTCCGCTCACCCAGTTCACCTCGCGCCATAGCCCAGCAACGGAAGCAGTGGGTTACGGCAAAGCCCTCATGTTCTTCCATATGCTCCGGCTCGAGCTGGGGGACAAAGCCTTTGTCGATGCAATTCGTGATTTCTATGAGCAGAATAAATTCCGCTTCGCTACCTTTACTGATCTTGAAAAGAGTTTTGAGGCAGTCTCGGGAAAGAATCTCAAGCCGGAATTCGACCAGTGGATAACGAAAAGCGGAGCGCCGAAGCTTCAGCTGAGAGACGCCACGGCGGTAAAGCGCGGCGATGGTTATATGGTCACTGCTCGTCTCGAGCAGGTCCAGCCGGGCGACATATACCTTCTCCACATCCCTGTTGCGGTGACCATGGAAGGAAAGGACCGCGCCTATCAGACTGTCGCTGATATGAAGGGCAAAAAGCTCGATCTTTCACTCACCGTCCCGTACCGGCCGGTGCGGCTCGACATCGATCCTGAGTTCGATGTCTTCCGCAGGCTCGATCGCGAGGAGATACCGCCCGCGATCTCGCTGGCCCTGGGCGCAAAAAAGATGCTGGTACTCCTTCCGGCATCGGTGGGAAAAGATTTGCTCAGGGCGTACGAAGCACTTGCGAAGGCGCTTGCTGATTCGGGTCCTGATGAAGTGAATGTAAAGCTCGATAGTGAGGTTAAAAAACTTCCCACGGACCGGACCGTGACGATCTTGGGCTGGGAAAACCGTTTTTTCGAAAAGACACTCCCTGCCTGGAACGGATACGAAGCTGCATTCACGAAACAAAGCGTCAAGATCGGGAAGACAGAGATCCTGAAAGGAAATCACGCCTTCGTGCTTACGGCCCGGGATCCGGAGAATAAGGACACGGCCCTGATGTTCATCGCCGCGGACAGGGCAGAGTCCCTCCCCGGCCTGGGGAGAAAGCTCCCCCATTACCATAAGTACAGCTACCTCGCCTTCGAAGGCGACGAGCCGGCGAACGTTGTCAAAGGGAGATGGCCTGTTGTCGATTCACCCATGACAGCTTTCCTGCCAGGAAAAGAGGGGGCTATCGCCCGCGTCGAGATCGGCAAGCTCGCCCCTCGCGAAGCCCTGGCTTCCATTCCTTCGGAATACTCGGAAGAGCGGATGATGGAGACCGTGAAGTATTTGTCCGGCGACGAACTCAAGGGGAGAGAAATCGGCACGCCTGAGATCGATAAGGCAGCCGATTACATTGCTCAGAAGTTCAAACAGGGGGGGCTCATACCCGGCGGCGATCATGGAAGTTATTATCAACGATGGGATATGCCGCACAGCAACACAGGCATGAAGAACGTGATCGCCGTGATCCCTGGAAAGAAACCCGATTTTGCGCGCGAAAGCGTGGTCATTGGAGCGCATTATGATCATCTGGGACTTGGCACGTCCATAGGAGGATCGGAAGATAAAGGCAAGATCCATCCCGGCGCCGACGACAACGCGAGTGGCGTGGCAGTGCTCCTAGAGCTGGCCAGGATGCTCAAACAAAGCTTGAATGCGGACCGAAGCATTGTCTTCGTTGCCTTCACCGGGGAGGAAGAAGGAAAGCTTGGCTCAAAGTATTACGTGGAGCACGAGAAGCGTTATCCAGTCAGACAATGTATCGGTATGGTCAATCTCGACACCATTGGCAGGCTCGGGAAAAAGAAGATGCTCGTCCTTGGCGCGGGCTCTGCAGCAGAATGGGTGCATATCTTCAGAGGCGCGGGATTCGTGACGGGTATCGACATCGAGACGGTATCCGAAGAGCTTGATTCAAGCGACCAGAAAAGTTTTCAGGAAGCAGGCGTTCCCGCTGTGCAGCTTTTCTCAGGGCCGCATCTCGACTATCATCGGCCTACGGACACCGCGGATAAGATCGACCCCGCCGGGCTTGTCAAGGTCGCGTCCGTGACAAAAGAAGTGCTAGAGTATCTTGCGAACCGTGCAGAACCCTTGTCATCGACGCACAAGCCCGGCGCTCCGGCGCAATCATCATCAAAGTCAGAACGAAAAGTCAGCCTCGGTACTGTCCCTGATTTTGCATACCAGGGAAAAGGATTCAGGCTCTCGGGCGTTTCGCCAGTCTCTCCTGCTGAAGCTGCGGGCCTGAGGGAAGGAGACGTCATTATCAAGATAAACGGTCGTGAGGTCACGGGCCTGAAAGGTTTTTCAGATATATTGAAATCGTTGAGTCCCGGCGACAGGATTTCTGTCACCTTTTTACGGGACGGCAGGGAAAGAACCGCTGAGACGGTGGTGAAGGGAAAGTAGGACCTTCATGGCCGCGCCTCATATCGGCAGACGCCGCCAGAGCCGCTGCAGGATGCCGGCACCCGGTATCCTGGCTGCAAGCGCGGACGTAACGGGTTTCGTGAGGTAGGTCATCAAATGCTTCCGCTCGATCGCTTTTTTCAGGGTGACGACCCAGGAGCCGGAAAAGAAACGCTCGCCCTCCACCAGGATCCCCATGTCCCTCCCCAGTGAGATCAGGTGTGATCTAAGTTTCGGCTCATACGGCACGAGGTCCCGGCCGCTGATGCTCGACGAGATATTCAAGCTCGCGACACGTGCCTGGTCCTGCGCATGATATGCCAAGCGCAGCATCGGCACGGCACTGCCGAACATATGGATGGTGATCGCGTCACCGATCCCGTAGACCCGTTCATCGTCCGGAGAGTAAAGCCGGTCAGTGACCTTGAGCCATCCGGTCGGTTCTTTTGGCAACGGCAGTTCCCTGATCAGTCTTGTTGGCTGAATGCCACCTGTCCAGAGCAGCATCGACATCTCCCGCTCCTTTCCCGACGCGAGTATGACCCTGTCCTTCCTGGCCTCCGCAATGGGGCTGCCGAAAACCAGCTTTACTCCTCTGCGTGACAGATAATCGTCTACGAACTCCCGTGCTTTGAGGGGAAATCCGGGGAGAAGATGTTCCCGGCTCTCAACCAGATCGACCGCGATCCTCCCGGACGCGAGGTCGTCCTCACTGCCATGGTCCATGATCGCATCGATCAATTCTCCCGCTACCTCGACCCCTTCCGTGCCGCCGCCTGCCAGGACGATCGAGAAATGGCGGCCCGGGTCAGCGAGAAGCGCCTCCAGGTCGGCCCGGATACGCTCGGCATCACCAGGGGTGCGAAAGCGATACGAAAGTTCCTCGACCCCGGGCACTCCATAGAAATTGTTCTCCGCGCCGCTGCTCAGGATTAGGTAATCGTAGTGCAGGGTGCTGTCCCGGGCAATGACTTCCCGCTTTCCCGGATCAACGGACAAGACCTCATCCTGGACAAAATTGATGCCGGCAGGTCTCAGCACGACCGCAAGTGGTATCCGGATCGCTTCCGGCCGTACTTTGCCGGCAATGATCTCATGGATGGACGGAGTGAACGAGTGATATCCGTGCCGGTCGATCAGGGTGATTTCGATGGGAGATCTCAGAAGGTTCCTGAGCGAGAAGGCGGCCTCAAGCCCCCCAAAGCCTCCGCCAACGATGACGATATGCAGTGCCACAAGTGCTCCTTCGTTCGAGTATACTCTTATTGTAGCCTAAGGCCGCCCATTGTCAAATAGCAAAGGTATTTTGTTTCTGACGTGCAAGCCGTGTTCGATCAATGAAAGCGCGTGGTTATCCTTTCGGGATTGCGCACCATCTCTTCTTCACCTTGCCCTTGCACGGCAGATTTTTGTTGACCGGCTTTTTCTCGCGACTGCAGTATAAAGCGACAAACATCCTGCAGCTGCGCGAGCCGTCGATGGAATCGGGTCCGTGAAACTTCGCGTATGTGCAGACCAAACCGCGGAATTCCGTGCTTCGCCTCCGGCCTCCCGTGCCCTCCCGCCTCAGTCGCTCCATGATGCCGGGACGAGAGCAACTAGGCTACTACCGACGTTCCTATCTATCAGGAAAGGGGACTCACCCCTACATCAATCATGCATCACCTCGACAGGATCTCCCCTCAGCAGGTGAGATGAAGAGCGGCGATCACGGTTTTTTTGCCCTGCATCGTGTTGAACAGTTCCACGGCCCTTCCCGTGGTCGCAACGTGTATATTAATACCCTGTGACCGTATGCAGTTTTCCGTTTCCTTCGACACGACCATCATTCCGGAGTATCCCGTGCCGACAATAAGGATCTGGGGTTTTGCGGTAAGTACCTCGGCCAAATCAGCGATCTGAAGACGGTGTCCTTCTTTCCTCCACCAGGACGGGTCCACCCTACTGGGATAAATGATGACATCAGAGGTATACATTTTACCATCAACGACCAGGCTGCCGAATGAGTATGAATCGATCTTCATTGCTTATAAGAGAATACCTGCTGTCTGTTCAACGAAGAAAACGGAGGGTGCTGACGATTTCGTTTTTGCACCCTCCTCGGGTCTTTCCTGGATTGCCCGGAACTTACCCGTGATGATGCCCGCCCTTCTCGCAGCATATCTCCAGTCCCCCAACCGGCTTTTCCCTCTGCTCGAGGGGAGTGCATATCATGGATCACACGTGATCCGCTTATTCCCGCATCGGAGAACGCAGAAGGCGCCTTTAAAAATTCGCCCGTAATTTCGCCGCAAGTTCTTCGGGCAGGTTGATGATCAGTTCTGTCTGGAGCATCTTCTGGAGAAAATAATCATCGTTCCGGTAATTGGGATAGAGGTTCTGCCGGTTGATGATCCTCAGCAAGCACCGGTGTCCTTCCCCCGTATGAGGCTGCCGTGCCGCATACAAGGCATAATTGAAGCTCAGATGTCCGAGGTTTTCATAAAAAGCAAGGACCTTCGAAATACCAAGGGAGAGGTCCCTAATGTCGGCATCGTTAAGAAACGCGAAATCACTCTCTCTGTCCTGCACAGCCATCACTTCGTT
Organism: Nitrospirota bacterium; assembly: GCA_963705595.1. Classification (GTDB taxonomy): domain Bacteria; phylum Nitrospirota; class UBA9217; order UBA9217; family UBA9217; genus DASPSR01. Next base: position 492,869 of record CAVPKD010000004.1, on the reverse strand, counting down.
GCTCCCCAGCGGGGAGAAGGCGGTCATCCAATGCCATCGTCCCGTCTGCGCTATATACCGCGAACCGGCCTTCTTTTCTGCATCGATAAGGTCCGCATGGTAGGCTGAACCCTTTTTCTGGTAGTACGTGCCGCACGCTTCCATGAGGCGCGCTTGGTAGGAATAGGCCATGGGCGTGACCAGCATCTGGAGGTGGGGATGGACCAAGCTGGCTCCCGCGGGAAAGAGGTAATTGACATTGACCGATACGCAGAGTACGGATTGATCGTGACGATATACCGCTTTCAGGAACTCCCGGGCCGCCTGGAAGCCATTTTCAAGCAGACCAGGAGTAAACTCCGACAGCTTCAAGAAATGCGCATTGCTCAGCGAGACAACGGCGTGGTACTTTCCGATGGCAAAGAGGTTTGGGAACAGAAGGGCTTCGCCTCTCCGGATTCTGCCGCCGGGCAGAAGTTCCGGAGGATATTGAGGTGTGCTTTTCTCGACCCGGTCAGCACAGAAAATGCAGGTCTTCGCGCTCTCTTCTACCAGCCGTTGGATAAGCGCCGGATCGCTGTCGCTGAAAAATGCTTTTGTTTTATCCTTGAGGAAAGGGTTATAAACGCTCGTATCACCAAGCAAGGGGTCCCTCCGTACCTCGACCTGAAAAACGTCCTCCAGGAAGTCCTTCTGCGGGTTCCGGATCGTAAATGTTGACGCAATGCTCTCAAAATGTATCGCGGTCATAGTGTCTCCACCGTGCAGGCGGGAGAAATTCGATCATGTCCCCGAAGCAAGCCTTTCAGCCAGCCGCGAAGGCAGCCCGGCACGGATGATCTTGTCCTGGCACGCGTGAACATCGTACTCCACGCGGTTGAAGGTCACCCGGTGATCGTCGACGTCATACACCAGGAACGATGCCCGCGGATCACCATCTCTGGGCTGGCCTACGCTGCCAGGGTTGATGAGGTAGCGTTTCTCCTCTGCCAGTTTCAGGTCGGGCGCATGCTCGACGGACACTGCCCTTTGGTAATAATAGAGCACTGCTCCTACGTGCGTATGGCCGAAAAATCCGATCCATAAGGAGCTCCCCATCCCGGCCAGCTGAGTGAAGTTATCAGCAGCGTCATTCATATACAAAATGTATCGGTCAGTGTCGTGAATAGATCCGTGGAAGAAAAAAACGTCCCCTACCCGCTGTTCTCGTGGCAGGTTTCTGAGGAACAGCCTGTTCTCGTCCGTGAGCTCGGCGCGTGTCCAGAGCACAGCCCTCCGTGCGACGGGGTTGAAACCGTCGGGCTCTTCCAGGCCGGCGGCACAGGCGTCGTGGTTCCCCAGGATGCACCTGATGTTCCTGGTCCTCATGATGTCCACGCACTCGTTGGGGTCTGCATTATATCCCACGATGTCTCCGAGGCACACGATCTCATACGCTCTGAGGACCTCGATTCGCGCCAGCACGGACTGCAGGGCCTCGAGATTTGCATGGATGTCTGCTATGACCGCGGTACGCATGGGGAATCAGCTCCGCTCTTTCTTGCCAACAGCTTGTTACGAAAGCCTCAATCCCTCTAGGAGAATCGTGTGACTGCGGGTGTGGAGTTCGCTGCTTTTCTCAAATGGTCGGGATATTGCTGCTGCCCTAAACTAATTTTAGCAGAATTTCATATGAGCCTTAAGTATCATGTTTCATTTTCCGGGAATTGACGCTTCTTGGAGTACGTTTTTCACGCTATAATTAGCTATAATGACATTATTGTTATCAGCTTACCAAACTGTCGTGCCTAGACAGCGGAGGTGGTATTATGCCTTCCTATGAATATGCCTGCAGAGACTGCAAGAAGGATTTCATGCTCTTCCTCTCGCTTAAGGAATTAGAAGCAAAGCCGAGGGTCATATGCCCGCACTGCGAGAGCGACAACGTAGAGAAGAAACTCACCGGATTCTTCGCCAAGACCGACAGAAAATCCTAAGAGAAGCGCATCATCGTGTTAAAAGCACTGAAAGAAAAATTCCTGCGTGAGCTGGAGCCTTCCGAAAAGCTCTTTTTCCTGAAAAAAACACGCGAATGCATCATTGACCGGGGATACCAGGCCGGCGAGGACCTGTTTTACTATTGTTATTTCGTGACGCTCAAGGCACGCTTCCGGAATATCAACCCCTCAGGCGGCGAAGGATATACGCGGTTTCTGCTGGTGGAAGGGACCAGGGATATTGACGATGCCGTCAAGCTTTATGAAAAACGTCTGGAGAAGAACAAGCGGTCAAAACCTGATCCGACCGGCTGCAGATATCTTGAATATTTCTCGGAATAATGAACTACGCACGGGCTAAAGCCCGTGGTATCCGCGTGAAGAAGCAGAGACGATTTAGCCTCCGCTTCGCTCCGGGCGGCCTTCATCCCCAGTTTTAAAAAACTGGGGTTTTCTGGCCAGGGTTATAAATAGCCCGTCCCCAGGACAGGCCTGCATTGCTTCGACCCCTCAGGCGATCATCGCAGGGCGTATTCTGTGATCTCGCACTATTAAAAATGTCCGAACATTGCCTCAAGTCTGAACAGGATGCCGGGTGTCGGCTCAAAGCTCCGGTCCCGCGGGAACCTGTACTGGGGTGCCACTTCAAAATAGAGCCATCTGCGCCAGATCTGCTGGCGATAGCGGATGCGGAGATCGATCTCCGTCAGCGCGTTAACCGGTTGGGTCTGGAATATGTTGACCCACTCGTAATCCAGCGCCTTCTTGGGACTCAACGGATGGGCAATGTTGAAAATGTAATCATAAATGAAGCCGTCCACGTGGTCCGTCTGGATCCAATCATTGGTGGCACGAAAGAACAGGGTCTGCGAGAGCGGTCGTTCGAGGTCAAAGGTGTGCTTCGCCGACCAGCCGTTGTCGTTTCTCAAAATGGCCTCCTCAATGAACCGAAAAGTCCAATGATCGAGAGGGAACTGCACTCTGAACCGGGGCCCCAATATCACAACCGGCCCCCCTTGGTGCCACTGGAGGCCCGCACGCATGACGAAACTTACCCTATTGGTATCCCGGATAAATTGAGACACCCCCGCGGTGAAACTTTTATCCCCGGGATTTTCGAACTGGTTGATCGCTGATGGTGCCTGGGTGACGTTAAGACTAGATGTTTCCTTCGGCGTCCCTGCGAATTCCAGATGCGTCTTTTCCTTCAGCTGGGGAAGCACTACCCTTACCTGCAGGTCAGGCCTTAGCAGCATCGGGGACTCATGTTCCAGGAAGACATTGTATCGAAACCGGATGTATGACTGGTTGGATTCGGCTAAGTAGCGTTGGTTCCCGAAAAACGAGTCAAGCCAGGTGGCGGACGCAAGAAGGCTTCTGGATGTCCAACCATGCAGAATGTCAAAGATGGTTGTCTCTTCCAGTCCCTCTGCCGGTTTTTTCGGGGCTTCTTGTTCAGGCTGCTTTTGTTCAGAGGAAGGCTGCCCCGGGGGCGGCTGTGATGGTTCAGCGGGCGGCGCTTCAGGAGGCTTCGGCCCAGCCTGATCCTGCGGCGGTTGCGGGACGTTTTGTTCTTCCTGCTGTGCGGGAGGCGCTACAGGCTGAGCGGGCTCTGCAGGCTGCGCCCATGCATCAGAAACGAACGGCACGGTGAAGAGAGAGGCATATTCGCATGCCGAAAGAGAAATTAATGCAACAGCAAACGGGTAAAGAACTACCCCCATGATAATAGCTGTGGCATATGTCCGGTCTGGTTTACAGAACAAACGAAGTACTGCTCCTGGAAAGAGTGCGGAGACGGAGGCACTCAGTATGGTTGTACAGGTCATACCAGATAATGCAGAAAAAGGCCTTCTTCTGTCAAGATAGGCAAATACGCATGGAAAGTCAAGAGCCAACACGCATAGCAGCAAAGCATCTGGTATCGCTAGCCCAGGCCCGGATAACTTCCTCTTGCCTCAAAGCGTTTAGGCGTTTACAATATCATCAAAAACTCCGTTAGAGGACAAAGTACTCTAACGATCCTCTATGGCGGTTTTATACCACCGTCTCAAAATATAAAAATATACCGCCGACAGGAGTCGGCGGCTTTCTCTGACTGAGTAAAAACAGGCGGAACCGTATGAAATTAAGGACCGAAGAGATCAGAATCCGCTATCTGTACAGACATCTTATCCTACGGGGCAAAGCCAAGGTTTCTTTTGAATCTGCCCGAAGGCTCGTCGGGCCGGACTGTGCCTACCATCTCTATTCCGTGATGGACTTGAAAAAGAGAAATACACAGGAATGAACAAATACGCACTGCTCGCACCAAGGATGCGGACGCTTTCCTCACGTCAACCGGATTACGAGATAAACTTCAAGACCGTTTCTCTGAACTCACGGATATTGAGCGGCTTCGTGATGTAGCCGTTCGCGCCCAGAGCCAATCCCCGCTCCCGGTCCTGCTTCTCGCCCTTGGTCGTGATGACGATGATCGGCGTAAGTTTCTTGAGTCCCTGGCGGACCGCTCTTATGACTCCGGCACCGTCCAGCTCCGGCATGTTCATGTCTGTGAGAATGAGGTCGACATCCTGCCGCATCAATTTCTCGACTGCAGCGACGCCATTCTCCGCCTCCATGATCTGCACGCCCGGCAGCATCTTGATCAAGTGGAACAGGATGAACATCCGCATCGTCTGGGAGTCATCGGCAACCAGTATTTTCTTGTTCGCAAATCTTTTCAATCTGTTAGAGCCCCTCCAGGAGCAATGTTACTTTCTGGCAGTCATTCAAGAAAAGCGTAGCCGAATAGCGCGGGTGCATCAAGGAAAGCTGCTTGGTTATGCGATACCATGCAAGCCTCTTCCCGCAGAGTGGACAAAGAGCTTTTCCTGAGAGTCCATTCTGCCCTTGGAACGAGCCAGATCATTGGGCATCGTAATCAAAGCTGCCGTGATTTTTTTGGGGGCTCACTGTTTCAGGGACCAGACAGTCTTCTTAGCGACTGACCGGAGCTTTCCTTGGATTAGCGGCCTTCTTGCCGCCAAGGCTCTTGATATAAAGGACGAGTGACTGCATTTCTACTGATTCAATATTCAGAGCATTCCCCCTCAGTCCCGTGACGATCGAGTAATTTATTGCCCCTTCCAGGGTCGAATGCACTCTTCCTCCGATAGTCCATTTTTTTTTCGTGGAAGTATTTTCGAGACCTCTGCCGTCAGGATGACAGGTATTGCATGATAACCCTGTGAAGCCAAGTTCGGGGTCATTGAAGAGGGCCTTCCCTGTTTTCACGGAGACGATATCGCCAGACTCAGTGCTTCCGACGCCGAGCAGGACAGTAAAAAATACCGCGATAATGACGGAAAGATGTTTCATAGCAATACTACTCAGGGGTTTTCCCGGCATTTATTGAACATAGCACGTCTCGTGATTTTGTCAAGGTCGTTCATAATGTGTCTTGCCTGCTTCACTTCACGCCACAAGGTTATTGAGTTAAACTTCACATTCGGCCTGTTGAGCTGTGCCCGGCGCCCAAGCTTCTGTTACAATAAAATCATGCCAATTGTCAGTGCCGGTCTTCTCCTGTACCGCAAGAGAGGCGGGGGCCTCCAGGTCTTTCTTGTCCACCCGGGCGGTCCGCTATGGTCCAAAAAAGACGCCGGGGTATGGTCCATTCCAAAGGGATTGGTGGATCAGGGTGAGAACCCGCTCGAGGGGGCGAAGCGCGAGTTCCAGGAAGAAACAGGGTTCACTGTCTCGGGGCAATTCATTCCCTTAAGACCTGTGAAGCTCAGAAGCGGCAAAGTGATCCAGGCCTGGGCAATCGAAAGCGACTGCGACCCCGGAATGATAAAAAGCAATACTTTTTCGATGGAATGGCCCCCTCGCTCCGGCAGACAACAGGAATTCCCGGAAGTAGACCGCGCTGCATGGTTCGATATCGAAGAGGCGAAGCAGAAGATCAATCACGGGCAGGCGGGTCTGCTGGAGGAACTTGAACGCATGACATCGAAGAACGCTCAATGAACCTCCCCGCAGCAAGTTACGGAGCATCTCGGCATGCAATTCTTTTTCTATAGGGTCACTCCTGCGGATGCAGGAATCCAGCGTCTCCGGATCCCCGCTTGTGTGGGAATGACGAAAAAGGGTACCCTGTAGTAGACTGAGGAAAATTACAGGTTAACCTGGCAGCAGGTATCGGACATCTGCTATCAGCCACCGGTCTTCTCACCTATCTCCCTAGTTTATCCAACCCGGAAGGCAGGATCTCCCCCTTGATCTCCAGTCCTGTGAAATCATTGATACGGTTATATTTATGACCACGGGGACGTATCCAAGAAGAGCCCCGCGAAGCTGCTGCGGGGCTCTCGAACTTATTATCATTTTGTCTTGCCGACGCTCAACTCGAAACCTAGGAGCTTCTTCGGTTCTTTCTCGGAACGATCGGGCATAGCGCCGACATCCATCTGAAGCTCGAGCGGCTTTTCGCTCATTTTAAACGTGCGGACAAGCCCGGGGCCGGCGGACTGGGTGCATACCGCCTCCTTGAATGAATTTCCTCCCTCCTGCTGGGTCGCTACCGCGCATTTGGTCTTGAATTCCTTTTCATAGTAGGCCATTACTTTCTCCATGGAGTCGGCCGTAGAAAACCGGACACGGTAGTCGTTCTTGTTCTTGTAGTACCACTGGGTATTATGATCGCTCTCGTTATATGGCCGTGAATGGGCAGCTTTTGCGCCCGGATATATCTGGCTTCCCAACTGGGCCTTTGTCAGTCCTGAGAGACAGGTGGTTTTGACGAAATGCGCCGGCTTTGTCTCAACGACCGCCTTCCCCTGTTCTCCCTCGAGATTTTCCTTCTGCTCGACCTTCTTCAGGCCATCGGGAAGTTCGAACTCATCAGCCGTGATTTGCGTCTTCTGGAAATTCCGAGATTCCCACGAAACACGCCATATGACATTGCCCCACTTGAGGTCTTCCTCTTTCTGCTTGTTCTCTTCATGCTCGGTCACTTTTTTAGAAAAGAACCCGGATACCAGCTCTTTGGGGGAACTGCCCGATGTGGTTGCTCCCTTCTCGCGTTCCTTCTTCTTGCTCTCTTCCTGCTGATTCTTGAGGTAGTTTGCATCCTCTACCGACAGGATGCTCAAGATAGGATATCCCTTCAGACCGTTCATCATCAGGGCCAGGTCCCTGATGCCAGGGTACATCTTCATGAACTGTTCACCCATGGCCTGGAACATCTGAACATCCATGCCTACCTTCTTGGCATATGCCATATCAAAAGTTTCGAGATCTTCTAGCTGGACCTTCGGAGCGAGCCAGACATCGAGAGTAAAGGTGACTTTGTTCGGCTGTTGCCCTGTCCCCTCCTGACACGTCGACGACATGGTAAGGATCACTTCTTCTGCATCATACCCGTTCACGACCTTCTTTACGCCGGTGCGCTTGATGCTGGTCTTGACGGTGCAGCACTCCTCGACATACACGGTTTCGCCGGACGGGTCGTCGAGCACGACCCCTGCCTGAAACGCAGCTTTTTTGATGGGATATTCCAGATAGCGATTCTTATTGAGATTGATCTGCCAGATAAGGTCCTTATCGAGCCGCGCAATCACTGCATTCCGTTGTTCACTGGTCAACGTCCCAAGGACGGCTCCGGTAAATTTGAATGTGCTGTCTGTCTTTTTGCGGTCAGGAGTCAGCGTGATAACATCGTGTGATTCAAAAGCAAACTTCCCTCGGAATCCTTCATTGTGGACGTACTGCTCATAGCGGAAAACAGGGATCTCAGGTGCCTGTTCGCGCATCTTGGGAGCAGCGCACCCTGCTGTAAGGAGCGCAAGAGCGACGGCACAAAAACTCCTTACAAAATAACGCTGAGTTGCATTCATAAGCTCACTCCTTTCATTTTTGAAAGAAATTATATCATAGTTAATGAAGTGTTTGTAAAAGAGGGCTGGTTTTTTTATACGCTGCTGTCCCTTTGCACGGCACCTTCGGATGCTTCCTCACCGAACAAAATAGCTGTGAAAGAGGGTGATCCAAACGGCATCCCATCCGGTCCCGGGTTCACTTCCCTTTCCCGTGTCTCGGGTTTCACAATTATTTATGGCAAAAATAAATCAAATCATCACGAATCGTGCATCAGTATCCGGTATCCGGTATCCGGTATCCGACATCTGGCTAACCGGCAAGTAGCACCATCGAGATGAGCGCCAGCACGATCCCCATGCCCTGCTTTGCCGTGATCGTTTCCTTGAGGATGGTGAATGAGAGGATGATCGTGATGAGCGGATAGAGCGCCGTGAAGGGGATCACGACCGAGGCCTTCCCCTTGCTCACCGCATGGAGGAACAAGAGACCGCCGAGAGAACTGCAGATTCCTGCAAGAACGGCAAAGAGGATTCCTCGCGTATTAACCTGGAGCGGGAACTCGCCTGTTGCCAACATCACCAGAACGACGGTAATCGCGCCCCCGGCACCGACAAGATAGACGTTGCGTGGCGGCATCTGGTTTGTGGCTAGCTTTTGAAACAATCCCCATGCGCCCCATAAGAGTAAAGCCGTCACGGCGGGCACGAACCACGTAGGCGTCTTTGTCATTTTGTGATCCTCCTCCAGGGTGAAATACTCATGCGAATGATGTCCCCTTCGTCGAGTATGGCTTCTACAACTCAATCATAAATCACGCATGGTGTATGATGCATCAGGCACCTGCCGCCTGGCATCCGCATCCGGAATGTCCGCCGCCCGGCGGACCTATTTTTCATATTCGTCGAGCTCCAGTTTTATTGAAATAAATCCCATGATGTCCTTGAGCGTGATAATGCCGACCAGCCTGCCATCGTCGACTACCATCAGCCGGCTGTTGCCAGTCCTGCTCATGACCGACAAGGCTTTCAGGGCATCTGCGGCCGGGTCGATGGTATTCTCCGGAGAGCAGCGGATCGCCACGTTCCCCACGGTGCGGCTGGTCCACTGATCACGCGGGATATCTTTTACCTGGCGCGTGGTGATGCAGCCGATAAGCTCTCCTCCTTCCACGACCGGATACATCTTGTAATGGTAATTATAAATGTAATCCTCAACGAGCTCTTTGACGGAAATAGAGGATGGTACCGTGACCGGGTCCTTTTTCATGAAGTGCTGGACGGACTCTCCTTCAAGCGCCTTGCGGATGAGCACCTGCTGGTACGACATCTGGGCCGCGTTTCGGAGGAACATGCCGATCATGAACAGCCAGATCCCATTGATGATTCTGCCCATGACAACGTAGAAGATTCCGACTAAGATCAGGAGGATGCCGAACCCCGTACCGATGCGGGACGCGATGCGCGTCGCCCACCGCAAATTCTTCTTCCATTGCCACAAGGCCGCACGCAAGACCCGGCCTCCGTCCAGAGGGAACGCAGGCAGCAGATTGAACACGGCAAGGAAGAGGTTGATGACCGCCAGATAGTCTATCACGCCGGTCACGGGAGTGGACAGCACCTCGCCGCCGAGCGCGGTCACGACATAGAGCATCAGCCCGAGAAGGATGCTCGAAAGAGGGCCGGCAATAGCCATGAGGAATTCTGCTTTTGCACTTGATGGTTCATCAGACATTTCGGCGACGCCGCCGAAAACAAAGAGCGTGATTCCCTTCATAGGCAACCCGAACCGTCTGGCAACGAGAGAATGGCAAAGCTCATGGAACACGATTGAAAAGAACAGTCCTGCTGCCCCAAAGAGACCCATCCATAAATAGGTCGCAGGGGCAAGGTCCCGGTAGTTGGAGGGGAACCAACCCTTGGTAAGCGACCAGACGACGAGCAACACGATAATAAGCCAGCTTGGATCGATATGCACCTCGAATCCAAGGAGCTTAAACAGGGTTATGCGCTTTCCGAACATGATTCACCTCCGGTCAAAACCACGCCGAACATGTACAACCATCCTCTAAGCCTTAAGGCGTATGGAAAAGGCCGCTTCGTGATATTTCCAAGGAACAGGCTGGACTTTATTTAATTGTATTTCTATAATTAATTTATGTCAAATGAGGCAGGAAGACGCCGATAAAAAGCGACCTTTCTGAATGCCGCCACGAGTTGCTTAATAATCATACCTTTGACACATTGACTGCCGTGTAACCTTGCGCTATCTTTTTTTTTAAGCTTCTTTGATCAGACATAGGCGTAGTGCAGAATATGCTATCCTGCATGCGAGAATAGGGTGCGGCCTTTTATTTGATATCACCTGGACTATGCATTGTTTTTATATACTTGCGCAATTTTTATTTCACTATAAAGGAGGTCGTATAGCATGAGAACAATAACCATTGCGGGGTGTGTCATTGTGGGGTTATGCAGCCTTCTCCTGGTGCCCGGGTCATCATTCGCTGCAGAACAAAAGGGGATCAGCATTACGATGACGATGGTCGAAAGAGGTCACTATCTTGTGACAATTGCAGGATGCAACGATTGTCACTCCCCCAAGAAAATGACGCCGATCGGCCCCGTGCCGGATGAAGCGCGGCTTCTTTCCGGGCATCCGGCCGATGAAAAACTGCCCGAGGTTCCGCAAAATATATTCGGCAAGGACAAATGGGGCGCCATAACCAATAACAATCTAACAGGCTGGGTCGGACCCTGGGGGACAAGTTATACTTCCAATCTTACGCCTGACGCGGAAACCGGCACGGGTGTTTGGAATGAAGAACTGTTCATAAAGATATTGCGAACCGGCAAGTTTATGGGATCGGGCCGCAACATTTTGCCGCCAATGCCCTGGCAGGACTACGCAAAACTTACGGACGCAGATATGAAGGCGATCTTTGCCTATCTCAAGAGCCTCAAACCCGTCAAAAACCTGGTTCCCGCTTCCGTTCCATCCCCGCCTCCACCGCACTAATTAAATGGGGTGAGGAATAAACAGAAAAGCCTGCCAGATCATTCTCTGGCAGGCTTTTTATTCTCTTCTGGACTTATCAATTGCAGACCCTTTGCGTCAGGCTATGATTGCTCACGTAAACTTCCAGGATCTCCAGCGTGCTCCCCCTCGCTACTTCACCTCTTCGATCTTTACGACATTCTCGTACAAGGAAATAAACGGTATCCTCCATCCGTACTTGCGGATTTTGACCAATTTCCCCTTCAATCTGATGGCATCGTTCTGGACAGTACCAGAATTGAATTTGAACCGGTATTTAGCATCGAAGTTTTCAAAGGGCCGGTACTCCGTGGCGATCATGAACCTTCCGTTCACCATCGTCATCTGCGCATCGGTTATCTTCGTTATGATCGTGTCTGAAACAAAATAACTATATAGCACCATCAGGATACAAATGACTATTCCTATCAGAATCGCTTTGACCTTCGTCTTTGTGCTGAATTCAGCCATATATATATCTCTCCCTGGATCTTTAATGATCTTCTCACATTGTTAATTTTTTCGATAGTGGAGTCTATCGAGAAATAATTTAAAAGTCAAGGTTTTATCATGACCCTGATAAGCAGAAAATCCCTTTCCCTATTTCAGAAGAAGACTTTAAATTTGTCGCGACTCGTATTTTCTGCAAATCGCGCGTTGAACCGAAAAATATGGTCCCCGCAAATCAAACGAGCAGATCTCTCTTTCTCTTGGGACAGATAAAATTGTCAAACCTCGATTTTCATGCAAACTGGCAAACACAGCAAGGTAACCGCGGAATTCTTTACTGAGAAGTGTGATGATCACGCGGCTTCACGCATTACCCTGGGGTTGGAACCCGTTGTTCCTGCCAGCTTGTTCTTGCGCATCCATTCCACGATCAATTCGGTGATCTTCTGAGGGTCATCCTCCTGCAGATAGTGCAGACCGGGACCAAACTCCTTCACCTCAAGCTGAGGCAACCTAGCCTTCAGCGTGATGAGACGGTATTCCGTGATTTCCGAGATGACCGCCCCGGGGGTCGCTTTGATCCACAAGACCGGAAATTTCACAGCCGGAAGCCTCTGTTCGATCGCCTCGATGAATTCATAGCTTTCCGGAGGTTTGCACTCGATCGGCAGATGCTGCGGAAATACCCTCATAGCCCTTCGCGACCTGATGGTTGGAAAAGGCTCCCGGTAGTGGCGCATGATCTCCTTCGTCATATTCTTTCTCTGTGCGACCGATCCAGGAAGGATCTTGTTCACAAAGAAATTCATAGCCTGGATCATGAGATAACCTGCCGGGGAACGGAAGAGCTTGAATGCCTGTTTATACTTTCCGAAGTCATCCCACAACATGTTCCAGAGGAAAGTCTCCATAAGCACCATTCCCCGGACGTTCTCGGGATGCCGGACTGCATAATAGGTCCCGAGCGGACCTCCCCAGTCATGGAGTACGAGGATGATGTTCCTGAGATCGAGATGCTCGATGAACCCTTCCAGGATGTCGTAATGCAGCTGCAAGGTATAGCTTATTTCATCAGGTTTATCTGACTTGCCGAAACCCAGAAGATCCAGTGCGATGCCCCTCTCTCCCGTTTTCCACGCTACCTGCGGCAGGATGTTTCTCCAGAGGTAGGATGAGGTCGCGTTACCATGGATGAAGAGGACGGGGTCCCCCTTGCCTTCCTCCACATAGTGAATCCGGTAGCCTCCGATGCTGACGAACCTGCTCACGAAGGGGAAATCAGCCGACGGCCCTGTTCCTGAATCTCTCTTGTTGTCCATGGCATCCTCCTGATCGGCACCCTCGATCTAATAAAAAATCGGGCATACCAAAGAATTATCCTTCGGCAGCCCGGCTGTCTTCGTAGTTTACGAAGTGAAGACCCGTTGCTTTCCGCCCCTCCCTCGCGGCAGGTTCGGTTTTATCGGGATTTTCAACTTAAAAGGTATCACCGCATCGAAGGGATGTCAAGGTTACCGATCAGAGACAGTAGGAATTGAGCATCTGGTTCGTTCCTGGCTTCCGGAAGAATCCCACGCGCCGCATGCGATCAATAAGAGAACCGCCTGTATGAGCCACACGGGTGTCTCTATCATCGTTTGCCCGCCTTAAGCACAATATGCAACGTCAGTGACAACGATCCCCAAGTCACGAGACATGCATTCCCTTGCATCCTCTATCCTTCCGAAAATAGAAAGGGCCCGGTCAGAGACCGGGCCTTATGTTATTTACCCTATGTTAAAACGAGATAAAAAAGCCTGCCAGATCTCCCTGGCAAGCTTTTCATTTCGAATAAGTTCGCACTCGCTCGTGGCTAACTTGCTGCCTTTATTCGTGCAAATCCATGTCGCCCAGAAGCGCCTCCTGTTGGCCGCCCATGTCTAAACATTCTCCACCATATCCCACACACCGCAGGGACAGATGCCCGCGCAGAAACCGCAGCCGATGCATTTGGACTCGTCCACCGTGTACTCGAAGGATTTGTTCGGCAGTTTCCTGCGCGTTATAGCGCCGTAGTAGCAGGATTGTTCGCACATGCCGCAGTCGCGGCAGGAGCCGCAGCTCATGCAGCGGTCCGCTTCCTTCTTCGCCGAGAATTTGCCTTCGAGCCTGCAGACCTCGTAGTACTGGGTTTTGACCTTCTCGTAGGGAATGACCTGCCGCTCCTCAGGAACGTAGTCATAGTTCATGAGCTGGGCATTGATCACGTCAGCTGCAACTTTGCCCTGGCCGATGGCGTGCGTCACGAGGCCCGGCTTGGTCGCGTCGCCGATGGCGAAGACCTTCACGTCCGAGGTCTGGCCCAGATCGTTCACGACAATGTAGCCGCGCTCGGTGTGGATCTCCGCAGGCAGGAAGTCGAGCACCGGCTTCTCGCCGATGGAGATGATCACCATGTCGGCGTCGAGCGACGTGCCGTCCTTGAAATAGATCTTCTTTTCCTTGGCATCGTACTTCTCGGTCACCTTCGGGAACAGGATCTGCGTGCCTTTCGCCCTCGCCATTTCCTGCTCTTTGCCGAAGGACGCAGGCTTCTGGATGTCAACGGAGGTCACGATCTCCGCGCCGTGGTCATAGGCCTGGCACGCGATGTCCATGCCCACGTTGCCCGCGCCGATCACCACGACCTTCTTGCCTTTGAGGTTCTTCGGCTTGCCGAAGTTGATTTCCTTGAGGTAGTCGATGCCCTTGACCACGTCCTCGTGTCCCGGGAACGGGATAACGCGGCCTTCATGAGCGCCGACGGCAACGACAACGACATCGTGGTGCTTGTAGATCTTCTCGAACTTCTTCTTGTCCACGGCAACCTTGGTATGGACATTCACGCCGATCTCGGCAAAACGCGAGAGCTCCTTATCCAGGATCTTCTTGGGCAGACGCTCGCGCGGGATGCACATCTCGAGCTTTCCGCCGATCTTGTCCGACTGCCTCGAAGAGATCGACGGTATGGCCCTTGAGGCCGAGCTGCCATGCTGCTGAGAGACCGCCCGGTCCGCCGCCGATGACGGCGATGCTGTGGCCTGTTGATTTTGCCTTCTTCGGGGCCTTGAGATTGAGCGCAGCCGCACCGTACTCCTTGATGTTCAGCGGCTCGTCGACCCTGCCGCGGGTGCAGTCGGTCATGCAGAGGTTCGGGCAGACCGTGCCGCAGACCGTTGCCGGAAGCGGGCTGTACTGGAGCACGAGCGCAAGCGCCTCGGCGGTCCTCCCCTGCCTGATGAGCGTGCGCGCGCTTGTGCGACGGGATGCGCGACGGGCAGGCATAGGCGCAGGGCGGAAGATACTTGTCGTTCTTCCAGACCGGCATCCAGCGGCGTTCCTCGCCGGTGGTGATATACGGAAGCACGGAGCGGTCGTGGGTAAGATAGGCGCCGAACATGCCGCCCTTGCCCACTTCCTTCTCCCACACGTTCAAACGGAACTCGGTCAGGCCCATCTTGAGCTTGCCCTTTGCCTTGGCCTTCTCGGCCGGCGTGAAGGCGATGAGCTTCTTCCAGGCGTTCATGTCCTTCGTGAGCTCTTCGTAATGGGACATGCGGTCGATGGCCTGGAGATAGGGCTTCATGTTCGTGGTGAGCCACTCCCAGTCCTGGGGCGTCAGGTCCACGAGCCTGACGTCTGCCTTGCTGTATTCCTTGATGGGGCCGCGGAAATAGATCGTGCCGCCGACCATGCCCACGCAGGGACGGTAGCCCAGGATGTTCTCGGGATCGCGGGGATCCACGCCGCAGACCACGGCAATGCCGCCTGCCTTGAACTCGGCAAAGGAGTCGCCCACGCCGCGGAAGTACCAGGACTGAAGGTCCGGGAAGCGGGGGTTCTTCTTGGTCATCGTGTCGCAGCGCGCGCCGCCGCCGCCCTGGACATAGAGCTTGCCCTGGGCGCCTGCGTTGTGCGCGCCGTTCGCCACATCGCCGAGCACGGTGATGGTGGCGCCGCAGTTGAGCCAGCCCGTATCGTCGGACGATGAGCCCTTGACCACGATCTCGGTGTTGTCCATGCCCATGCTGCCGACGCGCTGGCCGGCCGTGCCCTCGATGGTGACCTTCACCTTCTCGCCGCGCGGCCAGATGCGTCCGCCGATGCCGTGCTGGCCGTCGGCCTGACGGTGAGCTCCCTGGCGCCGTCCTTGATGGCCTTCTGGACCTGCTCTTCGAGGTCTTTCGAAGAGACCCGTTTTCCGTCGATATTGCCCTTGATTATCATTTTTTCCTCAAAACATATTAATAAGCCACAGAGACATGGAGAAACACTCTTATGTTGACAACGACTAACGCTGATCCTTATGATTCATCTGAGGGAATCAAGATCTTTCAGCGTCAAAGGTTTCATCTTTTCTTTGTGTCTCTGTTTCTCTGTCGCGAATAACTAACACACGTAGCTGATCTGCAGCCGGTCCGCGATCTCCTTGTCGGCGACGCCCAGAGCATCGGACATGCCGATCGGGAGCTCGGTGCTCCTGCCGAGCGGCGCGAAGATCTTCTTGAGCTCCACGTCCGCTGCCTTGAACACTTCGACCACCCGCTCGGCCACCTTGTCCGGGATCGAGCCTGCGGTAGAGCTTCGGGTCCTGCGTCGTGATGCCGCGCGGGCACTTGCCGAGGTTGCAGACGTTGCAGCGGTTGTACTCGTCGCCGAAGCAGCCTGCAGCGGCCTGCATGATGTACTTGCCGATGTCCACGGCCGACGCGCCGAGCATGATGAGCGCTGCCGCGTTCGCCGCCAGGTTGCCGCCCTTGCCCACGCCGCCCGCGGCGATGAGCGGAAGCTCGTTCTGCTTGCCCTGCTTCACGAGATCGAGGTAGCAGTCGCGGATGTTCGATGCGATGGGATGGCCCATCTTGTCCATGGAAACATTGTAGGCCGCGCCGGTGCCGCCGTCCTCGCCGTCGATGCAGAGCGCCGCCGCATAGGGGTTGCGCGCAAGGTTGTTCAGCACGGCACGGGCCGTCTTGGTGCCGGAGATCTTCGGATAGACCGGCACGCGGAAGCCCCAGGCCATGGACATGGACTGGATCATCTTCGCGACCGCCTCTTCGATCGAGTATTTTGTCTGGTGCGTGGGCGGCGATGCCAGGTCGACGAACTGCGGAACGCCGCGGATCTTCGCGATAAGACCGAGCACCTTGTAGGCCTGGAGCAGACCGCCGTCGCCGGGCTTTGCGCCCTGGCCGTACTTGATCTCGATTGCGCAGGGGTCTTCGATCATGTCCGGGAGCGCATGGATGATCTCGTCCCAGCCGAAGTAGCCCGACGCGATCTGGAGGATGAAATATTTCATGTAACGGGACTTCAGAATGCTCGGCGGCATGCCGCCCTCGCCAGAGCACATGACCACCGGCAGGCCTTCGACCTCGTTCAGATACGTGATGCCCATGGCAAGGCCTTCCCACATGTGCGGTGAGAGAGCGCCGATGGACATGCTGCCGATGCGGATCGGGATAGATCTCGCGCACCGGCGGAATGAAAGTGTGGTTGCTGATCGCAAGCTTGTCGCCTTCCACCTTGATCGGAAGCTGCTCCGCCGGGAAGATTCCTGCCGAGGAGCGTCCTGATGCGGAACTCATGCCTGCCAGCGTCGAGGGCCGGGTCGGTGAGCATCGAGATGCGCGTGAACTTGAGCTTGTCGAGCGTCGATGTTGACGGATCGTTCCGCCGTGCCGCCGCGCATGAAGGGGATGCCGCCCTTGTTCCTGAAGTGGTAGAGCTTGTGCTGGAAGTTGTACTCCGGGAAAATGGCGTCCGTGGGGCAGACGAGCGAGCACGTGCCGCAGCCGATGCAGTAGCGCTCGATCTCCGTGACCTGGCGCACCACGTGGGTCAGCCGGCGGCGTCACCTTGGGCTCAGGGCTCGCGCCCTCGGATGACACCACCCGCTGGGTGTAGACCGTGGCCTCGATGGCCTTCATGGGGCAGACGGCCGTGCAGCGGCCGCAGCGCGTGCAGCGGTCCTCGCGCCACTGAATGATATAGGGAAGCTCTTTTATCGAGAGCTGATGGTTCTGATCTAACCGTGTAGCTGGTTCCATACCTTAACCTCCCGCGCGCCAGGCGCGATGATCACCATGTCGTACTTCATGGGGAAGATGTCCGTTGATCTTGTCCCGGTCCGGGACGGCGCTGTCCACGCCGCAGACCTCGGACATGAGCGCGTACTTGCCGGGCTTGCCGCCAACCACGCCGGGCCGGAGCTTCTTCGAGTCCTGCACCATGAAACAGGTGCCGTCGGGCGTGAACCCGATCACGCAGTTGGGACCGTCGATGCAGAGCGGCCGGAGCGATTTCTTGAGCAGCCGGAGCGCCGCGGCGTCGGACCGTTTGGCGATCTCGGCGTCCTTCATCGGCGTGATCACGTCCTTGTAGTAGTGCAGCGGATAGCCGAGGGTCCTGTTCGTGTAATGCAGGATGTGGGTAAAGACCTCGGAATCTGAATTATAGCCCATGTACCCCGGATTGCCGCGGCCCATAAGGAACTCGCGGATCGGCACGAAGGCCGTGTTCTCGCCGTTCGTCATGGTAGCGTAGCCCTGGATGAAGAACGGATGGCAGGCGTAGAGGTAGATGGCGTAGTTCGTATTCTGCCTGCCCTGGGCCAGGACGATCTTGGCCTTGAGACCGGACTTCTCGAGGCCGAAGAACTCGCCGAGCTGGAGCGGGTCCCCCACTTCCTTGAGCGTCAGGACATCGGGATAGAACGAAAAGACGAAGAGCGACCCGTCAGGCTCGCCCTGCTGTCTGAGCGCAAGCCGCGTCTGCATGAGCAGGTCTTCCTGCTCCTGCTTCGACTTGTCCTTGTACACGGCGGGGTAGTCATAGACCTTCGCGAGATAATGCTCCCGGCGCTCGATGCCGGGGACGCTCTTGATCGACGGCTCCCAGGAGAACTTTTCCGTAAAGCCCTGGGCCTTCATATAGTCGTCGAGCATGGCAAGGCCATTGTTCGAACAGATGGCCGACAGGGTAGGATACTGTTTAAAATCGGCGAACGGACCTCCCATGTCCTTGAGCATGAGCCCCAGTCCGGATCCGTCGTGGCCTTCCTTCATTGTCTCAAGCGCGTAGATGTTCTCCATGGGAGAAATATACTCGCTCGATGTAATTGCGCTCAAACGGCACATGCTTGCACCTCGTAATCTCTGTACTACTGGTATTTTTCTGATTTAGCCGCGGGATTGAAGGCCTGCTGCTGCGCGGAGGGGATCCGGTTTCGCACAAAACGACCTTTGCTCACCAGGGTGAAAAAAAGCCCCTTTTTCAAGGGGCTCTTGGCACGGCAAAACCATGTCAAAGCTTTGATAAAATACACCCAGAGGCGCACTCTGTCAAGCCGAAAGTTAGCTCCATATGGATTGAGAAGTTGGTGCGGGGGAGTTAAAATTGACAATGAAGAGGATGTTGATCCCGGCAACCTTTAGACAATCATTGTCTTGGTAACAGTGCCGAGATGAAATGTCTTCGGGGTAGTCGATCAGGGAAGTCTCCAGTCGGAGTTGACGCCCTCCTCGTTGCAGGCCAGAAAATCCGCGTTCCGAAAGAGCAGAAAGATGTTGTCCAGGGAGATGCAGGCAGTTCAGGCGTCACGATCTAATTGGACATAACTGCCGAGCATCATGTCGCCACAAAGTGCAACTGCATGGTCGATTGAGTACGTTCACGGTCCTGTCCCGTGAACGGTTTATGCCGCAGGAGGTGCCGGATATGGTGCCGAGGCCCAAGGCATGAGAGGTACGGGCATGGGATGCTGCTTTGGCAACTCGGTCCACGCACTGCACGGATTTTCGGATTCAGCTTATCAGGACATGTATCATTTCGCAGTCGGAAAACTGGTAGTAAACCCTCGCCTCGCAGCCCTTCCGCCATGCCACCATTTGAAAAAAAAGGCGAACCGTCAACAAGACGGTGCGCCTCTAACCTGATTCAGTCCCATAAAGCCTGTTATTCCTGTCTAAAGTATTTGCCTTTCTATTTGCACCCTTTGCACGTCGAAAAGCCAAAAAGCGCGTAGGGCGGACACCAGCCGATCAGACCCGTCAGGAACGGGACTATCCCGAGGTATGCCCAGGGAGATCGAGGCCCTAAAAAAGCGAGCGAGAGAATCACCAAACCAGCGACAATCCTGAATGTTCTTTCCCATGAACCGATATTTTTCTTCAATGTTCCAATCCTCCTTAAATGCTATTTTTGACGTCGGGCATTCATCCCGCGCCTTTTCATTGATCACAGCATACTAGAACAGAGGGAGGATGTATGTGACTTAGTCACAGAGCATACCAAGTGCAGAAAAAAAATAAGGACGGGATAAGAGAGGAGGAAATCGGATTCTATTTTTAACTTGGAGTAAGGACTGTTACATCTGAGTCGACAGGATGAAGAGATCTTGAAACAACTGTGCTTCTTGTAACCGTTTTATTTCTGTTGCATTCCTGGATATATCTTTTTTTTATGTATTCAGGAGGGAAATAGAGTTTCTCGAGAGCCTAACCTCTTGTTTTCGTTCAAGATCCTTTAGCAGTCGGCTCACGACTTCGCGTGAAGTGCCAAGATCATTGGCAATCTTCTGATGCGTCGTTTCGAGCTTCCCATGTTCCGATTTCTCGATGAGGTAGTCGAGAAGACGCTCGTCCATCCTGCCGAACGCCACCTCCTCGACCAGTTCCATCACACCGGAGAGTCGGCGGCTGAGGAGCGCAAAGACGAAATCCCTCATCTCCTCATGCCTGTCAACCAGTCTGCGGAAGTCCGAAGAAGGAATGAGCAGCATGGTCACATCCGAGAGCGTAACGGCATTCGCAGGATATGACGTCCCGGACAGGATGCACGATGCGTTCAGGATGCAGGTCTCTCCTGGTCCAATCTCGTACAGGGTGATTTCCCGTCCGGTCTGGCCGGTTTTGTACACCCGTATTTCTCCTGAGCTGACAAATGCGATGACCGGACAGGAATCACCTTCGGAATAAATCTGTTTGCCCGCAGGAACATCCTGGTGCCTGGCGATAGCAAGAAGCTCTCTCAGAAGCTCATCAGTGCTGTTCCTAAAATTGTGAAATGTCTTGATAAATTCGTTTTTTGTCATGTAATAACACGGGCATCAGCATATGAAGCATGTTGTTTTTAAATATTAAGATATTAAGTGCAAAAAGGCTCTTTGTCAATGAAATGACAGTTATTCAGTACTGGTTATTTCCCCATCCATGAAATTGCGTCAGCCTGTACAATGTTAATACTAAAGCCTACTTGACACATGAAAGAATTTTGCGCTTAACTATAAACATAGGAATAAAGATGTAGGCGCACGTATGCGCGTCTATTTCCGGATGGTCGGAGGAATAAAGCGAGGTGGCCATGGGAATATAATGCCGGACCCAGCAGCGCCCCCCGATGCCATAGTGTTTCGTTTCTTCCTCTGCGCCGTGGGAAAAGGCCCAGAGGAAGAAGGAATCTGGATATCTGCCGAAGCCTGTGTTTGCGTATTACCGTGGCGGCACAGGAGGCGAAATGTTGACCTTGCTCATTGGCATACTGTTTGTCGCACTCCCAACACATCTGGCCGCAGCGGGGCCTTCCGCTTCCGTAACTGCGGCGATAAACCCATCCCCGCCCCTCTTTGAACTGTCAACCTCTACGGATGAAGCAATCGAAGGGAAAGCATATCACGTCCGGGTCCTCCTGAATAACAGCGTGGAGGCATATATCGAATATTTCAGGACCCGTGGGAAAAGCACATTCCAGCGGTGGCTCGACAACTCTGCCCCGTACCTCCACCCGGTGAAAGAAATATTCAGAGAGGAGAACCTGCCGGAGGAGCTCGCCTATGTCGCCATGATCGAAAGCGGGTTTGATTCCGGTGCGGTTTCCGTGGCAAAGGCCACAGGACCCTGGCAGTTAATGCCGGACACCGCTCGGTGGTACGGCCTGAGAAGCGACCGGTGGGTTGATGAGCGAAGAGATCCTATCAAGTCGGCCCATGCCGCGGCCCAGTATTTCAGGGATCTCCACAGCCGCTTCGGCTCCTGGCCGCTCGTGCTTGCGGCATATAATGCTGGCACGGGAAAGGTGCAGCGCGCGATGCTCAGGACTGGGTCCACAGACTTCTGGGACCTGAAGGAGTCGGCATATCTCCGAAGGGAAACCAAAGGCTATGTGCCGAAGTTTATGGCAGCGGCCCTTATCGCCAAGGACCCCGCAGCATACGGGTTCCGGGTCCCCGGTGTCGAGCCGCTCCGCTATGACGAGGTCGTGATCCCGGAAAGTATAGACCTCGGCATCGTCGCATACTGGACCGACAGCACCTACGAGATGATCAAGTCCCTGAACCCTGAGATTCAGGGGGGTGTTACGCCTCCCGATGACCCCTGTTACCTCCTGAAAATCCCCGAGGGAAAGAAGAAAATCTTCCTGGCAAGGAATACTACCCTGCGGATCCCATGGGAGGAGAAAGTTTCCATCCCCCTCCCCCACCAGATCGGTCCCGGCGGAGAGGTCACGAGCGGCCCTGATATCTGCTCTATTTTCGAAAAGATGGTGAACCTCGAGGATCGCTCCCACCAAGCAGTTGTGTATAGGACCTCTCAAGATACTTACCCCGTGTTCACAGGCAAGGACGGACGCATGATCACCGAAAATCCGTTATCTGCCAGTGCCGGACAAACACAGCCCGCTGACCTGCAACAATATCTCGGGACCTGGGCGCTTCCTTTTTTCAGCAATGTACTGGATCGGCGCAAGGGGAAAACCTTTTGCGCTTACTCATGCACCGGATGATTGTAATCCATTTCACCCTTTCAAGCTATGGTCATTCCTTCCTGATATCTTCTCTCGACCAGGCACCGGAGAAGCCGATACGGCTATGATCTCGCTTTGACTTCCGCGGGAACGATATTGAGTCCCAGCTTTTCCGTGCCCCGGATGACCACGATCGGGAAATTCACCCCGACCTTCTCCTGTGTCAGCAGCTTGTGCAACCCATCGATGCCGGCTACAGCGACTCCGCCGAAACCGACGATTATGTCTCCCACTCGCAGCCCGGCCCGTAGTGCCGGGCTGTCTGATTCGATCGATACGACCATGACCCCGCTTGCGACCGAGAGATCATGGAAACGCACGATCCGCCGAACAAGAGGCACGTTCTGGCCCCCTACTCCGATGTAACTACGCCGCACCTTCCCGTCCTTGATCAGGCTTGCCACTACGAACTTTGCGATATTGATTCCGATGGCGAAGCAGATTCCCTGCGCCGGCATGATCACCGCGGTATTCACCCCGACCACGTCTCCGCGTGATGTAACCAGCGGCCCGCCTGAATTGCCCGGATTGAGCGCCGCATCGGTCTGGATCACGCTGTCAATAAGTCTGCCTGACCCTGCCCTGAGGGAGCGTCCAAGCGCGCTCACCACACCTGCCGTAACTGTGCACTGAAAGCCATAGGGGTTGCCGATGGCAATGACAAGCTGCCCCACGCGTACGTTCAGAGAGTCGCCGAGATGCACTGCCAGCAGGTCCTGCGCTGGAATCCTGATGACTGCCAGATCCGTATCAGGGTCGTCTCCCACCATCTGGGCCTGATAACTCCGGCCATCCGGAAGCGTGACCTCGATCCCCTGCGCTCCATGAACCACATGGCTGTTCGTAAGGATGAACCCATCGGGCGTGAAGATGAAGCCCGAGCCACTGGCCTGCATTTCCCGGGAAGAGCGCGGCGTGGCCTGCCTGCCCTGTACCGGCTGCCGGACCTCAATGTTCACGACCGACGGGCTGACCTTATCTGCCGCTGTTATGACCGCACGTGAGTATGCGTCAAGCAGTTCATCGTCATGGCGCGAAGGAGCCTGCGCGGCCTGTAGGCCTTCGTGCTTAACGGTACTGTTTGATATCGGTTCCATTATGCTTTTCATCATTTTCATCCTCCTTTTTTATAATAACACTGCTGTCAAGGAGACAATGCCCCAAACTCCCTCTTGTTCGGGAACGCTACTACATCACATACGCATTGCATGCGATGCAGGAATCTGCCATTCGGTGTAGCACGGGACAGATGGGAGGCTCACTTCTTTATGCGAAACAGGGGCGCGGGTTCTCTTCGTCGGAGCACTTCAGGAAATATAATGTGCGATTTCCCCTCATAGGAAAATACTGTAACACGGGGTTCATCGCGGAAAGAATGAAGAGGTAACGGAACGGCAAAGAAGTCCCACACTGACGCAACTGAAAGCCATGGGGCGCAGCATGCAAACCGCATAAAGCCGCATGCTTACGGGACTTGGCGGCCTGAAATGAAATCAAGCACAGGACATCAGCTGCGAACCCACCTCAGCAGTACAGGGGATCGGCGCAGGTGAGCACCTGCATGTTCTTGCTCCCGCTCCGGAAGATCGTGATACCCTTCACCCCTTCCCGGTAGGCGAGGAGGAAGGCCTTCCGTACCTCGTCCTTCGTGGCTTGGGGCGGAAAGTTGATGGTTTTGGACACCGCATTATCCGTATGGCGCTGGAACGCGGCCTGCATGCGTACATGCCATTCGGGAGCGATGTCAAAAGCGGTCACGAACAAGCGCTTCAAGTCTTCCGGCACCTCGCCCATCCGCTGGATGGACTCTCCAGCCGTAATGCGCATGAGCAATTGATCGCTGTAGAACCCGCGTTTTCTCGCCGTCTCGAGGAAGTAGTTGTACACCTCGGGAAGGTCCACGTCTCCGAGCACGTGTCGCGTAAACGACAGTGCAAAGAGGGGCTCGATCCCGCTTGAGCAGCCGGCAATGATCGAAAGCGTG
Source organism: Nitrospirota bacterium (assembly GCA_963705595.1). Classification (GTDB taxonomy): domain Bacteria; phylum Nitrospirota; class UBA9217; order UBA9217; family UBA9217; genus DASPSR01. Next base: position 468,764 of record CAVPKD010000004.1, on the reverse strand, counting down.
CCCGTGGGCGCTATCGTGGTCACCGTGGCGTTCCGGAGCCTCGGCCCGCCCGGCGTATCGTATTTGCTCCCCCCGTAGTTCGGGAAAACACCCCGGCCACGGGCAAGTTCCTCGGAAGCCCTCCATCCCTTTTCTTTGACGAACTGCATGATCGTTTCTCCGGTCCGGACCGCTTCTTCCGAATCATAGGGGATCCCGAGCCGGATCAGCATATCGGCAAAACCCATGACGCCGAGGCCGATCTTTCGATTGCCCTTGGCCATACGGTCAATCTGGTCAAGAGGATATCGGCTCATGTCAATGACGTTGTCCAGGAAGTGCACCCCGATCCTGATGGTCCGTTCCAGCTTTTCCCAGTCTATTTCGGATCGACCACCGTACTCCCTGAGCATGAGCGACAGGTTGATCGATCCCAGGTTGCACGGCTCGTACGGAAGGAGCGGCTGTTCGCCGCAGGGGTTGGTGCTCTCCATGTCTCCGAGCTGCGGCGTGGGGTTGTCGCGGTTGATCCGGTCGAGGAACACAACGCCCGGATCACCCGTCTTCCATGCCATCTCCACGATCCGGTCGAAGACCTCTCTGGCCTTCAACTTTCTGACCACCTTGCGGGTGGAGGGATTAACGAGGGGCAGGTCGGCGTCGGCTTCGACGGCACGCATGAAGTCCTCGGTCACGGCCACGGAGATGTTGAAGTTGGAGAGTTCTTTATTAGTCGGCCTTGCATGAAATGAAATCGAGGATGTCCGGATGGTCCACGCGCATGATGCCCATGTTCGCGCCGCGCCGCGTGCCGCCCTGCTTGATCACCTCTGTGGCCATATTGAAGACTCGCATGAACGACACCGGGCCGCTTGCCACGCCGCTCGTGGTGCGCACCGGATCGTCCTTGGGACGGAGCCTGCTGAAGGAGAATCCCGTGCCGCCGCCGCTCTGGTGGATCAGGGCCGTGTTCTTCACACCGTCGAAGATGGATTCGAGCGAGTCCTCGATGGGCAGGACAAAGCATGCGGCGAGCTGCTGAAGCGGACGGCCTGCGTTCATCAAGGTCGGTGAGTTCGGCAAAAATTCGAGGTTCGAGAGGATACGGTAAAATTCTTCCTCGGTCCTGCGGATATCAGCATGGCCGTCGTACATGAGGTCGGCCTGGGCGATGTTGTTCGCAACCCGACGGAACATCTCATCCGCCGATTCAACCACTCTGCCCTGTTCGTCCTTTTTTAAATACCGCTGGGTAAGCACAGTCAGGGCATTGGAGGTAAGGTGCATTTCAGGAGTTTTGACCGCCATATAACACCTCCCACTTTTCTAATTATATTTTACCACTTTAGCCTCGGGAAAAAACGCGATGAAAAGGATTTGGAGGACAGGGATGGGAAACCTCAGTAGTAATATATAAAAAGGAAGAGGAAAATCAGGCTCTTCCCCACCTCGATCCAACCGGTGGTCTGGAGCTTGACCTTGTACAAAAAAGCGGAAACAATGAGATTGTCCACAAGGGGCAGAAGTATGATTACCGGGATGTGCATACGTTGGTAGACAAGGGCAGCAAAAACAACATGCAGCATCGTTAAAACCCTGTCTTTCTTCTTTTTCAGCAGCAGAGCTTTGACCTTGAACACACCGGCTGTGAAGTATACTGCCGTGCCCACAAAAAGCCTGACATCCACCCCACCAGTCAACAGGAATTTTGCCAGGACTGCCGAGAGACTGAGAAGGGTGAAGCCCAGCACCTCGGTGAGGACAGAGTGCTCACCTGCAAATTTGTTCATAACGAGGTACGCCAGGGGGAAGACAAGGAGCGGCAGGAGCATGGGGATGTCGCTGCCGAAGACAGCGAGCAGGACTATTGTGGCTGCGGCAATGTGCCCGATGAAAATAATGAGCGATTTCCTGTCTTCCGTCCGCCGGCTCCACTTCGTGTATGCTTGCTTGGAGTTGATCAACAGACCGAGGGCCACGAAGAGAGGGATCGCCGTCCAGGTGAACGCCTTGCTCACACCGATGCCGATGAGATACGCGACGATCAAGACGCTCCATGAGCCGTATTCCTTCAGGAAATAGCCTTTGGCTTCGGTTCGCATAGTATAAGTATATCAGCTGACGTAGCGAAGTGGTATGAGGATGATCATAATATATTGCGGAATTCAGATATCGCAGCACGGCATGCCAAGCCAAAAAAAATAGGTCAGGCGTCTGCCTGACCTACTCTAGAACAACTCGATCGGAGGAGGGAAACGCCGGCCATTCTGTTCCACGCCCTGCGCCCTCGGGATAAAAGGATGTCCTACATGATCCCGGCTATGGAAGCGCGCGCGAAGTTTAAAAGGTTCGTCGGGTACACACCGATGACAATGACTGCGGTCACCGAGATCGCAAGCGCAAGCGCAAGGGACGGCGATGTGGTCAGCTCAAAGCTGCCCTTGGGCTCGTTCATATACATGATCATGATGACCCGGAGGTAGAAATAGGCGCTGATGGCAGAGAACAGCACGCCCACCACCGCAAGCCACACGAGCCCGGCCTGGACTGCGGACTTGAAGACATAGAATTTTCCCACGAAACCGGCCATAGGCGGTATCCCCGTGAGCGAGAACATGAAGATGAGCATGAGGAACGCTGCTGTCTTATTGGTCTTGCCCAGGCCCGCGAAGTCCGCTATCTCCTCACCCCGCTCACCGGCCTTCCTGAGCATGATGACCACGCCGAAGGCTCCCATGTTCATAAGCGCATAGATACAGACGTAGAGCATGACGCTCGCGGCGCCTTCCGGACCGCCCGCCGCCAGGCCGACCAGGGCATACCCTGCATGCGCGATGGACGAGTACGCTAGCATGCGCTTAATGTTCGTCTGGGACAGGGCCATGATATTGCCCACGGCCATGGTGAGCACTGCCAGACCGGAAATGATCGCTGTTGAGTGTGCGTGCAGCGGCTCGAGGGTGTACGTAAAGACCCTGAGGAGCACGGCGAAACCGGCCACCTTGGGTCCGGCTGACATGAACGCCGTGACCGAAGTAGGCGCACCTTCGTACACGTCCGGTACCCACATATGGAACGGCACCGCAGCGACTTTGAACCCGAAGCTCACGACCAGCATGATCATGGCCAGGAACAGGACCGGATTGGCAAGGTCCGCCTCGCGCAGGAATCCGAGAATCCCCGCCAGGTTCGTGGTGCCCGAGAGCCCGTAGAGGAGCGACATGCCGTAGAGCATGATACCGGACGAGAACGCGCCGAGGAGCAGGTACTTGATCGCCGATTCATTCGACCGGTTGTCACGCCGCATAAACCCGGCGAGAATATAGACGGAGAGGGCCATGAGCTCAAGCCCGAGATACAGGGTGATGAGGTCGCCCGCCGAGGCCATGAGCATCATCCCAGCTCGTTGCGAACAGCAACAGGGCATAGTATTCTCCGCGGTGGATGTCCTCGATTTTCAGGTAGTTGATGGATATGAGGATGCCCAAGTCCGCAGGCGATGTAGAAAACGAACTTGAAGAACGTCGAGAAGGGGTCGAGCAGGAACGTTCCGCCGAAGAATGCACCGTTCGCACCCATCAGTTTATACGTCGCAATTGCCGCGAAGATGATGCCGAAAAGGCTGAACCATCCGAGATACTGCTTGTTCTCTTTTTCTAGGAAGAAATCGAATATAAGCACCACGAGTGCCGTGATAACAACGATAACCTCGGCGTTGATGGGCATGATAGACCGTGCGAATTCTTGAAACATGCTGGGCATCGTGTTCTCCTTACCTTAATTTCCAATTACCGTGCTGATCATCTGCGTGACAGCCGGAGCGGACTGGGCCTTGGCAGTTACATGCTGTATCAGGTTCGATACCGAGACGTGCATCACACCGAACGCCGCGTTCGGGTACAGACCGATGATGAACACAAGCACTACGAGCGGAAGCGCGGCAGCCACCTCGCGCAGGTTCATGTCGGCGAGGTGCTCATTGTGCGGGTTGGTTATCTTGCCGAAGGCTATCCGCTGATAGAGCCAGAGCATGTAGCCCGCGCCGAGGATGATGCCGAGCGAGGCGATCACCGCATAGGGCTTGTAGTGCAGGAATGCGCCGAGCAGGATCGTGAATTCGCCGATGAATCCGTTCGTGCCGGGGAGCCCGATGGACGAGAGCGTAATGATCAGCAGGAACGTGGCGTAGACCGGCACCCTGGCCGCGATGCCGCCGTAGTCGGCGATCAGCCGCGTATGGGTCCGTTCGTAGATCACGCCCACGGCAAGGAACAGCGCGCCCGTAGAAACGCCGTGGTTCAGCATCTGGAGAATGCCGCCCTCAAGCCCCTGGAGGTTCAGGGCGAAGATGCCGAGGGTGACGAAACCCATGTGGCTCACGCTGGAATAGGCGATCAGTTTCTTGAAGTCGGTCTGGGCAAAGGCCATGTAGGCGCCGTAGATGATGGCGATAACGGACAGGACCATGATGGCCGGCGTCCAGGCGAGAGCTGCGTCCGGGAAGAACGGCAGCGAGAACCGGAGGAAGCCGTAGGCACCCATCTTGATCAGGATGCCGGCGAGGATGATACTGCCTGCGGTCGGCGCCTCCACGTGGGCGTCGGGCAGCCAGGTATGGACCGGGAACATCGGCACCTTGACCGCGAAGGCGGCGAAGAAGGCAGCGAACGCCACCATCTGGAACGTGTAGCTGAACTTGTAGTTCATGATCGCGAGCACGTCAAAGGTATGGCCTGCTGCAAAGTATACGGCGATGATCGCGACGAGCATGAGCACGCTTCCGACGAGCGTATACAGAAAGAACTTGATCGCAGCATACAGCCGGTTGGGGCCGCCCCAGATGCCGATCAGGAGGTACATGGGGATGAGCATGGCTTCCCAGAAGATATAGAAGAGGAAAAGGTCGAGTGAGACGAACACGCCGATGATCGCCGCTTCAAGGAACAACATGGCGATCATGAACTCCCGCACCCGGTCCTGGATGGCTGTCCAGGATACCATGATGGAGATGATCGTGAGGAGCGTCGGTCAGCGCGACGAACAGCACGCTGATCCCGTCGACACCGAGCCGGTAGTTGATGTTCCATGCCGCGATCCAGGGCAGCGCTCTCGCCGAACTGCATGTGCGGGATGGAGCTGTCGAAGTTCAGGAGCAGCGGAACGCACAGCACGAGTCTCGACGATCGAGAAGGCAAGTGCGATCCACCGCGCCGTCGCCGCGTTCCTGATGAACAGCAGCAGGAACGCGCCGAGCACGGGAAGGAAGATCAGAAGGCTCAACAGCGGAAAATCGAGCTGATGGAGTTTTAATTCGAGCATGGAATCAGGCTCCTTTGTTTACGATGCAACGTCTGAACTTTGTAACCTTCGCGTTGTGCTTTGCACTCAGTACTTTTAATTTATTAATACATAGTACAATCCGACCAGCACCACAAGGCCGAGGCCCATGGTGAATGCATACTGCTGCACATACCCGGTCTGGAGCTTCTTGCCGCTCTGGCTCGTGCTGCCGATGGCGCCGGCGAACCAGTTGATAAAACCATCGATGATCTTGACGTCCCCGATTGTGTACAGGAACCTTTGCGAGCTTGTGGACCAGACCGTCGACGAAGATGTAATTGTAGATCTCGTCAACCTTATACTTGTTGAGGAGCAGGTTGTAGACACCCTTGAACTTGTCAGCGATGCGGTCCGGGAAGCGACGTGTTTTTCACATACAGCGAATAGGCCAGCCTGATGCCGGCGAGCGCGACCAGGACCGAGAAGAGCATCAGACCAAGCTCCATGCCGTGACTCTCGGCGCCGGCATGTTCGACATGCGGGAAAGAGCGGCGCGAGAAAGTCCCCGAAGAGGTTCGCATGGGGGATGATCGCGCCCGGCATGCCGATCCATCCGATGGTCACCGAGAAGAACGCCAGGATCATGAGCGGGACGGTCATGACCTTCGGCGACTCATGTACATGGTGCTCAACCTCGTGGTCTACGCGTGATTTGCCATAGAACGTCAGGTAGATCAGCCGGAACGAATAGAATGCCGTCATGAACGCGCCTGCCACGCCGAGGATCCAGAGCGCCCGCCCCACACCCGAAGAGCTTATACGCGCTCCAGAGGATCTCGTCCTTGCTGAAGAATCCCGCGAACGGGAAAATGCCGGCCAGCGCCAGAGAACCGATGATGAAAACGCAGATGGGTGATCTTGATCTTGGACTTGAGCGCGCCCATCTTGCGCATGTCCTGCTCGCCCGGAGAGGGCGTGGATGACGCTGCCCGAGGCCAGGAACAGGAGGCCCTTGAAGAAGGCATGCGTCGTGAGATGGAAGATGCCGGCGGAGAAGGCCCCCACCCCGAGCGCCGAGGAACATGTACCCGAGCTGGCTGATCGTGGAATAGGCGATCACGCGCTTGATGTCGTTCTGCACCAGGCCGATGGTCGCGGCAAAGACGGCGGTCAGACCGCCGACGATCGCCACGACGTTCATCGCCGTCTCGGAGAGCGAGAAGATCGGCGCGCAGCGCGCGACCATGAACACGCCCGCGGTGACCATGGTCGCGGCGTGGATCAGGGCGCTGACCGGCGTCGGGCCTTCCATGGCGTCCGGCAGCCAGACATAGAGCGGAAGCTGTGCGGACTTGCCCGTCGCGCCGAGGAACAGGAGAAGCGCGATGAGCGTGATGACGCTGATCTCGCCGCCGAACAGGTGGATAGCTCTGGCTTTACCGCCGGACCGGACAGCGGCCGCAAAAACCTCGGTGAAATTCAAGGTGCCGAAGGTGACGAAAGATGAGCAGCATCGGCGAGCACGAACCCGAAGTCGCCCACGCGGTTCACGACAAAGGCCTTGACGCCCGGCGTCGGAGGCGGATTTTTTCTCATACCAGAAACCGATCAGGAGATAGGAGCAGAGACCCACGCCTTCCCAGCCGACGAACATGACGCAGAAAGTTGTTGGCCATCACCAGCACGAGCATGAAGAACGTGAAGAGCGCCAGGTAGGCGAAGAACCGGGCGATAGCCCTTGTCGCCGTGCATGTAGCCCACGGAGTAGATATGGATGAGGGAGCTGAGCGTGGTCACCACGAGGAGCATCACCGCGGTCAGCTGGTCGATCTGGAAACCTACGTTCACCGTAGAGGGTCCCGATGGAGATCCAGGAATAGAGGTTCTCATTGATGATCGTCCCGCCGAGCACATCGAGGAACGCGCTGACGGAGAGGAGGAACGCGCCGATCACGCCGGCGATGGCGACGTATGCCGCCTTCTCCTTGAGATATTTGCCGAACAGTCCTGCGATCAGGAAGCCGGCGAACGGCAGGAGCGGTATCAGTGCGTATTTGAGCATAGTCATGCACCTCGAAGATATAAATCCGGAATCCTACATCTCTAAGATCCAAGCAAATACGGATCACCCTTACCGCGGTTCAGGATTTATGAATTTCGTGCTCTGAGTTTTTTGCCTGCTTATCCTTTCATGATATTGAACTCATCCACGTAGACGCTCCCGCGGTTTCGCGCGATGCAGAATGATGATCGCGAGCGCCACGGCGGCCTCGGCCGCCGCCACGGTGATGACGAAGATCACGAATATCTGGCCGGTAAGAGACTGCAGATAATGTGAGAACGCTATCAGATTGATATTCGCCGCGTTCAGCATAAGCTCGATGGACATCAGAATGATGAAGATACTTGCGTCTCGTGAAAGCACGCCGACCACGCCGATGGTGAACAGCGCGGCACTCAGGATTACATACCAGGACAAGGGAATCATAGAACCTCCAAATCAATGCAGATTCAGATCGGAGCGGATGAACGCATAATCCGTCTTCTGATCTGCTTCTGCTACTTCTTCGTTCTTATCTTCTTCGCCAGCATGACTGCGCCGACCAGCCCTACCAGAAGCATGATGGATGCGATCTCGAACGGCAGCAGATACTTTGTGTAGAGCTCCATCCCCAGAGCGCCTACGCCGGCGGAGGCAAGCCTCATAGGCTGCTCTCCAGCATCAGCGGGGAACGTGCCGCGCGAAACAAGGAGCACGATCTCACCGGCAATCGAGGATTCCGAACGCGGTCATCCAGGGCCAGAACCGGTTTGCCCGGGCCGCCGTGCTCTCCTTGTCCACGTTCAGGAGCATCACCACGAAGAGGTAGAGGATCAGGATGGCGCCGGCGTACACGATGAGCTGCACCGCAGCCAGGAACTCGGCATTGAGCAGGACAAACACCCCCGCAATGTGGAAGAAAAGCAGCAGCATGAACAACACGCTGTGGATGGGATTCCTGCGCGTGATCATGAGAATAGCCGATACGAGCATCACGCCGGCAAAATAGAGAAAGATCAGTTTATTGATCATTGCTTTTTTACCGCCTTTTTGCCCATATATCGGTCACCCACCTCGACCAGACGATCCTTGGTATAGAAGGCATCTTTCCGGGAATAGCAGGCAAGCTCGAACTCCGGCGTCATCAGGATCGCGGACACAGGACAGGCATCGATGCAGAAACCGCAGAACACGCACCGGAGCAGGTCGAGTTCATACGGAATTCACCAGCTTCTCGTGTTCCGGCCCTTCGGAAGTGACCACGGTAATGGCCTTGGACGGACAAACCGCCTCGCACAGACCGCACCCGATGCATGCTCCCGCTCCCGTTTCATCGCGCCGCATGGCATGAAGCCCGCGCGACCCGGGGATCGGCTTGCGCTTGAACGTCGGGTACTGCCGGGTGATCGCCGGGGGTCAGCATGGTCTTGAGCGTCAACGCCATCCCTTGCGCTATGTCGATCAGAAAAATCGTTTTGAGCAGTTTTTCAGTTTGTTCATCGTCAACTCCTATCCCACTCCGACTGCCCAACCTCCGATCTTTCTACAGCCATCCCACCTGCTTCATGCCAGCCGCCACCAGCAGCGTCCCGAGTGAAAGCGGCAGAAGCATCTTCCAGGAGATCGCCATGAGCTGGTCATAGCGGTACCGGGGCAGCGTGGCCCGCAGCCACATGTAGAAAAAGATGAAGAAGTACAGTTTCGCAAGAAGCCAGAGCGTCGGCGGTAATGGCGGCCAGCACCGTGTTGATCAAGGCTATCGGGGCGAAATGACCGAGGCCGTGCTGGGAAGTATCTGGACCGGCAGCCAGCCGCCCAGGAACATGATGCTCGCCAGCAGCGACACGACCATCATGTTCATGTATTCCGCCATGTAGAACAAGCCGAACCGGATGCCGCTGTACTCGGTAAAGTACCCGGCCACGAGCTCGCTCTCTGCCTCGGGCAGATCAAAGGGCACGCGGTTCGTCTCGGCGATACCGGCGAATAAGATAGAGGAAGAAGGCCACGGGTCCGACCGGCAGCGCCACAATGAACCACCGGTGGGTCTGGGCGTTCACGATGTCGGAGAGGTTCAGCGATCCGGCCATGAGCACCACGGTGACGATGGCAAAGGCCATGGGGATCTCATAGCTGATCATCTGCGCTGCGGAACGGAACCCTCCCATGAGCGAATACTTGTTGTTCGAGGCCCAGCCCGCCATGATCACGCCGTACGTGCCGACGCTCGACAAGCGCGAGGATGTAGAGCACGCCGATGTTCAGGTTCGACACCCAGAGAGGGACTTTCTGGGAGAGGAGCCCGTAGAAGTTTGTCAGAGGGCCGAAGGGCAGTGCAACGAAGGCGCCGAAGGCCATGACGAGCAGGATGAGCGGCGCAATGCTGAACACCCACTTGTCGGCCTTGGCCGGGATGATGTCCTCTTTCATGCATGAACTTGACGGCGTCCGCGATCGGCTGAAGAATCCCGTGCCAGCCCGTCCGCATCGGTCCGAGACGTCCCTGCATGTGCGCAAGCACCTTGCGCTCCATCAATTGAAGATACATGGCGTTGGCCAGAATGAAGGCCAGCAGCGCCAGGACGGGAATAACGAAGCGTATAAACAATATTCAGTATCTGATGCATATCGGGCATGTTCAGCTCCTACACTTCGATCTTAATATGCCGTATGGTCCCTATTTCCTTAGAGCGGGTGATCGTCATGCCTGACGAGAACAACAACCGCTCGGCAGTGATCACTTCCTGCTTCATGATCGAGTCCGACGCCAGCGAGAGGTCGACGTCCGTGTCGGTCAAGTGGCGACTTTTCCCGCGGCCAGCATGCGCCGATTGCGAGGTCGCGCGTACAGGGGCACGACGGTCCTGATCTCGCTTCATGATGTCCCGGACCGATGCATAGTGCATGGACCCGCCCATCCGCTTCGCAATGCTCCTGGATGATCTCCCAGTCGGGCCGTGATTCGCCGACAGGCTCTTCGGCCTTGTTCAGCTGCTGGAGCCTGCGCTCAAGGTTGGTGAACGTCCCGGTCTTCTCCGCCGAACTGCCGCGGCCGGCAGCACCACATCGGCAAGCTTCGCGGTCTCGGTCATGAAGATGTCCTGGACCACGAGAAACTCAAGCTTCTCGAAGTATCGGCTTGAGGCCCGGGTCGCTCCCTACCGGATCGTCACCCATGATATAGAGCGCAGCAAGCTTGCCGGTCTTGATCGCGTTGATCATCTCGACGGCATTCATGCCGGTGTTCTCCGGCAGGATCGCGTTCCACGCGCCGGCCAAGGCAGCGGTGGTCTCCGTATCGACCTTGCGGTAGCCCGGATAATAAGTCGGGCATTACACCCATATCAAGCGATCCCTGGAAGTTGCTCCGCCGGACAAGGGGATAGTAGGTGACATTCTTGAGCTGTCCGCGCCAGTTCCTTGATACTGGCAGAATTCCCTGTCTGTCAGCTGAGCCGGGAACGATGATCGCAACGCTCTTGGCAGCTCTTCAGGAGTATCAGCCGCCTGTTTTGCGGCCGCCGCTTCCAGCTGAGGAAGAGAACGCTGCGACGCAGCTCTTCGAGCGCCTGGTCAGTGCTCGCAGGCATTACAACGGACGCGATCTTGTTAAACTTGTTAAACTCATCGTTCACGAGGATCAGCTTCCGTTCCTTCTTGTTCACGGCACGCACGATCTCGATGCCGGTGAGCGGATTGATCTCGCCCACGTTCTTGTCGAGCACGAGGATCACGTCATGCTCTCCCATCTTGGCTCAATTCGCCGGAAAAGAATGCTGTGTTCAGACCCTTCGGAACCTTGAGCCTCGCGAGCATGTCCACATTGTTCGTCCCGACCACGGTGCGCATGAACTTCTGGAACACATAGCTGTCCTCGTTCGTTGTCCGGACCGAGCCGAGACCGCCGATGCTTCTCGGCACCGTGCTTGTTCTTGATCACCTTGAGATTGGTCGCGACGACCGACAGCGCCTCGTCCCAGGTGCAATCCACGAGCTCGCCGCCAACGCGCATCTTCGGCGTCGTGAGCCGCTCGCTATGATGGACAGCGTCCCAGCCGAACCGGCCCTTGGTGCAGAGATAGTTGTTCCGTGCCGGGCCCACCCGCATGATCTTGCCGTCGCGGGTTTCATAGGATGATGCCGCAGCCGCAGCCGCAATAGTTGCAGACCGATGTGGTCCCCTCGAGGTTCCACGACCGGGCCTTGTACTTGAACTGGCGCGTCGTGAGCGCCCCCACGGGGCAGATCTCGGTGCATTCGCCGCAGAACTCGCAGTCGAGCGGCCGGTCGAAGTCGGTGCTGATGCGCGCCCGCGTTCCGCGGCGGGTGAAGGCCCACTCGCCCACTCCGTTCTGTTCGTCGCAGATCCTGACGCACTTGCCGCAGAGGATGCAGCGGCTGATGTTGCGTTCGATGATCGCACTCTCATAATCCGGAGGCAGATATCCTTTCTCCGCATCGAACCTGCTCTGGCCGAGCCCGTACTCGTGCACGAGGTCCTGGAGCTGACACTCGCCTGCCTTGTCGCAGACCGGGCAGTCGAGAGGATGCTTGATCAGCAGGAGTTCGAGCACCATCCTCCGCGCCTCGATGAGTGACGGCGATGATGGTCTTTACGACCATGTTGTCCGTCGCCGGCGTCGTGCACGACGGCGTGAACTTGCGCGGTGTGCCTTCCACTTCGACGATACAGACCCTGCACGCGCCGAAGGGATGGAGCTTGTTGTCGTGGCACAAGGTCGGCACCCGAGACCCTGCTGCGTTCGCGGCTTCGAGAATCGTCGCACCGATGAGGCACTTCTACTTTTTTCCCGTCAACTGTTACCGTCATCTTTTGCATATGTTTTTTACCTTTTTAAACCGTATTGAACGCCGGAGGAACACACCTTTATTTATTTCCTCGTTTCCACTGCGTTCTCTGCGGTAAATTGTTTTTTTTTAATCGATCGACCAGAACCGCACGCCTTGATGCAGGATTTGCACTTTGTGCACTTTTCCGGATCGATGTAGGCGACCTGGCCTTTTTCCCACTTGAGCGCCCCGGCCGGACAGGCCTTGAAGCACTGGCCGCACTTCTTGCATTTGTCCTTGTCCACCACGAACTTGACGAGGGGCGTGCAGACCCGTGCCGGACAGCGGTGCTCCTTGATATGCGCCTCATATTCGTCCCGGAAATACTTGATCGTGGTGAGCACCGGGTTGGGCGAGGTCTGGCCCAGACCGCAAAGCGAGGTGTCCTTGATCTGCTGGGAAAGGTCAAGCAACAGTTCGATGTCGCCCTCGCGGCCCTCGCCGTTCGTGATGCGGGTCAGGATAGACAGGAGCGTCTTGTTCCCGATCCGGCAGGGCACGCACTTGCCGCAGGACTCGTCCTCGGTGAACTCGAGGAAGAACTTCGCCATGGCCGGCATGCAGGTGGTCTCGTCCATCACCACCATGCCGCCCGAACCCATGATCGCGCCCGTCTTGTTGATGTTCTCGAAGTCCACCGGCGTGTCGATGAGCGTATGGGGTATGCAGCCGCCCGAGGGACCGCCCATCTGCACGGCCTTGAACTTGCGGTTGTTCTTGATGCCGCCGCCGATGTCGAAGATAATGGTCTTGAGCGGGATGCCCATGGGCACCTCGACGAGGCCGATATTGTTCAGCGCGCCGGAGAGCGCGAACACCTTCGTACCCTTGCTCTTCTCCGTCCCGAGGCTCGAGAACCAGTCGGCGCCGTTCAGGATGATCGGCGGTACGTTCGCGAAGGTCTCGACGTTGTTCAGCACCGACGGACGCTCCACAGGCCCTTGACCGCGGGGAACGGCGGCTTGGCCCGCGGCATGCCGCGCTTGCCCTCGATGGACGCCATGAGCGCCGTTTCTTCGCCGCACACGAACGCGCCGGCGCCCTGATAGATCTCGATATCGAGGTCGAACCCGGTGCCGAGGATGTCTTGTCCCAGAAGGCCCCGTATCCTTGGCCTGCTCAATGGCGAGCTGGAGTCGGTGCACGGCCAGCGGATACTCGGCCCGTACATAGATATAGCCGTAGTGGGCGTTGATCGCCTTGGCGGCGATGATCATGCCCTCGAGCACGGAATGGGGGTCCGCCTCCATGACGCTGCGGTCCATGAACGCACCGGGGTCGCCTTCGTCGCCGTTGCACAGAATATATTTGATCTCGCCGGAGACGCGGGCGCAGAGTTCCCACTTGAGGCCTGTCAGAAATCCCGCGCCGCCCCTGTCCGCGGAGGCCCGATTTTTTCACTTCAGCTCACGATCTGCTCGGGCGTCATCTCGGTGAGCGCCTTGGCCGCGGCCATATAGCCGTCGCGGGCAATGTACTCCTCGATCTTCTCGGCGTCGATGAGGCTCCGGTTCCTGAGCGCACGCAGCACCTGGTGCTTGAAGAACGGGATTTCGTTCATCACCGGGATCGCGTCTTTCTGCGCCGGCGGCGTGTAGAGGAACTTCTGGACCGGCCGCCCCTTGATAAAGTGCTCTTCAACGAGATGAGGCACGTCTTCGGGCTTCACAAGCTGATAGAAGATGTCCTCGGGATAGACCACCATGACCGGGCCCTTGGCGCAGAACCCGTTGCACCCGGTCAGCACGATCTTGATCTCGTTCTGGAGGTTTCGCTTGATTAGCTCGGTCTCGAGCGCGTCCTTCACCTTGAGCGAGCCGTTTGCCACGCAGCCCGTGCCTGCGCAGATCATTATGTTTGAACGGTATGCTGTCTCCACGGTATTGTTCCCCATCAATTAATAGGTAGTTTCATGCCCAACGACCAGGGCGTACTCCTTGACTGGTTTCCCGCCCACCACATGTTCGGCGAAGATCTTGCGCATCTTGTCTTCGGTCAGCGAGATATATTTCACCGGAGGCTCTCCGGAAAGTTCGATGGTGGCCATCGGCTCCTGGCTGCAGAGTCCGGCGCAACCCGAGGTGGTGATTGCCACATCCTTCAGGTTGGATTTGGCCAGCTCTTCCATGACCGTATTCATGATGCCTCGGGCGCCTGCTGCGATGCCGCAGGTCCCCATATGCACCGTGATCCTGGCCCGAAACCCGCCCTCTCGCAGTCCTTGATGGTACTCTTCCTTGATCTTTTTTAAATCAGCGATCGTCAGCTTTGCCATGTCTCACCTTTTACTTGCTCTTGTGCGTTGTAATCTTATACTTCAGCTATTCATATTTCTTGACGATATCCATCACCTTCGTGGCCGCCACGTCTCCGTACGTGTCCGCTCCGATTACCACGACCGGCGCAAGACCGCAGGCACCAAGACAGCGCACTGCTTCGAGGGAATATTTTTTGTCCCTCGTGACTTCCCCGACCTCGAGATCCAGTTCATCCTTGATCTTTTCAAGGATCTCTTCGCTCCGTCTTCACATAGCAGGCCGTACCGAGGCAGACACGAATGACGTGCTTGCCGCGCGGCACCAGCGTGAAAAAGGAATAGAAGGTAGCAACGCCGAACACCATGCTCGGCGACATATTCATCCCCTGCGCGACGTAGCGCTGCACGATGTGCGGTAGATACCCGCACACCTCCTGCGCCTGCTGGAGCACGGGGATGAGCGAACCGGGCTTGTCCTTGTACCGCTCGACGATCGCGTCGATCTTCCGGTACATCTCCGGCGTTATGATGTCCACTCCCATGTCCACGGTGGGCTGTTTTCCGGCACCGTTGTTTCCTTCTGTGCAACTGCTTCGTTACTCATCGTCTACCTCGTCTGCTGATTTGAAATAGTACTATTCAAATTGTTGAATGTTTTCTTTCAGCAAGTCCCTGATTGCATCAAGCGCTGCCGGAGCTGTGATCGGCACGCCGTCAAGATCGCTCTTGATCTCGCGTGTGTCGAACCGGAAAACCCGGTCGCCATCCCGCTCTTCATACACAAAATCCCGGTCCGGATGGCCTGCGATAAGCGTCAGCAGTGTATCCGCCATACTGCCGATTGCCGGCCGGTCCACATGGCTCCATCGGAATGTGACTGACACCTGTGTGCCCTTGCCGGGAGCGGAATCAAGGATGACGTTCCCGCCTGTCTGTTCAGCTGCCTGGGCAAAAGCGGGATTCCCAGCCGGTCTTCTTTCCCTTCGTGGTAAAGAAGGGATCCCGGACCTTTGCGAGCGTCTCGGCATCCATCCCCCTGCCGTCGTCGTTGACTTCCACCCGAAAGAGGTCATGCTCCGCATCCAGCGAAAGGATGATCTCTATTCTCTTCGCATCGGCACGGATCGAGTTCTCGGCAATATCGAGGATATGGAGCGATATGTCTTCCAAAGCCTCAGCAGACCGCCTTCCTGCCGTCCCGGCCAGTAAGTGCCTTTTTGATCTCGGCCACGCTCCCGTCTTCGACCGTGAAGCAGGTAAATCGCTTGCCGATGTCCTCAGGACCGTGGGCATCAGAGCCCGTTATGACGGGGTAGTTCCTGCAATCAGGGAACCGCTTTTTCGCTTCGTCTACGGTCATCTGCGCCGATACTTCCACAGCATCGAGGACCAGGGCATGAGGTATGAAGCCGAGCTGGCCGATGATGCTGAAGGACTGTCGGTCCACATGTGCAGCGATCACGAGGCTCTCGCTTTTTGCTGCGCGGGCCGCCGCCACGATTGCTTCGGCCGGGAGCGATGTCGCCGCGATCAGAAGCCGGTCACAGAAACCGGTCACCCCGTCTTCGTCGTCTGCGATCACCTGCAGACCGAAGGCGTGCTCGTCATTTCTGCCATACAGATGCTGGTAAATATAATCCTGGAATCCGAGAAGGTCATCGTCATCGTCGAAGAACACCAGGAGGTGCGCTTCTTCAGAAGAGGCGACTTCCATCCCGCCGAGCACCATCAGCCCGTTCCGCTCGCCCGCCTTCTTGACGGCCAAAACGTTTTGTGCCGAGTTATGATCGCACACGCCGATCAGGTCGAGACCCCTCTGGAGAGCCGCATTTACGACTTCACGAGGCGACATGTCAAGGCCGGAGCAGGGAGACAGACACGTATGCACGTGCAGGTCAGCCTTAATCCGCCTCAGCGCCACGGATTCCTGCCTTGTATAATCTACCGACGAGTTCGAAGGCCGAAAGGCTGCTCACCATGATCGGGATGCCCTCTTCCTCGGCCTTGGCGACCGTATCCTTTTCCGGATGCCTGCCCTGGACCAGGATGATGCCGCACAGTCCCTTGTGCGACGGCCACGGCCACGATGTTCTGGTGGATGTGGAGCGTGACCCAGATGTTCCCATCTTCGGCATGGGCCAGAACATCGGACAGGAGGTCGCTCACGTATCCGCCTGTCACCTCTCGGTCAAGGTGACCAGGACCCGCTTTCACTTCCAGACCGAATTCCTTTACAAGGTCATTCAGTTTCATTTGCTGGTTCCTGTCAACTCGTGTAATAGAACTGCATGGTCAAGTGTGTTCCGTCGGGCACCGATGATTTCAGATCCATCTCATCGGCGCATTTCTTTATGTTCACCAGCCCCATACCTGCGCCGAACCCCAGTTCCCGCACCCAGTCGGGCGCTGTGGAATACCCCGGCTGCATCGCCAGTTCGATATCAGGAATACCGGGGCCGGTATCGATCGCCTCCACAATGATCCCCCACTTCTCCACCTGGGCCCGGATCTCGCCGCCCTTGGTGTACGAGGCGAGGTTGATCTCAGCCTCATACGTGGCGACCCCGATCCTTCTGAGGAGCGGCGGACAGACGCCCAGTTTCTTGAGCGCGTTCTTGAGCTCGCTCGCCGCCTTGCCGGCGTCCTTCAAGTTCTGACCAATGACATTGTACTTAAAGCTGAAGCTGATCTCGTCGGCGGATACGTCCTCGAAGAATTTCCGCATCGTGGGCCGCTGACGCGTAAGGGATGCCTTTGACTCGGCCTGTTCGTATTCGATCTCGAGCTTCTTGAGCAGGCCTTCGACGATGCTCCCCTTGGTGATGATACCGACCAGCTCTTCATTGCGGTTCAATACCGGGTACCGCCTATACCCGTATTTGGAAAACTTGGCAATACAGTGAACGAGCAGCTCATCGGTGTACAGGCACTCAACCTTCGTTTTCATCCTCTCCCGGACGGGAGCATTGATAGCATTATCATAAAGGGCGTTGATCAGGTCTTCGATGCTGACCATGCCCACAAGCTTCCCGTTCTCGACCACCGGCGTCCCGGAGATGCGGTTGTCACGCAAGAGGAGCCTGAACTCCGCCATGGTCTGGTCCGGCCCTACGGCAACCATCTTGGAGGCCATGACCTCACCCACCGTGAGTTCATAGACCATCTCCTGGGTCTTGGTCAACCGGTCTAGCGTCCCCTGCTCTTTAGTCTGCTGTGTCATCGCCTATTGCCGCTCGGCCACCCCTCGGAGCCCGTTCATGTACAGGATACCGCACGCCTCAAACATGGTGAGCTTCGTGATGAAAAGAGGGATCTCCTTCTGTTTTGCCAGGGCCACGGTTTCCGCTTCCGGCTGCTTTCCGCGAACCATGCAGACCGCCTTGATATCGGCAATATCTGCCGTCCGCACTGCCTGGGGGTTCGTGATCCCCGTGATCAGGATGCCGTTCGCGTGACTACGACCGAGCACGTCGCTCATGAGGTCGGCGCTGAAGCAGCGGTCCACCTCGATCTCATCGAGGAGGCCGTCACCGACAAGGACATCGGCTTGCAGAAGGTTGATGATCTCTCTCAGTTTCATCCGGGACTCTCTCCCCTATCGATCGCACTCGCCGAGCACGATGTCGATGGTCCCGATGCAGGCGATGACGTCGGCCACCATGTGGCCGGTCACCATCTTCGGGAGAGCGCTTATGTGCACATACGATGGGGCGCGGATCTTGATACGGTAGGGCCTGCCGCTCCCGTCGCTCACGATATAGAAGCCGAGCTCGCCCTTCGGCGCCTCGGTCGCCACATACACCTCGCCCTTGGGCATGGGGACCCACTTGCTCATGATCACGAACTGGTGGGCAAGCGACTGCATACTCTTCATCACGTTCATCTTCTCGGGAATAGCGTAGCGCGGGTCCGCGGTCACCACTGGCCCTGGCGGCATCATGTCGAGACACTGCTTGATAATCCGGTTGCTCTGGCGCATCTCGTTCGATGCGCACGATGTACCGGTCGTAGACGTCGCCGTTCTTACCCAGCGGCACGTCGAACTCTACCTTATCATAGGCAGCATAGGGCTCGACCTTGCGGATGTCGTAGTTCACGCCCGAGCCGCGAAGCGTACCGCCGGTCAGGCCGTAGTTGACCGCTTCCTCGGCCGTCATCACGCCGATGCCCACGGTGCGCTTGAGCCAGATTCGGTTTTCCCGGATCAGCGTGTCATACTCTTCGAGCCGCTTCGGGAACAGCTCGGTGAACTCACGGCATTTGTCGATAAAATCCGCGGGAATATCGTTCCGCACGCCCGCCGATGCGGACATAGCTCACGGTCTGGCGTGCGCCCGTCACCATCTCCGTGAGGTCGAGGATAAGCTCCCGTTCCCGCAGCGTGTACATGCAGACCGTCATGGCGCCGATATCGAGGGCATGGGTGCCAAGCCACACAAGGTGTCCGGAAAGCCGCGTGAGCTCGGCCATCAGCGTCCTGATGAACTGCGCCCGCTCCGGGACCGTGATGCCGGCAAGCTTCTCGACAGCCACCACATAGCCAAGGTTGTTGTTCATGCAGGTGATATACTCCAGCCGGTCGGTCATGGGGATGATCTGATGGTAGGTCCGGCTCTCCATCCATTTTTCGATACCGCGATGGAGATACCCGGGACGCGGATCACAACCCACCACAGTCTCTCCCTGCAGGTCGAGCACCAGGCGCAGCACGCCGTGGGTGGCAGGATGCTGCGGCCCCATGTTCAAGGTAATTTCCTTTTTGCACTATCTCTTTCGTCTCAGTAACGGACATATGTTCACCACTGTATTAAGCCGAAATTTTTAATTATGAATTTTGCGCTTTGAACTTGCAGTTTAGTATCCCTTGAGGGGGTATTCTTTCCTGAGCGGATGCCCTTCCCATTCCTCGGGCAGCAGAATCCTGCGGAGGTCAGGGTGGCCGTCGAACCTGATCTCCCATAAGGTCATAAGTCTCGCGTTCATGCCAGTTTGCCGTGTTGCCAGACAGAGGAAACGCGTGTCGATTCTCGGGTCATCTTCCGGCACACGAACTTTGAGCCGGATCCGGTGACGGTAGACGGTGGAGATCATGTTGTAGACGACCTCGAACCTCAGTCCCGTATCGCCGGGGTAGGCTGAGTAATCGACGGCGGTCAGATCAGACAGGTGGTCCATCTTGAGGGAGGGTTCATCACGGAGGTAAAAACAGATGTCTTTGATCATGTCTTTCTTGAGCAGGACACCGACCTGATCGGCATAGGACATGGTGCCGAGCACCTGTCCGGTGAATTTTTCTTCAATCATCTTGGCGATCTGTAAAGGATCCATACAACCTCGTCATGGCGCAACGCTCATGGTCGAGTTCTTTGATCGCGATATGTATATGTGCGCTGGATTACTTCCTGATATAGTTCCTTCTTGATCTTTTCCTGCAGCTTCATGATGCCGTACATCAGTGCCTCAGGCCGCGGTGGACAGCCAGGGATATAGACGTCCACCGGGATGATGTTGTCCACCCCCTGCACCACGCTGTAGGTATTGAAAATGCCGCCGGACCCGGCGCAGCTCCCCATCGCGATCACATAGCGCGGCTCCGGCATCTGGTCATACACGCGGCGCACGATCGGCGCCATCTTTTTCGTCAGCGTACCGGCAACGAGCAGGAGGTCAGACTGCCTTGGCGAAGGGCGCGGGCACCGTGCCGAAGCGGTCGAAATCATGCTGGGGCGCGGAATAATACTGGATCATCTCGATGGCGCAGCACGCAAGCCCGAACGTCATTGGCCAGATGGAGCAGGCCCTGCAGTAATTCAGGAATCCATCGATGGTCGTCGTGATATATCCTTCTTCAAAGAGATTCTGTACTACTCCCATTCAAGAGCCCCTTTCTTCCATGCATAGAAATACCCGACAAGCAGGATCGCGATAAAGACCACCATCTCCACGAACCCGTAGAGGCCGATCTTGTTATAGGCGACGGCCCACGGATAGAGAAAAACGGCTTCGATATCGAATATGAGAAACAGCATGGCAACGATATAATAACGGATAGAGAACTTCTGATGGGCATCCATGAAGGGGGTGATACCGGACTCGTAGGTAATCAGTTTCTCGGGATAGGGTCTCCGGGGCCGGATGAACCATCCAGCGATCAGCATGCCGAAGCCAACCGCAGTGCCGAGCAGCAGAAAAACTACTACTGGCAGATACTGTTCCGGAAGATAGGTACTTGGTGTCATACGCTACTCCCTGCAAAATATTAAATTTTAAATTAACAGAACTTCTAAAACTTGTGCATAATAAGACACTGTGAATTTTTTGTCAAGCAAAACATTGTAACAGGACTAAAACAGTTTTGTATTATTTTTTCTTATCACACTATAAATTACTACCCTATAAGAAGGAAGTCAAGTGTTTCAGAATTCCGCAATTAGATAATGACACTTGTCCCGGAAACGGCGATAGGCGTCTCGATGATTCGGGGCTTGCCTTTGGCCGTCCAGGTACGATACAATACCTCTGGAAGAGGGAGGAATACGATGGACCCCTATGCAAAAGAGCAGCTCCTGTCGTTCTATAATTTCCATCTGAAAAAATTCGGCGACCGCCCTGAAGCGCTCCGCTGGACGCCCCAGGGCCAGATCAGACGGTACCACACTCTTGCTGATATCGCGCCGGCGACGGACCTGAACAACAGCAAGGTCCTTGACTACGGCTGCGGAACCGGCGATTTTTACAGATTTTTAAAACGGCGGGACATCAGCGTAAAATACACCGGAATCGACATCAACGAGAATTTCATCAACATTGCGAAGCACAAGTATCCCGAGTGCACCTTCATGGTCATGAACGCCGACGATGATGAACTCGAAGGGTTCTACGACTACATCTTCATCTGCGGCGTATTCAACCTGCGGGTACCCGGTGTGGCAGATGACACGAAGAACGCCCTTGTCTCGCTCTTCAAACACTGCAACAGGGCGTTGGCTTTGAATGCCCTGTCCTCACACACCCCCGTTAAGGATGTTGAGCTCAACTACACCTCACCAGAAGAGATGATCAAATTTGCGATCGAGAACTTATCCCCCGCCGTGGCCTTGCGGCATGACCGGATCCCAAACGACTTCACGCTCTTTGTCTATACTTCGCACAACGAAATCCAGCTCTAAATGACCGTGTCAAATTCGCGCGCCGGAGGTCGCAGAGGAAACTCCGGAGTGTAAAAGGCAGGCAAATCTGCAACCTTGAAGGGTTACCCCGCAAAGAACGGTTAAAAACTGTGCGGTTTTTAATAGATCGGCAAGGGGGAGGCGGCGAGGCGAGGTCCTGAGCTGTCGTTGACTTGCCGATGCCGCTCCTGCCGAAGATCGCCATCTGTCTCCTTAGTGTCCTCCTGTGAATAAGTCTTGAATTACAGATTACGAAAGGCGTGCCCTATCAGAATGTCCGTCTTTAGAGGGCTTTTTGACCTATGCATTGAAAAGGGAGAAATTAGATAAGGGCAGGTAATGGGAGACCATACAGAGGCGAGGCTCAGGTGAGCGGCGTAGATGGGATGAGGCTTTTGCTTTTCATTGCCGTGTTTCTATGGTATGATTACCAACATATGTTGATGAGTGCTTCCTATAATCCGCGGCTGTTATGCTTTATGGAAATTGCATAGGACAATCGGTAATCATTGATCAGACACAGACAGATGCTAAGTGAGACCAGGCCCCATACAATTTACCGCTGATATCGGCAATTCAGTGCAATGGAGACTTCGGGTATGGTAAAAGATGCACTGCAAATAATAATATGCAGTTGGTATTTCAGGTCCGAGGCAAGGGAGGGGATCTCCTCAGGATTTTTCGCAACGATGGCTGTCCTATGAAACTAAAAATCGTTCTTTCGATCATGACGCTTCTTATTATTTCGGCCCTCGGAGCCATTGTCGCGACTCTGTACATCAGGAGCACGACAGAAACGCTTGACCGCGTCATAAGGTTCCATCAGATCGAGGACCTCCATCGTAATTTGGTTCAATCCATCCAGGCGGTTCAGTCCGGTCTCTATTCGTCTTACACATCACCCGACAACAAGCGCAATTTGACGGTGGATAATATTGAATCTATGTATCAGGCCGCGAGAACATGCTCGACCTGCCACCATGATCCGGATATTAACACTCAGATCGATTACATCCAATCTCACATTGTTGACTACCGGAATGTGCTGATTTCTTATCTTAATGCAGGAACGAGCGCCCCCCGGATCGACAAGCTGAAGCTTGACGCTGCGGCCATCGGCAATGAAGCCCTGGTCAAGACGGAGGGCATGTTCGTACAAGCGAGCAACAGGCTCAAGTCCGCAACGCAGGATGCAAGACACAGGATTGAGGGTGCGTGGCTGATCCTCGCAGGGACCATGATCGCAACTCTAGTCCTCGGCGTTTTGGTCGCCATGAATCTTATAAAGGTCATTACCCATCCTATCAACACACTAGTTAATGCGACTCGCATGATCACTTCGGGTAACTTGGGGTACATGATTGACTACCAGGATAAGACCGAGTTCGGCGAACTCGCTTCCCATTTTAATGCCATGAGCACGTCGCTGAAGAACGGCTATGCCGAGCTCAAGGAGGAAATCGCCGAGAGGAAAAAGGAGGAGGAACAGCATATATATGATGCCTTCCACGATGCCCTGACGGGCCTCCCGAACCGCGCACTTTTCATGGATCGGCTCCAGCACGTCATCACCGCTTCTCAGCGACGGCCTGGCACTCCCTACTACGCGGTACTCTTCCTCGACATGGACCGCTTCAAGACCATCAACGACAGCCTCGGTCATACCATCGGCGATCAGCTCCTCATCGTGGTTGGTCGCAAGATGGCCGATTGCATCCGCCCCGGCGATACCGTCGCGAGGCTCGGAGGTGATGAGTTTGCTATTCTCCTGGAGAACATCGGCGAGCTCGCTCGCGCCATAGACGTCGCTCAACGGATCCAGAAGAAATTGGCTGCCCCCCTCGATGTCAAGGGCCACGAAGTATTTACATCGGTCAGCATCGGAATCGCAATGGCTATGGAACGCTATGAACGGCCGGAGCAGGTCCTGCGCGACGCTGACATCGCGATGTACGAGGCAAAGGGGCGGGGGACCGCATCCTATGAGGTCTTCGATGCCAAGATGCACGCCAACATCCTGGACCGGCTGCAACTAGAGGCAGATCTGCGGGGCGCAGTCGACCACAGGGAGTTCACTCTCTACTATCAGCCCATCATCGACCTGAATGTGCAGCGGTTGACCGGATTTGAAGCGCTCGTCCGCTGGAAACATCCGAAGCGCGGCCTCATCTACCCTATGGAGTTCATCCCCTTGGCCGAAGAGACCGGACTTATCTATCATATCGGAGAATGGATACTTCACGAGGCCTGCCGCGAGCTGAAATTGCTTCAGGTGCGGTATCCTGTGCAACCTCCGCTCACCATGAGCATCAATATTTCAAGCAAACAATTCAATCAGCAGGACCTCGTCAGCAAGCTTTCCGGTTTTCTGACGGAGACCGGTGTTGATCCGCACACCCTGGCATTGGAAATCACGGAGAGCATGATCATGGAAAACGTCGATGCCGCCATTGGGATGATGAACCAGCTGCGAGACATGGGGATACATCTCCAAATCGACGACTTCGGCACCGGGCACTCTTCGCTCAGCTACCTTCATCGTTTCCCGGTCGACGCGCTCAAGATTGACCGCAGCTTTATCAACAAACTTTCAGCTGACGGCCCCAACAGGGAAATCGTCACGTCCATTATTTCTTTGGCCAACAGTCTGCATTGCGACGTGATTGCCGAAGGAGTTGAAATGGAGCATCAATTATCCAAGATCCAGGAGCTTCACTGCGGCTACGGCCAGGGATTTCTCTTCGCCCGTCCGATGGCATTTAGTGACATAGATGCGTGGATGCGTGGGCAGAAATATCCAATTTAAGGGATAAGTGTCCCGTGTCATCCTTCCGGTGATAGGCGATCGCCATAGCACGCAATTCCGTTCAACAATGATCATCCAGAAACTGTAAATTTATCAGTTCGCCTGACAGATAAATTATGAAGGTATGATATCTACGATGTGAATTAAGCATATTATACTATAGTATTAGCATACGAAGTTTCTTCCTGGAACTTACGATAGTTCCGTCTTTTGGAAATTGCGTATTTAATCTTAAAATCAGCAATGCAAGCTCTAATATTTTTTTTAAAAAAGGAAGAAAATAGTGCAACTTTTTTGCTTTACGTCGTGTCTAAATTACATTCATGTGCTTACAGGTTATCAACTACGTCTAAACATGACAGGTCGCTGCACAGCCTGGATAATCTCATTTGTTACGAAAGCGCCTCATAAGCAAAAGCTCAAGCAGTTTTCGACGATGATCTGCTGCCTGCCAGCGACCACAAGGGAAGAGAGGAAGGATCTGCGCTAATGAAGAGGACCTTAATAAAGGGCTTCCTGCTTGTATTTATTGTGTGCCTTTTAGCTCTCCTGTCCATCCAGGCCTGGGCCGAAGACCCGGACCTGACATACTCAGTATCCTTCACGGATGATGAGCTTGATAGCCTTCTCGCCCCCATCGCGCTCTACCCGGACCCTCTGCTGGCCCAGATACTGCCGGCCTCGACGTATCCGACAGAGGTTGCCGATGCGGAAGTGTGGCTCAAGAGCGGAGGGGATGTGTCGCGCATTGACGAGCAGGATTGGGCTGAGTCCGTCAGGGCAATTGCCCACTATCCAAGAGTTCTTCAAATGATGGCCGAGAATATGGATTGGACTGCCAACCTGGGAGATGCCTTTCTGAACCAGCCGGAAGACGTGACCAGTTCGATCCAGCGGCTCAGATGGCGGGCGAGGGCCGTCGGCAATCTGGTCAGTAACGCTGAACAAAGCGTCATCATCGAAGGAGACTACATCCAGATTGTTCCAGCTCAACCTCAGTATATGTATGTCCCTCAGTATGACACTTCAGTTGTATATGTCCAAGCTCCGACCGTCTCGCCGTTCATCAACTTTGGCTTTGGCCTGGTGATTGGGGGCTGGTTGAGCATGGACTTTGACTGGGGTCACCACCACGTGATCTATCATGGCTGGGACCGCCCAGGCTGGGTCAATCATGCAAGGCCATATGTTCACGTGAGCAATGTTTATATCAACAGAAGCAGGCCCTTCATTAATCAGACATGGAGACATGATAGATCACACGGTGACCCCGCCAGGTACTTGGCCTCACGACCCAGTGGTCCGAACGCCGACAGGTATGAACGCATGGGTGAAGCCAGAGGAAGCGTTACGCTGCAGCCCAAGCCCGCCGGAGGGATGTACGGCCACGGAGAGGACACCCGTGCATACAGCAATCGCGGCCGGGAAAGCCGTGGTATTGTCAATCAGCAGCCAGCGCCATTGGCTCCTAGTATCAGTCGACGGCCGACCATACCGACTCCAAGTGCCAGCGAGCGACGAACAATGCCGACCCCGGATGTCAGTCAACGGCCGACAATCCCGGCTCCAAGTGCCAGCGAGCGACGAACAATGCCAACCCCGGATGTCAGTCAACGGCCGACAATCCCGGCACCAGGCAGCAGTCAGCAGCCGACGCCAGTTACTCCACATATTAGCAGCGGCTCGACTCAGCCCGGTTCTGCGCGAGCGAGCCAGCAGCCTGCCAGAACGCCCTCAGCTAGCTTTGGCGGTTACCGGGGAGCTAGTGAAGCCCAGACGCAGAGCCTTCGTGGCCAGACCAGCCGTCAAAGCAGCGAACACGAACGGCCTTCCGCTCCTCCGGTAAGTCGAGGCAGTGTTCCTAAGGGCAGGAATGCGTCCGGTGACAGGCAACACCGGTAGCAAAGAGGGGTTTGCTTCAACTGATTTTATATCACGGAATACTTTGAATTAAGAAAGGGAAAAAATCATGGAGACAAAGCGAAAAAAATCTCTCTTTTGTCCTTCGCGTGGCATGGTTTTTATTGCTGCGCTTTTTATCGGTATAGCGTTTATCCTTGTCTGGAGCATACCGATAATGGCGGGAGCATCGCAAAAACTTTTTTCTACTCCTGAAGATGCCTTGAAGGCACTCGTTGAGGCTGTCAAGATGCGCGATAAGGATGCGCTCGATCAGATATTCGGGCCCTCCGCAAAAGACCTTCGCTCCAGTGACGAGGTGCAGGCCGACGCTCAATTTGAGGAATTTACCAAACACGTAGAGGAGAAAACCAACCTCGTGAAAGAGAATGATGCAAAGGTGATCATTCACATAGGCAATGAGAACTGGCCATTCCCGATTCCCCTGGTAAAAACGAATGGCCAATGGTTCTTTGATACCGAAGCAGGCAAAGAAGAGATCCTGAACCGCAGGATCGGAGAAGACGAACTCACTGCCATACTGGTCTGTCGCTCATACGTCAAGGCACAGCGCGAGTATGTCCTGAAGGACTGGGATGGCGACGGAATCCTTGCGTATGCGCAGAAACTCCGGAGTGATCCCGACAAGAAGAACGGTCTCTTCTGGAGACACAAGCCAGGCGAAGCAGTGAGCCCCTTGGGTGAACTGGTGGCACAGGCTAGAATAGAGGGCTATAAGAAGGCAAATTCTCTGTTCAAGGAAAAGCCGGTACCGTTTCATGGCTACTATTTCAAGATACTGACAAAACAGGGAGGGCATGCGCCTGGCGGAAAATACAATTACATCATCAATGGCAACATGGTCGGCGGCTTCGGTTTGGCCGCATTCCCCTCAAACTGGGGCAAGTCGGGAGTAATGACCTTTATCGTCAATCACCAGGGCAAGGTTTTTCAAAAAAACCTCGGACCGGACACCTTGAAGATCGCTCAGGAGATGCAATCGTACGATCCAGACGAGACCTGGACCCCGGTTAAGGAATGACAGGTCGCTTACATCTAGAGAATAGAAATCCGAAGGAACATAAAAGAGATTCCCAACAGAAACGTGCTGAGTATGTTTACTTCCTGCACGACACAGGAGTTGCTTCCTGTAGAATATGAAGGTTACATGCGGAAATCAGCTCCGACGTGGCGGGCGGTCTATGCGCGGCGCAGATCGTCCTTGACGAATGCTATCCCCGAGCAGTACAATCATCCTTTCCAGCGATGACTTTTCGCTGGCATGAGCCGCTGTGCTGAGAAGTAAAACGGTAAATGGAATGCACCATATGAAATTGAAAATCACGCGCCTGCGAACATTCTTATACCTCACCAGCGCCGTTATCCTGTTGGTTGGTTTAAGCAGTTCTGCCCTGATCTACCGGGCAGCCATGAATGATTCGACCAGCGATTTGAGCTATGAAATCGTTGGTGGATATGTGTACCCGGGTGCGGGTGGATATACAAAGAAATATATCCATGATTTGCAGCTATATGGAGGAAATGCGGCTGTGCTTGCGGATGAGTTCATGCGCTGGTTTACCGGCCTATGGCATGGAAAATCGCTCTCATTCATCGTGGCCGGCATAGCCTTCATACTGTCGTTTGGGGTTTTCATTGCCGCCAAGAACGTCTCACCCTGCTCAAAACCCGGTGTCCTCCACGTAGACAACGGGGACGAAACCGCATGAAGAACCCACCCCTTGACGGTTTTCTCTTTGTTATTGAACATAGAGCGCAAAACTAACCGGGCCAATATATTCTGAATAGAAACGAGAACGATCGCTTGAAGCGTGCAGCGATTGTCACAATCTGAACTTGTCGATTGTTTTGCTCGATCACGTGTGCAAGCTCGTAGGTGCTCATGACAGGATCAGGATTTGATTGAAGTGAAGAATATCGATCGTACCTTTTTGTCGGCGTACTTCCTGAAATAAACGGTAGTTGCGTCGTTTGAAATATGCAGGTTTCAAGTAGTAACCATTATCTGATCGTTCGAGTCAAGGCGGAGCAATGTTGACAAAAAGGGCCAACAAATCTCACGGGAATTAATCGAGGTTAATTTTAATGATTTGGTTAAAAATTCTTATTCTAGCGATAATTCAAGGAGCCGCCGAACTATTGCCGGTCTCAAGCTCAGCGCATGTTATCGTGGCAGAAAAATTGATGGGACTCGACCCCACCAGTCCGGAGATGACGCTTCTTCTGGTGATGCTTCACACGGGCACCATGTTTGCGGTCATCTTCTTTTTTTGGAAATCGTGGAAAGAAACCTTTTCCCCTTCACGAAAAATCATTTGGAATTCAGTAAAGCTTATTACAGTAGCTACGTTTTTGACGGGTATTATAGGCTTATTGCTGAAATATTTTATTGAGAAATTTATATTAGGGGATGTCCCACATGCGGAGATTGAGCTTCTCTTTGGTAACATGGTTTTGATCTCAGCAGCTCTTGCAGCAGCAGGTCTTTTAATCATTTTCGCAGGTTGGAAAAGTCGTCGTACCGGCGAGAAAGTCACTTTGGGCTTAAAGGAATCTTGCTGGATCGGAGCAGTACAGGGTATCTGTCTACCGTTTCGAGGATTATCGCGTTCCGGGGCAACTATATCCACCGGACTTCTTTTAGGGATAGCCAAACAAAGAGTTGAGGAGTTTAGTTTCGCCCTTGCCGTTGTTCTTACCCCACCTGTAATCGTCCGAGAAGTCTTAAGATTACTGAAGGCACGCCATGCGTCTTCAGTTGATATGTCAAGCATGGTAAGTCTCTTTTATCCCAGTCTGTTGGGTATGGTACTAAGCTTTGCTTCTGGAATTTTAGCTCTTAAGTGGCTTTCCCTGTGGCTGGAGCGCGGCCGCTGGCATCTATTCGGAATATATTGTTTATGTGCTGCCGCTGTCGTTGTGTTTCTGCCTTATAGAAGTGTTTTTTGAAGGGACTTACCGTGACATTAAAAAGGTAGAATATTACAAATTATCCATTTGATGATGTCTTAAAACGGGAGAAATTGTCGCGGCATGAGTTAATGGCTGCGCTTCGCGGGGCTGGATGTGACAACATAGAGGATGTGCACGTCGCAGTTCTCGAGAATAACGGACGCATAAGCGTGACTCCTCGTGAGAAGAGATCTTGATTGCTGTGGGCAGAATATGAATCATTTGCTTCTTCCTTTTCTAAGGAGTTGCCAATTTTTTATAAAGACGATCTGTTAAAGTCGTAGGGTTGTAGTGCTGCTGTAGCCCGCATTTATGCTATAATGTAGATGCTCTATATTTACATTGGAGATTTCATACTGGAATTCGCTGGTTCCCTGAACTTTTTTCTACTACTAAGGAGGAATTTTATGTTTGAAGGACTTTTTCGACCGATGCACTTGCTCGTAATACTTTTTATCGTCTTAATTATATTTGGCCCTGGAAGATTGCCAGAGATTGGTGAAGGCCTGGGGAAAAGTATAAGGTCATTTAAGAAAGCCATGACAGAAAAAGACGATTTAAAAGATGAGCACATGTCCATTGAACAAAAAGAAGAAAAAAAGGCATAAAAGAGCATTCTCAATTTATTCAACACCCATCTAAAAAAACGGCAGGCTTCGTACTCATATCATTAGGGAACGTGCCTGCCGACTTCTCTAATCCGAACGACTTCACAATTTCACAGGCAAAAGCCTATTCTTTGCACATATTGAAAACTACGAAGTAGTACTTCATAACATCATCCGTTATTTTGAGGAGTTAAACGTAACGAGCGAGGTGTGCAGCGTTTAGCTCTTTCTATAGCACGCACCTAGGATAAACTGAACGACGGTGAAGAGTTCAAGTGGAAATCGTGAGCCTATTCTTAATCAGATCATGAAATTCTACAAGGTGATGAAGGCAGAAGCGTCGACAACAAGCATTGAGGGCAGATAGGTCAATTCGAAAAACGGAGATAATATGGATAAGGACAGATATACTCGGGGCCTGGAAAAGCTCAAGGAAATCGATGGTGAAGCAGGTGAAAGGGTTATTCAAAGCTTGAAAGATGTCGCCCCCGACTTAGCCCGGTATGTCATTGAATTTCCATTCGGGGACGTTTACAGCCGCCCTGGACTTGATCTGAAATCCAGAGAGATTGCCACGGTAGCGGCGCTAACGGCATTGGGAAATGCTGCCCCTCAGTTGAAGGTCCATATTCATGGAGCGCTAAATGTCGGATGTTCGCGGGAAGAAATAGTCGAAATTATCATTCAGATGGCGGTTTATGCCGGTTTTCCTGCTGCACTGAATGGTATATTTGCAGCGAGGGAAGTCTTTAGAGAACGGGATGAAAAGGGGTTAAGATAAGCATATGGGCCATATCGGATCCTGGACAAATTCAAGGATATAAATAAACAATAGCGAGGGCTTAATATGGATCGACGATCAGGTCAGAATCGAAGAAAATCAAATGATCCAAATTACAAAGGTCCTGAACGCAGAAGGGGGAAAGAGAGAAGATCTGGGAACGACCGCAGAAAATCCATTTTTTATGGTATTTGAAAATACCTAAGGAAAATGATTTGTGTTTGGTCCTGTAAGTTTCTTCCAGGTAGTCTGCTCGAAGGCCGATTTTGACGGAGGAGCAACTTTCACGTCGAACTATGCAGCATGATTGACTGCTTAAAGCAAGATGAGATTGAAAATAATTAACCCTGGTTTTAAGTTCTGCATAATCGTTCATCTGGCAGTGTTCTTTGCTGCTATTGCCTGGCACATGCCATCTGGCTCTATCGCCTGTGTGTTTGATCAATTGACCGAGACATTTGAATTCATATTTAGTCCGCTTCCGCTTGAAAATTCTTACATGCTGTCGAACCCGGCTGCGGTGGCAATGGCGTTGCAGTTGATAGCGACATTTTTTATTACGGCCATACCGAGCTATACAATTGGTTACCCCCTGTTCTTGCTATATTTCAATAAACAGCTATAATGAATGAAGGTTGCTTCCTCTGAACCTGGTAGCACAATCAACTGCTGGCCAGAATGTATGTTTCAATTCTAAATTGTTACTTTTGGGAAAACACAATGGATAGCTCGGCATCATTACTGTGGGGGCTTTTGTTCGGCTCAATCGGCATGGGCTACTTCGTATATGGGAAGAGACAGGGGCGCGGCGTAGCGCTATTATCCGGCATCGCGCTGATGGCATTCCCCTATTTTGTATCGAGCGGGCTTTTAATTGTTCTCATCGGCATTGTGCTGATGGCCTTCCCCTATTTCATAAGATACTAGTTCATGGAACCTTACATATACTATGCGCAAAAAAACTGTGCAATCAACGTGAGTCGGCAAGTGGTAGAGCAGCGCAAAGCCGGACAATATATCTATGATCATGCGGAGTACTTCCTATGCATTGCACCTATGCTATTATCATCAATATAATAAGTTACGACTTGAACATGTAGATATGACTGCCCAAGATGAGTATTCTGGGAACATTCACGAGGAGGTATGCATGAACAAAAAATACATATTTAGTTTTCTTATGGTCTTCTTATCTTTTATCTCGCTTTTGGCTTTCGCAGTTGCATCGGCTGATGCGCCCAGAATGTCAAAAGAGGAACTTAAGAGTCGACTTGGTGATAAAGATACTGTCATTATAGATGTTCGAACTGGGTATGATTGGGACAAGAGCGACTCCAAGATCAGAGGCGCGGTTCGGGAGGATCCGCAGGATGCCGCAACCTGGACCAAGAAATACACCAAAGAAAAAACGATAGTTCTATACTGCGCGTGACATAATGAGACGACTAGTGCCCGTGTGGCGCTTAAACTTATAGGGATGGGCTATCCCAGCGTTTATGCACTGAAAGGTGGGTGGACAGAATGGGAAAAGGCGAAGTACCCGA
This sequence comes from Nitrospirota bacterium, assembly GCA_963705595.1. Taxonomy (GTDB): domain Bacteria; phylum Nitrospirota; class UBA9217; order UBA9217; family UBA9217; genus DASPSR01. Next base: position 436,576 of record CAVPKD010000004.1, on the reverse strand, counting down.
TAGAGAAGAGATAAACATGGGTACTTTTTTGAAATCCGTAGGCATTCGAAATCGTTCCGATGTTGCTTTACTTCCTGTAACATGCAATCAGTAGGATACGCAGGCTATGCATGTTGTATAATTTAATAAATATTGTCTATTGGAACGCCTCAAGTAGGCAACAATGAACCAACTTTGTACGCTGGTGATATCTTTGGAGTAAAACCAATTTATCCTGATGTCGGCCATCCCGATTATCACGTAGTTCAAGTACAGGATCCTCAGCCCGTACTCAAATGGCAAGCATCATCGAACCCCCATGCAATGTATGATCTGATCGTGTATGAATGCCCAGCATGGAGTAGCGAATTCCCGCCACTACCTTGGCAACAAGACATGAATATTAACAAGGTTTATTCCCGTACACGACGGACCGATGTCGGTACTCCGTTCATACACCGTTCCCGAGTTGGACGGCTTGGCCGAAAAAGCTGGTCTCGCCGGTCGCAGGGTGGTAAAGGAACCGTTCTGGCAGATAGTGGTATCGAGGAGAAAGGGTTACTGTGAAGAAATTCAGCTTGTCGGTCGCGACCAATTTCGATAACGGCCTCCTAGACGACATTGCGGCATATCCGGTCACAGAAGTCTTCGGCAAACTGTCCGCTGATCCGGTGGGCGGAGGCAGGGCCTCTTTTACTCTGCCACCGCTCTCGCGCAGTTGGTTCGAGCGCCACGTACAAGCGGCCAGATCAAAGGGCATGGGTTTCAACTATCTCCTGAACGCTGCATGTATGGACAACCGTGAGTACGCCAAGCAGGGACAGAGGGAGATCGAGGCGCTCTTGGAGTACATCGAGAGCGCCGGGGTGAGTGCGGTCACGATATCGCTCCCCTTTCTGTTGCCCATTATAAAGAGACGCCATCCGGGGCTAAAGGTGAGGGTGGGCGTCTACGCCAGGGTTGACGGGATAGCCAAAGCAAGGTTCTGGGAGGACGGCGGGGCTGATTGCATAACCCTTGAGCCGCTCAGCGTGAACCGTGACTTCGGACTTCTCACGGCTCTGCGGAAGGCACTCAAGATAGAGCTGCAGCTCATCGTGAACGCCAATTGCCAGCTTTTCTGCCCGCTTTCCGGCCAGCACATGGTGAACCTTTCGCATGCCTCGCAGAAGGGGCACCCAACGCGGGGTTTCATGATAGACTGGTGCGTGATGAGGTGTTCGTACGACAAGCTGAAAGACCCTGTTCATTACCTTCGCTCTGATTTCATTAGACCGGAGGATTTGGGTCTTTACCTCGACATGGGCTACGACTCCTTCAAAGTATTGGAAAGGGGCGCACCCACACCGGTATTGACCAGGAGGGTAAAAGCCTACTCCGAGGGTCGGTACGACGGGAACCTCCTTGATCTCATACAACCCTTCGGGTACAAAGAGAAAAGCGATGCGTCCCTTTCGGAAGGCCTGTTCAACAAGTGGAAGTATCTGTTCAGACCGCGCATGGTCCGATTGTCAAAATTCATGAAGCTCAAGAAGCTCGCAACAAGACGCGGGATGCTTGCACCCCTTGAGGGCGAGCCCGTCTATATCGACAACAGTAAATTGACCGGTTTCATTCCCGGCTTCAAGGATAGGGACTGTCGCTCTACCGACTGCGGCACCTGCGGCTGGTGCGCCTCGTACGCCAAGAAGGCGGTCAAGATCGACGAGGGATACCGCGCCGAGCTTATCAAGCTCTATGAAGACGCCTTCGGCGATATGTATTCAGGTGAGATGTGGGATATAAAAACGGATAGAAAGTGACTCGCGGAGGGCGGAGCACTCAGAGTTGCATCTCGATTCTGATCGTTGGTTTTCTCCGCTACATCTGTCATATAATTGACATTGCAGAAATGTAGATGTACTGCACTGAGGCCAGCATCAAACAGAAGTGGAGACTCTTGATTGAAACATGGAATGTCAGCTTCTGCTTAAAACTCAAGCAGTTTTCAGTCCTTGAAACACCAATGTTTCATGCCAGAGTTGTCGGCTTCGACCTTGAAAATGTCATTCAAAAATGCCATGCTGAGATACCATGAAGTTTGGCCAATCTAGGTTCTCATAAACAGGTTGTTTCAATAACTTTCTTCGCTTCTTCTTTGGTAATGCCATATTGATAATAAATATATAATGACACCATGTCAGCGAGTTGGCTTACAGGTATATCTGGCATAATTTGAAGAATCTCTTCCTTAAAATAATTTGCTGCTTCACAAATAGGCATGTTATTTTTGTTAATCATTCATTGTCTCCCTTCGTCTTTTATATTTGGACAAGACAAACCTAATCCACCAATATCTAGATGATACCGAAATAGCTTGACGGTCCACGCTTCAACGATATCAAGTATAAACAATAACACAAGGGTAGTCAAGACCACACTTCGAAGAAGCGGGTCATGCACAACCGAATGGACTGACTGGGGCTGTGCCCCTTTATGCGCTCACCTCATGAGGAGAGACAAGAGGAGATCTTTGTTTGCTGGGAAAGATAGAAAGCGCAGATTTGTTGAAAGAGATTTAATATTGGGGAGACCAGCCGCCATCAATGGTTTGCAGATGCTTATCTTTTGGCTCTCTTAACCCGAACGTTACGGCTTTAACCCGTCCCCGCTATTAAATTCGTCCTATTTCATGTTTCAACCTGCATTTATGAGTAATCTGGATTATCTACGAGTGCACACTTGCAGGTGTTATCCACAATTCGTAGCTTAGCCAATATCCCTTACCTTGCTCGAATGCCAAGAGAAAATTTGGGCTGATGCGCATAGCCCAACCTGCTATATGATGAAATCGAGACGGTGGCACACAACGTCACTCTTCCTCTCCCGGCCCCTCTTCCCCTTCCCCGTTAAACGGCCCCTTGATACCCAGTTCCTTGATCTTCTTCCTGAGGGTGTTGCGGTTGATACCAAGAAGATGTGCGGCGCGCACCTGGTTGCCCTCGGTCTTCCTGAGCACCAGAGTGATGAGAGGTTTTTCCACCCGCTGGAGCACCATGGAGTAGATATCGCCGGTTTCAAGCCCGCCCATCCGCTCCACGAGGTCAGATAGTTTTTCTTCGAGAAAGTTCTCGAACGAGAGTGCGACGCCGTGGCCAGGCTTGAAGATCTGCGGGGGTAAGGCGTCGGGGAATATCTTGTCTCCCTGGGCGAGCGTGATAGCGCGCTGGATCGCGTTCTCGAGCTCACGCACGTTGCCGGGCCAGTCGTAGGCCCGGAGTATCTTGAGCGTCTCCGGGGTAAGCATCTTGGTCTTACCCGGTCTGGGCTGATATTTCTGCATAAAGTACTCTGCAAGCGGCGTAATATCATCCTTGCGTTTTCTAAGCGGCGGGATGTTGATCTGGATCACGTTCAACCGGTAGAACAGGTCTTCACGGAATCTTTTTTCACGAACTGCTTTTTCGAGGTTCTGATGGGTCGCGGCAATCACACGCACGTCGGTCTTGATCGGCTCCGTGCCGCCGACGCGCTCGAACTCGCGCTCCTGAAGCACACGAAGAAGTTTGCCCTGAAGCGGCAGGTTCATATCGCCGATCTCATCCAGGAAAAGCGTTCCTCCGGCAGCGGCCTCAAACTTGCCGATCTTACGGGCTACTGCACCGGTAAAGGCACCCTTCTCATGACCGAAGAGCTCGCTCTCGAGGAGCTCCGAGGGGATCGCCGCCGAGTTCACCGCCACGAAAGGCCTACCCGCACGTTTGCTGTGGTAGTGAATAGCACGCGCAACAAGCTCCTTGCCCGTGCCGCTCTCGCCGTGGACCAGGACCGTGGCGTCGCTCTCCGCGACCCGTCCGATGGTCTTGTAGATCTCCTGCATGGCGGGCGTGTTGCCCACGAGTCCGCCCTCGTACTTTTCGCGGACCTCTGCGCGAAGCGCGTTTACCTCGTGGGAAAGCCGCCGCACGTCGATGGCCTTGCGCACGAGGATATTCACCTCGTCGAGGTCGAAGGGCTTGGTGATATAGTCGAAAGCGCCGCGCCGCATGGCCTCGATGGCGTTCTGCATCGTTGCCTGGGCCGTCATGATGATGACGGAGATTCCGCGGCCCTCTTCCTGGATCTTCTCGAGCGCTTCGAACCCGCTCATCCCTGGCATGCGGATGTCCATGAGCACGATCGCGATATCACCCTCTTTGATCCGTTCGAGCGCCTCGGCACCGTCTTTCGCGAGCGCCGTCTCGATGCCCTCTTTTTCGAGTGACTTCTTGAGCACCCAGCGCACGCTCTCGTCGTCGTCGACTATTAGGACCTTTTCATTTGTCATAATTGATACACTCGTCGTTTTGCGGAGCATGGGGCAGAGCTCAAAGTGCGGGATGTCACTGGTTCGATTCCCGAAATCCCATACTCCCAGCTCCATGCCCTTTGCGCCATGCTCCATGCCGCTTCACGCCGCCAGCGGAAGATACACGCTGAACGTCGTGCCTTCGTTCTCGCTGGCTCTCGACCCGGATCGTCCCCAGGTGTTCCTGCACGATCTGGTACGAAAGCGCCAGGCCGAGACCCACCCCCCGGTCCTTGGTCGTAAAAAAGGGAGTGAAAATATCCTGAAGATGTTCCTGCTTGATGCCTGGGCCGGTATCGCTGATCTTCACGACCATGAGCCGGTGTTTCTTGCCGTCTGCCTGCACGCTCGTGAACAGATCCGACATCCTCGTGATCACCGTAAGCTTTCCCCCGCCGGGCATGGCCTCGACCGCGTTCTTGATGATGTTCAGGAAAACCTGAATAAGCTGGTCCTGGTTCCCGATCACGTCCGGCAGACTCGGGTCATACAACCGCGAGAGGACGACGCCGCTCTGCCGCGCGCTCTCCTCGTTCAGGAGCAGCAGCGCGGTCCAGGATGCTGTGAATATTGAACGCCTTCATCTCACGCGGCTTTACCCGCGTGAAGTCGAGAATTCCCTCAAGAACCTTGTTCAGCCGGTCCGCTTCCTTCAGGATCACGTCGAGATATTCTATCAGGCTCCTGCCTTTGGCCGATCCAGCCTCATCCTCCGAGCTTAGCTCGGATTTCATGAGCTGCGCTGCGCCGCGTATGCCTACGAGCGGATTCTTAACCTCGTGAGCGATACCCGCTGCGATCATGCCGAGTGTCGCGAGACGGTCGGACCTCCTCATGCGTTCCTTGAGGTCTCGTACTCCGGCCTGGTCGCGGATCGTCAGGATCACGCCTGTCAGCTGTCCGCCGTTGTCAAGGAGTACGCTCGTGACCAGCCCCACCGGATGCGGCTGCCGGTGTTTTGATACGAGTTCTGTCTCGTAATCGGAATAGGACCTCCCCGAGGAAAAGGTCTTTTCGATCTGTCGCACGACGGCCGTGTTCTCGGAAAATACGGCACCGAAATGCTTGCCGAGCGCTTCGGCAGCGGCGATGCCGATCATTTCTTCAGCGGCCCTGTTCCAGATGAGAATCAGTCCTTGTGCATCCGTCACGACCACGCCGTCCACAATACCGGTCAGAATATCCGCGGTAAGGTCGTGTATCCTCGTCACAAGAGAGTCCATGCTTATTGATAGCACAATATATTTGATGATTCAAGTCAATTTATGATATAGTGCGACTGCTACTCTTGGCATAGTGCATGGTCAAAGGGACAGAGCATGGAGTAGCTAACACGCTCTCCTCTCTGCTCTTTGCGCTCTGACCTTTGCAGTTCAAACCGCCATGCTCGACCCCCGTCTCATACTCGTCTCCCTTATCTGGGGAGTGAACTTCTCGTTTGTGAAGTACGCGCTCCGCGACTTTTACCCATTGAGCTTTACCATTGTCCGGTTCTCACTCGCGGCGCTGTTCCTTGTCTGCGTCCTGATCATGACGGGCGAGTCACTCAGGATAGAACGCAAGGACATCAGCCCCCTCATTAGGCTCGGCCTTATTGGTATCACGCTCTATAATATCCTGTTCATGTACGGACTCAAGCTTACGAGCGCCACGAACTCCGCGCTTTTGATCTCTCTGTCACCCCTTTTCGCTGCCTTGATCCAGGGGATATTGAAAAAGGAACGGATCGTATTCCGAAGCGGACTGGGCATTCTCCTGTCATCTCTCGGGGTCTTTCTGATCATACAGAGCAGCCTTGGTGATATCAGTTTCAGCCGCCATGACCTTTCGGGCGACCTGCTGACCGTCTGTGCATCGGTGTGCTGGGCGCTCTACACCATAAAGTCAAAACCGCTCCTCCAGGAATATTCTGCCGTGAAAGTCACTGCCTACAGCATGGCCACGGGTAGCTTGCTGCTTCTGCCCATGAGCCTGGGTGAACTGGCCCGCCAATCATGGAGCGGAGTGTCTGTCCAGGCATGGGCGGCATTTGGGTTTTCAACATTCGTTTCCGGGGGCATCGCCTTCAGCCTCTGGTACCAGGGGGTGCAGCGGCTCGGCGTCACCCGTACGGTCGTCTATCATTATTTCGTGCCGTTCGTAGCGGTTGTCTTCGCTGCCCTGTTTCTCGGAGAGCGAATATCCATTGTACAGATCATCGGGGGCATCGGCATACTGGCCGGCGTCGCACTCGTTCAGAATACACAAAACAATCCATAGAGCCGTTTTATTCCCAGCTATTAGGAGACTGTACATCACTTATAAAGCAAGGCATATGCCATATTAATTGCAGCATGAAATCTGATAACCAATTGATTCCCTTCGTGATCACAATTAATACGGGAGGAATATTCTCTCTGCGGATAATGTTACTGGCGCATTGTTAGGCATGTGATTAACAACTGAACAGGGAAAAAGGATAGACAGCCCCTATGCTGCCTATCCGTCCACTTTATCTGTTCAGTGTTTCATCATTTTCTTAATGCGTATACCCCGCCTCTCCGTGCTGGCTAATATCGAGGCCCTCTGTCTCTTCATCTTTATTGACCCGCAGCCCGATCGTTGCGTCAATGACCTTGAAGATCACCATACTGACAGCAAAGGAATACGCCGCGATCAGGAGAACCGATCCCGCCTGCACTGCCAACTGATGGGAGTTTCCGAAGACCAGACCGTTTGCCCCGCCCGCATTGATCGCAACGGAAGCGAAGACCCCTACCATGATCGTCCCGAGGCTGCCGCCGACGCCATGCACGCCGAAGGCGTCAAGAGAATCGTCGTAGCCGAACTTGGTCTTTGCGTTCAGCGCAGTATAGCACAACAGTCCCGCAGCAACACCGATCAGGAGAGCTGGCATCGGCCCTACGAAGCCTGCTGCCGGCGTAATGGTGGCAAGACCGGCAATGGCGCCCGTCGCTGCGCCGAACATCGTCGCTTTTCCCCGATGATACCACTCGACCGCGATCCAGGTGATGGTCGCCGAAGCTGCTGCTGTATGCGTCGTGACGAATGCCATGGTGGCAAGCCCGCCTGACGATAAAGCGCTCCCCGCGTTGAAGCCGAACCATCCGAACCACAGAAGGCCCGCGCCGAGCACCGTCATTGGAAGGTCATGGGGTGGCATAGGTTCCTGAAGGAACCCTTTCCGTTTGCCGATGTAGAGCGCGGCCGCCAAGGCTGAAAACCCTGATGTGGCATGGACGACGATGCCGCCGGCGAAATCGAGGACGCCCATCTGCTTGAGCCACCCACCGCTTCCCCAGACCCAGTGTGCCACGGGGTCATATACCACCGTCGTCCAAGCCAGGATATACAGAAGGTAGGACGAGAACTTCATCCGCTCGGCGAAAGCGCCGCTGATGAGTGCAGGGGTAATAACTGCGAACATCATCTGGTAGGCCATGAACGCGAGATGTGGAACCGTCGCCGCGTAATCCCCGTTGGGCGCAAGACCCACGCCCGAAAGGCCGGCCCAGGAGAGGCTGCCGATGATCCCCCTGATGTCCGGGCCAAAGGAAAGCGAGTAGCCGAACAGGATCCACTGGAGGCTCACCAGCGCAATCGCGATGAAACTATGCATGATGGTGCCGAGCACGTTCTTGCTCCGCACCATACCGCCGTAGAACATGGCTAGCCCAGGGGTCATGAGCATCACGAGTGCTGCCGAAACCAGTATCCATGCCGTATCACCTGTATCAACCTTGAGCGCCGAAGGTGCGTCCGCAGCCATGATCACGTCCGGAAGGAACCCGGCCGCGATGAGCAACAGCAGAGCGAACATCAAAATTTTTTTCATGCCGATCATCATATTGAATTTCTCCCTAAATCATTATCGACAAACCCATATATATTTTTTCACCGCGGAGGGTGCAGAGTTCGAATCTCAAATTTTAAATCTTGAATTTTTCTCTCGGCCTTCTCAGCGATCCCTGCAGTAAAACATATTCCTTACAAAGCCGCATCTCCGGCCTCGCCAGTCCTGATTCGGATTGCCTCCTCCACGTTCATGACGAATATCTTGCCATCGCCTACTTTGCCGGACCGGGCCGCTTTAACTACTGCGTCCAGGACCTGTTTTACCAGATTGTCCTGAACCACGAGTTCGATCTCGACCTTTGGCACGAAATCCACGGTATACTCTGCTCCGCGGTAGAGTTCCTTATGCCCCTTTTGCCTGCCGAAACCTTTCACCTCGGAGACGGTCATGCCCTGGATCTTGATGCCTGCAAGCGCCTCCTTGACTTCGTCAAGCCGGTACGGTTGGATAATGCACTTGACCAGTTTCACGATTATCACCTCCATTCGAAATGTTCTTTGCATATCTCTTATGCATGTGAACATTTTATAAGCAATGTATATGCCACCGGGAATTGATAATTCTCCTTGAATGAAAATTGTTGATTTAATTAATATAATTGTCTGCTAAAAAAGAGCATATGTTATTTGGAGGTTTGTTTTGTGATTATATATTAGGCAAGTGTATAGGAATTGAGCATGACTTATAAGGTGAAGAGAATTTGCAGAAAAGAAAGAGGAGTGGACAGGCAGCTTATTTATCTGCCTGTCCACGAATTCATCGCATGACTGATTTTATCAAAACGTTAAAGAATCATCGAAAATAACATTGATAAAATTCCCAGCAAACTTCTCACATATTGTACGCTTTTTCACCATGCTGGCTTTCATCGAGCCCGACATATTCTTCCTCGGCATCGGCCCGTATGCCGACAACAGCTTTCAGGACCATGAAGATGATGAAGGTCATCACGCCACTATACAGCAGTGTGACTGCAACTGCTTTGATCTGGATCCAGACCTGTATCGGATTTCCATACAAAAGGCCTTTGCCGGCTTCGTTGATTGCCGGATCGGCAAAGACGCCGGTCAGGATGGCACCAATGGTCCCGCCGATGCCGTGGATGCCGAAGGCATCGAGCGTGTCATCATAGCCGAACATGGGCTTCATCTTGGCCACGGCAAAGAAAGGTACCACGCCTGCCGCAATGCCGATAATGATAGCGCCGCTGATGTTCACAAACCCGGCCGCCGGGGTAATGGCCACAAGACCACCGACTGCACCCGATGCGAGCCCGAGCACCGTCGGCTTGCCGGAGTGCATCCATTCAACGATCATCCACGAAATAGCCGCCACTGCCGTTGCCGTGTTCGTGTTGATGAAGGCAGCACCTGCCAGGCCGCTCGCCGCAAGGGCCGAACCAGCGTTGAACCCGAACCAGCCGAACCAGAGAAGACCCGCCCCGGTAATGACGAGCGTCAGATTGCTGGGTATGATCGCCTTTTCCCGGCGCTTGCCGAGCAAGAGGGCCCCCACAAGCGCAGCAATACCCGCGTTGATGTGCACTACCGTACCGCCTGCAAAGTCCAGCGCTCCCGCCTTTGCAAGGAAACCGTTACCCCAGACCCAGTGTGCCACTGGAAGATAAACGATCGTCATCCAGAGCACGGAGAAGAGGATCCAGGCGGAGAACTTCATGCGCTCGATATATGCGCCGCTGGCGAGAGCCACGGTAATTGCGGCAAAGGTAAGTTGATACACAATAAAAATAAACTCAGGGATCGTCTTAGCCAGATCGGAGATGCTGTTCGGCCCCACCCCCTTCAGGAACAGTTTCGATGCTCCTCCGATAATGCCCTTGATGTCCGTATCGAACGAAAAGGTGTAGCCGTAGATGACCCAGAGCACGCTTACGATGCAGAACGTGACAAAGGTCATGGCCATGGTGTTGAGCGAATCCTTCCTCTTTGCCAGTCCGCCGTAGAAGAGAGCAAGCCCAGGCAAGGACATGAGCATGACCATCGCCGTGGCCACGATCATCCATGCCGTGTCCCCCGTGTCGATCTTCGGCGCCAGTGCAGGTGCGGCCGCAGCAGGGGCAGCGGCTTCTTCGGCCGATACCAGGGCCGGCGCCAAAAGCACTGCCACTCCTATAAGCAGCACCAGAATAACTACGATTCCCTTAGCCATCTTTTTCATATCTTATTCCTCCCTATCATTGAATATCTTTTATCAGTACCGCTATAGTGCTGTATCGCCGGACTCTCCGGTCCTTATCCTGACCGACTCTTCCACGTTCATGACGAATATCTTGCCGTCTCCCACCTTGCCGGACCTCGCGGACTTAACAATAGCGTCCAATGCGTCCTTCACCAGGCTGTCAGGCACCACGATCTCGACCTCGACCTTGGGGACAAAATCAACGGTATATTCCGCACCCCGGTAGAGCTCGGTGTGGCCCTTCTGTCTCCCGAATCCCTTCACCTCCGAGACAGTCATCCCCTGGACCTTCATCCCCGCCAATGCTTCTTTTACGTCGTCCAGCTTGTACGGCTGGATGATGCATTTGATCAGCTTCATATGAGAACCTCCTCTTAAGCGGATGATTTCTGTTTCATCATATGCTTAAGCAATGTACATGCCACTATTCGGACGGAGATCTTTTCACAAAATTTCTTGATTTTATTAGGTTATCTTAAAGGCGTTCATGGGATGAGCTGCTGCCTTGACTTGTGCAGGAGATGCTATTTTAGGCATGTGAACGAAAAATAAGCATGGAAGGCATCATAAAAGATACAGCACTGCATAGTACACAAACATCAAGAAAAGACCGAACGGCACCCCCACCACAGCCCATGCCCTGCTCGATATGCCCAGTTTGTTCGCGGCGATGATGTTCGGAATGTTCCCCGGTATCAGCATTCCGCCCGAGATAATTATGCCCATAATGATCCCTTTGACCTGCGCGGCTGACATGGTAGGGCCGAGTTCGGCCGCAGCAAGAGTAGCGTTATCGAGGATAGCGGATGTGATATTCACCCAGTAGAGAATGGTTGCAGGCATACGGGATATGTACAGGTCGATCAGCGGTTTAAAACCCGCGCCCAGCAACACGAGCGCCATGACGAAGATGTAAACTTTAAACGCCCGGAGCGCAATATGCCCGAACGGCTCTGCAATGTCTTCGGTGAGGCTCTCAGACCGCTCGACCTGCGTACCGCGGAAGAATCCGCCCACAAGGGAGATGAGGATAAGCCCGGGCAGGATATAGATGCCGAAGATGCGCAGGAGCATCAGGAAATCTCCGTCTAGAGCTCCTCCCCGTAGTTTGGCGACGGCAATGGTGGAAAGGGGCTCGCCGATGGGAGTAAGGGCTGCGCCCATCCCGATCGAAAAGCATGCGTAAATAACGAGACGTGTCTCATATTTTTTGTCGAGATTGATGGCGCCCACCACTTCGCACAGGATCAACGCTGCTATGATGGCCGTGATCACGCTCGAAATCACGCCGAGAACGATTATGAGAAGGAAGGCGAACAGCCGCGGTCCGAGCCGTATCTCGACGGCAGCGATCTTTTCTCTCAATGGCTCGCGCAGCGCCCGGAAGATGAGCCCGAAGAGCAGCGTGGCAATGGTCAGCTTGACTGGCTCCAGCGCCGCCGACTCGACAAGCCGCAGGTTCAGCAACGGTTCAGGTCCGAACAGGTGGGAAAGCATAAGTGTAATGCCGCCGATAATAAGCAGGAATAATTCAAGGTTATGCTCCACCTTTTTCATGAGAAGCGGCAAGAGAAGTATTATGAGAAAAACAACTATCAGAATATACGTGATCATGATTGTTCCCCTGTACAAACCCCCGTGATGCTTATGCGCTACACGTAGCCTCAATGCTCGAGCGTCATCTGATTACGATTTATTCCCGAACTGGATGATCATTGCCCCGCAAATTATAACCGTCAATCCTAGCCAGGTCGCATTCGACATATGCTCTTTAAACACGAATCGCCCGAACAAAATGCTGATAAGTGCAAAGACTGCGACATAGACCCCGAGCAATTTAGAAAAATCCCATTTCACCATATTGACGACAACGCCGTACAATCCCAGCATTGCGCATCCGGACAAAATGACGAGCATGCCACTTCCGCGAAGTCCTTTGCGAACAACCGCATCGCCGCCGACTTCCAGGATTGCCGCGCCGATGAATATAAGCCATGCGAGATAGGTCATCTTAAAATACCGTATGGGCAAAGATCCGGAGGCGAATTACGATTCAAAACTCATGTTTGTATTGAAGTATGAATCCGTTCGCAGCTGTTAAAAAACGGGCCGGCATGAAAACCCATACCGGCCCGCCGCTGTACCCCTCATATTCAGGGAGGATAATGGGGGTGACTCTTATATTGCTGTTTCGCCTCTCTCGCCGGTCCGGATCCTGATGATATCTTCAAGCTTCGAGATGAAGATCTTGCCGTCTCCGATCTTGCCGGTCTTTGCCTTTTCCTGGATGGCAGAGAGCACCTTGTCCGCAACACTGTCGGCCACCACCACTTCGATCTTTACCTTCGGGATGAAGGTAATGTCATACTCCGCGCCCCGGTAGAGTTCCACATGGCCTTTCTGTCTGCCGAACCCCTTCACCTCGGTCACGGTCATGCCCTGGATACCGATTGCGTTCAGGGCGTCCTTCACTTCGTCGAGTTTGAATGGCTTGATTATGGCTTCTATCTTTTTCATAAATCCTCCTATTAGCGGTGCGTGTGCCGCGTTGCAAAATCAGGATAGGCAGTGACCGCCACCTCTGCCTGGTCAAGCCCTTCGATTTCCACTTCTTTGGGGACCCTGAGGCCAACGACCTTGTCCAGGACCTTGAAGAATACGTAGGACACGATGAACACGTAAACAATGTTGGTCAGCGTGCCGATGCACTGGGCAACGAATTGGGAACCGCCGCCGTAGAACAGCCCTTTGACCCCGCCGGCAATACCATTATATCCATCGCCATATGTGCCGTCGGCAAAAAGTCCCAAGGAGATAACGCCCCAAGCTCCGTTTACGCCGTGGACCGAAATCGCGCCTACCGGATCGTCGATTTTAAGTGTCCGCTCTATGAAGAATACAGCGAAACAAACCAGAATGCCGGCAATTGCACCGATCAGTACCGCTACTGGGGCTGTTACGAAGGCGCACGGAGCCGTGATCGCGACCAAGCCTGCGAGCATACCGTTAGCTATCATGCTGATGTCGGGCTTTCCGTATCTAAACCACATGAAGAGCATTGAAGAAAAGGCTCCGCCCGCGGATGCCAACATTGTATTCGTTGCGATAACACCGATGCGCAGGTCTGTGCCTGCCAGCGAAGAGCCGGCATTGAATCCGAACCAGCCGAAAGCGAGGACAAACGTACCCACGATCGCCATGGGAATGTGATGTCCGGGAATCGCCATCGCTTTCCCGTCCTTAAACTTTCCAAGTCTTGGTCCAATTACTATCGCGCCGGCCAGCGCTGCAACGCCGCCTACCATGTGAACGACCGATGAACCTGCATAGTCGACATGTCCGTGGCCGAGACCAAAGTTTTTGCCGAGCATCGCCAGCCAGCCGCCACCCCAGACCCAGTTTGCATAGAGCGGGTAGAGAATCCCGCCTACGAATAAACCATAAATAACGAAGGACTTGAAATTCCATCGTTCGGCCATGGAGCCGGTCGGGATTGTCGCAGTAGTATCCATAAATACCATCTGGAACAGAAACAGTGCGAAAATAGCTGCATCATAGGAAACTCCGGAAAGGAAAAATCCCGTTGTGCCCCAAAGACCGAAATCCTTTCCGAAAAGATGGATAGTGAATTCGTTCGTCAGGAGCGCGGTCCCTCCGCTCAAGGCGCCAGCACCGACTCCGCCCATCTGGAGGGCAAAGCCGCAAACCCAGTAGCCGAGCATACCAAGAGGATAGACCATGAAATTCATGGCCATGGTGTGACCCGCATTCTTTGCCTGGGTGAAGCCCGTCTCGACCATCGCGAACCCGGCCTGCATGAACATGACCAGAAAACCCGCCACGAGGGTCCAGACAATATTGATCGAAATACGATTGTGGCCCACAACATCCGCCAGTTTCGCCGCGAGCGGTTCCTTCGGGCCCAGATTCTTCAAGTCATCCGCTGTGGGTGCTCCTGCTGAAGCGCCGACCACGTCCCCGGCGCCGCCGGTATTCGCGCCGGACGGGTCAGGCTGGAGAGCAGGAGCTGCCGGCGCAGCTGATGCAGCCGCAGGTGGTGCAGCCTGGTCATCGGCAAACACTACCGCGCTGCCGATCGCCACGAGAAGAGCTAATAACATTGCAATGATAAAGCGTTTCTTGTTCATGATAAACCTCCTATATTCACTTGAATAATTCTTACCATCTATACATCACGCCGAGCGCAAGCGTATCCTGAGACTTCTTCGTAGCAGCGCCATTCACAATATCAAAGGACGTCTTGTCCGATGTATCATGGCGGTATTCAGGCCGCAGGATCACGCCTCCGTTCAGCCGGATCTCCGGTGTAACCGTGACTTCCTTCAGCTTCTGTACCATTCCGGTTCTGAAGCCGTCCTTGTCGTCGAAGTACTCACCTCGGACTGCCAGGCTGTACGTGTCATTGAAATCATACTTTATGATACCGGCCAGACCGCTCCACTTCGCGTCACCTGAGGTGCCCGAGGGGAGCAGCGTGCCGGGGATATTGTCTTCCCTGCCGTCATCATAGTTCAAGATGATGGAGAGCGGTTTTATCGGCTTTATTGTAGCAACAAGGTCCAGCAGCGCCCGCGTATTGCTGCTTGAAGATCCGACCGTCGGAGCATTGGCGCCCTGCTCATCCTGCTCGGGGCCAGTCATGCCATTCACGGTCAGAGAGAAAACCTCTGTCGGCGTAAATCCAATGCTCAAGCCGTAGGTCTTTGCTTTGTTGTTGTCGGTGCTGTTGTCCCAGCCGTTCACGATATGAAAGCTCGCATTTACCGCGTCAGAGAAAGCGTAGCTCATTCTCAGGCCTGTATGCGTGAACGGAATAGCATAGTTGAACAGGAACGACCGTGAATAGTTCGGGTTGTCTATTGCTTCTATCACTTCAGCACCATTGTAGGTGACGAATTTCCCGAAGTCGAACCGCAGTCCCTTGCCCACTGCGCCGTTATAGCTGACGTATGCTTCGGTCAAGTCAAAGGAGTCTGTCCCTTCACCGGCCTGAGGAGAGGTAAGCGGCGCGCCGCTCAGCCCGCGCGAATGGATCCACTTCGCGGTTTCGCCGGCGGAAATCTTCAGCTTGTAGCCGGCATTCCCCAGTGCCGGGTCCTTGACGAACACGATCTGTGCCAGGTCCAGCGTGAAGCTGTTCGCCTTATGATCGAAGACACGCAGGTCGTTCTGCTCCGACTCTCCTCCAACGGTGCCGGCATTGCCATTGTACGTATACCCGCCCTGCAGATAGATGCTCAAGCCGAGCGACTTCTTCAGGTCATCGGCGCTTATGGCCGGCGCGGCCGGCTTCGCATCTTCGGCGAAGGCCGCTGCGCTCATTGCCGCTACAGCGTAGAATATCGCCAGACCAAGTTTCAAACCAAGAATCGTACCAATCTTTTTCATTCTCTCCTCCTTATGCCTTCCCCTATGAGATGCCTGCCCAACCAAGAGCAGGTATTGCTTGAATGCATGAAAGCTTCCGAAGCTTTCCGAAAGCTGTCTCTTAACAACTTCACTGCATTAGTGTAGAGCAAGGGGTGTGCCATTTTTGTGCAGACAGACTAAAAAGGATAACATGCTGATTTTATTGTTCTGTTTTCAGAGAGAAGATGTGCAGTGAAACGATGAATGGAATATTTTGCAGATAGGTCTTTAGGCACCTGACTAAAACATGGGCAATGATTTGGAAGTACAGAAAGAGACTATAGCAGCTTCAAGAATACTATTTTGCTGCTTCATGCCTCGGAAAGCAGTACGGGGTGTATGGTCTTAATTGAGAATTGCGCCTTGAGATATGCTGCAAGGAGGGAATGAATCTCCCCAAAAAAAATCTTGGGGAGATTCATTCTGTGGGGGGGTATCAGTACGGCTTACGCCGCGCTGGTTAGGGGTTCTCTGTCGCGGTATGCCTTCCCGTTTCCATTCAGCGCAAATCGTTCCACTAGTGTCTGGAGGCTGCTGGCCTGCCTGCTTAGCTGATCGGCAGACGTTGCAAGTTCAACAGCGCTGGAAGAGCCCTGCTGGACCATGTCCTTCACCCGTTCGATGGCCTGCACAACCTGCCCGGAACCCATCGACTGCTGCTCTGATGCCGAGCTGATCTCCAGAATGATCTCGTTCAGGTTTGACACCGCTTTTCTGATCTGCTCGGACCCAATTGACTGCTCCTGGGTCGCCGCCCCGATCTCTTTTGAGTATCTCGAGAGGTCCTCAACGGCGGATTGAATGCCTTCAAGAGCACGGGTCACCTCTTTGCTGAACCGGAGGCCCTCCCGCACAAGACCAGTGCTTTTTGTCATAGTATCGACAGAGCTCTGGGCTTCTTTTGCAATGGACTTGATGAGATCTGCGATCTCCCTCGTCGATTGCGCGGACCGCTCGGCGAGTTTCCTCACTTCTTCCGCGACGACCGCGAATCCGAGCCCCTGATCGCCTGCCTTGGCCGCCTCTATGGCCGCGTTCAGGGCAAGGAGGTTCGTCTGCTCAGCGATGTCATCTATCACTTCAACGATCTTCGACATGTCTTCCGTTTTGCTGCCGAGGCTCGTGATCGTTTCGGCTGACTGCTGAATGGCAGCGTGTATTCCGCTCATGCCCTGGGAAGCCTGATCAACGGCAGCGGCACCGCCCGCAACGGCATCCTTTGATTTTTCGGCGATGGACACAAGATGCCTTACATGCTCCGCGACCAGTTGGATGGATGCTACCATCTGCTCAATGGACGACGACGTGGACGTTACCGTGGCCGCCTGCTTCTGGGTGTTTGCCGCAACGTTCTGCATATTCGCAGACATTTCGTGCATGGTAGCCGTCATCTCTTCCACCGCGCTCGCAGATGTTTCTGAGTTCTTCGAGGTTTGGTCTGCGGACGCTGCGATCTGTGTCGAGGCTGCTGCCAGCCGCTCCGCACCTCCCCGTATCTCTGCGATCAGGCCCCGCAGGCCAATCACCATTTTTTGAAAGGAACTCCCGAGCACGTCCTTTTCGGATTTCGGCATTACGCCGGACCGGAGGTCTCCTTCGGCGATCTCCTCTGCCGTTCTCGCCATATCACGAAGATATGAGCTCATATCCATCAGGGCGCTTCCCATGGCACCGAGTTCATCCTTGGAATCTATTTTAATGGTATTGTTCACATCGCCTTCGGCTATGCCCCTGACAAATCTGGACATGGTGTTAATCGGCTGTAGGATAGACCTGCTGAAGACAACCAGGAATACGACCAGACCTGCGGCTGTGAGCATCGCCAGCAACAGCAGCACCTTGCTGATCATCGCAAAGGCGATCGCCTTTTTATTCTGATCCGCGGCCAATTTGACCTTAGCGTTCATAAACCGGTCGAACTGCTCTTCCAGCTTATCGAAGGGGACCCGTGAGTTCTCGGTTATGTTTCTGGCAGCCTCGTCGGTGACGTAATGCTTTGCGTGTTCAAAGGTCAGTGCAGCGCTCTCTAAATACTTAGTTATGAGGTTCTTGATATCATCTTTTGACTTGGCATCGATGTTCACGTCGAACAGCTTTTCTAAGAGGACTCCCCGCTGGTGGGAAATTTCCTTTTCCAGATTGGCCAACTTATCCATATTGGCCACTGCCGCATAGCTTACCGCAAGGACCTCTTTGTTGCGCGCATCGTTCAGGAGGTTCTGGATGACACTGATATCTTCAATCCCCCGCGTGGATTCCTCATAGATCTCCTTGTTGGCATTTACAAGAAAGATGTTTGTAAGTAAGGAAATGAAGGTCACGGCAAACAGCACACCTCCAATGAGCCATCCGACGGCCTTGAATTTATATTGGATCGTCATTGTCCCCCTCCACACGAATGCTAATGCTGTTTCAAAGCACTCCAATCCTTGATCAATTGATATTTCCCGTTTTTTATGACTGTAGGGTAGATCTTCTGGGAGCCCTGGTGGTTATCGTCCGAAAAGCCTATCCTGTTCCCCGCACCGATGTCCAGGTCCGTGATCCCTTCTACCGCTCTGATGAATGAGTCGCGGGTCACGTTCCTGCCGGCTCTCTTGAGACCTTCAACGAACACTTTGGTGGCAAGGAAACCCTCTAAGCCGACAAAACTGGGTTTCGTCCCCGGAAAATGTTTTTTTAAAGACTCAACGTATTCCTTCGCGCCCGCATATTGTTGCCCGGTCTCACCGTAGAACGGCGGCACCACGTTGGTCACGACCACACCTTCACCGTCCTTCCCCAGAAGTTCCGCAAGCTTATCGGGCCCGACAAAGGAAACGTTCATGTAAACTGGGTTGAAACCCTTCTGCTTCCCTTCCCGGATGAACTTTCCGCATGCCCCGTATGTCCCTACCATCACGACGGCCTCTGGCTTTCCTGCCATGATCGCCGCAAGTCCCTCTCCGATATCTTCCGTATTCCTCTTGTACATCCCCGTGACAATGGGTTTCAGTCCCCTTTTTTCAAGGGCAATTCTTGTCGATTCCAGCACAACCCTGCCGTAGGCGTCATCCTGGAAAAATACTCCGATATTTTTGAAGCCGAGCACATCAACCATCCCCTTGATGAATTCTTCCGCTTCCTGGTTATAACTGGCCCGGTAGTTCAGGATATATTTGACAATAGGGTGCCTGAGTGGCTCCGCCCCGGTAAAGGGAGCAAAGAGGGGCACCTTTTCCTGCGTAATGATCGGCTTGATCGCCATGGTCGTCGGTGTCCCGACATTTCCGAGGAGACAGAACACCTTGTCCTCGTTTATAAGTTTTATAACATTCGGCACCGCCCTGCCCGGCTCATATCCGTCATCATACACGATCAGCTTTATCTTTCTTCCTTGCACACCTCCGCTCTCATTCACCATCTTCAGATAAGCTTCTGCGCCAGCCTTGAAACTGGTTCCCAGAAAAGAGGCCGGACCGGTCAGCACCGTCGACATCCCGACCGTAATCTGCGCGTCTGTCACCCCGCTCTCTGCAAATCCTGGCGATGCAACGAGGAAGAATATGCATGTCAGACAAACAGCAGCCATTGCGATGGCTTTTTTCATGAGAGTTTCCTCTCTTTCTGTTATTATGTGTTTTTTGTACAACAAACTTATTACTCTGTCAGTCTTAAATATTGCAAACTCTTTGCCATACGAAAAACTTTATTTGACAAGTATTTATGTTACAGGCAAGGGACTGAATTCGGACAGTTAGTCAAATACCGGACTGTTAACAAGGCATAAATAACCTACGAGGTAAAAATGCAGGAGTTGCTTCGATCCCGCACTCATATTTCCTTTGAATCAACGTGCGACAACCATAATGAGCATGGCAACGGATCCGGATAGTCTAAAGCGTAACAGCAATGAGGACGTGTGCAGCGGGAAATCATGGCAAAACTGAATTGCTGGGAGTTTTAACAGTGCAGCGTAAGCTGGGAAGTTAACGGCATGTTACGAGTGTGTCTGCCCGGCTACAATAGAGAAGATGCTCGATGCATACATGGGGCACCGAAGGAGGAAGGGCCTGATGGCTCGTTGCAAACACCTGTTCGACGGGTAGCTACGTATCAAGCACACCTAAAAACGAAACCTGCAAACAATGCGACTTCTTTCTTTTGATCTAACTAAAAGAGAGATCCGATTATCCCTACTAGATCTTTTTCTGCTGCAAGATGATACCGACTTTACGCCGAACGTCCTAATTCTTTGCCTTTCTGGCTGAATCCGTAGGTCCCGATCTTCTCTCCTGTCGCCCGGTACTCATGCACATTCGGATAGAACGAGACTGGAGCGAGTTTATCGATGATAATCTTATCGCCGTCAAGGATATCATCATCAGCATGAACGGCCACCACCTCTGCGATGAAAAGGTCGTGAGTGCCAAGATAGAGGATCTGTTTCACTTTGCACTCGAGATTCAGGGGACACTCATTGATCAGCGGGACCTTCACCATATCGGAATCGGCGGTGGTAAAACCGACAGTAAGGAATTTATCAATATCCTTGCCCGAAACCGAACCGCAATAGTCCGTCTCCTTGAGCCATCTCTGTGATGGAAGATTCAGGACGAATTCCATGGATTCCTTTACCAGCTCGTGGGTATGACGCGTTGGCCGAATGGATATGCCGACCAAGGGAGGATCGGAGCAGAGCACGCCTCCCCACGATATGGTGGCAATGTTCGGCTTCCCTGACCTGCCCTGTGCACTGATGAGCATCACTGGTACAGGGTATAGATAGGTTGACGGCTTAAGACTTTTTTTCGGCATAGTCCCTCCGGGGAAAAGGATACGAGATTCCTGATGATCACTGCGATATTGCTTTTGCCGTTTATCAGGAATTCGGCATCCGAAATCAATCCTCATCAGGGGCTCATCCTCGTGGAACTGGATTCATAGTATGCTCTCTTGCTTGCCTCAACAGCTTCCCATCCTTCACGGACTATGAGCGGTAGCATAAGAAGTGCAGCCACAGAGTCCGCCCACCACCACCCAAGCCACAAATTCAAGCTCATTCCCAGAAAGAGGGTAAGCGCTAAGTACGTGCAGACTGCAGTCTCCCGGGCATCAATCCGGAGAGCCCTGCTCTCGAGACCTCGTGCTGTACGGAACTTCATGACCGCGAGTATCGGCATGCCGACAAGGGACAGTACGGAGAGGACGAGGCCGATGGTACTTGTTTCCGGCTTCTCACCATAATAGAGCCGTGATCCGGACTCATTCATAATATATAGCGCCAGGAGAAAGAACGCAACGCCGACGGTGAACAGTACCTTTCGCTCCATTGCACTGTGCGCTTCCTTGCTCTTCTGTCCTTGAAGTTCATTACGTAGCCCCAGCAGCATCATGCCGGCCATAACGACCCCGATGATACTGACCAGACCAAAGGAAATGAGCACGATCGAACCTGCTGTAATGCCTGTTACTCCGGCCACAAGCGCCCCGATCATATTCCATCCGATCGTAAGATACTCAAGCTGAACGCCTTTTTTAAGAAGATCTGATTTGTCCGTATCTTGGCCTGTGGCCACGCGTTACCCCCTTTGTGCATCAGACTTTTTTTATTTTATACATCAGCACCATGCTTGTCAACAATTCATCCAGACTCTTCAGGGACTACCAAGAAAGATAGCCGAGCCAAATAATTATATTCTTCTGACCACGCCCACCACCCTGCCAACAATACGAAAATCTCCACGGTCTATAATGAGGGGCTTCATGCTGCTGTTCTCGGGCTGCAGACGGACACGGCTCTTCTCGACAAATAGACGTTTGACCGTGGCTTCGCCATTCACCAGGGCAACGACGATGTCTCCGTTCTGCGCCGCTGACTGGACACGGACAATGACCATATCGCCATCAACGATATGCGCATCGACCATACTCTCGCCTTTTACTTTGAGGGCGAACAGATTATGGGTAGATCTGAGCTTGAACAGGGAAATGTCCACCGCGAACTCTCCTTCATTGTTTTCCGGCGAGAGCACAGGCATACCGGCCGCCACCCTCCCAAGGAGGGGAACCGTTGCCAGCGGTCTTTTCCCGTCAGCACGCAGCGAAATACCGCGAGATTTTCCGCGTTCCCGCATCACGAACCCGCTCCGCTCAAGCGCTGCAAGGTGTTTCTCCACGCCATTCGTGGAACGGATCCCGAATGCTTCCCCGATCTCCCTTATGGTAGGAGGAATGCTCCGCCCCTCGATGCTGGTTCGGATGAACTCGTAAATCTCCCGCTGGCGGTCGGTGATTCTTTTTTTCATAGAGCTCTCTCTTTCTGCTTACCGCAGAGCGCGCAATGTCCTCACGACCTCTCAATCTTTTATCTTCCTGAAGTTCTCTATGGTCTCAGCGCTCGCGACGATAACTATGCTTCAATCAATATTGCCGGTCCCCTGTCGGCCTCCATGCGGGGGAAATGACCCGCTCATGCCGATGCCGTTCGGCGAGCGTTCCCCAGGTGACCGTGAATTCACCATACCGGTCATTGATCTCGTCCATGGCCTCTGCGACGAACTTCCGTTTCCGCTCACCCACGAAGAGCGGTATCTCCACCATCCTCCGCTCCAGGCTCGATACGCTCACGCCCACAAGCCTCACCGGCTGCAGGAGCTTGGTCTCGCGGAACAGACCCTGGGCCGCAGCATAAATGTCCAGTCCATGGTTGACAGAATGGCGAAGCTGCCGCTGCTTCGAGAACGTATGGAAATCCGCGTACCGAATAATCAGGGATACGGTCCGTCCGCCGTACAGCCCTCGCCTCAGCCTGCGCCCCACCTTCTCCGAAAGCTGAAGGATATGGCGCTCAATCATGGTGATATCCGAGCAGTCCTCGTCAAGGGTCATGCTGTGCCCCATGGACTTCGCCTCTCCCTCTTCCTGCGACTCCAGCGGCTCCACGGGATCGTCGTCCACGCCCAGCCCCATGTTGCGGAGCCGCTCACCGATGATCCCAAACCGGGATATGAGCTGCTGGAGCGGAGCACGGCCGAGCTTTCCACAGGTATGAATTCCCATGGCAGCAAGATGCCGGGTAATATTTGGTCCGATACCGCACAATTCCTTCACCGGCAGGTTTTCGAGCACATCACTCACGTCGTCCGGGGAGATGAGCACGAGGCCATCGGGTTTCTGCAGATCGCTCCCGAGCTTCGCGAGGAGTTTATTGGACGCGATGCCGATGGAACAGGTCAAGCCGGTCTCGTGCCAGATCCGCTCTTTTATCTGGATAGCGATCCGTACGGGATCACCAAAGAGCGCATGGCATCCGGTCACGTCCAGGAAGGCCTCATCGATAGAGAACAGCTCGACAATCGGCGTAAAAGCTTTCCATATTTCGATCAGCTGCTCACAGGCATAGGAATACTTGGCCGACTCCGCGGGGACGAGGACGATCTCCGGGCACTTCTGCCGCGCCTCCCAGTACATCATCCCTGTCTTCACGCCGAACGCCCGCGCTTCGTACGACGGAGAAAGAATGACGCCCCGGTGCTCGGACCCAACCACAGCCATGGCCTTGCCCCGGAGCGCCGGGTCCGCACGCTGCTCCACCGAAGCGAAGAAGGCGTTCATATCGATATGAAGGATTGTTTTCATGTTTTCTTATCGCAGAGCTCGCTAAGAACGCAGAGAACTCTTAGAAGCTATTCACTGCGCGCTTAATGCCATCTTTCAAAATATTTTGCATTACAGTTGATTAGCAATCCGACGTTGCATCCGGTCAGCTTCAGATATGATTTTTAACCAGCAACATTTATACCAAAGCTCTTGCGCTACCATTTAGTTTCCTCTCTGCGATCTCTGCGGTAAAACATAGATTTAAGTCTCTGCTTTCGTTAGTCTCCAGTTGAAACTCTCGGCATTATCCATTTGCGCAGTAAAACCCCGTCTCTTCAGGACGGGGATATAAGGCGCCGGCCTAATATGGTTCGAAGCCAAATTGGGCCAATGATTTACTGTTGACAAATAACAGTTCATTCGATACATTTTAATAAGCAACACTACAAGGGAGAACCATCCCTGTTTTGTTCTTTGAAACCAGAAGTATGGGGTTCCGGTGAGAAGGTCACCGGGTAAAACTTTTGCCTACAAAGAAGATTACGACGCCGACTCAATAGTTTCGCTGAATCAATTGTTCGCGATGCATACGCTCGCGGTAACCCAACGATCAACGTTGGGAACCTTAAGAATAATAGATGAAGCAAAACATTCGGTGCCATAATCAACGGGTATCCGTAAAAGGTATCTCCTGAAACCAGCAGGTGGTTTTTGGAGTAGTGGCTGTTTGGCACAGCCTGCAGTCAACCGGTTCGCCTGGAGAAACACCAGGTCATCTGTATCAGCCCATGAATCGGGGAAGCGGTAAACATCTCTGCCGCACCTGCGAACAGAATCTGCATTGGCTCTCAGTAGATGTAGAGCCTGATGCGGGAATCCTCGGCCTTCAGGCCGGGGAGGATGTCAAAGCAGATCTCATACAGTCCCTGCCCGTCCGTCACCGAGAAGTGGAGGATGCCCGCACTGCATGCCCGCGCCCTTCATGTGAAGGTGATCTCCTGCATCCGGATCTGTCTTCCCTTCCAGACAAACCAGACCGGCTTGATCCTGCCGCGGGGAAAAACCGCCCCCACGCTTATTAATTCATTGATCTCGACTCCCATAGGACACTATCTAGTATAGTGAACATTTGTTCACTTGTCAAGAGGGAACACCACAGATCCCTTACCTCACGCCAACATCTCAATAAATAATAGTTTTTTGTGGCAATCCATTGACAAGCAGGGACCCGTTTGATACAGTCTGGCAGCACCGTAGACAGGCCCGACGGTCATATCTAGCACGAAATCATCCTCCGCGGAGATGATGATGTCCATACATTCGGTATCTTCAGCACACCCAATGCTCAAACGGGCCCCAACGTGTGGCACTACGGGCTAGGCACCTATATCGGCAAGGTAATATCTTCCGGTGCTATCTTCGTCGGATCGCTCTGCGTCGTCTATCAGGAAGACCGTGTCCCTAGTAAGGACGATGTGATGCTGCTGGGGATCATCGCCTCCGCTATCGGAGTAGAGGAAAAACGTAAGCAGGCTATAACAACACTAAAGGAGAGTGAAAGACGGTATGAAAGGTTCGTCGAGTCGTCGACCGACTACCTCTATGCGGTACGATTTGAAAACCGCATCCTTATGGCACGCCCCACGGGCCTGGGTGCATTACCATGACCGACTACGCGGCGGAAGAGTATGACGTCGATCCAGACCTGTGGTATCAACTTATCTACAAATACGTCCGGCATGCGGTGACGGAACACATAGCCAAGATAATCGCCGGGTCCCCGCAAAGCCTCTTGAACACCGGATCATGCAAAAAACTTCTGGACACCTGCGAACGCCGAATCGAGTCCGGATACAAGTACACGATGCAACATACAGGATAGAGAGGTCCTTGACACTCGATTCCGCATGAACCCTGCATCGTGAATCATCCATCATGTATGTCCCTTGCTCCTGAGAAACTCCCCGAATTTCATATCGATTTTCACGATATGGTCGACGATCCAGTCCACGACAACCTGGTTTGTGGTCGCCGAAAGGTCATACGTGCTGCCCTGCACGCGCGGGAGCGACGCCTGCTCCTTGAGCCTGGCAAGGGCGGCAAGGTATTTTTTATGGTCTTCCCGTTGCTGTTCTAACCCGGGATACCGGGTCTCCCGCATGTGTTTTTCTTCCTCGGAAAAATGGACCCGTGCGTAGTCATCAAGGAATTTGATCGTACTGTCGATCTCTTCCTTGCACCGATGCTGTTTTATGGCAAGAACAAGATTGTTGATCCTCTTGAACAGTTCTTTATGCTGGCTGTCGATCGTGGCGACGCCGACCGATAATTTCTCCGTCCACTCCATGGCAGGTCTCCTACGATGGTCTTGTTATGACCGATATTAACAAGCACGACGTGATATGTCAAGGCGGGATCTACCTGCGTGCAACCACAGCGGAATCGTCCAATAAAATTTGACACCCGCCGTTAAAAAGGTTAATTTTATAATTGTGAAGACCGCCGTCGAGATATACAAGCTCCTGCCCAAGACAAACTGCGGCAAGTGCGGGACTACGAGCTGTTTCGGCTTTGCCGCGAAACTGGCCACACACCAGGCCTCGCCCGACGATTGCCCCACGATGACGCAGGGAGCGCGTGAGGCCCTTCGCGAGGCGGACATGGAACGGCACCATTCTCCCGGCACGGTCTACGAGCAGGCGCTGGAGTCTCTGCGACCTAAAATCCGGACATTGGATTTTCCGAAAGTGGCAACTCTTTTCGGCGCGATACTCACCGGTCCGGACAGCCTGGGGATCATGTTCCTGAACGAGAAATATGCAGTCACCAAGGAAAAGATTCTGGACGCATCAGGTACGGAACCGAGGCCGTGGATATCAATCCTCATCTACAACCACCTCTGCATGCCCAACCCGCCTGCGCCTTCCGGGGAATGGATCACCTTCAGTTCGGTTCCGGCATCTCACGCAAAGGACAAGGCATGGGCGGGCCACGTTGAAGAAGTGATTGCGAAGCATTATGCGGGAAATGTTACGGGATTAAAAACTGCTTGCGAGCGGTTGGGAGGAGTACAGACGGAGGTAAAGGGAAACCAGGACGCGGCGTATGAATTTCTTTTATTCCCCCACTATCCCGTCTTACTCCTGTTCTATGATACTGTTCCGGACGAGAATTTCCCTTCCCAGTGCAAGCTCCTGTTGGACCGCAACGTTCCTTATTACCTGGACATCGAATCCATCGTGGTGCTGGGGGAGGAATTCGCGGGAAGATTAACTGCGTGCTGAAGGCAAGGTGCAGAGAGCATGACACATGGAGTAATGTTTCCCTGCGCCCTGCCCTTTACATGCATCAGTTATTCGATATCCTCGGCCTGCCTGAGTATCGGCAAGGGGACGACTTACGGGGCCGTAATTCTAAAAATTTTCCCAGCGGCATGATCACCGACATAAAGATTCGCGGCCTCATCTTCACCGAACGTGGAAATGGACAGATTGCTCTCCAGCATGAGCGTGACGCTCACGGTTCCACCGGTGCGCTTCAATCCCCGGATCCGTCCGCTGCAATAATCGCCATAGAGGTAAACCCCTTGCAAGGGAGGAAATTCCAGGCCGCGGTATACGAACCCTCCGGTGATGGAACAGTCTCCCAGTGAATGCCCGTATTCCGCGACAGGCAGCGTCAGTCCTGTTTGATTGCAGGAAGCAGAGTTGTAGCAGTGAAATCCTTCCATGATGTTCCATCCGTAATTCTCCCCTCCGACGCTCGCTGCGGGCTGGATGTTCACTTCCTCGTACAGATTTTGGCCCACATCAGCGATGTAGAGGTCTCCCGTTTGCCGGTCAAAGGAAAACCGCCATGGGTTCCGGAGCCCAAGGGCCCAGATCTCGGGGCGATAGCCCGCATTTCCGCTGAAGGGATTGCTGGGGGGAGAACTATACTGGTCGAGCTGAGACTCCACATCTATGCGCAGGATCTTCCCGAGCAAAGAAAGCGTGTTCTGCGCATTGTTCAGCGGGTCTCCTCCGCTGCCGCCGTCCCCCATGCCGATATAGAGGTACCCGTCGGGTCCGAAAGCGAGTTGTCCGCCGTTGTGGTTCGTAAAGGGTTGGACGACCACGAGGAGCGTTTGCCCGCTTGCAGGATCCGCGATGTCGGGATCGGCCGTCGTGTGATAGCGGGCGATGACGGTGTCGCCGACTCCCTGGGTGCCGGTATAGTCTATGTAAAAGTATTGCTTGCCCGCACCGTAACCCGGCGGGAAGGCGACACTGAGAAGCCCCTGCTCTCCCGCACTCGATATCAACAGCGAGGATATGTCGAGAAAAGGCTTTGGCAGTACAGCCCCGTTCTTTATGATCTTTATGAGTCCCCCCTGCTCAACGATGAACAGGCGGCCACTCCCGTCTCCTGCATGGGTTATGTGGACTGGATGGGTGAAACCTCCGGCGGTAGGAACGAGGGACAGTTGGGGAATCGCTGGTGTTGTGGAAGAAGACCGGTGCCCTCTGCAAGCGTTAAAAGCGATGGGAATTGTTGCACAAAGGAGTAGTCCCAGGATGAAGGAACGAACTAGCAATCGCCATTTCTGAACAGTCATTGCCACACCTTCGTCTCAAAACTGACATTTTCTCTACTCGCTGCATTTCCCTGATGATTCCGACCATGCTTTAAGTATAGCACTGAGAACGACGGATTTACTTACGCACCTTCGCAGGATAACGCTCGGTATAGTTCCGGGAACACCATTGGAGAGAACCCGGGCACTGCCGATGGATACAAACGAGCTGTGCTATTGGGACTATGAGTCCATCGTAGTGCTCGGGGAGGAATTCGCGGGAAGATTGACGGAAAGCTAAAGAACGAAAGCATCTCTCGCTGACGCAAAGGCTGCAAAATAATCAAAAAAAATCACCCTTTTCCCTCTCTGAACTCTGCGAGAAACATACTCTCTTGCTTATGTTCCCCTCGCTTGCCTCAACGCCCACTCCGGTTACGGCAGAGATCAACGAAGCCTGCTATCGCCTTCTATTTCCCCAGCGGCTTGAACTTTTTTCCTCCGCTTTCGACGAACTTGCTGAAGAACTCGACGTAATGCAGTCTGAGCGAGTGTATCGTAGGAGAGAACACACCGAGGACGATATTGAGGATATGGAGCAGTGCGGCCACCGCCACTCCGATCACGATGTCCCCCATCTCTCCTGCAAGCCTATTCGCCACATAAGCGAGCAGGACTGACGTCAATCCGATCGCCATGATCCTGACATAGGAGATGATGTTCCCGATGCTTTTAAGGAGTTCAAGCGGCGCCAGGAGACCGCCGGTAAAAAACAGGAACGGTGTGGCTATTAGGATCACGATGATGATGGGCCTCGAGAGCACCGCGGGGAAAAACCCGGAAAAAGACGCGAACACCGCGATCAGACAGAGAATGACGACGATGTTCAGAAGCTTGTAGACGGCCGCCTTCCGTACATGCTTCCTGAAGGCGGTTATGACGCCCAGCAGCAGTCCCAGGAGGATGTGTACCACCCCGGCGGAGAGCGCGAATATCATCATGGGCACCACCGACGTACGCCGCTCGATCAACAGTGGCTTAAGGCCGAAGAGCCTCGTGCCGAGATCGCCGAACAGCTCTCCATAGAGGAGGCCGAATAATATAGTGTACAGTGATGACACAAGAAGTATCCTGGACGCATCGGCCACGTCCTTGCTTTTCGCAAACCGTTTGATGAGAATAAACGACAGAACCGCAAGGAGCACGCCGTATCCCGCATCACCGAGGATCATGCCGAAAAATACGGGAAAGAATATGCCGATATACGGCGTCGGGTCAAGGGACGTATATGCTGGAAGCGGAAGCAGACGGCCGAAGAGCTCGAAGGGCTTGAAGTAGGGCGGGTTCGTCAGAACAGTCGGAGCGTGTTCGAGGTCCTCTTCACGTACATGCTTTTCCTCCATCACTACCTGCATGCCGAACGACGCTTCCAGCTGCGCCTTCAGCCTTCCTACGTCGTCTGAGGGCATCCATCCACGGATATAGAAGCACATCTGCGTATGGTAAACCGAAGCCGTCGCGTTGAGAAGCGAGATGCGTTCATCGATCCATTCCTTCACGCGATGGTAGAGCGGCATCCAGCGCCGGCCCAGGTCCGTAAGCACCCTGTCGATTGCTTCAATCTCCAACGATAGCTTAAGGGATTGAGCTTCCAGATAGGTGATTTTCTCAGAGAGGGAGAGGTTGGCGAAGTCGAGAGGTAAACTTAGTTCCGGGACATGCTCATGCGTTAACGCCTTGCTCACGGAATCGGCGATGCTCTTTTCTATGGTGATCATCCCTGCAAGCGTGCCGTCTCCGGCCGGCACAGTGAAAAGCTTATAGTTCCCTTGTGTCAACTTCGATACCAGCGCGCGAATGGTGTCTACCGCGCTCGGGTCCTTGATGGTGAGCCCGATAATGTCGAATTGAGGTGGAGTATGGGCCTCTTTAAAAAGAGAGTCCAGGGTGTTCAGGAAATCTTCAAAGCGCCCGAGCTCCGTCACTTCCTTTTTTAGGCCGAACTTTCTTTTATGGAGCGCCTTGGCGACCTTGAGGTGCTTCTCAACGGTGTAGAGAATGGTCCCGATGATCGACTGCGGCTGGATATAGCATGTCCTCTCTGATATCTTGGGAAGATAGGTGAAGAGCTCATCGATTTTGCGGCGTAGATCATCGAGGAAAAGACGTTCAAAAAGGGTTCGCTCCCGTTCATCGTGAAGAAAGGGCCTGATCTCCTCCCCGCCTGTCTCCCCTTCGATAAGCTCCGCGGTCTCCGATTCGATCTGAAGCACGTTCAGTTTCTGCAGAAGGATAAGTATATCCTGCAGCAAGCCTTTCGGCCCGACGATCTCGACCTTCGACATTCTGGCTATCATGGTCTCATCCCGGCATTAAGCTGTTCCGCTATGAACAGGGATATCCGCTTGAGGATCTCTGTTTACGCATTCACTGTACTCGGGGATTATCTTCTCACGCACGCTCCAGCCTGCATCTATCCGCACGGCAGCACCATGCGATCCTCACAACACTCCTCTATCATAATTGTAGCAAAAATACTACATAACGTTTGGCAATCTCCTTATGATTTCAATAAGTAAAGAACGATATCCTTAATAATTGGCGTTCTGCAGGAGCAAGGCGACAAAAATCCATATCGGTCCAGACACACTGACCGGATTAGTACGCGAGGAGAATACGAGATTCTACGCTAAGGCTCAGGATGACAAGCGAAGGCCTTCAGAATATCAAATACGCTTACTCGCGCTTCGCTGCATAAATCAGATACTCCACGTTCCCGTCCTGGCCCGTGATGGGAGAAGGGATAACGCCCTTCACCTCAAGGCCGAGTCCCCTGAAGTTATCGGTGATCCTGTTCACCACAGCGGTCCTCGCTGCATCATCGCGCACGATCCCTCCCTTGCCCACCTGCCCTTTGCCCACTTCGAACTGTGGCTTGATGAGCGCAATGATCTCTGCATCGGTCTTCAGAAATTTCAGGATACCCGGAACGACCTTTTCGAGGGATATGAACGAAACGTCAGCAACCACGATATCAATCAGCTCAGGCAGCAGCGAGGGGTCGATCTCGCGGATGTTCGTACGCTCGATCGTAACAACACGGGCATCTTGCCGGAGTTTCCACGCCATCTGGCCGTAGCCCACGTCCACGGCATAGACTTTTTTGACTCCGGACTGGAGCAGACAGTCGGTGAATCCGCCGGTCGAGGCTCCCACGTCCAGAGCGACCTTGCCTTCCGCGACGATCCGAAACTCTTTTATTGCCGCTTCAAGTTTGAGGCCTCCCCTG
Source organism: Nitrospirota bacterium (assembly GCA_963705595.1). GTDB lineage: Bacteria > Nitrospirota > UBA9217 > UBA9217 > UBA9217 > DASPSR01. The sequence continues at coordinate 405,360 of CAVPKD010000004.1, read as the reverse complement.
CTCACATAAGGGAGAGATTCACCGAGGACTCGAATCTCTGCATCCTCTGGTACGAGAGCCCCTGCCTTGACGATTTTCTGACCGCTCACCAGGACTTGGCCAGCAATGATCATGGCCTGTGCACGTTCACGGCTCTCAGATAGTCCGCGGCCCGCGAGGAGACGGTCAAGACGGAGTTTTCTTGTTTTGCTTGGTTTGTTCCCAGACATTATGCGCTTTCTCAGGATAAGAAATAAGTATAGCTGAATCGTACCCCGAAAAGCAATGCTCCACTGAGCGTGGCGTGAATTTCTTTCGTGTCTGGACTGGGAGGAAGTTTTTTTCTCAACCGCAACTTTTCACGGGTGACCCGACACCGTTTATCGAATCCGTGAAGCTATGCAGCACTAAAGTTGCCTTGACTAAATTGTTACAGTCTTTACCCCGAATATTTTTAAGCTTAGTGCCCTTTACAGATCACAACAAGCACGCTTAGGCATCCATCTTCTTGAGCACCACGACTGGCGCCACGGCTTTGAGCCGGGACTGCATCACGAATTCCCTTACCTTTGCATAGATGCCGTCCACATCCAGACCGTACCGCTGCCTGAGCACATTTTGTGAGCCATGTTCGATATACGCATCGGGAAGGCCGATGCGCAATGTCTTAACGCCGGTCACACGGGAAGCATCCAGACACTCGAGCACGGCGCTGCCGAACCCGCCGAGGAGCGCGTGCTCCTCTACCGTCACGACCCTGCCTGTTTTCTTCGCCAGAGCAAGGATCAGTTCGTCATCGAGAGGCTTCACGAACCGTGCATTCACGACCGCCACGGAGATCCCTTCAGCCGCAAGCCGCTTCGCCGCTTCGAGTGACGGACAGACCATGTTCCCGATGGCGATGATCGCAACATCGCTCCCGTCCCTGAGCAGTTCGGCCTTGCCGATCTCCAGGTTCTTCAATTCCTGGTCCATGGGAACGCCGTAGCCGGTGCCGCGCGGATAGCGCACCGCCGTCGGCCCCGGATGCTCAACTGCAGTCTTGATCATGTGCTGAAGCTCGTTCTCGTCCTTGGGCGCCATCATGACCATGTTCGGCACATGACGCAGGTACGCGATATCGAACACGCCGTGGTGCGTAGGTCCGTCCTCTCCCACAAGTCCCGCCCGGTCAAGGGCAAGCGTCACCGGGAGGTTCTGGAGGCAGAGGTCGTGCACTACCTGGTCGTAGGCGCGCTGCGTGAACGTGGAATAGATGGCGGCCACCGGGTGGAGCCCTTCCACGGCGAGCCCGCACGCGAACGTGACGCCGTGGGACTCGGCGATGCCCACGTCGAAGAACCGGTCGGGGAACTGTTCGGCGAACTTGTCGAGACCCGTGCCGTCGGACATGGCCGCGGAGATGGCGACGATCTTGTCGTTGTCCGTTGCCAGCTTGATCATGGTCTGGCCGAAGACCTCCGTATAGCTCAGCACCGATGATTTCTTTGACGACCTTGCCTGTCTGCCGCTCAAATGGGGGCGTGCCGTGGTACTGCGACGGATTGCATTCAGCGAACTCGCAGCCTTTCCCTTTCTGGGTGATCACATGCACCAGGACCGGCCAGGTGTAATCCTTGATGTTCTGGAAGGTCTCGAGCAGATGGTCGATATTATGGCCGTCTATCGGTCCAATGTACTGGAACCCAAGGTCTTCGAACAGCATGCCCGGGACCATCAGGCCCTTGATGGAATCCTCCGCCTTTTTCGCGAGGTTGAACATTGATTCGCCGACCTTGGGGATGCCCTGGAGGAAATGCTTGGTCTCCTTCCGCAGCCTGGTATAAAAATTTCCGGTCATGAGCCTGCTCAAGTACGACGAAAGCGCGCCCACGTTCGGCGAGATCGACATCTCGTTATCGTTCAGGATCACCACCAGATTTTTTTTCAGGTGGCCGGCCTGGTTCATCCCTTCGAAGGCAAGCCCTGCCGAGATGGAGCCGTCTCCGATCACGGCGATCACGCGGTAGTCCTCGCCCTTGATGTCCCGAGCCGCTATCATCCCGAACGCGGCCGAGATCGAGGTGCTCGCATGTCCCACATCGAAATGGTCGAAGGGGCTCTCTTCCCGCTTCGGGAAACCGCTGATACCGCCGTGCTGGCGGAGCGTGGGGAACTGCGTGCGCCTGCCCGTCAGGATCTTGTGCGCATAGGCCTGGTGCCCCACGTCCCACACGATACGGTCGTTCGGCGTATCAAAGGCATAGTGGAGCGCGATGGTCAGATCGACGACGCCGAGACTCGGTGCAAGATGCCCGCCGGTCTTGACACGACATCGATGATCTCCTCCCGGAGCTCGGCCGCAAGCACCGGCAGTTCCTCCTGGGGAAGTTCCCGCAGGTCTTTGATGGATTCTATTTTGTCGAGTATCATGGCATACCTCACTGGAAATACCAAATAACAAATTCCAAACGCCAATTCATTTTCAAGGTTCAAATTCCAATTTTGCTGGATCCTTGGATTTTGGTACTCAATTTACCCTGTTTATAATATACTTCGCCAGCTCCCTGAGCGGGTCGGCCTTCCGGTCAAAATCCTTCAGGGCGGTGATGGCCTTGTCCACGACCTCCGCGGCCCTCCGCCGTGATTCTTCGAGACCGTAGAAGCTCGGGAAGGTCTTCTTGCCTTTTTTCATGTCGCTACCCACGTCTTTTCCGATCTCTTCCTGCTTGCCCGTGATGTCAAGGATGTCGTCAGCGATCTGGAACGCGAGGCCCACCATCTCTCCGTAGTGGGTCAATGCCGTAAAGTGACGTTTCCCCGCCCTGGCATAGAGCGCCCCGACCCGGACAGACGCGCGGATGAGCGCCCCGGTCTTGTGCGTATGGATGTACTCGAGCGTGGGGAAGTCAATGTCCTTGCCCTCGGACTCCATATCCACCACCTGTCCGCCCACCATGCCGAATACACCGGATGCGGTTGAAATCTCCTTGATGATGGCAATGAGCCTTTTCGCAGGAACAGACTTCAGCCGACGGGGATCGGACAGAACTTCGAAGGCCATGTTCAATAAACCGTCGCCTGCAAGGATGGCAATGGCCTCGCCATATACCTTGTGACAGGTAGGTCTCCCCCGCCTGAAGTCGTCGTCATCCATGGCAGGAAGGTCGTCATGGATCAGGGAATACGTATGGATAAGCTCCAGCGTCCCCGCGAGGGGAAGCAGACCGGCTGTCTTCGCGCCAAGCGCTTCAGCAGCAGCAATGGCCAGAATTGGCCGCACCCGCTTGCCGCCTGCAAACAGGCTGTAGCGCATGGCCTCATGGACCGACGATGGAAAGATCTTCGCAGGCGGCACAAGCTTTTCAAGCGTCTTGTCAACGCTGTTCTTTTTCCTGGAAAGATATGATGTGATGTCCATAAGTTTAGGGACCTACTCCCCTTCCTGGTCTTCAAAGGGCTGCGCCGTGACCGTGCCGTTCTTGTTTTTTAAAAGTATTTCCACCCGTCGTTCAGCATCTTCCAGCCGCTTATTGCAGAGACGGGAAAGCTTTATGCCTTCTTCGAAGAGTTTGAGCGACTTCTCCAGTGGGAGGTCGCCTGTCTCAAGTTCTTTCACGATATCTTCAAGCCGGGCAAGTGCGGCCTCGAATTTTTTTTCCGCCATAAGGTTAACTGCTCCAAATGTTTAGGCAGGTTGGGAGAAGTTGAAACTAAATCTAATTATATCCGGAACATAGCGGCAAATCAAGGGAAATGCGGGGGGATACCACACAAATCGAAGCCTACATTCTTCACCACGGAGACACAGATGCACGGAGAAGGGCTTAGAATAGATTAAAATTGTTTCCAAAGCTCCAGTCCCGTTCTTGAGGAACGGAATCCGATTTGTTTCAGCGCCTCCGCATATGGGCTTCGGAAAGCAGGCGCTCCGTTAATTGTTTCGACGCTGATCTTCTGCACCGGATTGAACTCACGACTGAGCAGATCCTTGAACAGCATGAAGTAACCTGGAAGGTGGGCATTGTCAGGTGCTTCGAGGATTTCCAGATTTTTTCCGAGGCGCTTTGAAATCATCACCAGCCTGCTCCCGTGATAGACCAGGTGGGTGGAGGGGATGCGTGGAGGAAGGCCCTGCAATGATTCGAGCGTAAGACCGCAGAGGGACGCGGTGTCGGCTGCATTGACCCAGAAGACAGCGTCCTGTGGAAGGGGGTCCTGGAGCACTCGGAAGGCCTCGTGAGAGATGAATTGGGGACCCGAAATACCCTGGAAAAAATAACCGGACAGAACCTCGCCCGAAAGTTCCATCAAACGGAGGGACCTGAAAACTGCGCGCCACTGAAGGGGTGGCAGCTCATTCACCAGCAGCTCGCGGAACAGGATGCCATACCGCCTGAGAAGCTGCCGGATACGGTCCTTCACCAGTTCCTCTTCTCCCAGAATGTCCCGCCCTTCGACGTGCGAGTCTATTCGGCGCCAGTGCCCTTCCAGGGGCCGCGAGACCTTCCAGCGGTCGAACCCGGACCGGCGGGAGGTCAATCGTTCATCCCCGGCAAATGCCTGTGCCGTGAACCGGGTCATGACACCTTTTCTGATCGTCCGGAACGTATCGCTCGTGACGCTCCCCTTCCACGCCTGTTTCCAGAGCCGCTCCGTCGCCGTAACACTGTCCAGATGCGAAAAATCAGCGATCTCCAGAAAGCTGTACCTGCCCCGCCGGTCGGGGATCAAATGGTCCAGTTCGGATGTCGCCTCGGAACGTTCAACCTCATCGGACGGCCGGAAGAGCTCGAGGTCCTGATTGAAGGACAGGCTGATGCGCCGCTCACCGCAGCCGAACCAGACAAGATCACTGGATGCCATGAGGCTGTCAAGCCACGAGCTCCGGTAAGGCTGCAGCCGGGCAGGAAGAAGATATTCTTCCCACGCTTCCACGCGGGCAGGCCATCCAAAAAGCTGCTCCAGCCGCTGCTGAAGATCATCCATTGATTCTCCCCGGGGCGTGATACCCTGGAAGGACGATAAAAACAAGGGGAGCTGCTCCACGGGGAGCGCATGGAAAGAAGGCTGGCGATACCTGCGCGCCATCCGCAAAAGCATTTCGAGATTTTCGCTGTCGCAGATCTCGATCCATGTGCTCTCTTCGCCGAACCGGTCCATGACCAGGTCCTGCGCCTCTATAAGCGGTTCGATCGCCTCATCGAAACGCTCCGCGGTGACGCCCAGGAGGTGCTTCACGCTTTCTTTGTCCACTGGGCCGTAGAAGGCCAGCCAAGCAGAGAGAAATGCGGGAAGATCGTACTCCTCAGGCGGCGCAATGGCCTCGGGCGTCTCACGGAGAAAGGTCCTGATGCGGCGCTTAAGGGTCTCTGCATTCTCCTCGCGAGAAACCGGCTCCATAGAGATATCGTCAAGGAGCAGGCGGAAAGCAACAAGCACTTTGGGGAGCATTTCCAGACCGCTGAGAAGCGGATGCCTGACGCCCGGCCAGGAGATCCAGGCAAGCTTCTTTCCGTTCTGCCTGAGCCACTCTGGAGCGTCCGCATCGTAGTCCCTGCGGATCGCAGCAGCGAGCTCTTTCCACTCCGGCTCGGGGATGAGTACCCGTTCCTTCACCCAGTCGAGAAGCTCCAGCGCCGAGCCCGGCGGATATCCAGGGGCCGTACGCTTCAGCTTTTCGTCAAGAACTCGCATCAGTTCCGTTGGAATTTTCGGACGCAGGTGTGAGGAGAACAAGAGCTCCTTGATCAGGTCGGGTCGGAGCGCCGATTCCTTGGCAAGAAGCGGCGTATCGTCCTCATACATGTACTTGTTCGTCTGTTTCCAGACGAGATGGCCGGCAAACGGCGAGGCGGAGCGGGTCACGGTCTCGCTTACATGGATGACTCGATTTCGGACCTCTTCGAGCACCGATTTCAGGTTTTTGAGATCGAACTCATCCTCAAGGCATGTTCGCCACGTTTCGAGGAGGAGCGGAAAGTCCTCATAGCGCCGCACGGCTTCGAGCAGTTCCTTGGACCGGAGGCGGATGAGCCAGAGCGGCATTCTGCGCTTGAAGCTCGATTTCGGAAGCAGGAGTGCCCGCTCCGCGTTCTCCCGGAACCGGGCGCCGAAGAACCCGGTCTTCTCCAGCTTTCTGCGGAGCAATGTCTCGACGTTCTCCGGCCTGACAAGAGATAAGAGGTCCTGAGATCGGAACTCGTGGGGAAGCATAAGAAAAACAGCGTCGTCATCCTCGATGACCTGGAGCGGCTTTCGCTCCTTTTCTTCCCATGCCTCGGCCAATGCCAGCGCGAAAGGCCGGTTCACCCTGCCCCCCCAGAACGTGTGCAGGATCACCTGCTTGAAGTCACCCCGGCCCACGGGATCTTCGACATGCTCGATCAGAAGATGATGGCGGTGAGGAAGACTGCTGCCGGTGGCCTCTTTCTGCATTTTCAGGAACCCGATGAGCTCGTCGGCAGCCGTCTCTTGCATAGCGTGCGCGTTCATCAGCTCTTGTTTGAAATCGGGAAGATCAATGCGCCTGTCCGCCCGCTCAAGAAAGAGGCCGATCTTTTCGGAAAGATGAAAATCGCGGTCCTGTTCTTCAGCACTCCAGAACGGGAAAATGCCGGTGGCAGAGCGCGCAGGCACTACTTCCACATCGTTATGCGTGATCTTTTCGATGCGCCAGAGCTGGGAACCGAGGGTGAAGGTCTCGCCGATCGAACGTTCCCACACGAATTCCTCGTCCAGATCGCCGATCTTGGCATGGGTGTCCTTGAGCCGCAGATCGAAGTAGCCCCGCTCCGGGATGGTCCCGCCTGAGGTATAGATGAGATAGGCCGCCTCGCTGTGCGCCTGGATTGTATTGTCAATCCGGTCGAGAGAGACGCGTGCTTTCAACTCCCGGAGCCGCGTGTCCGCGTACCTGCCGGCGAGCATCTCGATCACCAGGTCGAAATGTTTCCGAGGGAGCTCCCGGTACGGATAGCTGGCTTTGAGGAACGCATACAGGTCGTCAATGACCCATCGTTCCATCGCGGTCATCGAGAGAATGACCTGCGCCAGCACGTCGAGCGGCGCCTCCACCTGCCGGGCCTCTTCAATATCCTGGTCCAGGACCGCCCGCGCCATCACCGCCGCGTCCACAAAGTCCCGGCCGTGCGTCGGGAAGAGCAGGCCGCTGCTCGTCTCCCCCACCGAATGGCCGGAACGTCCGATGCGCTGCAGAGTCGAGGAAACGGCCCGCGGTGTCTGGATAAGCACAACCTGATCCAGGCTTCCGATGTCGATGCCGAGCTCGAGCGAGTTCGTGGCGACGATTGCCCTGAGCTCACCGTTCTTGAGCTTCTTCTCCACGGCAAGCCGTATCTCGCGAGACAGCGAGCCGTGGTGCGCATAGGCGAGCTCTTCCGTTTCTGTTTCATTGATGAGGCGCGTCACTTTCTCCGTGGTTCTGCGGCTGTTGGCAAAAAAGAGCGTGGAGCTGTGCTCATGAATGATTTTCTTGAATGCATGGATCAGCGCCGGCCACACGGAACCGCCGGTGACTGTCTCGAATTCTTCGGAGGGGTAAGACACGCGCAGCTCATAAGCCTTCGCCTCGCGGGACCTGATGATCGAGACAGGACGCTTTTCGTAGTGGCTATCCTTGCCCTTCCCGATCTGTCGGTACCCTCCGACAAACTCCGCAACCCTTTCCGGAGGGTTGACCGTGGCCGATAGCGCAATGCGCTGAAATTCGCCGGAGAGCGGCACGAGACGGTCTACGGCAGTTATGAGATGCGTCCCCCGCTTGGTGCCGACAACAGCGTGGATTTCATCGAGAATGACCATTGCAAGTCCGGTGAGCATGCTGCGGCCGCTCCGTGAACTGAGGAGGAGATTGAGCGACTCAGGCGTGGTGATAAGGATCTCCGGCGGTCTCCGGACCATCTTTCGGCGTTCTTCCCCTGGCGTATCTCCGCTCCGCGTCTGCACATTGATTCCGGGGAAAGGGACCCCAGCCCGGAAGAAATGATCCCGCAGCTCCCTCAAGGGCTGAAGAAGGTTATGCTGGACGTCATTGTTCAGGGCCTTGAGCGGAGAGACATAGAGCACGCGCACCTTTCCCTGAGGCCAGGCGCCCACGATAAGCTGATTTAGACCCCACAGAAAAGCCGCGAGGGTCTTGCCGCTTCCCGTGGGTGCCGTCACAAGCACATGCCTCCCCTGCATGATCTCCGGCCAGGCCTTCGTCTGGATGTCGGTGGGAGTCCCCACTTTTTCCGAAAACCACTGTTGGATGAGGGGATGATAAAATGCGAGGCTGGTTGCTGTCATGATCAGCTTCCTCTATAGAAAACATAGTGCAGGACGGAAGAAAAAGCAAGGGGGAGAAATCGCTTGAGAACGGCGCTGGACTGTAGCAATTGAATGGAACAATGATATAATAAAAGAGGATTTGCGATTCCACAGGTTTTAAATAATTTCAATCCCCTGAAGATACAATAAAGGAAAGGGAGGGTGTCGTGCCTCTTGTGATTGGCGTGCCAAAGGAGACGGCCCCGGGCGAGCGGCGTGTGGCCGTCGTGCCGGATGTGGTCAAAAAGTTCAAGTCCCTCGGAGTCGATGTCTGCATGGAGCGCAGTGCCGGCACGGGCAGCTATTTCCGCGACGAGGACTTCGGCGCCGCAAGCATCGCCGTGAGCAGCGCTGAGGTGTCCGCCCGGTCCCGGATCATCTTGAGGGTGCAGCCGCCGACACTGGACGAGGTCCGGCTCGTGCAGCCCGGCACGGTGCTCATCGGTTTCCTGCATCCCTACCAGGACCGGGAGCGGGCAAACCTGTTGTGTGAACGCAACATCACGAGCTTCGCCGTCGAGTTGATCCCGCGCATCTCCCGTGCCCAGAGTATGGACGCCCTATCCACCCAGGCCACGGTGGCAGGCTACCAGTGCGCACTGATCGCTGGCGTAATATCCCCGAAATTTTTCCCCATGATAACCTATGCCGCTGGCACGCTGCGCCCTGCGCGGGTGCTGGTGATCGGCGCAGGAGTCGCGGGGCTCCAGGCCATCGCGACCGCCCACCGCCTCGGCGCTATCGTCGAGGCCTATGACGTGCGCCCCGAGACCAAGGAACAGGTCGAATCCCTCGGCGCGCGGTTCGTCGACACGGGCGTGGCCGTGGTAGGTACAGGCGGCTATGCGCGGGAACTGACAGAGGATGAACGGATGTTTCAACAGGAAAGGCTGACAAAAGCTGTCTCGCAGGTGGACGTGCTGATCACCACCGCGGCGGTCCCCGGCAAGAGGAGCCCCATCATCATCACCGAGGACATGGTCGCGCGCATGAAGCCGGGTGCGGTCATCGTGGACATGGCCGCGGATGTCGGCGGCAACGTTGTCGGCACGCGTCCCGGTGAGACCGTGGTCAAGGGAGGCGTCAGCATCGTGGGTACCATCAATCTTGCGTCGCGCATGCCGGTGCATGCCTCGGAGATGTACGCGAGGAACCTGTTCAACTTCCTCTCGCCCATCATCAAGGATGGCGAGCTCGCACTCGACTGGAGCGACGAGGTCATCGCGGCAAGCGTCTTTACTCACGAAGGACTGGTCCGCCACGAAGGCGTGAGGAAAGCATTGGAACAACTTTGAATTTGTTTTCAAAAAAAAGAAAATTTACGCAAAGGCGCCATGGTCGCTAAGAAAATCCTAAAATATCATCTCGATGCTTGTAAAACATTCGCCTACTGTGCGTCTTCGCGGTTCGAGTCTTTCTGATTCCGGCTTATTTGAGTCTGGGAGGTGCCTGATGGAAGGTTTCGCTGCGCTCTACATTTTCATGCTGGCGGCATTTACCGGCTACGAAGTAATCTCGCGCGTACCCGTGATCCTGCACACGCCGCTCATGTCCGGCTCGAACTTCGTGCACGGTGTAGTTCTGGTGGGCGCCATGGTCGCTCTGGGCCAGGCGCAGACCCCCCTCGAGCAGACGATCGGCTTCATCGCCGTGCTGCTTGGCGCGGCCAACGCCGCTGGCGGCTACGTGGTCACAGAACGCATGCTCGCCATGTTCAAGAGCAAGAAGGACACCAAATGAACGCGAAAATCATGATCAGTGCGTGCTACTTCGTCGTGGCGCTCTTATTCATCCTGGGTCTCAAAGGCATGTCGTCGCCCGTGACGGCACGGCGCGGCATCATGTGGTCGGGCGTAGGCATGGTGCTGGCGACCCTAGTCACCTTCGCCTGGCCCGGCATGGGCAACTATGCGCTGATGGTGATCGCCCTCGCTCTGGGCGGTAGCCTTTCGTGGTGGTCAGGTAAGGTTGTCAGGATGACCGACATGCCTCAGATGGTCGCCCTTTACAACGGCATGGGCGGCGGCGCTGCTGCGGCGATTGCAGCAATCGAGCTCGCCAAAGGAGAAACGCACGTTCCGCTGGTCGCGGCGCTTGCGACCCTGGGCGGCCTGATCGGGACAATATCGTTCTCAGGCTCCCTGGTTGCCTTTGCCAAGCTGCAGAGCATTATGCGGAAGGCTTTCCGTTTGCCTGCCCAGAACGCCATGAATATAATTTTGGTCGCGCTGACGATCTTGAGCGGCATCGGGATCGTCGCAGCGAGTCCTGCCACGACGCTGCAGATTTTCATCTTCTTCGCACTCGCACTAGTGCTCGGGGCGGTCATCACCATGCCGATCGGCGGCGCAGACATGCCCGTGGTGATATCGCTCTTTAACGCGTTAACGGGCCTCGCAGTGGGCTTCGAGGGCTACGTGCTGAACAATCCTGCGCTTATCATCGCCGGCATTGTGGTCGGCTCGGCAGGTACGCTTCTCACCCAGCTGATGGCCAGGGCCATGAACCGGCCGCTGACCAACATCCTGTTCAAGCCGATAACCGGCGAGGCCCAAACAGGTGGGCCAGGCATCGTCGGGACGCTGAAGGAAGTCTCCGCCCTGGACGCAGCGTCTGTTCTTCGCTATGCGCAGAAGGTGATCATCGTGCCGGGCTACGGCATGGCCGTGGGCCAGGCCCAACACAAGGTCAAGGAGATGAGTGAGCTGTTGGAGGAGGCGGGTGTCAGGGTCAAATTCGCCATTCATCCCGTCGCAGGGCGGATGCCGGGGCATATGAATGTACTGCTCGCCGAGGCCGGCGTGCCGTACGACAGGATCTTTGATCTGGAGGAGATTAATGAAGAGTTTGCTCAGACCGACGTGGCGCTGGTCATCGGAGCCAACGACGTGGTAAACCCGGCCGCGAGAACTGAAAAAGCGAGCCCGATCTACGGCATGCCGATCCTCAATGCTGACCGTGCGCATACCGTGATCGTGATCAAACGCGGCAAAGGCGCCGGCTATTCAGGCATCGAGAACGCGCTCTTCTACGCCGACAACACGCGCATGCTCTACGGCAGTGCGCAGCAGGTCATCAGCGACGTGATCAAACACATCAAGGAGTTGATGGCCTGATGGGATGAAAAAAGACGGAAGGACACTCCGTACGAGCAGCAGGTGCGGGGCTGGAAATGAGGCCGGCCCATGACTTCGCTGGCGCGGCCAGCATATCCTATGGTGCGAGGCACCGGTCAGCCGTCATGCGAAGGTATGGCAGCAACAGCCAATATTACAATGCCTTTTCATCGTTCCGCAGAATGCTATCCCTTACTGCGTCCAGGCGTGCCTTGGCCGTTGGATCCGTTTTGATGAATGCTTCAAGCTTACCACAGGCATATTCAGTGCAATATGCACAGTTTTCAAGCTCCTTCTCCCTCGCGCACTTCCGAATGGGGCAGTTCTTGCTTGCTGAAAATCGTCTCTCTCCTTCTGTGTGACAACCGTCACAGTCAGTGATGTCTTCCACCTTATAATTTATCCCGTAATGGTTTTTACACAGTTTAACAATCTCAGTCCTCATTCTTGCTCGTTCTTCTTTGTCCTCCTGCCTTGTTGCCAAATAGATCGGACAGGTTTGGCAGGTTAAACCACAATAAGAGACCCTCTCGGTCATGATTTATTGTCTCCTCTGAACCGGATTACTAACCGCGGCCCAACGACGAGTCGTGGGACTTGTTTACGGGCAAAGAGGCTGGCTGCCGCCGGCCTTGAGCACCGCTGCCCGTCCAATAAGGTTGCCGTTGTCCGTCTCAGTCGTGGTCTGGCCCGAGGCGCCTGAACCGAAGGCCATGCCGAGCGCGCCGCTCGCAACAACGCGATCAGTGTGGTCGAAGAAGTAGTCCACTTTGTTGTCTTTCCAGGCGTTCGTGATGTTCGGCAGGCCCATGTTACCAACCGGGATCTGCCACCAGAGAATGGGTCTGCCGACACCGTTCGAAACGGCGCGGGACCACGCGAATGTCTGGGCAAAGGTGGGGATCTGCTGGTCCGTGGGGTCGAGCCAGGTGTTCCGACCGATGGACTGGTAATAGCCAGCATCGCGATCAGAAATGTCTGCGACCACAACATCGCTCTGCGAAGCACCGCATGCTGCGAGGAAGATAGCCGTGCTCTGCCCTTGGCCGGCAACATCAAGAGTTGGATCAGCGTTCGCTACCACGTCGTATCCGGCGCCCCAGGGAGACGCGTGGAGGCCGACATTGGCGTTCGGTGCGTATTTGCGGACCATGGCGACCATGCACCGGCCCAAGCCTGCGATCGAATTTTCCTGCGTGGCGCAGTCCGCCGGGTTCGCTGTCGCGACCGCAGCAAGGAGTCCGTGTGCGTCCGTCGCAGCAGCGCGAGCTGCCTGCTGAGCATAGCCCCAAAAATCAGGCTCGATATGGACGATGGCCTTGTGGGTCCCGATCTGCTGGAGGAAAAAACGGAAGTCGTTAAAGTAGCGGGCCATGAAGGTCGTATCGCGCGCCGCGGACGTCACTTCGGACGCACCTTCTGCCACTCCGCTCGCGGGCAGGATGAGGTAATAGGTGAACATGGGGATGAGGCTGTTCTGCTCTGCCGTGGCGATGAACCGCTGCACAAAGAGGCCCGGTTCCCTGTTCATCTCCTGCCAGCAGCCCCACCAATTGCTTCCTACTCCGCAATTCGAGCAGGGCGTGCAGCTCACGTCCGCGGGAATGCTGCCCGCGAGGTACTGGTAGCGAAGGTCAAAGCCAGGCTTCGCGGCTGTCACGTCCGAGCCAGAGAACCCCACGAGAAGGTGCGAGGCCAGCCCCGGCACTGCCTTTCCTGCGCACGCAAGTGGGGTCTGAGTGGGCGGCGAGTCAGAGCTGCTGCAGGCGGCGAGAAGGCCGACCGCGAGCGCAGCGGCCCAAAGCAGAGAGACGTGTTTCACGCGGTGTATGGAGAGCGAGTGTAGAAGCATTTCGTACCGAACAGATCGCGGGGATGCATCACAATGATCGCTATGCCAGATATTTCTTAATATCGATGTTGGCGACATAGGGATCGATGGTCCCGACGGCCGTGCGCTTATAGTTTCCTCCAGCGGTCTCGAGGAGGCTGGCCTCGGTCCCTGATTCTTTTTCCGAGCCGTCAAACTTGCTGAGAAGCAGGACCCGTGGTCGCATCAGGTCCCGGGTCTGATGCACGACCAGCCCGGCCTCTCCTGTGTCCAGCTTGAGGATCGTCCCGATGGGAAAGATGCCGATCATGTTGACGAAAGCCTTGACGAGTATCGAGTTGAAGGCGGTCCCGCGTTTACTCAATAGGATCTGCATGGCCTTTTCAGCGGGCATCTGGATCTTATAGTACACCCGGGCGGCCGTAAGGGCTTCGTAAGCATCGGCGATGGAGATAATCTGCGAGAAGGGATGCTGCTGCAGGGACTCGTCGATCCGCGGGTACCCGCGGACATCGCCGTGCTGATGATGCTCGAAGGCCGCCACCATGGCCATCTTGGACACTCCCGGGATGTCCGCAAGGATCAGTGCCCCTTCGATAGGATGGCGCTTGACTTCTTCCCATTCCTCATCGGTGAGTTTGCCCGGCTTATTAATGATCTCGAGCGGGACGTTCATCTTGCCGATGTCGTGCATGAGCCCGGCGACACCCAGGGCGGCGAGCTGGGGCTTCGCGAAGGACAGGAACGTTCCGAGACTGACGGCGAGGATAGACGTGTTTACCGAGTGGGTAAAGGTATACTCGTCATACATCTTAAGGCTGGTCAGGCCCAACAGGGCATCTCGGTTGTCAAGGATGTTATCGACGAGAGTCTGGACGATCGTGTTCATTTTGCGCATGCTGGCAGCTTTGTCGATATGCACGGCATGGGCCATTTCTTTCACCGCATCGACCGCGTCCATGAAGACCGCAGAAACCTGTTTCTTTTCTTCTTTGATGGTGCCCATTACCTTCTTGTCGACGATAAGCACCCGGTGAAGCTCGATATGATCAATCTGTTCTTTCGCGATCACTCCTGCGATGTCTCCCTGGGTGGAAAAAAACCCGGGCTCTTTGCTCATCAGACTCGCAAACCTGACGAGCTCATGTGCCGTGAGGCCGGGTTTGAAGATGATCCCGCCCACATCCCGGCTGGCAAAGTGCTCCATGAGCAGAACAAGGCTCTGGTCTATGGGCACGGAGAGTGTCTCGAAAAACAGTTCTCCCGCGACAAGATAGAATGCCACTTCCTTCCGGTCTACCAGCAGCGCCTCGATCGTGCTCAAGAGCTTTTCAGCGGATGAAAGCAGGAAGGGATGTGCTTCGGGATAGAGGGTCGAGTTCTTCAAGACGGCCGACAATTGCTGGAACGCGGTTTTGGCCGAACCAATCAGCTGTTGTTTCGCGAAAAAGGACTGTTTCGCCTCACCCCGGCTATCTCGTTCCACTTCCGCCATCGTCCTGTCTCCTCTCGATTTTCTCCATTGCCCCAAGAGCTGCGGCGCGGAGTTCCTTCTGGAGCTTCCGCGATCTCCACCACCGTATGCGGGTATATCTCTTCAGAAATCCGGCTGCCTCGGGGCCTCCAATCATCCCCAGTGTCTTGATCGCCTCCAGCGTGAGCGCCTGGTCCTTCTTGTTGAGGGAGCGGTCCTGTAGGAATTCCACCAGAGGTTTTGCCTCCTCGGCATCGATGCCCTTGAGTTCGGCAAAACCGCGGACCGCCATCATCTGGGTATCAATGTCCTTGTCTCTCAGGAACTTCGTCAGGAGACCGGCCGACTTCTTCCCGCCGATGGTGATCAGCCCCTTGATAACTTCTTGCCGTATCCGTACATCCTTATGGTTCATCACCTTAAAGAGGTATCCAAGGGCCTGGTCGGCGTGGCTTTCTCCAAGGATGCTAACAATGTTGCGCACAACGAACCAGCGGTCGTCTGAAAGATGCTCGGCAAGCAACGTGAGCTGGTTTTTCCCCAGGCCTTTCACTAGATCAAGAAGGAATATCCTTGCCGTCCGGTCGTTCTCTTCTGCAAGGAGTTCCAGCAGGGTTTCCGTCGCCTCTCGCTCCAGATTAGACAAATAAGCATAGGCCGATTGATATTCAGGAGACTCCTTGTGGTGGTTCCGCATTTCGGATATCGTAGCGGCAATGATGGGCTTTGATGAGTTCCTCTTAAGGGCTTCCGTCATCCGCGGCTTAAATGCGGGATCCACGGGCATATGAAAAGCGCGGATAATGAGCGTGGCAAGATCATAATCTTTTTTCACCAGAACATAGCTCAGCAAGTCTTCGAGCTGGCGGACGACACCGGAAAAGAAATTGAGCTCCTTTTCCTCCAGCGCGGAGCGGCGGGGATTCTTCACCAGGGAAAGAAGGAAGATGAGGGTCCGCACCGCGGCCTCGATAATATCAGGCTCCATGCCGACCTGGCCCATGATCTTGATCGCTTCCAGCTCTTCCGATGTATAGTCTGCCATGTCCCGTGCGATCTCGATGATGTCCTGGGAAATGGGGGTGACTTCGAGATCAGCGGGAGCGGTTGGCGGGGGAGGTGGTGACGCGGTCTTTTTTGTCGATGATTTTTTCAGGAGCGCTGCCACCTGCTTCACGTTCCATGCATTGGAAAAACGTCCAGCGAGGATTTCATGAATTTCATTAGGCACCTGTTTCTCGAATTCGTCCTTCTGTTCTCTCACGGTTTCCGAATCCAGTCCCCCGTACAGCTTGCCGGCAACAAGGCCGTCACGGTAGGGAGGTTCGAGTGAGATGATGGACTTTGCGAGTCCTTCAAACAGGGTATCGCTCTGGTCCGGGTGTTCTTCCTGGATCTTGCGCCCTGCGTCCTGATACAGCGCAAAGAGGCGGTCTTCCACGCTTTCGTTCTCGGCGCGGGTCTGCATCGCACGTTCGATCATCCCGGCGCCGAACGCCGCAGGATCGGCCATGAGATCGCCAAGAACCAGGGTGCGACGTGAAAACTGCATGTCTTTCTTAGCCGTGGATAGCACCGGTGCGCCGGAAGGCGTTTTGGCAAGGGGTTTGTCCTCCCGACCACCTGCTGCTTTTGCCGTAATGATCTCGTCGAGACCTGCTTCGGTAACCCTGATATGCGACGCGCTCTTTTCCCAGAGGATCGAAGCGATCCCGCTCTTCATCGCCATCTCCTCTAATGACAGGGCAAGTGCTCGATAGAACTCCAGCAGTTCATCCTCGGTCACGCCGTCGCTGAAGACGATCTCCCGTATCCCCTTCGCGAACAGGTCCTGGGCAATGGCCCTGTTGAGCTGAGTGTCTTTTCCGACCGGAGTATGCAAGTAGGAGAAATAGGTTTTTTGCACACCGACATGGTATTCCGGCGTGGTCTCCAGAAAATGATCAAGCGCTTCATATGACTTTTTGACAGACTGGGAGTAGACAGGGTTGTTGGGCGGATAGAGTTTCACGGCCCGGATCGCCGAGACCAGGTTCCGCATTACGTCTTGGACTTCAGGGGAAAGTGATTCGATGTGCTTTGCTTCTTCCTGCATACGTTAGAGGGTATCACAAGAATATCGCAGTGTCAAAGCCGAAGACGACATGAGCGCGTTCAAATTCCGGCCTCTGTGTCGCTCTTCTCCACCCGGGAGACAATTTCACCGTTATGAAGCTTCGTATTGAGCAGATCACCCGGCCTGACGTTCGATGCGTCCTTCAGAATCGCTCCTTCGGGCAGTTTCCTGGTGACGCTGTACCCCCGTGAAAGGATGCCAAGTGGGTTCAGATGGTCGAGTCCGGCGGTCAGTGCTGTGAGAAGCGCCCGGTCCCTTCGCACATGATGCCTGAGCCCCGTGGCAAGCCTGCCGGTGAGTTCATCGACACGCTGCACGTACTGCTCCAGCAATCTCCTTGGATCCCCAAGCAGTCTCGTGAATTCACGGAGGGATGCGCGCGTGAGGTCGATTTGCTGCCGGATGCTTTTGATGAGGCCTGACTCAAGAGAGCTGATGAATTCACGGAAACTTTCTTCGCTCTTGACCACCATTTCGGCGGCCGCTGACGGAGTCGGAGCCCGGAGATCGGCCACAAAATCCGCTATCGTATAGTCCGTCTCGTGCCCCACGGCAGAGATGACCGGGATCTTCGACGCATAGATGGCTCGCGCGACGGCTTCTTCGTTGAAGGCCCAGAGGTCCTCGAGAGAACCGCCGCCGCGGCCGACGATCATCACGTCTACGTTCTGGCCCTGGTTGAAATATTGGATTGCCTCAACGATGCCCGGTGCCGCTTCGATTCCCTGAACCGGGACAGGGTAAATAAGGATATGCATCTTGGGGTGGCGGCGCTTTATCACCCGCAGCATATCACGGATGGCAGCTCCTGTGGGTGAGGTGATCATGCCGATCCTCTGCGGCAGGAGGGGGAGCGGCCTCTTGTGGTCGAGGTCGAACAGACCTTCTTTTTCGAGCTTTGCCTTAAGCTGCTCGAACGCCAACTGAAGCGCGCCGATTCCCTTGGGCTCGATATAATCGACGATAAGCTGGTATTCGCCCCGCGGCTCGTACACGCTGACCCTCCCGCGGCAGATTACCTGCATCCCGTGCTGAAGCGTGAACTTGAGAAACCGCTGGGACGAGCGGAACAGGACGGAGCGGATCTGGCTCTGTTCGTCCTTTAATGTAAAATAGGCATGGCCTGATTGGGGAATACTGAGGTTCGAGATCTCGCCTTCTACCCAGATATCGGGAAAGTTCCCTTCAAGCAGGTTCTTGATCTCTATGGTGAGCTGAGTGACGGTTAAAATATGGGTCTTCATAAGACAAGCACTACATCCCCAGCATGAAAACCTAGATAAACGCGGAGTTCAAATATCTCACGTCAAAATTTTGAAGATTCGATATTGTTGGAGTTCAGAGCTTCGAATTTAGAATTTACTCTCTGCGGCCTCTGCGGTAGAAAAATCTGCATTAGGATTTAATGTGGATTCTCTCGATGGCGTTCGCCTTCCCCGTCTTGCCGTCAATATCGAGAAGCACTGCACTCAGGTGGACCGGCCCTTTGGGTATCTCGAACCGGTGCGGCGTTTGGTACAGAAACCGGGCGATGGCCTGCTCCTTCTTCACGCCGATGACCGAATCCGTGGGCCCGGTCATGCCCGCATCGGTGATAAAAGCTGTTCCCGCGGGCAGGATACGTTCGTCAGCGGTCTGCACATGCGTATGGGTCCCGATCACGGCGCTCGCCTTGCCGTCCAGATGCCAGGCAAGGGCCATCTTTTCGGACGTGGCCTCGGCATGAAAGTCAATAATCACGACCGGGGTTTCCTTTTTTAGTTTTTCTATCTCGCGCTCAGCGACCCGGAACGGGTCTTCCAGGTTGGACATGAAGACCCTTCCTTCAAGGTTCAGGACCGCCGCCTTGCCCGCTTCCGGTAGAGATGACCACACTGCCGTATCCGGGATTGCCAGCGGGATAGTTGGCCGGCCTGATGAGCCGGTCCTGCTTGGTAAGATAGGGCTCGATCTCCTTCTTGTCCCAGACGTGGTTGCCCGAGGTCAGGACGTGGATGCCGAGGGAAAAAAGCTCTTCGGCGATCTCGGATGTAATCCCGAACCCTCCGGCGGCGTTCTCCCCGTTGGCGATCACGAGGTCCGGGTGATGTGTTCTCGGCGAGACCGCGCATATTCGCCCGTACCATCTTCCTGCCCGGCTCGCCGATGATGTCTCCGATGAAAAGAACCTTCAATCAGTGCTCCTTTGAACGATTTGCTCTGTCGGTTTAGCACACGAGGCATGGAGCATGGATTTAAAATCTTTGCCCTTTGCCGTAACTACTTCGCGTACTCCACATACCTGCTCTCGCGCACCACCGTCACCTTGATCTGGCCGGGGTAGGACATCTCCTGCTCGATCTTCTTGGCGATATCGCGCGAAAGCTGGGCAGAATGCGCGTCCGAGAGGTCTTCGGGTTTCACGATGATCCTGATCTCGCGGCCTGCCTGGATGGCATAGGACTTTTCCACGCCCTTGAAGGAATTGGCCGCCGTCTCGAGCTGTTCAAGCCGCTTGAGGTAGCTCTCGAGGGTCTCGCGCCGCACGCCGGGCCTGCCCGCCGAGAGCGCGTCCGCGGCCGCCACGAGCACGGACTCGACGCAGTTCGGCTCACCGTCGCCGTGGTGGGTCAGGATCGCGTTGATCACCTTGGGATTCTCGCCGTACTTCTTGGCCAGGTCTCCGCCGATCTGCGGATGGGTCCCCTCCACCTCATGGTCGATGGCCTTGCCCAGGTCATGGAGCAGTCCCGCACGCCGTGCGAGCTTCTGGTCCACACCGCACTCCGCAGCCATGATGCCCGCGAAATAGGCCACCTCGCGCGAATGCATAAGCACGTTCTGGCCGTAGCTCGTCCGGTATTTGAGCCTCCCGATGAGCTTGATGATCTCGGGGTGCATGTTGTGGATGCCAAGGTCAAAGGCCGCCTTCTCGCCCTCTTCCTTCATGGTGATATCCAGGTCCTTCTTGACCTTCTCCGCGATCTCCTCGATCCGGGCCGGATGGATGCGACCGTCCTGGATCAGACGCTCGATGGTCAGCGGGCGATCTCTCTCCGGAGCGGATCATAGCACGAAAGGATCACCGCCTCCGGTGTATCGTCGATGATGAGGTCGATACCGGTTGCGGCCTCGAGCGCACGGATGTTCCTACCCTCGCGGCCGATGATCCTGCCCTTCATCTCATCGTTCGGCAGGTTCACCACCGAGACCGTTGCCTCAGCCACATAGTCGCTTGCGTACCGCTGGATGGCCAGGCTGATGATGTTCTTGGCCTTCTTGTCGGCCTCCTCCTTGGCCTCGTCCTCGATCCGCTTGATGGTCTTGGCCGCCTCGTACTTGGCCTCGTCTTCCATCGAGAGCATGAGCTGGCGCTTGGCCTCTTCGGCGGTCATGTTCGCGATCTTCTCGAGCATCTGCCGCTGTTCACGAAGGCCCTTCTCGAAACGGTCTTCCTTCTCGATCGCGACCTTCTCCCGTGCCGTCAGCTCGCGCTCGCGCCGCACAGCATCGGCTTCCCGCTTCTCGATAAGGTCGATCTTCTTTTCAAGGCTCTCTTCCTTCTGGGTGAGCCGCCGTTCCTGGTTCTGGAGTTCCTGGCGCTTATCGCGATTCTCCTTTTCGAAATCAGCCCGGGCCTGATAGAACTTGTCCTTGACCTCGAGCACGGCTTCCTTGCGTTTGGTCTCTGCCTCGCGCTCGGCGTTCGCAACGATCCGTCGCAGCCTCAGTTTCGGCGTCCTTGATCTTGCCTGCCGCGACCCTGCCTTTGATCAGCAGACCGAGGCCGAATCCTCCGGCAAGCCCGACAATCAACACAACAATATATTCAATCATTCTTTTCCTCCTGATACCTCTTCTTCAGCCCGGCAAGACGCTCCTTGATCCTTTTCTCTTCGCCCTGCTCCGTGGGCCGGTAATATTCCCGCTTCTGCGGGAGGTAATCCTGGGCCGTATAATGGCCCGGGTAATCGTGTGGATACTTGTATCCCTTGCCCCTGCCGAGCCGCGCGGCGCCCTTGTAATTGGCGTCCTTCAGATGGTCCGGCACGGGCAGGAGATTTCCTTCCTCAATATCCTTCATCGCTTCCTTGATGCCGAGGTACGAAGCATTGCTCTTGGGCGCCGAGGCCACGTATACAGCCGCCTGCGCCAGCGGGATCGCGCCCTCGGGCATGCCGATGCGCTCCACGGCCTGGTATGCGGCAGTTGCGACGAAGAGCGCCCGCGGGATCCGCGTTCCCCACATCCTCGCTCGCCGCGATCACGATCCTGCGCGCGATGAACAGCGGGTCTTCACCCGCGTAGATCATCTTGGCCATCCAATAGAGCGCCGCATCGGGATCGCTCCCGCGCATGCTCTTAATGAACGCCGAGATCGTATCGTAATGTTCGTCCTCATCATAGACCAGCGCCTTCTTCTGGATGGATTCCTCGGCCGTGTGGAGATCATAGAGGATGGCTCCCTGCGGGCCGGGAGCGAGTCGAGAGCACCCCGAGCTCGAGCGCATTCAATGCGCGCCGCGCGTCTCCGTTGGATTTCGCGATGATGAGTTCGAGGGCATCCGGGGTCAGGGTCACGGACAGATTTCCGAACCCCCGTTCCTTATCCGACAAGCGCGCGCATGATAAGTGCCCTGATGTCCTCGTTCTTAAGCGGTTTGAATTCGAAGATCTGCGAGCGGGATGAGAGCGCGGGGATGATCGCGAAAAACGGGTTCTGCGTCGAAGCGCCGATGAGGGTGATATTTCCCCGTTCCACGTCGGGCAGCAGCGCGTCCTGCTGCACGCGTGTGAACCGGTGGATCTCGTCGATGAAGAGGATGGTCCTCTTGCCGCTTTGATCCCGTTCCAGCGCAGCCTCCTGCGTCACTTTCCGGATGTCGGCCACGCCTGCCGTAACGGCATTGAGGGAGACAAAGTGGGCCTTGCTGCGCTCGGCGATCAGATGCGCAAGAGCGGTCTTGCCTACACCGGGCGGACCGTAGAGGATGAGCGACATGAACCGATCGGTCTCGATGGCCCTGCGAAGGAGTTTGCCCTGCGCCGAGGATATGCTCCTGTCCTGCGAACTCGGACAGGTCATGGGGCCGCATCCGCCACGCCAGAGGCGGTTCGAACGGCTCTGCGGTCAAGGGCAAAGAATGCGCCTGTTTTTTGAGATTCTTGAGACCCAACGTGAAATACTTCAGGAGGGCCTACACGGGCAAGTGATAGCGAGAAAACCAGATTGGCCGGATCAGGATAGCATCTTACAGGGGATATACCGGGTATGTGTTAAGAAACATCCTCTCTACGGGAGAATGCAGTATATCTGTTCTGTGTGTTTATACCTTGCATACTTCCCGGAAAGTCCATCGTCGATACTGCCTCTCGATGTGTATATGTATGAACGAATATCCCCATGTTCAATAAGTTTGTTACCCTGCTGGCAAATACAATCTTTGTGCGGAACCGAGAATAGACCAGGAAACCTGAAAACTCATGGTTGGTATCTTTCTTTCTCAGTAAGCCGCTGATACATCGATACTATCACAAGCGCCGGAGCCTTCCTTACTTACCGCCCCTTTCAATATGCGCTGATCACACGTTTGTATTAATTAACAGCTAGTTATGATGCCTTTTTACCGGAATATAAAAAATCCCCCGCTTTTGCCGTGTAGATAAACTTGATTCCTGGTAGTAACCAGGTGGGCGCCATTTCGGAAAGTTTAGGCTTCCCAGTCTTGTCTGGGCATGCACACCCTTTCGCGGGGACAGCTCCCTTTAATTTTTTTTCACGAGGAACAAGTTATATCAATCACGCGCAAAGCAGGGGACTGTTTTCAAGTTCCTTCATCAACTATATACTATATACCAGAATCATCAAAAAATGGCAAGAGGAAAAATAATACGCTGTTTGAATGCTACAGATAAAACATATTTAATTTCAACAGGTTAAACCGATCTTCTCGTTCTCTGTCCTAAGAAAGCCCTGCATCGGAGTTGTCTGCTATTTTTTTTCTTCCCCGCTTTTGGTTTCTGTTATAGAAAGCAACCGTTGAGCTGCAGTCTCTGCCGTCTTTTCTAGGGCGCCGTGCTGCCGGCGCACGCGGAAGAGTTCGTCGGAAATCGTGAGTGCCGTGAGGATGGCAACCCGGTGAGGATCAGCTGTGCCCGTCCCCTTCTGTACATCCTTCATCTTTGCGTCAACAAACGCTGCAAGTTCTCGGATATAGTCTTGGTCATCCTTGCCCCTGATGCTGTACACTTGACCAAATATCTCGACCTTTACGCTCTCCATGGTCCTCCGCCGTCCTGCAGAGAGCATCGGGTGGAGCACAACAGAGTGTTCCCTATCCTTATCCTCTTTGCCCTATGCGATCTGCTCTCACAACAGCGCATCTACGAACTCTCTCGAATTAAATTCCCGCAGGTCTTCAATCGCCTCTCCGATGCCGATAAACTTGACCGGGATGGAGAGTTCCTTGTTAATCGCGAATACGATGCCACCCCTGGATGTTCCGTCCAGCTTGGTAAGCACGATGCCGGTTACTCCCACTGCCTCATGGAACATCTTCGCCTGAACGAGGGCGTTCTGGCCCGTGTTTCCGTCGAGGACGAGCAGGGTTTCATGGGGCGCCCCGGGGAGCTCGCGCGAAAGGATGCGTTGCACCTTCTTCAGCTCTTCCATGAGGTTTGATTTTGTGTGGAGCCTGCCGGCGGTGTCCACGATAAGGACGTCGATGGTTCTCGCCTTGGCCGCAGAAACAGCATCGAACACCACTGCCCCGGGATCCGCCCCTTCCTTGATGCTTGATAACGGGGATGCCCGCCCGTTCTCCCCAGATCGAGAGCTGTTCCGATGCCGCAGCACGGAACGTGTCTCCCGCGGCCAGCATCACTTTTTTCCCTTGAGATTGCAGCCGATACGCAAGCTTACCGATGGTGGTCGTCTTGCCCGTACCGTTAACGCCCACCACGAGCACAACGGAAGGCGATGTGGTCATGGGAAAAGCCGAAGAACGTGATTCTAGTATTTCAAAAAGGATCTGTTTGAGTCTTTCCTTGACCTGTGCAGGGGTGGAAAGCTCCTTGCGTTTGAAACGCTCATGGAGGTCTTTCAGAACCAGCGACGTCGTCTCCACACCGACATCCGATGCGATGAGCGCTTCCTCGAGCTCATCGAGGAACGCGTCATTGATCTTTTCACCGAGTATTAGGGATCCGATCCTGTCGGCAAAGCCCTTCCTGGTTTTTGCGAGCCCATCACTCAAACTACGGAGTACGCCGAACATGAATACCTCATATAATTCAAATTCTAAATTCGAGCCTCTAAATCCCAAAGAAATTGCAGATTAACATTTAGAATCGAGAGATTAGGACTTCATGCTTGCATCTATATGTCCAGTGGCAGCTTACCGGAAGGCTCGGGAGGACCATTGCGCTTAAGCCCTCGCCGTTCGTCTCGTACGCTCTTCTTGCCCGCGTGCTTCGCCTCTTCCGAGTCTTCGCGATCTCTGGCGGAAACGGGCCCGGAGCCAGAATATCCCGTCTGCCGGTAGAGATATCGGTCGTGCATCTTGCTGTAAGCCGACCACTCTCCTTCACCCACGTCCTCTTTCTTCAACGTGGCCTGGAAGTTATTGATCTTTGCAGAGAGGTCGTCAAGATAGTTTATAATGATCGCTTCCTGGATCTTGGGCCTCTTGGGAGATCCAAACTCATACTCGCCATGGTGTGATAGCATGATGTGCTTGAGCAGCATAGCGAGCTCAGCGGGGAAGCCGGGGATCGTATTCATTTTTTCAACGATCATTTCATACCCGAGTGAGATGTGGCCGATGAGCCTTCCCTCGGTGGTGTATTCGATGGATTTTCTTACACCAAGCTCTCGTACCTTGCCGATGTCGTGCAGAAAGGACCCCGCCGTAAGAAGGTCCACGTCGATCGACGGGAAATGTTTGGCCACATCCCTGGCGAGGGACGCAAGCTCCACCACATGTTCGAGCAGGCCGCCGACATAGTTATGATGGAGCGTCTTGGCCGCGGGAGTGCGCTTGAACAGCTCCATGAACGCGGTGTCGTTCAGAAAGGCGTTTAATAATTGGCTGAGATGCACATTCGCGATACTCGCCGTCATGGCCCTCAGCTCCCTGACCATGTCTTCGGGGTTGCGGGGAGAAGTCTGGATAAAGTTGGCGATGTCTACCTTCGCGTCGTCGACTTTTTCGAGCGTCTTCATCTTGATCTGCATCGTTCCCTGATAGTTGGCCGTGATTCCCTTGATCCGGACGAAATCCTCGCGCTCGAATCTGCCGGCGACCTCATCGGCATTGTCCCACAGTTTCCCGTCGATCTCGCCGGTCTTGTCCGCGAGCTTCAGCGATAGATAGGTCACGCCGTTCTTGGCCGTAGATACCTGTTTTGAGGTAACGAGGTATATCTCCTCTACCCAGTCGCCTTCCTTTAAGGACCCAATAGTCTGCATCATGCTCCTCTCGATGTGTGTTGTGATAATAAACTATCCCCCCGGCGTTGTCAAACGGAAAGCAGGAAGGTCCTTCATCTGCGTGTCGGAACAGTCATTCGTACGGACTGCAATGCAAGCATATCCGTACTTCTGTCAGGGTTATGATGGGCGGTGGGTCTCTGACGGATCGGTCTTCACACATATGACGCGGGTGGGGAAAGGGATCTGGATGCCGTCGTTCCTGAAGCGCTTGAGTATCCTGCGGTGCAGTTCATGGAGAACAGGCTGCTGATCCGTGATCTCCCGTACATGACAGATGAGGGTAAAATCAAGGGACGAAGCACCGAAGCCAGGGACAAAACGCACCGATGGCTCCGGTTCGCTCAGGAGGCCCGGGACCTCTGCTGCTGTTTTCTTCTCCACATCGACCAGTGCCTGCTCGACTGCATCGGGGTCCGAATCATAGCTCACGCTCATGGGGGACCAGGATTGCCATGCGGCGCTCGGGCAGGTTGTAATTCGTTACCACGCTCTGCGAAAGTTTGCTGTTCGGCACGATGAACATATTATTCGGCAGCATGCGTATTCTCGTCGTTCGCCAGCTGATATCCTCCACATACCCCTCTTGCCCTGTTTCGAGCTTGATGAAATTGCCTACCCGTATGGTGTGTTCGGCGAGAATATGGATGCCGGCGAGGAGATTGGAGAGGGTGTCCTGGAGAGCAAGGGCCATGGCAAGACCGCCGACGCCAAGGGCCGTGATAATCGGCGTAATTGACACACCGAGGAAGTTCAGTACAGTCAGGGCGCCTATGGCATAGACCATCGCCTTGGTCACCGCATGGAGCAGACTCGTCACCGAGATCGGGAGATCCGCCTTTTTCAGGACGAACGCAATTATCCTGCCGCTTATGTTTGCGAGACCCATGGTCACCGTGAGGATAAGCGACAGGTACAGGCCCTTCTCCACATACCCGAGGTATGCCTCGGGGAGCTCCGATAGCCGTATGCTGACATAGAGGGCAAAGGCGATGATAAGGAGCGCAGAAGGACCTTCCAAGCCGTCGAGCAGGAGATCATCCATTTGGCTGGAGGTCCTTTTTGCAAGGCGCCGGAAAAAACTAAAGAGCATTTTCCTGAAAATAAGGAGCGCGGCAGTGACGGCCGAGACAATAAGGATCGTGAGGAGATATTGTTGACATCCTCCCCGGCCTCACGGCCGAGGATTCCCGAATCTGACTCTGCGTCTACTGAGAGCCAAGACTGATTCTGTTTGCAGATGCGGCAGAGATGTTTGCCGCGTCCCCGATTCATGGGCTGATACAGATGGCCTGGTATTGCTCCAGGCAAACCGGTTGACTGCAGGCTGTGCCAAGCAGCCACTACTCCAAAAACCACCTGTTGGTTTCGGGAGATACCTTTTATACATAGGCGCTAATTATGACACCACAGACCTTTGCTAAACCATTGTTTTTAAGGTTTCCAACGTTGGTCGTTGGTGTCCCGCGAGCATATGCATCGCGAACCATTGATTTAGCGAAATTCATGATCCGGCGTCATAGTTATTTCTTTGACGGCAGAAGTTTTACCCGGCAACCTTCTTGCCGGAACCTCATGCTTATGGTTTCAAAGAACAAAACGGGGTTGGTTTCCCTGTAGCGCGGCTACCTCAAATGGATGGGATGAATTATTATTTGTCAAACAGAAAGTAGTGCCTAACAGTGCATCTAACCATGTTAGGCCGGCGCCTTATATCCCCGCCCTGAAGAGACGGGGTTTCACGGCGCGAAAGGATAATTCAATTTCATGGAAGGTTATTTTATCTGAACGGGAATTTGCTGTCCTGTGCTATGATAGATTTCTTCAAACCTGCCTGCAGTCGCACGAAAAGCCCTGAGGGCATCGGGATGAAAATGTGAGGGCCGGATTTCGTGGCATTCGTCACCGCCGCCGGCGAGGATGAGTTGGCACGCATCTTCATGGGAATACGGCGACTTGTATGGATACATGGTGCGAAGCGCATCGTAGACGTCTGCCACCTTTATGATTGCGCCCTCGAGGGGGATCGCATTTCCTGCCAAACCTGCGGGGTACCCGCTTCCGTCCCAGCACTCGTGGTGGGTAAGGGCGATATTTCTGGCGACGCGCAGCATGGGGGCATCGCCGAGGATCCTTGCACCAAGCGAGGCGTGTTTTTTCACCAGTTCGAACTCGTGCGGTGTAAGTCTGAGCGGCTTATCAAGAAGGTCGGGGTGGATGTATATCTTACCCACATCGTGAAGCTGAGCGGAATAGGAGATCGTTCTGATAAACGAATCAGGCAGTGACATGCGCTCGGCGATGGTCCTTGCGTACTCGTTCATGCGCTGCACGTGTACGCCGTTATCACGATGCGAGTCCGTAGCGACTGCAAGCGCCCTTGCCATCACAAGGAATGATTCTGATACACCATGGAACTCACCGGCCACGGCGCCGAGAAAAGTGCCGGGAAGCGCAAGCCCCTTCAGGAACAGCGCATCCTCGGCCGTTACCGGTCTGCCGTAATTAAAAGCTATCACGTAGGCGTTTAAATATACGAACCCGGCAAGGTTATGGACAGTGCCGACCGCCTCGAGCAACTCCGGCGGAAGAAATGCCTGGAGATCTGCAAGGCGGCCACCTCGATCGGAATAGTTCGCATAGGACAGGCTGTTGTCGGCCTTAATCCGCAGAAAGACGGCAGACTCGGGGATCTTGATGCGTTCGACGATCTTTTCCGCTCCCTTGTCTCCGGCAGCGTACAGGTCACAATCCAGCTTCATGCATCCGTCAGGCACCGCGACCATGAGGTATGCAGGCTTGTCCCGGTCGTTCGGTAACATACGGATAAGCCGGCGCGCAAGATCGCCCTGTGACCTGGCGGCATCGAACGCGAGCGGGTCGAAACCGTTAACAACGGTTTCGAGCTGGGACAGCCAATCCTGTAAATTACAGACGGCCTTGCCCGCCGCCTGCTCGAGATTTTTCATCCGGATTGCATTCTTGATCCTTGCAGCTGCCGACTCCCGCAGCACCGGCGTGCCGAGATAATCATGAACCCACGGTTTGAGCGCCTTGAGAAGACCGGGTTTTATATCCGCAGCAACGATGAGGATGATGTGAATGCCGGACCGGCCGCAATCACTGGCCAACGAGCTGAATGCACCACCACCGTTGGCGAGCGCTGCGTCGCAGAAAAGAAGACATGAGGTCACTTTCTTCAGATGGACAGACGCTTCTGCCACGGAACCGGCAAGAAGCGACCTGCATCCCTGTGACAATGCAGCATCGGCAATCGCACGCCGGTCTGCGTCGTTATCGGAGAGGATCACTACGGTCGGCTTCATGCTGTTGATTATAGCACATCGCTCGGCAAGCTTCGAAAAAAACAACAACAGACCAACAAATATTTTTTGTCTGATCTCTATATAGGTTGTGGGAAAATTTTCTGCTCGGTATGAGCTGGCGGCATGACGCGGCGCTTTTTCGATGGCCATAGGCGCATTAATAGCTTCCGGAGCATATCCATGGTCCTAGCCCTGAAATGTGGAGCTCCGCGCTACGTCTTCCGCACGTATAGGTGATATTCGCCGTTAACTTTGATAAGGCCGAGATACTCATTTCCCGTCATTTTGCACCAAGCGGGCATATCCTTTTCTATGCCGTCGTCGTCAGACTGCACTTCAAGAACCTGCCCGGGCTTCATTTCCTTGATCTTGTTCGAGGTCTTGAAAATCGGCACGGGACAGGCCACTCCGACACAGTCGAGGACCTCGTCGGGCTTGATCTCTTTAATGTCCATATAAAAACCTCGAGGAGGAACAGATAAATAGTGCTTTCCACAGATCGCTCAAAAGCCTTGGACGCATATCGAACCGCGTAATACATAGATAAAAAAGATTGGGAATTTATCGATCCGACGTTACTGTGTTCATCTGTGGCCGCTCGTTTATAAGTCCTCTTGAATCCTTAGTGGGTTGATAATTACTCCATCTCGTGCTCATGCCCGGAATCGGCAGGCATCATGACCGGAGACGGAATGCCTTTTTTCTTATAATAGTCGTCGAGCGCTGACTTAAGCGCTTCTTCCGCCAGGACCGAGCAGTGCATTTTTACCTTGGGGAGACCGCCGAGCGCCTCTGCAACGGCAGCATTCGAGAGCTTGAGCGCTTCCCCGATTGTCTTGCCCTTCACGAGGTCTGTTACCATGCTGCTCGTGGCAATGGCCGCGCCGCAACCAAAGGTCTTGAATTTCGCCTCAGTGATGACGTCCTTTTCGACTTTAATATAGAGACGCATTACATCGCCGCAAACAGGATTTCCGACCGTTCCCACACCGTCCGCGTCTTCGATCTCGCCCACGTTGTGCGGATGAGCGAAATGTTCCATCACCTTTGAACTGTACTGTTCCATATTTTCCTCCTCACCCAACTTTTTCTTTCTTGATCATATCTTCATAGAGAGGCGACATCTCCCGCAACCGCTGCACGATGGGTGGCAGCTTCTCTATCACGTAATCGATATCTTCCGCGGTGTTTCCCATACCGAGCGTCATGAGCAGAGTCCCGTTCGCCACAGCAGCGTCCGTTCCGATACAGGCCAGCACGTGCGACGCCTTGAGCGAACGAGAGGTGCATGCCGATCCGCTCGACACCGATACGCCTTCCATGTTCAGGAACAGGAGCATGGACTCGCCTTCCACGTACCACATGGAAACATTCAGGTTATTCGGCAGCCTCCGCGTGGGATGACCGTTGATAACCATGTGATCGATCTTCTCCACAAGACCCTTTTGAAGGCGGTCCCTCAGTGCCGAGATATACTTCATCCGGTGCGGGATCTCCGCTGCCGCAAGCTCGGCGGCCTTGCCCAGGCCTACGATAGCCGGTACGTTCTCAGTACCCGCGCGCCTTCCTTCTTCCTGGATGCCGCCCTCTATCTGCGGTTTGATCCGAACACCCTTGCGAACAAACAGCGCCGCCGCACCCTTCGGGCCGTAGAACTGATGGCCCGAGAACGACATCGCGTCCACACCAAGCGTCCTCACGTCCACGGGGACCCATCCGACGGACGCGACCGCATCGGTATGGAAAAGAACCCCCTTCTCCCTGGTGATCTTTCCGATTTCCTCGATCGGCTGGATCGTGCCGATCTCGTTGTTCGCGTGCATAATCGAGACGAGACTCGTGTCCCCGGTGATCGCTTTCTCCACGTCGGCAGGGTCTACCATTCCGGTTTTGTCTGTCTCAAGGTACGTGACGGTGAAGCCCGATTTTTCGAGCGTCTTGGCCGGATGGAGGATTGAAAAATGCTCGATCTGCGATACGATGATATGATTGCCCTTCTGGCTGTTCGCCTGGGCAAGCCCCTTGAGCGCAAAGTTGTTCGACTCCGCTCCGCTGGACGTAAAATAAATCTCTTCCGATTTTGCGCCAATGAGCGCGGCGGTCTTTGTCCTCGCCTCTTCAATGGCGTTCTTGGCCTCTCGACCGACGTCGTGTAGGTTCGAGGGATTGCCGAACTTGTCCGAAAAATAAGGCAGCATGGCTTCGAGCACTTTCGGATGGACTGGCGTCGTGGCCGCATGGTCAAGATAAACTTTTCTCATGTCAACATGCCCCCTTTCCTGCTAATGCCGGTTTCTTCCTGGGTTTTCCCAGTCCCGTTTCTTTCCGATGGTCCGGCTGCTGGTGGAGAAGATTATCGAAGGTTATGCTGTCAAGTGCCTCCTCGATCTTTGCGCCGACCTTTGCCCAGACCATTCTGGCAACACAGTCGTCGGCCTGATAACATTCACCGGACTCACCGGGCTCCAGGCAGTGGGACAGGGCTATCGGCCCTTCGAGTGTACGCACAATATCGCCGATCGTCAACTCCGAAGGATTCCCGGCAAGCAGGTATCCCCCTGCCGGTCCACGAACGCTTTCAATAAGACCTGCCTTGCCGAGTCGGTGCAGGATCTGCTCAAGGTATGAGAACGAGATCCCCTGGCGTTCAGCAATCTCTTTGATTGTAATTGGCCCCTTGCCGCAGTGTTTGGCGATCTCATACACTGCCCGAACGCCGTATTTTCCTTTGGTGGACAGCTTCATACTTTTTTCCTACAGGTGTCCGACGGCACATAAAACAGGACTTTTTAGGTCCTTGCAAACTGTAAGATAACGATAACAAACTTGACCATTTTTGTCAAGTATCTTGTTTGCTCTTGTTTTTTTCACTCAGCTGTACTACGCTCAATTCATAATGAGGAGGTTGATTGTGCATACTGATGAATACGAGATATCGCTTTATAGGGAGCTGGCTGTGTGTAAAAATACGATCCGGCGGATAAAAAAATCTCTCGGCATCCTGGAGCGAAAATACAACAAGACCACTGAGGCTTTTGTTGAAGAATTCAAGAGCGGAAAATTGACTCAACATCCCGAATTTAATGATGATTACGAGGCCTGGCACATTAGTTACGGCTCTCTTAAACGATGGGAGGAGTTAGAGAAACAGTATCAGGATGCATTCCGAATGATGAAAGGTTAAAACTGCTATGGTATTGTGAGACCGTCGCTGATTGTCACCCTGTGAAAAGAGAAAGTTCTTGTTCTTTGGCTCAGGCAGCCTTCACGAAAGGACTCAATTAATCTTATAAAGAGATTCTTCTCTTCTCTTAGAATAACACTCCGCGTGCTTTTGAGAAGATACCAAACCCTTTGCATTTTCTATTCTCGCTCTTTTCGATTTGTGCTATACTCCCGCTCATGCATCAATCCGGCCCTCACAATCCAATCACAAGCAAAGACAATAGTTCAATAAAACATCTCCGCTCTCTTGCTGATCCGAAATACCGAAAAAAGGAAAAGGCCTTTCTGATTGAAGGTGTCAAGATGGTCGAAGAGGCGCTCCGGGACAACCTGGGGGTCAAGATGGTCGTGGCCTCGCCATCACTTGTCCAGCACCATGGCAAGGGTGTGCTTAAACTGGCGGAAAGCCGGACCGTGGAAATTCTCTGGGTATCCGAACGGATTATGGACATGATATCCGAGAGCAAAACTCCCCAGCCGGTGATGGCAGTTGTGACTACAATGGAGCACAGCGAAGAAGAGCTCTTAGCTCATAGCTCGGGGCTCATAGTGGTTGCCCATCAGCTTCAGAACCCCGGCAACCTCGGCACTATCATCCGCACCGCCGAGGCCGTAGGTGCGTCAGGTGTAGCCATTACAACTAACACAGTAGACCCCTTCAACCCAAAAGCCATCCGGGCTTCCATGGGCAGCATTCTGCGCCTACCGATCGTGCACATTGTGGATGTGAGAGCATTTATTAAGGGCTGCAAAAAGAAGGGCTATCAGACTGTGGCTACGGTGCTAAGCGGCGAAAAAACGCACTTCGACATCGACCTCAAGAAACCGACTATAGTGATTTTAGGACAGGAAGGCGCTGGGCTGCCGCAGGATATTATGCCTGACATAGACCTTCACGTCCGCATTCCTATGGCGGCGACGATTGATTCGCTGAATGTGGCCACTGCAGCGGCGGTGATCCTCTATGAGGCGCTTAGACAGAAAATGGGGAAAACATAGACCTTACTTCCCAAACTTCTTCTTCAGCTTCTCCACCACCACCTGCGGTACAAGGCTTGACACATCGCCCCCATAGCTCGCCGCTTCTTTCACGATCGTCGAGGTGATGAAAGAATATTCCTCATTCGGCATCAGGAACACCGTCTCGATTGTACTGTCAAGCCTCCGATTCATCAAAGCCATCTGCATTTCGTATTCAAAGTCCGAGACAGCGCGTAATCCACGGATGATCCCAACTGCATTTTTCTGTTTGACGTAATCAACAAGTAACCCGTCGAATCCCTCGATCACCACGTTCCTATACTTCACAATCACCTCCCTGAACATGGCGATGCGCTCTTCGAGTGAAAAAAGCGGTGTCTTTTTCGGGTTCGCTGCTATAGCAACGATCAGTTCGTCGAAAATCCTAAGACTGCGCTCGACGAGATCGATATGTCCGCTGGTCACAGGATCAAAAGTTCCTGGATAGACGCCGATGTGTTTCATCTTATCTCCTTGTTATTTTCCATTGGCTCGCTGCGCACGTAGAGAATAAATATTTAAAATTAAGGTTTTGAGGGGTTAAAAAATCTCTTCTGCCACATCTTATTTTTTGGACTTCTTTTTCCGCACCGCCTCTGCTTTGCCGGTGTTCTCTGCGGTAAAACTATTACTGTAATCTATAAAACGTCAGCACCGTATCCCCGTATTGTGCTTGACGGTAGAGTGAAAGGTTGCCTATCTGCTCAATCGACGGCTGTTTTTTGAAATGCTCCGCAATCAAGATCGAATCAGGCTTCAAAATTCCTGACTCCGCAAGGACCTTGAGCAGCGGCTCTAGCGCAAGCGAATAGGGCGGGTCGAGAAAAACGATATCAAACTGCTCGGACGTTTTCTTGAGAAAGGTTTCAGCCTTCGATGCGACGACCTGCGCCCGCTCGGCAAAACCGGTCTGTTCCACATTCTTTTTGATGATTTTCAGGGAGTCCCGCGAATCGTCGACGAACACGACTCTCCCTGCTCCCCTGCTGAGCGCCTCGATGCCGATTCCGCCGATGCCTGCGAACAGGTCGAGGAAAAGCGCTCCCTCCACTTTCTGCCCGAGAATATTGAAGAGCGCCTGCTTTACCTTGTCGGAAGTCGGCCTGACACGCGACCCTGCAGGCACTTTCAGCTTTCTGCCTTTGCCTATGCCTCCCGTAACTCTCATACGCTTTGTTTTTTCGATGCTACAGAAAAACCCCTTTTAAGTCAAGCGATTCTTGACAGCTACCAGCATTACGTATATACTTTTCACATTCGGGGGAGACGTGCTATGCGCAATAAGTTTCTTTGGTTAATCCTTTTCTCACTGCTGCAAATTATCGCATTTTCTAATGTGATTCCCCTGTCCGCCGATGCGCCGAAGGATAAAAAACCAACCGCGCCGGCACCGGCAGCGCCTGTCAATAAAATCTACCTTATAAACGTTGACGCTCCGATCACGCCCGTGGTTTCGGAATACATCATCAAGTCGATTGATACGGCATCGCGTAACAGCGCAGAGGCTATCATTATTCAACTCGATACCCCTGGCGGACTTGTGGACTCCATGCGCGAGATCGTGAAGAAAATGTTATCGGCCGACATCCCCGTAGTGGTATACGTTGCCCCGGCAGGCGCGAGGGCGGCATCGGCCGGTGTGTTCATAACCATCGCCGCAAATATAGCGGCCATGGCACCGACCACGCACATCGGGGCCGCCCATCCGGTTACCATGGAAGGGAAAATGGACAAGACCATGGAGGCTAAGGTGGTGAACGATCTTGTCGGCCATGGCCCGGAGCATCGCGGAGAAACGGGGAAGGAACGCAAAATGGGCTGAAGATGCGGTACGCAAAAGCGTTTCCATAACCGAGACCGAGGCGCTCAAGGAACGAGTAATCGACCTGGTCGCCCCTGATGTCCCCTCCCTCTTAAAGGAGATAAACGGCAAGACCGTCGATCTCGTTGTCGGCAAAAAGACGCTCGACACTTCGAACGCGCAGGT
This sequence comes from Nitrospirota bacterium, assembly GCA_963705595.1. Lineage (GTDB taxonomy): Bacteria > Nitrospirota > UBA9217 > UBA9217 > UBA9217 > DASPSR01. The sequence continues at coordinate 370,506 of CAVPKD010000004.1, read as the reverse complement.
GCAAGAGATCAACATGGGTTTCCGGTACAAGATCCTCGAGCATCATCAGCAATCCCAATATCGCTTACATCCTTATGATCCTCGGCTTCTACGGCCTTTACTTCGAACTCGCTAATCCGGGCGCCATCTTCCCCGGCGTGGCTGGCGCCATCTGCCTGATCCTTGCCTTTTACGCGCTCCATACCCTGCCGATCAACTACGCGGGGCTCATGCTGATCATCCTCGGTGTCGGGCTATTCATCGCCGAGGCGTTCATCACGAGCCACGGCGTCCTCGGCGTCGGCGGTGCCATTGCCATGGCGATCGGCTCGGTCATGCTCATCGAATCTCCGTCACCCTACCTCCGGATCTCCTGGGCCGTTATCGTGCCGGTCGTGGCGCTATCGGCGCTCCTGTTCATCATTACCGTGACCCTGGCGGTGCGCGTACACCGTGAGAAAGCCGATACCGGCAAGGAAGGAATGCTCGGGCTCGAAGGAGAGGCAAAGACCGACATCTATACGGGCGGCCAGATCTTCGTGCGTGGGGAGTACTGGAATGCCTGGAGCGAAGAACCCATAGAGAAGGGTGAACGGGTGAAGGTAGAGGCCGTCGAAGGGCTCAAGCTGAAGGTAAAAAAAAGGGCAGTTTAGGAGAGCAGATTCTCATCACGTTCATCTCGTGACTTACAAGTCAATTTTACCAAAATGGAAAAGAAAATTCTAAAACTGTACCACGAATGTCACCGAAGGAACGAATTATACGAATAAATTCTCGGTTTTATTCGTGCCACTCGTGTCCAGAGCATGTGGTTCCGGCTTGTCTGAGTTAAGTGCATACGATGGAATTCAAGAAGGAGGTTTACATATGCAAGCGATAGGACTTGGTTTGCTGGTTGCGGTAATAATCGTTATCTGGTTTCTCTTCAACACGATCAAGATTCTGAAGCAGTACGAACGGGGCGTGATCTTCACCCTCGGGAAGGTGCCCCAGGACGGAGGCGTCAAGGGCCCGGGTCTTATCATCCTCCTGCCCGGCATCCAGAAGATGGTGCGGGTGAGTCTGCGGACGGTCACCATGGACGTCCCCTCGCAGGACGTGATCACCAAGGACAACGTTACCGTCAAGGTGAACGCCGTAGTCTACTTCCGGGTTATCGATCCGCGCAAGGCCATCATCGAGGTCGAGGATTTCTACTATGCCACGTCGCTCATCGCGCAGACAACGCTCAGGAGCATCCTCGGCCAGAACATGCTCGACGACCTGCTCTCGAACCGCGAGGCCATCAACGCTGAACTCCAGAAGGTCATCGATCTCCAGACCGAGCCCTGGGGCGTGAAGGTCACGACGGTGGAAGTGAAGAACGTGGACCTGCCCGCGGAAATGCAGCGAGCCATCGCCATCCAGGCACAGGCAGAGCGTGAACGGCGGGCCAAGATCATCCATGCCGAAGGCGAACTTCAGGCATCGGCGAAGTTGTGCGAGGCGGCAGGCGGTCATCAGCAAGAACCCCATCGCGCTGCAGCTTAGATATCTCCAGACCCTTACCGAGATCGGTACGGAAAAAAACACGACCATTGTTTTTCCGCTGCCCATCGATCTCCTGTCTGCGTTTCAGAAATTTGTGGAAAAGAAAGATTAGCACCAAAGTGTCGTGAGTGGATTTCGTCGGCTACAGGAAGTCGGCAGGCGACAAAGAAAGGGGATAGGTGAAAAACCTATCCCCTTGTTCGTAAGCCGTTGTTCTTTCTTACAATTCGTTAACCGTAATGGCCTGCTGCGGGCAGTTCTCAACACAGGTCAGACAGTTGATGCACTCGGACATATTCACCGGATCGGACTTGCCGCCGTCCACTTTGAATACGGCCTGCGGACACATATTCACGCAGGTCCCGTCGCCGTCGCATTTGCCCTTGTCGATTGTTACCATGTACATGAGCCCAGTTCCCTCCTTCAGTAAAAGTAAAATTCCAAAAATCGCACTATATTACCCGTCGGGGCAGATAAAATCAAGAGAGAAATGCAGATAAAAAAGGGCCCATCCCTGGAACGGGACGAGCCCCTTGTCAGGGAAAACCATAACTCCGGTATTATTAATGCTCTATTTCTACTCCAGCGGTCTGCTTCCCGAACTGAAATAGCGATCTTGTACAGCAAGCGTCAGGATCAGGAACCCGATGGCCCAGACACCGATGGTGATCAAGGTCTCCGGCATTGTCGGCCAGTAGGTTCGTACCTCCTCCAAGGGGTTCGGCACGAAACCGCCGATGATCAGACCGAAACCCTTGTCGATCCAGAGGGAGATGAAGAGCATGATGCAGGCAAGGACGAGCGATCCCTCGTTCTTGCGGATGCACGGGAATCATCAGCATGATGAGCGAGACGATCGCAAAGACGATGACGTCCACATGAGGGGCACGAGTTCGCGATGGCCGTCAAGCCCGGTGTAGAGATACTTGAACGAATCGGCATGACCCGGAATGCCGCTGTAGAAGGCCGTAAAGAACTCCAGCCCCAGGAAGAAGACGTTGGCGAACATGGCATAGGCCACGATCTTGCCGAGCGCCTGGATCGGCTCCTTGCCCGGATCGAACTTGCTGACCTTCCGCACGATCAGGGCAAGGATGATCAGGAGCGCCGGACCGCCGGCAAAGGCCGAGGCCAGGAACCGGGCCGCCATGATGGCGCTGAGCCAGAAATGCCGTCCCGGAATACCGGCATACAGAAACGCCGTGACCGTGTGGATGCTGACTGCCCAGGGGATCGACAGATAGATAAAGGGCTTGATCCACTTCGGCGGCGGCAATGCCCTTCCGGTCCGAGCCCAGGGTGACCCAGCCGATCATTAGATTCAGGAACAGATATCCGTCAGCACCACGATGTCCCAGAACATCACGGAATTCGGCGTCGGATGGAGGAATATGTTCATGACCCTCATGGGCTGGCCCATGTCCGCCATGATGAACAGAATGCACATGATCACCGCCGAGATGGCGAGGAACTCGCCGAGGATCACGATCTTGCCGAACGTCTTATAATCGTGCAGATAGTACGGGATCACCAGCATCACGGCCGAGGCCGCAACGCCGACCAGGAACGTGAACTGGCCGATATACAGGCCCCACGTCACGTCCCGGTGCAGGCCGGTGATGCCCAATCCGTACATGAACTGCTGGAGGTAGTAGTAGACTCCCACTAGCGGCAGGGCACCGAGAAAGATGATCCATGCCCAGTATTTTTTACTTCCTTCCAATGCTTTCTCAAGCATGGTCGCTCCCTCCTATAAGATAGTAAATGGCGGGCCCGGTACCCAGATCGGATTTGCGCCGGATCGTGTACTGGTTCGACACGATCTTCCTGACCTCGGAATTCGTGTCTTCCATGTCGCCGAAGAGCAGGCCGCCCTTGGGCGCAGCCTCAACGCAAGCCGGCAGTCTTTCCGATCTGGAAGCCGCTCGGTGCAGAAGGTGCATTTTTCCACCACGCCCTTGGTCCGCGTGGGATATTCCTTGTTCCATTCTGTTTCGGGCTTGATGGCCTTGCCGCGGATCTCCCCAGTTGAAGCTCCGGGCGCCGTAGGGGCAGGCCGCCATGCAGAACCGGCAGCCGATGCAGCGGTGCATGTCCTGCATCGTGATCCCGTTCGGGAGTTTGAACGTCGCCTTGGTGGGACAGACCCGCACGCAGGGAGGATTGTCGCAGTGGTTGCACAGCACCAGGAACGGCATCTCCTTGATGTGTTCGCTCATGTACTTGTTTGTCCTGGCCCGGGAATGCGTCGCTCGTATGCGCGCCTTCCAGATCCACTTGATCTCATTCTTCCTGTCGACGCTGCCGTCGGCGATTCCGGAAATCGGGGACGTTATGCGTCGTGTGGCAGGCATCAATGGTCTTCTTGAAATCCTCGTCGGTCTTGAACTTGCTCATGTCCACGACCATGGCCCATCGCTTTGCCGTCAGGGCCTCCTTGTTCCGCGTCCACCTGCGAGGGATCCAAGCCCTTTGACCCAGATCGGTATGCGTGGCCGATGCAACGGAAGCGCCGAACCCCAGGATGGAGGAGATGCCGGCTATTTTCAGAAATTGTCTCCTGTCCATGCTCATGATTTATTCTCCTCCTTCTCCTTCGGCTGAATATGGCAGTCCCAGCAGATACGGCTTCACCGCCATGTAGTTGTGGCATTCGTCGCAGAACTTCTTCTTGTTGGAGTGGCATTTCATGCAGCCGTTCTGCAGGCTCATGTTGAACCGCTTGTGGTTCGCGTTGCTGATGTACCGCCGGTTGCATGTCGCGGACCACGGAGTCGCGCCAGTTGTTCAGGAGCTGCATGTGTTCGGTCCGCATGAATTCCTTGGACTCCACACACTCCTTCTTGCCGTTCTGCTTCTCCCATTCCTGGATCGCCGGAGTATCGACTTTCGGCTCAGGCTTGGCATTCACCTTCCCGATGTTGTAGTAGAACGGGAAATGCGGCAATGCCGACGAAAATCAGGAGGCCGATGAATATTTTACCGCCGTCATAGAGTTTCATTAGGCTTTTTCCTCCTTCGCTTGGACTCCCGGAAGAGGCTCACCGCGCAGGTCGGTCGTTCTCTCCTTCTCGCCCGTCATGATGAGGGCGTTCGCCACCAGCTCATGGAGACCGCAGACCCCCACGCCGGGGACCCAGTAATCCATGAGCGGCCTTGAGCGTTGCCCGGTCGATGGCGCAGACGTTGGCGAGCATGTTCACGCCGTAGTGGTCGTGCACGAACTTGACCGCGTTCGCCCGGGGGAACCCGCCCTTCATCCTGAGGTCCATGTCTTCCGAGGCATTCAGGCCGGTGCCGCTGCCGCAGCAGAAGGTCTTCTCGCGGATGGTGTCCTCGGGCATTTCGTAGAAGTTATTGCACCACGCTCTTGAGCACGTACCGCGGCTCATCGAGCAGGCCCATGCCGCGCGCGGTGTTACAGGAGTCGTGCCACGTCACCTTGAGGTGGTCGTTCCGCTTCGGGTCGAGCTTGAGCTTGTTGTTCTTGATCAGGTCGGCGGTGAATTCCGCGACATGGATCATCTTCATCGATTTCGCGTTCTCGAAGACCGTGCCGGTGATCGGCGATTTCGGGACTTCGAGGAAATCGGCCGGACCGTTCCAGGTGTCCATGTACTGGTGAGAGGACCCGCCACATGTGGCCGCACTCTCCGCCGAGGATCCACTTCACGCCGAGACGCTTGGCCTCGGCGTAGATCTTGGAGTTGAGCCGCTTTGCCATCTCGTTCGAGGTGAAGAACCCGAAGTTGCCGCCTTCCGAGGCGTAGGTGCTCCAGGTATAGTCGAGCCCGAGCTCCTCGAACAGCATGAGGTAGCCCATGGCCGTGTACGTGCCCGGATCGGCAAAGAGGTCGCCCGACGGCGTCACGAACAGGATCTCGGCGCCCTTCCGGTTGAACGTCGGCTTGATCTTCTTGCCCGTAACGGTCTCGATATCGTCGAGCATATATTCGAGGTTGCCGACGATCGTATGGGGCTCGAGTCCGAGGTGGTTTCCCTTCATGTAGCAGTTCGAGACGCAGGACCGGCGATCCATTCAATGTTCAGGCCGAGCAGATTGAGCAGTTCCCGGCCGATGATCGTGATCTCGGCCTGGTCGATGCCGTAGGGGCAGAAGACCGAGCAGCGGCGGCACTCGGTGCACTGGTAGAAGTAGTACCACCACTCCTTCAGCACATCGAGCGTGAAGCTCACGCGCGCCGGCCATCTGCCGAAGATCTTGCCGGCCAGGGTGAATTCTTTTCGATAGACCGAACGGATGAGCTCGGCCCGAGCACCGGCATGTTCTTGGGGTCGCCGGTGCCGATGAAGAAGTGGCACTTGTCCGCGCAGGCGCCGCAGCGCACGCAGATGTCCATGAAGAGCCGGAATGACCGGTACTTCTTCGAGCCGGTCGGCGATCCCCTCGAGGAGGATCTCCTTCCAGTTCTCGGGCAGCTTCCAGTCCGCGTCCGCGGGCCGCCAGTCCCGGGGGTTCGGGAAAACCGACGATCTCGAGGCTTTTCGGCTTCGATCCGTGACAGAACATGCCTTCCTTGAACACGACGGGCGTATCCATCCATCCCGTTTTCGGCGGCGTGAAATCTATCTTCGACAGTTCTTCTGGTTTCGGAAGTTTCGCCATGATTACTCCTTTTCTACCGGCAGGCCGGCGTTTTTCATTTTATCCCTGAAATCATTCTCGTACTCCTCGTAGGTGTGGACATGAACCGGGTAGTTCCAGGGATTGATGTGCCTCTTCATCGCGGCTGTTGTTCGCCAGGTTCCGGGTCGGGCTCATGAAGACGCCGCCCATGATGCACAAGCTTGCTGAACGGGAAGTAGGCGAACAGGACGCTCAGGAGGAAAAGATGGATGTAGAAAATCACGCCGATAGTCTCGGCAGGCACCGCAGGCTTGAAGCTGATGAGCCCCATGGCCAGCATCTTCACGCTCACGATGTCCGTTTTGTAGAAATACCGCATCAGGACGCCGGAGACTGCGATTCCGAGAATAAGGAAGAGCGGGAAGTAGTCGGCGATCAGCGAGATATACCGCATCTGGGGAATCCCGATTCTCCTGATGAAGAGATAGGTCACAGCCAGCAGGAGGACCACATCGGTCATATAGAGGAGCGGGGCGCCGATCTGGAGGAAGCTATCGAGACCTTCCGCGAGCTGTACAGCTACCGGTATCTTCTCGATGAAAAATCGCAGGTGCCGGAACAGGATAATGAGGAAGGACCAGTGGAACGCCATGCCGGCAAGCCAGAGCCATTTGGCCTCTCCGTAAGAGATTTTGCCCTCTCCATTCAATTGCGTCTTGAGGTTCCGGAACAGGGAACGGAAAAAGAGAACTTCCAGCGCCATCCTCCCGATCACGCCCAGCGCGCCGGACGGATTTTCCAGTTTGCTGTGCTTGATCCAGGGGAGTGATTTCTGCTGTCCGCAGGTCGTGGGAATGCGAAATGGAACCGGCGAACTCCCCCATTTGAGAACACGGACGATCATCCCAACGACGAACATGAGGAACGCCGCATAGGGGATGATGACGCCAAAGAGGAACTGCAAATTCGCCGCCGCCACTCCTGCGTAGGCAATCAGGACAAGCAGGAGAACGGCGATAAGGGAAACTAAGGCTTTCATATCGTTACCTCTTTTCTGTGAGATTGACAGTGCCGCTGATTTTGAAAATCCTATTTCAGTTCTTCGCCCCCGCCTTCCATCAGCTTTGCCCGCTGCAGGAGCCGGAAGGTCACGTTTTTCGCTTCATTTGCCTTGAGCTCGTAAATTTTTTCCCGACACTTCATGTAGATGTCGAATGCATAGAGGGCCAGGTCATCGATGGTGGAATCAAATGCTGACAAGTTGCTCGGTCATGCCCTGCTGTTTCAGGATCTCGTTTCCGAGTTCCTGCCGGATCACCTTCTTCAACTGAAAGATGAACGCAACGGCCTCGGACGGGGCAAAGTTCTGAACAGCCCGGATTCTGATGATGCCGTCAAGAAACGTTGAGACCGTGTCCGGCAGCATCCCTTGCTGCAGTGCGTCAAAGAGGCGCTCGATGCCCTCGGAGATCGTGTAACCGACAGGATTCGCGAACTGAGCCTTTTGCTTTTTTAGAAAACGAGACGTATCGTCAGGATATGTCTCCGCTACCGCATCGAACCACTTTTTAACGATAGTAGTTTTTCTTTCCTGCAGAAGTTTTTTCAGATCCATATCCATACATAATCTGCTAAAAATAACCCTGCAGCAGCCGCTACAGAGTGTTATCCGCTAGAAGAACAGCAGATGTTTGACCGATTCCATCTCTTTCTGAATATCAGCGAAGGATACGAATTTCGTCTTGAGTTCGGCACCCATGTCCTCGGCATCGGTGATGATCTGGTCCTCTTTGAGGCCCAGACGTTCCATATCTTCCTTACACACCCAGACGGGCAGGTCGATAAGCAGACAGCTCTTGATGTGGTTCTCCGTGGCTGTCACCCCGTAGATCTTCATGGCCTGCTGGTTCTTCACGGCGTTCAGCACGCCGTCGCCGACGAACACCATGGTCGGGACAACGGAGTCGCCGTCGTCCATATAGATCTCCGCGGTCTGGCTCGCAATTGCATGGGTGAGCGCCAGACGGGGGTTCTCGCTTTTGTACGGCGGCCTCTGTACAACGAACAATAATTTTACGGCACCCATTTACTCACCTCCTATATGCAAGCAGCTTGGTCGGTCTTGACGGTCTTCGCCAGGTACCAGTCCATGCTCGCCCGCTTCATGCCCTCGGGCGTGTCTTCCTTGTGGTATCCCCGGGCCTCGGCACACGCCTCGCACACCGTGACCTCCATACCCTTGCCCATGAGTTCCTTCATGCGCTTTTCAAGATGAGAATAGTCTTTGAATGCTTTTTGCCCCTTTTTGGCCATCATCACGGCATTGCCGGAGAGCCACATGTTCACCTTGTGTCCTTTGGCCATCCCCGCCTCGGCAAGCTTGAACGCAAAATCGAGCGACATCGAGCCGACCAGAGAAGGGAATACTCCCAACGTTAATTCTCCCATGCTATCCTCCTTAATAGTTTCTGACAGGCGAAGAACGACCTTCGCTTGCGCTCACTCGGATGAAGGATGAATATGTCCCTCGTTCCTCGCCCTCATCCTTCGTCCTTCGTGTTTTTTTATACTATAGCCAGGCCGTCTTCTCGTAGTCGTTCATGATGAGATCGACGATATCGCCGTAACCGATGACCTTCACCTTGGAGTTGACGTTCGCCGCTGTAAACCCTCTCGTCTCGAGATCATCGGACAATACGTAAAAGTTCGCGTCTGCTTTTGACAGCACCGGCGAATCTTTGCCTTTTTCCTTCACCACAGCATGGTAAATGCCGTTTTCAACGAGGATGACGCCCAGCTTTTCGGCCTTCATTCTCTCAAGGGTTTCCTCGGTCCTTCTCCAGTCGCTTAAAAATACTGCCAGCTTCATAATATATTCACCTCCCCGCAGCGTATTTTTAATAAAAAAACAGGGGATAATTTTTCAACTATCCCCTTCGGTATGATTGTCTGTTACCTCATTATATCTCGGTAACCGTGATCGCCTGCTGCGGGCAGTTCTCCACGCAGGTCAGGCAATTGATGCACTCGGACATATTCACCGGCTCGGCCTTGCCGCCTTCCAGCTTGAATACCGACTGCGGGCATACATTCACACAGGTGCCGTCACCGTCACACTTGTTCTTATCAACTGTTACCATGATACATGGCTACTACGTTCCTCCTACAGCAGAATAAATCTTTTCGCCCGATACAACAGTTTACGCCAATTGCCGTCTGTTGCTCTTGCAGGGACACGATCTCACCCTGCCCAGAATGTTCCCCTTCACAGCAGACCATCCGGCACCGTTAGAGCGCGCCGAGGACTGAATGCACACAGGGATTATCATCCGTCGACGAGCATATTACAACCAAGCACCCTCACCGTTACCGATAGGATCAGTGTTCGATGGTGTCGCAGGAGCAGGTTCTATACGCAGCCGGTCGGCTTCGGAAGACCGGCGATTTTGCATGCCTGCTTTGCAGGACCGCCCGGATAGAGCTCATAGAGATACTTGGTATTGCCCTTATCGGGACCGAGCTTCTTGCCGATCTCCTTTACGAGGATCTTGATCATCGGCGCGATCTGGTACTGTTTGTAGTAGTCGCGCAGGAAATTCACGACCTCCCAGTGCTGATCGCTCATATCGAATCCCTTCGACCTGTGCAAAGTAATTCGCGACATCCATATTCCAGTCATCCAGGTTCGCCAAAAATCCATCCTCATCCACTTCAATCGTCTTGCCTTTTACGTCAATTGTTGCCATTGTTCGTTCCCCTTTCGTAAATAATTTTTGGGAGCTTCTTGAGCTTCCCACTCTTGTTTGCCTTGCTTCCGTATACAAATAACTCTTCCTTTGAGGTTAGACGAACTTGTTTACTTTTTTACTTTGATGATATAAAGTCGACCGTAGCCATCCATAAAACCCCTTGGGGCGCCCGGAGACCGGTGCGTCCGCCAATCATAGCTCAACACGGCATCATCGTAATCCTCGCCTGGCAACCATCTCGGAGCTTTCTTTCGAGAGTTTGGCCGCCGCCATGCTGAGGGCCTGCATCATCACTTCCCCCACATTCTTACTCGTAGGATCGACGATAAACAAGGCACCGCATTGAGCACACGTCCCGCCGAGCACGTTTTCCATGGAACTGATGCGCATCGTTGTCGGCCGCGCAAGCATACTTCTGCAAAACGGACAGATCGGTTCGACGCCTTCCCTTGTCCCTGCCCTCAAGATAATGCCCGCTTTCTACGCTTCCTGCTTCCGCTTTTTGTACTCGCGTGCCTTCCCAACCATGGCCTCGGCCCACTGCGGTGTACCCAGCGCATGGAGATGCGTGTAACATGCCAGCACATTTTTATACACGAGCCCGTCTTCCGTACTGTTTATCCCGGCCCCACGTTGCATATAATACGCCATTGGAGGCAAATCGTCAAGATTCACGATTCGCGAGTAATGAAATTCATGCCCCCGGATGATCACTCCCTTTTCAAGGAACGGACTCGAGCCCCTGACTTCCAATACTGTATATCCATGAGCCTGTGGTCGTTTTTCAAGAACGAAATCAACCGGCAACACCGACGTCATGGGATATATGCGTTCATCAACTTTCAGCCTACGGCCGAGATATATCAGACCGCCGCACTCCGCATAGATGGGCAATCCGTTCTCAGCAGCAGCCTTCAAGGCATCTGCAAAAACCTTTATTCGCAGCAAGTTCTGCCGCCTGCGTCTCCGGAAAACCGCCACCGATATAAAGTGCATCTATCTCCGGAAGCGTCCTGTCCCTGAGGGCATTGATCTCACATATTCGAGCTCCCTGCCGTTCGAGGGCTTCTAAATTATCGGGATAATAGAACTGAAAAGCAGTATCTCTTATGACTCCGATGACAGTAACCTGATCTTCCCCGCGAGCAAGGAACGCTGTTGTCAGTTTCTCAGGTATCTCCAGCTCGGAAGCACTGCAGGTAATATTCCACACGACATCCAGGTCAAGATATTTTTCCGCCACGACAGCTGAAGCGTTTATTGCCTGTTCCACCTCTGGATGCTCATGGAATGGCGTCAGCCCCATGTGGCGTTCGGGGAACTCGCCCTTCCTCTGCCGCGGTACCGCCCCAACGACCGGCAGACCGCTGCTCTGTTCAATGGCCTTCCTGACTACCGTTTCATGACGGCCCGGTGAATACGTTATTTAGAATGACTCCCCTGATATCAACTTCAGGGTCGTATTTCTGACACCCCAGGACCACTGCTCCGACCGTGCTTGAGGCCTTGGTGCAGTCGACGATCAGCACAACAGGCGTTTTGAGCAGTTTTGCCAACCGTGCCGTACTATAGGTACCGGACTCGTCAACGCCGTCATAGAGTCCCCGGTTCCCCTCGATCACCGCCGCATCCGCGTCCGCGGTGTGCTCGATAAATGACCGCAGAATAGCTTCCCGCTCCATCATGAAGAGATCGAGATTATAGCACGGCCTGCCGGCGGCCACCCCGAGCCATCCGGCGTCGATAAAATCAGGTCCCTTTTTAAAAACCGCGACCCGTCTGCCCTGCTTGCGCCAGGCAGCGGTGATGCCGATCGCGAGGGTTGTCTTGCCAAGCCCTCCCCGCGTGGCTGAAATTACCAGCCTCGGTATAGTCTGCATTATGATTGCGGATTGGCCGAACCTTCCGTATGCGGAATCTCGACAGCAGTGCCGCCGAAATACGAATACACCAGTTTGCCGCCGTCTATCAGCACGCGGAGCGCAGCCTTAGTCTCGGCCTGGGTCGCGCCTTCAGCCTCCATGGCATTGCTGATGTCCTTGGGCTTCAGCTTCTTTTTACCCTGGTTCTTTTCTACCAGTTCGTATATTTTATTCTGCAATTCATCAGCGTCCATATTCATCGCCTCCATTTAGGTTGTTCAGATCGCCATAAAAACCGGCCCCGGTCTCTCACCGGGGCCGGCATGACAGTTATACCACTATTCCCACTTGAAGGTCGGGGTCATTCTGAACGTATCGCGTGCAAAGGTGAAATCGTCGATATGCATCTGGGTGAACGCTATACCGGTTATCTTGAAGAACCGCTCCCAGCCGATGCGCTCGATCCACTCGCCCACACGCTCGTGCTTGCGCGCATCCTTGGCGTAGACCTCTACGAGGTGCTTCACTGCCTTCACGACCTCGGGCCAGCGCGGAGGATTGTTCGGGAGGAACGGGATGGCCAGCTTGGACATACGGGCCGGGCCGCGTGCGTTCGACACCTTGCCGCCGACCCAGATGGAGATACCGTCACCGGTCGCATCAGCGAGCGGGAGAGACGGGCACATCGTGTAGCAGTTGCCGCAGTACATGCAGCGCTCTTCCTTGATCTTCACGGACTTCGCAGCCGGGTTCGGGCTGATGGCGCCGGTCGGGCAGGACGCGATGGTCGTGGGGATCTCGCACTGGTTCCCGATCGTCGCCTCGTTCACCTTCGGCGGCTTGCGGTGAATGCCGAGGATGGCGATGTCGGAGCAGTGCACCGCGCCGCACATGTTCAGGCAGCAGGCGAGCGCGATCCGCACGCGCGCCGGAAGCGTCTTCGTGGTGAAATACTCGTGAAGCTCATCCATGACCGCCTTCACGACGCCGGAAGCGTCCGTGGCCGGGGTATGGCAGTGGACCCAGCCCTGGGTATGCACCACGTTGCTGATGCCGTAGCCGATGCCGCCGACCAGGTGGCCGCGCTTCTTGAGCTCGGCCTGGAGCGGCATCCACCTGCGCTTTGGCGGGAAAGAACTCGATGTTGTTACGCGTCGTGAAGCGCAGATGCCCGCCGGAGAATTTCTCGGCGAGGTCGCATACTTCGCGGATAAAATCGGTGCTCACGAGACGGGGTGATGCCATACGCACGGTATAGAGCTCGTCGCCGGTCTCGGAAACATGCTTCATCGCGCCTTTGTTGATGATTTCATGGTACTTCCATTTCCCGTAGTTCTTTGTGATCACGGGAGGCAAAAATTTGCTAAAGTGAGGAGCTCCAATATCGGTTATTCTCTTCGGTTTGTCAGCCATTATAAGTTATCCTCCTTAAGTTATTTCACGTTTCCGGTGACCAGAATACGTACGGGTTCGACCTGGGGGCTTTCACCATCTGCGGTACTGCTGCGAGACCGGTTGCATCGAGCATGGACTTCATGCCCAGACGGTCGACAAGCTCGCCGATACGCTCGCGGTTCTTGCCGTGGTCATCCCACCATTCCCACAACTTGCGGATAAGTTCTTCCAGGTTATCGTACGGCTTCTCAAGCTTCATGAAAGGAACGATGACCCAGCTCATGAGAGCGCCGGTCACGATCGGGGCCTTGCCGCCGAGCATGATGGTCGCGCCTTTTTCTTTGCCGGGGCGCAGCGCCTTCGGCATCTGGTTGATGCAGTGCATGCAGCGGTTGCAATCCTTGTCGTTGATCTTGAGTGCGCTGCCGTCGAAGCTCATGCATTTCGTCGGGCACATGCCGACGATCTCCTCGGCGATATTCATGCTCTTGGCGTAGTTCTTCACCTCGGCCTGATCAATGCGGATGGTGTCTCTCCACGTGCCGATGATGGACATGTCGGCGCGTGCAATAGAAGCGACGCAGTCGTTGGCGCAGCCCGAGACCTTGATCTTGAACTTGTAGGGGAACGCGGGACGATGGAGTTCATCCTGGAACTTGTGAGTGAGCGTATCGCAGATTTCCATGGTGTCGATGTTCGCGAACTCGCAGCGGGACATGCCGGCACAGCAGCTCGGGGTACGGAGGCAGGAGCCGGAGCCGCCGAGATCCCAGCCCTTTGCCGTTGTTTCCGCAAAGATGGACTCGAGCTTGTCGGTCTGCGTGCCGAGGAGGACCAGGTCGCCCGTTGATCCGTGCATGTTCGTCAGGCCGCTGCCGTATTTGTCCCAGATATCCATGAGCTCACGGAGCGCGCTCGACGTGTAGTAGAAGCCGGCGGGCTGGTTGATACGAACGGTGTGGAAGTGAGCAACGCCCGGGTATTCTTCCGGGAGGTCACAGTAACGGCCGATAACACCGCCGCCGTAACCAAGTACGCCCACGATACCGCCGTGCTTCCAATGGGTCACCTTATCCCGATATGATCTCTCAAGGATGTTGAGCAGATCCTGTGCCGTATTACTCTTTTTTGCTGCCTTCTTGATCTCTTTTACGAAACTCGGCCATGCGCCTTTTTCCAGGTCGTCAAGCATCGGTGTCTTACCATCTTTGCTCATTAGGAAATCCTCCTTATAGAATTATCTCACTGTAGCAATCTTCTGCTGTTGTGCCATCACATTAGCTTCAATAACAATTTCGGGGAAAACGGCGTTGCACCGTAATCCTCAAAGCGCTTTACCACAGCGCACGAATAATTATTAAGGTATGTGGTCCCCCTTTCTATTATTCAATAAAATTTATGACGCAGGAAGGGAAATATGGCAAACTGGTACTGTCAGCCATTGGCTGCTGTGCACATGAAACCATTAAGACATGAGATTGTATGTTTACTTGAGCGTTTTAGTCAAATAAAAAAAACTAATTGAACCATAACTCGTAATAATTTGCATGGTTTAGAATATAACTTCGCAATGCAAGTAAATACAGCCAGTTATATAACATCGCAACAACCTCATCAGATTGGATAAATATTCATGCAAGTTGGCTGCCAGCATTCATATTAAACCGGAAAAGAGTAAGCCATTTATTAATTAAAATGTTGTAATTCATAATAATCAAGTGATTTTAACTGCATTTATGGTACATTCATCATAGCAGAAGGGTAATACATTCACTGATTTAGCTATGTCCAAGATAAACAAAAGGAAATATTTTAATAATTTTTGCCAAGATATAGTGCCGTTCGCCCCCGTTCATATTGACACTCTCCCTGACATCTGATAGCATCATAGGAATTTACTATCTGATGAGGAGATAAATATGGTTGAAGCAAAAGTAACGCTTGTCCAGGAGATGCAATTCACGGGAAAGGCGACATCTGGCCACACCCTGACCATGGACGCCGATGACGATGCGGGCGGGGTCAACGCCGGCTTTCGTCCCATGGAGCTCTTGCTCGTGGGCTTCGGCGGCTGCTCAGGCATGGATGTCATATCGATCCTCCGGAAAAAAAGGCAGCCGGTCATCGGGCTTGAGATCAACGTAAAGGGCGAAAGGGCAGACTCCTACCCGAAGATCTATAAGGAAGTCCACATCGAATATGTCGTGAAAGGCAAGGGCGTGGAGAAAGAGGCTGTCGAGCGCGCTATAGCCCTGAGCCTGGAAAAGTACTGTTCCGTCGGTGCGACACTCGCCAAAGCAGGGACGATCACGCACAGCTACAGGATCATTGAAGAGTGATGCATGATGCAGGATGATCGACCACGGGAGTGATCCAGCTTTTCGTCATGCATCGCGGATCAGATATCAGTCTTTTGCCTTGCTCTTGATACTCTCCAGTTCCTTCTTCAGCTTATCAATCTGCACCTGAAGGTCGATGAACCGGTCTGCAATGGGGTCTGGTATGTGGATATGATCGAGGAGCGCTTCGTCCGGCGACGCGCTCGTCCTTGATCCTCACGATTTTCCCGGGAATTCCGACAACGGTGGAATGGTCCGGCACATCCTGGAGCACGACCGAGTTCGCCCCGATCTTCACGTAATCGCCGACCTTGATAGGTCCGAGCACCTTGGCGCCTGCCCCCACGACCACATGGCTCCCGAGCGTAGGATGGCGTTTGCCGCGCTGCTTGCCCGTTCCTCCCAGTGTCACTCCCTGGAACAGAGTGACGTTGTCGCCGATCTCACTGGTCTCACCAATCACCACGCCCATTCCGTGATCGATGAACATGCCCTGATCCGATGGTCGCTCCCGGATGGATCTCAATGCCGGTAAGGAACCGTGCGAACTGCGACAGAGCACGCGGAATGAACGGGAAGCGCTTCTTCCAGAGACCAGTGCGCGAACCGGTAGAACAGGAGCGCGTGAAACCCTGCATAGGTAAGGGCGACCTCCACCTTGCTCGTCGCCGCGGGGTCCATGGAAAGCGCCGCGTGAAAGTCTTTTTTTATCTTAAGAAACGTCTCGCACATCTTGTCAATTTCGGATTGCGGAATAAAAGAGTAGCTTAGTTTTGATCTGATTCGTCTATCCGCCTCCGCAATCGCTCTCCCTACTCCCTCAGCCACCCGGGAGGTACTCCTGCCTTACGTGCGTCTTCCGGGATAACGACATCGAGCATGTTCCGGGCCTCATCGATTTGCTTCTGCACTTCCTTCATCTCCTGCGCAACCTGCTCTGCTTTGACCTTGTTCTCGATCGGGCCGTATGCCGGTCCGCCCGAGCTCATGAGCAGCTCCGTCCGCTGTTGGTCAAGCTCCCGGTAGCGCTTCTCCGCCTGGTCGAGGCGGGTCTTCCACTCCCGGATGCGGTCCTGCCATTCGGCCTTCCGGCTTTCCTCTGTTTCTTCTGCACTCTCCGGCCCTGCAGTTCCGCCCGTTACGTTCTGGGTCTGCTGACCCTGCCCGGCCTCATCCCTTCCGCGAATCTTCTATTTTTCGGGCCTTCGGGCGGTATTGCTCGGGCACGTTTCCCAACCCATCCGTAATATGAACACCACCGCTGTCGTCCGTCCATTTATAGAGGTAGCTTTTCCGCTCGTTGCTTCCCTCCTGCGCTCTTGTCTGTACACCGATGGAGAAGATTGCTACCGAAAGAACAACCACGATGATAGCATAACGCACGTTCCACCTCCTCTGGCACATTCCGATGCAACCGCTCATGCCGAATGCTCGATCGTACAAACGGCGTATGCCGCAATTCCCTCGCCCCTGCCCGCGAAACCGAGTCCCTCGGTCGTCGTGGCCTTGACATTGACCGCAGACCGGTCCGTCTTGACCGTCGATGCGATGTTCGCGACCATTGCCGGGATATATGCCGCCATCTTCGGCCGCTCCGCCACGATGGTCGCATCGATGTTGTTCACGCGAAAGCCGGCCTCGGTCAGCAGCCGATACACCTCGGCAAGGAGGGAGAGGCTCGAGATGCCCTTGTACTTCGGCGCCGTGTCCGGGAAATGCCTTCCGATGTCGCCGAGCCCCGCAGCGCCGAGCAGCGCATCGCAGATCGCGTGGAGCAGCACGTCCGCGTCCGAGTGGCCGAGCAGTCCTTTTTCGGAGGGGATATCCACGCCGCCGATCATAAGCTTCCTGCCCTCAACGAGGCGGTGTACATCGTAACCCGTGCCGATTCTCATGCTACCTTCTCTTGAGGATCTCTTCCGCCAGGAGGAGGTCCTCGGGCGTGGTGATTTTGATGTTCTCGTAGCTCCCCATGATCACCCGGACCTTGCCGCCCGCCCGCTCGACGAGCGTGGCATCGTCGGTCCCGATAGAGGTTCTGCTTGTACGATTCCTCGTAAGCACGTCTGAGGATCTTAACCGGGAAAGCCTGGGGCGTCTGGATGGCCCAGAGCCTGCTCCGCTCCAGCGTGTGGACGACACAAGCCCTTGTCATTCACCTCTTTTACGGTGTCCTTGAGCGGCACGCCAACGGTAACACACTCTCCCTTCTTGGCGTGATCAACGGTATCTTTGATCATATCGTGCGTGACGAAGGGCCTCACCCCGTCGTGAACGAGCACGATCGACGCGTCCTTCTCAAGCTTCTGCAGTCCGTTCTGCACGGAATCCTGCCGTTCCTTGCCTCCCACGACCAGGG
Source organism: Nitrospirota bacterium (assembly GCA_963705595.1). GTDB lineage: Bacteria > Nitrospirota > UBA9217 > UBA9217 > UBA9217 > DASPSR01. Next base: position 352,705 of record CAVPKD010000004.1, on the reverse strand, counting down.
TCTTTACCTTGGTGATATGGTACTGTTCGATGATTTCCTTGAGGCAGATCTCCATGTCTTCCTTCGAGAGGATCGGTATGATCTCATCGATCTCCGACGCGCGCTGGAACATCAAGAGCGTATGCGCCAGCATGGGCATGTCACCGAGCGGCAGGAACTGCTTTGCCACGGCCTTTCCCATCCTCCTGCCCATGCCAGCGGCAGGTATAAGTGCTGTTACCTTTGACATAGTTACCTCACAGCAGGGGGTCTCCGGAAACAGGTGATGCTGATTTTCTATGCTATCGATCTCTCTGCTGCATCGGTCTTAATAAACCCGATTCTTCAGTTTAACTGATCATTTCCTAAAATTTTTAACGACCACCTTGAACCGCTTCGACATCGGTGATTCCATATCGATAGCAACGCGGAGCTGGAACTGGTCCTCCCGGTCCATGGTTAGGCACATCGAAAGGAAGGATGATCTGCCGGTCTTCCATGAACGGCTTTCCGAGATTCACCTTCATCCCTGCGTCCACGGCCTCCTCAAGGGCGGCCATCTCTGGTTTTGCCTCTGCCATGGGAGCGCCGGGCATTGAGGGTTCATCGGGAAGCTGCTCTTTCGAGTGCTCCTTCGTCGGGTGCGTCCTCTTATCTCCCTTGCCGATAATGTCATGGAGCGTAACGTTGTGGCGTTCAGGGGACCTCTGCATGTCCTGAAGCACGACCTTGGACACGGCGGTGAAGGTCTTGAGCACGCCGTCGCCTGTTGTCGCAACCGCCTCATAGAACGGGATATTGCGCGGGTTCAGGGCCTCGGTCATTTCATCGATAGACATGATATCGGGCAGGTCGCGCTTGTTATACTGGATCACCATGGGGAAGTTGGTCAGGTCAATGCCCATTTCGGCGAAATTGTCGCGGAGATTCACCAGGCTTTCGAGGTTCGCGTCCATCATAGCGCGCTGCGAGTCCGCCACGAAGATTACGCCATCCGCACCCTTGAGCACAAGCTTGCGCGTCGCGTTGTAGAATACCTGGCCGGGCACGGTGTAGAGATGGAACCGCACCCGGTAGTTTTTTATAGTCCCGAGTTCCACGGGAAGAAAATCGAAGAACAACGTCCGGTCAGTCTCGGTTGCGAGCGAGATCAGCTTGCCCCGTTGATTGGGAGCGATACGGTGATAGATCAGATGGATGTTCGTCGTCTTACCGCAAAGTCCGGGGCCATAATATACGATCTTCGCGTTGATTTCTCGCGTGGTGTGGTTCACTAATGCCATAGGTCATAATTACATAAAAAGAATAGTATGTCAATACTGCGGCACTTTATTCGTCATCGCTGGGCGGATAGCAAGTTCAGCGCCATCACGTGCGTGGAGTCATTCTTGCTCGCAAGCAGCGGCACGGTCCGGTTCAATCCCACGACAATATGGTCAAGCGCTGTTCCCTCAATGTCGGTGATCACGCCGTCCGCTTCCTCGAGAATCAGCATTCCTGCTGCATAGTCGAAGGCGCGCGAGGCCGTTGCCGTAGCAAAGACGCTGATGGCGCCTGAAGCAAGATACGAAAGATCGAGGGCCGTGGACCCGAAACATCGCGTGCGCTTCGCCTGCGCAATCAGCGGCATGATCCGCGGAATATCGGTAGCCGGCGACGATGCCTCGTAAGCAACGATCGTGATGCCTTGCGTGGCTGATGTTCTGATCCTCGTCCCGTTCTTGTATGCTCCGTTACCCCGTACCGCCCAAAACTCGTCTCCTACGGCAAGGTTCATGACGTAGCCCACGGCGAGCTTGTCCAGCGTGTCGCCGTTCAGAAGCGCCAGCGACGTGGAGAAGAACGGGATCCCGCTCTTTGCGTTGTTGCTCCCATCGATAGGATCGACGAGCACTATCTTTCCCCCCTCGCCGAACTTTCTGACGCCGAGTTCCTCGGAGATGAGCGTAAAGGCCTCTCCTTCCCGCTGCGCCTTCGCAAGCGCGGCGATGATGATGTCCTCGGCCCACTTATCCACAGGGAAGGTCTTGTCCCCGCCGGCTCCTTTGCCCAAAGGCACCGTTCCGCCTTCCGTGTTGAGGACGACGGACAGTCCTTCGCGCATTTTCTTACCGATATGTTTGAATATTTCCAGCCATTGTTCGTTCGTCATGAAGGCTCCTTCTTATCCTATTGCGCCCCAAAACCTCGTCTCTTCAGGGCGAGGATATAAGGCGCCGACCTAACATGGTTAGATGCACTGTTAGGCCATTACTTTCTGTTTGACAAATAATTACTCATCCGATACCTTTAAGTAGTCGCACTGCAGGGGAACCAACCTGTTTTGTTCTTTGAAACCATAAGTATGAGGTTCCGGCAAGAAGGTTGCCGGGTAAAACTTCTGCCGTCAAAGAAATAACTATGACGCCGGATCATGAGTTTCGCTAAATCTACAGTTCGCGATGCATATGCTCGCGGCACCCCAACGACCAACGTTGGAAACCTTAAAAACAATGGTTTAGCAAAAATCTGTGATGTCATATTTAGCGCCTGTGTATAAAAGGTATCTCCCGAAACCAACAGGTGGTTTTTGGAGTAGTGGCTGCTTGGCACAGCCTGCAGTCAACCGGTTCGCCTGGAGAAATACCAGGTCATCAGCATCAGCCCATGAACCGGGGACGCGGCAAACATCTCTGCCGCATCTGCAAACAGAATCAGTCTTGGCTCTCAGTAGACGCAGAGCCTGATTCGGGAATTCTCGGCCTTCAGGCCAGGGAGGATGTCAACCTTGTTCAACCAGCCTCTTTTTATAAAATCCTGCGATTTCGTCAGCCGCCTTCTTCGACATCCCTTTTACCCCTGCCAGATCTTCCACGGTCGCCTGTTTGATCTTTTCTACGCTGCCGAAATGCCGGAGCAGCGCCTTCTTCCTCGTCTCGCCGATGCCGGGGATATCGTCCAATTCGGACCGCACCGCCCGCTTCTCGCGAAGTTTCCGGTGATAAGTGATTGCGAACCGGTGCGCTTCGTCGCGCACACGTGCGACCAGGTGTGTGGTCGCGCTCGTCGGGTCAAGAATGATCGGTTCTTCCACTCCGGGAAGAAAAATCCTTTCGAACTCTTTCTCTGTGCCCTCCTCCCCACTCCGTGCTTTCGCCAATCCGGCGACATCAGGCCCTGCGATGCCGAGTGCTGTGAGAACATCAAGAGCAGCGTTGAGCTGGCCCTTGCCACCATCGATCAGGATCAAGTCCGGCAGAATGCCGTCTTCCTTTGCTTTCATGTACCTTCGTCTGATCACTTCTGCCATACTCGCAAAATCGTCCTGTCCTTCGACAGCGCGTATCTTGAACTTCTTATAATTTCTCTTGTCCGGCAGGTTGTTCTCGAACGATACCATGCTTGCTACCGATTCAGTTCCCTGTATAGTAGAGATATCGAACGCCTCGATCCTGCGCGGAAGGTTCCTGAGCCCTAGTTCTTGCTGAAGCCTCAGAAGGATGCGCTCTTTGCTCTTCCGGGAGAGCAAGTGCTCACGGAGCGACTGGTTTGCGTTGTCCGATGCCATTTGCACCAGCTCACGCTTTCTACCGCGCTGCGGCACCGGCACCTCGACCTTTGCACCCCGCTTTTCCGTAAGCCAGGTCTCGAAGACCTCGCGGTCGGGAACTTCAACGGGCAGCAGCACTTCGGAGGGGATGATCATTTCCTTGGCGTAGAACTGGTGCAGAAATTCCGCGAGAATATCCTCCTTCGTCATCCCGCGCACGTCATCGAGGTAAAAGTCCTTTCGTCCGAGAAGCATGCCGTTCCGGATAAAGAGCACCTGGATGTCCGCCCGGCCAGCCTCTGATATCATGCCGATCACGTCCTGGTTCTCGAACCCCGGGGAGATGATCTTCTGCTTCTCGAATGCTCCTTCGATCTTCGTGATACGGTCCCGCAGTTCCGCAGCACGCTCATACTCCATCTTCTCTGAAGATTCCTCCATTCGATGCTTCAGCGTATCGAGGAGGTCGCGGTTTTTCCCCTCGAGAAACAACCGTACTTGTAATACGATATCTTGATACGCGGCCTTGTCCACCTCGCCTGTGCATGGCCCCATGCATCGTCCGATCTGGAATTGGACACAGACCCGTTCCGGCTTCTTATCCAACTCTTTCTTGCATGAGGCAAGCGGGAATGTCCTGCGTATCAGCGCCAGAGCCTCCCACATGCCGCCTGCCGGAACGTAGGGTCCGAAGTAGAGCGCACCGTCCTTCTTGAGTCTGCGCACCACTTCAAGGCGAGGATATTCGGATTTTATGTCGAATCGAAGGTAGGGATAGTTCTTGTCGTCACGGAGGATGACGTTGTAACGGGGGCGGTGTTTCTTAATGAGGTTCGATTCCAGGGCCAAGGCTTCGAGCTCTGTATGGGTCACGATTGTCTCGAAGTCCGCGATCTGGCGGACCATGATCTCGGTCTTCTCGCCCTTGGATCCTTTCTGAAAATAGGAACGCACCCGGTTCCAGAGGGACACGGCCTTGCCAATGTAGATGACATGTCCCTTCGCGTCTTTCATGATATAAACGCCCGGCGTATCCGGGAGGTTCTGGAGCTTTTCTTCGAGAGTCATTGTACGACCATTGTACCATGGATAAAGCGGGAAGAATACCGCTTATTCTCGCCCGGGATCAGTAAATCCGGATATCCTTCTTGATACAGTATGCAATGCCGTTTTCCTGCACCGGAAGGCAACTCTCTGTGCTGCCAAAAAGATATTTGGTTTGTGCCGCTCGTAAATATTGCGGTATAATTTAATATAGAGTAATGAGTTGTTGGGATTGCCGGAAAGGTGGGGTGTTTTTACTCATAGGTCTTGATTCAACCTTTTGCCGGATCCGAGGTCAAAAATATAAATAGAAATTCTGTATTTATATTTAGACAGGTTTTCACCGGGAAGCAATGCAGGTCGATGGTGTAGCGGCCTTGCGTGGAATAATATCTACAAGTACAAAGGGGTGAGAGCAATGAAAAAGCTATTTTATCTTGTTCTTTTCAACCTCGTGCTGATTCTATCTATTACGGTGCCCTCATATGCTGCCCATGGCGGCGCATATTCCCATGGCGGCGCATATTCCCGTGGCGGTGCATATTCCCGTGGCGGCGCATATGTTACCCCCCGTGGCGGCGCATATGTTACCCCCCGTGGCGGCGCATATGTTACCCCCCGTGGCGGCGCATATATTACCCCCCGTGGCGGCGCATATGTTACCCCCCGTGGCGGCGCATATGTTACCCCCCGTGGTGGCGCATATGTTACCCCCCGTGGTGGCGCATATGGCCCCTATAGGGGCGGGTATTACTACCCTAGATACTACCCCGGACGTTATCCCGGATACTACCCCGGACATTATCCCGGATATTATCCCGGACATTATCCCGGACATTATCCCGGATATTATCCCGGATTTTATCCCGGATTTTATTGGTCGATCGGACTGGGATGGGGTACGGGGTGGTGGGGCTATCCGGGCTATCCCTATCCATACTATTCAGACCCGTCTTACGTGACCCAGCAGCAGAGTCCGGTCTACGAGATGCAGACCCCGCAGCAGGATGAAGAGTATTACTGGTATTTCTGCCCGGATTCAAAGAACTATTACCCTTACGTCAAACAATGCCCCAAAGGTTGGCTGAAGGTCGTTCCTGCTCCGGGTCCATCACAGTGAAGGGAGTAAAGAGATGATTATGAATTCGGGACTGCGCAACTTTTCATTTCTGATGATGGTCCTATTGAGCGGATGCGCCACTGTACCCACAGGCCCGAACGTGATGGTCTTGCCAGGTTACGGTAAGACCTTTCAGCAGTTCCAGGTCGATGACGCGCTCTGCAGACAGTGGGCACGACAGCAGATCGGTCTGAGTCCTCAGGAAGTCGTTAATCAGAATACCGCCTCAGGGGCGGCGGTTGGCACGGCCATCGGGGCAGGCGCTGGAGCGGCACTCGGCGCAGCTTCAGGCAATGCAGGTACGGGCGCAGCGATCGGGGCGGGAACAGGACTTCTGATCGGTACTGCCGAAGGTTCCAATGCCGGCTACTACTATGGCGGGGAGGTTCAGCGACGCTACGATATCGCCTATCAGCAGTGCATGTATGCAAATGGGAATGTAATCCCGGGAATGATACGGACACGTCCTGCACGGCGGATGTCACCGCCTCCGCCCCCTCCGGATCTCTCCGGACCTGTTCAGAACGAAACATCACCGCTCTATCCTGCGCCTCTGCCTGATGCTCCGGCACAATAGCCATGCTGGATCGGAACGAAGGCTTGCATCCCGTTTAGAAGCGAGATTGCATGAATGATTTGATGCAAAGGGCGTTCAGGAAGAACGCCCTCTTTTTTTGACTCAAATGGGTCGGAAATCCGTCCTCATGCCGGAGCAGGGATCTGTAGCAGCATTTGTTCCTCTCTCCTTCCGAAACTCCTCCGGGGGTAAGGAAGAAGCAGATCACATGCCCTTTGGTGTTTTTCATTAGAGAGAGGCCCGAGAGTCAGGTAGGTTCTTGAGTTTTTGTTGAGAATCATATATTTCTTGCCCTGCCCCTACTCCACCTTCACCCCCACCGCCATCTCCTGCTGCCGCAATGACCTAATCTTGTCCCGGAGTTCGGCCGCTGTCTCAAAATCCAGCGCCTTTGCCGCTGCTCGCATCTGTTTCTCGAGCGACGCGATGAGAGCGGGGAGATTCACCGTCGGAACATGCTCGCCGTATTCTTCAGCAGCAACGGGCACTGTGAAGTAATCTTGTTCGTAAACTGTGCGGAGCGCGGCCTGAATGTTCTTCTTGATTGACTGCGGAGTGATGCCATGTTTCTTGTTGTACTCCTCCTGTACCTGGCGACGCCTGTTCGTTTCGGAGATGGCATTGCGCATAGAATCAGTTATGTTCTCTGCGTACAGGATCACCTCGCCGTTCACGTTTCGCGCTGCTCGGCCCATGGTCTGGATGAGCGAGCGCGTGGAACGCAGGAATCCTTCCTTGTCCGCGTCGAGGATTGCTACGAGCGAGACCTCGGGGATGTCCAGCCCTTCTCGCAGGAGATTGATGCCGATAAGCACGTCATACTTTCCCATGCGCAGGTCGCGAATGATGTCCACGCGCTCGAGGGTGTCGATGTCGGAGTGCAGGTACGCCACCTTCACGTTTAGTTCCTTGTAATGCTCAGTAAGGTCCTCGGCCATGCGCTTCGTGAGCGTCGTGACAAGAACGCGCTCGTGCGCCTCGGCCCGCTTTCTGATTTCATTCAGAAGATCATCCACCTGCCCCTTGACCTGCCTGATCATGATCTCCGGGTCAGTGAGACCGGTGGGCCGGATGACCTGCTCGATGATCCTGTTGCCTGATTTCTCGACTTCATAATCGGCTGGCGTTGCCGAAACATACACGATCTGCTTCACCCTCTCATTGAATTCCTCAAAATTGAGCGGACGGTTATCGAGCGCTGACGGCAGCCGGAAACCGTATTCCACGAGCGTGGTTTTCCTCGCACGGTCACCGTTGTACATTCCGCCGATCTGCGGGATCGTGGCATGGGACTCATCCACAATCAGGAGAAAGTCTTTCGGAAAGTAATCGAGAAGCGTGGGCGGCGGCTCGCCGGGCGCTCTTCCCGAAAGGTGGCGGGAGTAGTTCTCGATGCCGTGGCAATAGCCCATCTCCTGGATCATTTCCAGATCAAACATCGTGCGCTGTTCAATGCGCTGGGCCTCGATGAGTTTGTTCGTCTTGCGGAGATACTGGATGCGCTCCTGGAGTTCCTCATGGATGCCGTCTATGGCCGCTTTAATTCTCGAATCAGGGATCACGTAATGACTGCCTGGGTAAACAGCGACCTTATCGAGCTTTTGGAGCGGCGTTCCGAGTAAGGGATCAAACTCGGAGATGGCCTCGATCTCGTCGCCGAAAAGCTCGATGCGGATAGCCGTGTTCTCATAGGACGCCGGAAAGATCTCGACCACGTCACCCCGGACCCGGAAGGTCCCGCGCTGGAAATCGAAGTCATTCCTCGTATACTGGATGTCCACGAGCTTCCGGAGGATGTCGTTCCGCTCAATGCGCTGTCCCTGTTCGAGGAACAGCAGCATGCCGTGGTACGCCTCGGGCGAGCCCAATCCGTAGATGCACGATACGGACGCCACGACGATCACGTCGTTCCTCTCGAACAGCGAGTTCGTTGCGGCGTGACGCATACGGTCGATCTGTTCGTTGATGGATGAATCTTTCTCGATGTAGGTGTCCGTGGTCGGGAGGTACGCCTCGGGCTGGTAGTAGTCGTAGTACGAGACGAAGTACTCGACCGCATTCTCCGGGAAAAGCTCTTTGAACTCGTTGTAGAGCTGGGCCGCAAGTGTTTTGTTGTGCGCGATCACGAGCGTAGGCTTCTGGACCTTCTCGACGACGTTCGCGATGGTAAACGTCTTGCCCGAGCCTGTAACGCCCAGAAGCACCTGGTGATGAAGGCCTTTGATGACGCCCTCAGCGAGTTTTTCAATTGCTTGCGGCTGATCTCCGGTTGGCTTGAAGTCAGATACGATCTTGAATTCTGGCATAGATAAATATTACTCCATAATGAACAGCAGTGTCAATGAATGAGGACAAGGGGAAGTTTGAACCCGGCATCAGATTAACGGCGCATTCCGTACGGCTCGACTGAATGCTTTTTGAAATCAACTCTCTTCCCGATGATTATGGCATGCTGGGGAACACGCTCGGGATCGCATTGACGAGGAGGCAAGACGATTTGAAAAGGAAATAAGACCGTGAGGACAGATCCCCGCATTGCAGGGATGTTAGTTGAAGCCCGACAATAAGAAAATCTCCTTCTATCTTACCAGAAGGTACAGCATCACCGCAAAACCGATGAAAACCCCGATGGCGGTCTCGTGTTCCGAATTTTCCTTCACCACGTCGTAGCTCCAGCGGTTCGTTCCCCGGCCGGGATAGGGAGTGATGCGGGGAAGGTAATCGGGCACAGCCTTGTCATACTCCACCCAGGGCTGGCCAAAGCTACTGATGAGCTTCTCGTTCTCCTGTTTTTTCTTATACGGCGCATAGTAGATGAAGAACCACACAAAACCGCCGATCATGATATAGATGTTTCTTGCCATAGCGCTATAACCGATCGTGATGAGGAGCGTACCTATATAGAGCGGGTTCTTGACGTACGAGTAGGGTCCGGTGGTCGTAAGTTGCTTGTTCTTCCGGAGATGACCGGCGGCCCAGAGCCGCAGCGCCTCGCCGAGAACCGTGATCACCGCTCCGACCAGGAACCATGCTGGTTCCGGCTTTGCCAGGTAAAACAGGATGATCGCCACCACGGCTGCCAGCACCGTCTTCGTGGTAATCTTCGTCAGCTTGTACTGTAATGTTCCTTTATCCGCCATCATGCTCTCCTTATGTTTTGCTTAAGGGTGCAGCCGCGTTCCCTCTCGCAGATTATGCCTTACGAACAGCCACCTCACCACTTCGTTGGCATCACGAGGTTCCGCAGCTTCAGCCATTTCCGTTCCTGCGTCGTCATAATTTCAGGCGCGTAAATACTCTTCAACTTGATGAGCGATATCCGGTCGGCAAAACCCAGCAGCCCGGTTAGACATCGGCCCACCAGCGGCACCCCTCCTGGATGAAAAGCAGATGCCAGGTCCACAACGAAGACCTTGCCGTTGACAAGCAGGATGTTCGACCGTCGCTGGAGGTCCAGATGGACCCACCCGTGCTCATGCAGTTCCTCGATGATCTGCTCGAACTGCCGGAGGACGCCGGGGCCAATCTCTCCCCGCTCAACGCCGCCGAAGTTCTTGCCTTCGAGGTACTCTATGGCAAGCGAAAACGGAGTGAGCCTCTTGTATCGTGACGGCAGACCGCCGATGCCGGCAAGTGCGGTATATGCCCGGAGCTCACGGCCTATGATCATGCGCCCGACTAAGTTCCGTTCCCAGAAGCCTTTGTTCCCGAAGTCCTTGACCACAAACCTCTGGCCGTCAGTACGAGAGATAAACACATCCGCTTTGAACGATCTTCCCTGGACGATTACCTTCTCGAGGTTCATGCAGGCTTCATTGTATGTTAAATCTTCCTTCATGTCCAGATGGATACGGAAAAGTCCCACCATTTTAGAAGCACGGCGAGAAAGAGTCAAGGTTTTTATTCAGCAGAACCTTGGCGAAAGTCTTCGCCGGCGGTAAAATAAAAAAGGCCTTCCGCCCACCGTTCCTGGAGGTAAAATCTTTGACCCCAATGACCTCACCGCTCACCGTCTCTGCCTTGGAAGGGTCGTACATCCGCTGACTTCTTCCCTTCATGCCTCCGCCGCTTCCCGAACCTTCCTGCTGTGCCAGTGCTGATACGACAGGAACAAAAGCAAGGGCCACCACAACCAAACTTGCAACCACAAATCTATTCACAATGACAGCTTCCTTTATGAGAATCTTCGTGTTCGAATTTACTTATGGACAGAAAAGTCTGCTCTTTTTGTTGAATGGCAGCAGGAGAATAGAAATTCCCCGAGGGCTGGAACAAGAAAAACGAAGGGGGATGGAACAGTGTTTTACCAAGTGCCGCTGTGATGGGCCGTGATCATAAGCATTGGGATCAGGAGAGCTTTTGCTTTTCCTTCATCAGAAAATCGAGGAATACCTGACAGAGCAGGGACCGGCTTTTGCCCTTGAGTAAAATGATCGAGAAGTTCCGTTCGAGCTGCAACCCTTTCAACCGTACGGCTGAAATTCGTCCTGCCTGGATATCGTCCTGCAGCGCACGGATCGATAGGATGGAAACCCCGAGCCCTGCCTTGACGGCCTGACGAACGGCATCACTGCTCCCAACGACCGCAACCGTATTCAAATCCGTGAGAGAGAATCCTGCTTCTTCCAGGTGCTCTTCCATGATTCGCCGCGTGCCGGAGCCTTCCTCCCGCTGGATGAACGGCTCGGTTTTCAGGGCTTCGACAGGGATCATCTTCCTATGCGCCCAGTGATGGCCCGCAGGAACAGCAACGACGAGTTCATCGGTCAGAAAAGCATGCGATTCCAGATGCCCGTCGGCGACCCGCGCCCCCACAACGCCGATGCTCAGGTCACCATCCTTCACCGCCTGCGTTACCTTGGCGGTATCATCGATCATGAGCTGAACGGACAAGGAAGGATGTTCTTTCTTGAAGGCACCGATGAGCGCAGGGAGAATATAGGCACCCGGGATGGTGCTGCCCCCTATTTTCAAAAGCCCGCTCATCTTTCCGGAAATCGCCTCTATCTCCTGCCGCGCATGGTCGCGGAGCACCAGGAGCTTCTGTCCATAGCGGTAAAGAATCTCTCCCTCTTCTGTAGGAACCACCCTCTTGCCCAGACGGTCGAGGAGCATCACGCCGAGGTCCGACTCCAGATTCTTGATATGTCCGCTCACCGTCGGCTGCGTGAGATGCAACGCCTTCGCAGCCCCGGAAAAGCTGCGGAGCTTGATGAGCATGCAGAATATTTCAATCTGATGTAAATCCATATGTTAAAGAAGGAAATTGAAATCTCTCGCAGATGCACAGAGACATGGAGAAAAAAGAAGAGAAGAATTCAGGGCGTAGAGTTGCGCGGATGGGTGCAGATTAAAAGAGAATGCCCCGTTGCTTTTCATCCCTGTTTGCCTGTGTGCATCCGTGGCAAATAACGTGTTTGCCTTTCACCGTGCCCCTGTATCTCTGTGGTTACTTTTTCCTCTCGTAGTCTCTCAAAAACTGCGTCAAAAGCCGGACGCCGATGCCGGTCGCTCCCTTGGGTGTGTAGGGCCGGTCCTTCTCGGTCCAGGCCGTCGCGGCGATGTCGAGGTGCACCCAGGGGTAGTTCTGCACGAACTTGGAAAGCAGCGCCGCGGCCGTGATGACGCCGCCATCCCTGCCGCCGGTGTTCTTCATGTCAGCGATGTCGCTCTTGATCTGGTCGTAATACCCCTCCCAGAGCGGCATTTCCCATACTCGCTCTCCGGTCTTATCGCCGGCCTCGCGCATCTTCTCTTTGAATTTTTCATTCGTGCCGAGCATGCCAATGGCTTCCTGTCCGAGCGCGATCCTGCACGCGCCGGTGAGCGTTGCGATGTCCACGATCACTGCCGGTTTGTATCGGCAGGCGTATGCCAGCGCATCGGAGAGGATGAGCCTGCCTTCCGCGTCGGTGTTGATGATCTCGATGGTCTGGCCCGAAAGGGTACGGAGCACGTCGCCGGGCTTGTACGCGCTGCCGCTCGGCATGTTCTCCGTGGCCGGCAGCAGGCCGACGATATTGAGGGGGAGCTTGAGCGTTGCTGCGGTGCGGATCGCACCGAGCACCGCGGCACCTCCGGACATGTCGTCCTTCATCTTGTCCATGTTCTCGGCGGGCTTGATCGAGATGCCGCCGGAATCGAAGGTGATGGTCTTGCCCACAAGCGCGATGAACGGCTTCTTCCCGCCGCGCCGGTATTCGACAATGATGAACTTCGGCGGCTGCGCGCTCCCCGAGGCCACGCCGAGAAGGGCACCCATGCCGAGCTTCTCCATCTGTTGCCGTTCGAGCACCTGGAGCTTAAGCCCGAACTCTTTTGCGATACCCCGTGCCTTGGCAGCAATGATCGTCGGCGTCATATCGGCGGCCGGGGAATTCACCATGTCCCGTGCCATGATCGTGGATTCGGCGATCGCTTCGCCGACCTTCACGCCCTTCTGCATGGTCCTCGCCGAGGATACGTTCTCCGTCAGGATGGTCAACGTTCTGATTTCTTTCTTACGGTCATTCTCTTCATTGGTCTTGTACTTCAGGAACTGGTAGAGCCCGAGCATGCTCCCCTCGGTCACCGCCTGAGCGGTTTCTTCTTCGTCGAGACCGATCCCTCCCGACGACATCGTAACATTAGTCGCGCCGGCAGCCCGCAAATAAGGCGCCGCCTTGCCCGCCGCCTGGCGCAGCCGATTGAGCGTGAATTCGCTCCGTTTTCCCAGCCCGGCCAGAACTAGACGCTCTGCGGCTATCCTGCCTTCAGGATAGATGAGGTGGACCGTTCCGGGCCTGGGCTTGAAATCACCGCGCTTCAAAAGCCGTGCGATCATGCCGCCGAGCGCTTTGTCTACCCGCTCGGCGATCGGGCCCAGTTTCTCACCCTCGAAAAGTAGGAATGACCGCCCCGTCGGTCTTCTGATTCTCTATCCTTCCAGCTGCGACATTGATCTTCATATGCTCCCGCCAGAAATTTCCATCTTCAATATACAATTCTCAGTCTTTCCTCACCACGATCGGCTCCAGGCCTTCCATCATAAGTTTGCCGGCTATCAGCTCCGCCTTCTCTTCAGAGGCATAGGCGCCGACCCGTACGCGGAAGAACTTCCCGAGGTTCGACTCGAACGGCACGATGGAGGTTACCTCGAATCTCTTCGAGAGCCGGTCCTTGAGCATCCTCGCATTTTCTGCTTCAGCAAAGACGGCCGCCTGGACCGTATACTGCCCCGGGTCCTGAACCGGCTCCAAGGCTTCGACCTTCACCCTGGCTGTTCCTTGGGCAACGAATCCCAGCTCCTTCGCGGCGCCGTACGAAAGCTCGAGGACCCTGTTCCTGGCGAACGGCCCGCGGTCATTCACCCTCACCTTGATGCTCTTGTAATTATCGAGATTGGTAACGCGAATGGTAGTGCCGAGCGGCAGTATCCTGTGGGCCGCAGAGATGCCGTACATGTCGAATATTTCCCCGCTCGCGGTCTTCCTGCCGTGAAATTCTTTGCCGTACCACGATGCCGTACCCGTTTCTCGATATACTTCCCGGTATCCCTCGACCGCAGCAGGCTCCAGAGCAGGAGCGGTGTGAACAGGGGTAGCCGGCGGCACTTCTCTTTCCGCGCACGACGCGAGGAACGGAGCGACCGCAATAAGCGCGGCGGCCACGGGAATTTGGATCATCTGTCGTGATAATCGGAGCCGCATCCATTCACCTGCCTACGCAGATGCTTTCTCCTCTGCAGGCTTGGCCTCTCCCGCCTTCTTGCCGCCCGACTTGTACGCCTTGGCCGAACGCAGCTTTCGCTGCTCCCGCTTAACCTTCTTGCGCGCCTTGCGAACCTCTGCGGTGTCGGTCTTTCCTTCGGACTTCGCGATCACCTCTGCCGCTGTCTTTTTCAGTTTTTTGATTTTCTCCTGAAGCTTTTCCTGATTTACCTTGACCACTGATTGTTCCTCCTTGAGTTTTCGAATATTCTGCCATAAACAACGTGACTGCGTAATTTGACGCCCAATGATAAAACAAACACCCCGACAAATCAAGGGATTTTGTGTCCAGATTAAGCTCTTCGCCTGGGCTTTGCTCCTTTGGCCTGTTGAGGCACCTCCCATGCCTCCCGTTCTCCATCAACAAGAGCAAAAAGCGGATGAGGCTCGGGTGACGTGATATGCTGGACCTCGTGATATTTCCCGGGGCATCTCACCATGAGTTTCTTTTTCAAATGATCCCATTCGTACAGGAGCTGTCCGCGCGTGCACGATATCCGATCAGATATCCGCTTTGATCCGATTTTGCGGACGTTGAATGCATACCCCCGCCGTAATGATTCTTCGAAAATGGAATGCAGATAGGTTGCTATCGCCGCGGCAGGATCAGGATGGGACTTGAACCGTTCGAGTTGAGGATGGTTCCGGTACCCCCTGGTCCCGCCCTGCAGGACCTTCTGTGCGAGCAGCGCCTCGCGCCAGAGCGCAACCAGTCCCCGGGGATCCAGGTATTTGGGATGAATCGACCAGAGTCTCATACCGCTCGATTATCAGGCAGACAAGATCTACGAAATGTGGAAGGCTTTTCCTGAGGTTAAAAAAAGTGAGTCACCTGGTACCAGGTGACTCACTGAGAATGAAGCATTAGCAACCAACGGCTGCTTTGGGCTTTGCTGCCGGTGCCGCGGCTTTCATGCTCTTCACGGTGTCTTTCTCAACGGAGACCTCTACCTTGTCGCCAACCTTCACCTTGCTGAGGTCGACTGACTTGTCAGCCTTGAGCTTCATATCGGTGCTGGTCCCCTCCTGGCAGAAGGTGACTGTGCCTGCCTTTGCATCCACACCCTTGATGGTCCCCATCTTCGCCTCAGCGGCGAAAACCAGAGACACAAGCGATACAACCAGAACCACTACTGCGAGAACTGCTGCAACTTTCTTCATTGTGCTTACTCCTCCCCTTTAAGATTATAAGATGCCATGAGTAATTACAATACCACAAGTTTAAAAAATATACAATTAAAATTTTAAATAAGCCGATTTAAAAGTTTTGTAACAACTAACGGCATCTTCTAAACATTGAAACCATATTTGCACGTCCGCCAAATTGTCCTTGGCAGAATATCCCGGGACGAAAGCTTTTTTTGAATGGGATAGATTGCCCCAAAGCCGCAGGCAGGGCCCCTGCAAAAGCATCAAAACGATCGATGCGTTTTCTTCGCCGGCACTGATTGCGGCATATGTATTGCGGGCGGTTTAAGCGAGGGATGAGCAGTTCGTTACAGCGCTCTTTTCGCCTTCAAGAGCTTTTCGATCTCCGAAATTTTTTCATTGTGCGTCCTGCACTCTTCTTCGAATTCCGCCTGCAGGTTCTGCGCCTTTTCCGCCCCGATATGCACCGTGGTCTTGCCGAACGTGAAGGAATGTATATCCTCCAGATCGCAGAGATTGTCCTTGTGGCGTTTCAACTCCTCCTCGAGTTCTTCAACGGTCATGTCTTCCAATTTTTTTCTCATACGGTAAACTATAACAGAGACAAATTTCCATCGTCAACTGAAAAATGCGACGGCCGATAGGCCTGGAGAGCATATCGCAGACTTTTGCCATAACGGTCCCGGGGCAATAGGGACCTCCTTCCGCCGCGCGCTCGCGGGCATTTTCCTGTTGACAAGGAACGGCAATTTTATTATTCTTGCATCTCCACAATACCACCCGCAGGAGGGAATATCAAACCATGTACATCGACCAGCCGTTACGGCACTTCATGGACAAACTCGCAAGCAGATCCCCTGAACCGGGCGGCGGCAGCGTTGCCGCGCTCACCGGATCGCTCGGCGCAGCGCTCGTGAGCATGGTGGCGAACCTCACGCTCGGTAAAGAGAAGTACAAGGACGTCCAGCCGCAAATCGAGGCACTCCTCAAGGAATCGGAGAAATTGCGGGGAGACATGCAGGACCTGATCCAGAAGGACACCGAGGCCTATGGCGCGCTCTCCGAGGTGTACAAAATGCCGAAGAACACGGAGGCGGAAAAGGCAGCACGCACCATAAAGATGCAGGAGGCCCTCAAGAAGGCATGTCAGGTCCCATTCGAGATAGGACTGAAGGCGCTCGAGGTGGCGAAACTCGCCCAGCGGGCAGCGGATATCGGGAATGTGGGTGCCGTGAGCGACGCGGGCGTTGCGGTCCTCCTGGCACAGGCCTGCGCCCAGAGCGCGGCCCTCAACGTCAAGATCAACGTCAACAACATCAAGGACGCAGCGTTTAATAAGGACACCTGGGCACGTACGCAGGACGTCCTGAAGCAGGTGGCGGCGCTCGAAAAGTCCGTGATGGAAACGACGTATAAGAAGATGGGGTAAGTATGTCCAAGAAGATCACGAAGACCGTATTGCCGAGCGAGTAACGGTAACGTGATTTCAAAGACAAACATCGTACCCGACAGGCAAAACGGGCCTCGTCGCCGTAAGGCGTTGCCGATAAAACAACAAAACCATATTTCAAACTTTCACGAGAAGGAGCAATTCATGCCGGCAAAACTCTTAACAGGCAAGGAAGTGGCACAGAAGATGGACCAGGACATCCAGAAGGATGTACAGGAGCTTAAGGCAAAGGGAGTCAACCCTTCTCTTAGGATCATGATCGTAGGTGATGCGGCAGACTCGGTCACCTACGCCAACAGCGCGAAGAAAATGGCCGAGAAGAACGGTATCATCTGCGATATCGAACAGCTGCCGGGCACAACAAGCCAGGACGACTTCGTTAAGACCCTGAAGCTACGGAACGCGGACAAGAATATTAGCGGCATCATCGTGATGCGGCCTTTCCCCAATCAGATCAGCGAGGGCGTTGTCAAACACATTCTGGCGCCGGAGAAGGACGTGGACTGCTTCAATCCTGTAAACGCCGGCAAGGTCATGGCCGGGGACATGACCGGCTTTCCGCCCGCCACGCCGCAGGCGGTGATGGAGATGCTGCGGTTTTATCAGGTCCCGATGAGCGGGCAGGAAGCGGTCGTGATCGGCCGCTCCATGGTGGTGGGCAAGCCCCTGTCAATGCTGCTTCTGGGCGAGAACGCGACAGTCACTGTCTGCCATTCAAAGACCAAAGACCTGCCCGGAGTATGCAAGCGCGCCGACATACTCGTCGCTGCAATCGGCAAGGCGAAGATGATCACGACGAACTACATCAAGCCGGGCGCCACGGTCATGGATGTGGGAATCAACGTCGAGGGCGACAAGCTGTTCGGCGATGTGAACACCGAGCCGGCAAAGGAAGTTGCCGGAGCGATCACGCCGGTGCCCGGAGGCGTAGGCACCGTCACCACGCGCGTACTCCTGAAACATGTGGTAAAGGCGGCAAAACTGCAAAACCCGTAAGTCATTGAGAGAACCGTTGAAGGATTGGACCGTTGAAATGAGCGTCAACATTTCTACATCCAACCATTCAATCCTCTTTTCCTTCTATCACCTCGCCGACTACCTTCACCAGTTCGGCGATGCGGAACGGTTTCTGCACAAAGCTCCGCGCACCCTGCTCAAGCAGGCCGTCTGCGTCCCGGTCATGGCTGTAGCCGCTCGAGACGATCACCTTCACGCCCGGCTTTATCTCCTGGAGCCTGCGGAACACCTCTCTGCCTTCCATGGTGGGCATGACCATGTCCAGGATCACGGCGTCGATTTCGGTTGACCGCTGCCGGAACACGTCAATCGCCTCCTCTCCGCCGCCGGCTGTCAGGACCGTATACCCGTACCGCTTGAGAACGTCCCTGGCGAGTTGCTTCACCATGGGTTCATCGTCAACCACCAGGATCGTCTCCGATCCCCTTCGGAGTCCCACGATCTCCTTCTTTTTGAGGCGCGTTTCATCGCTCATGCAGGCGAGCAGGTTTACTTCGAACGTCGACCCCTTCCCCGGTTCGCTGAGGACCTGGATGAAGCCTCCATGCTTTTTTACGATGCCGTATGCCAGTGCCAGCCCCAGGCCGGTCCCCTTCTCCTTGGTCGTAAAGAACGGCTCGAAGAGGCGTTCCCGCGTCTCCCGGTCCATGCCCATGCCCGTGTCCGAAACGGAGATGCGCACATAATCGCCGGGCGGAACATCTACTAAGAACTGAACGTCCTTGATCTCAAGGTGAACATTCTCCGTCCTGACGGTGAGCGTTCCTCCCCGGGGCATGGCGTCGCGCCCGTTCAGGCAGATGTTTATGATGGCCTGCTGGATCTGCCCGGCGTCGCAGACGGCATGTCGGAGGTTCGAGTCCGCGGCGAGAACGATGGTGATATTCTTCTCGATGATGCGTGAGAGGAGCGCCACGACTTCGCGGACGATGGCATTCACGTCGGTCGATTTCGCGTCATACTTCCCGCCCTTCGCAAAGGCAAGGAGCTGCTGCGTAAGCTCCGATGCCCGAAGCGACGCGGTTTCGATGATATCCACGTGCTGGTACACCGGGTTGTCCGGTTGGAGGTCGGTCTTGGCCAACGATGCATAACCCAGAATGGATGCTAGAAGGTTGTTGAAATCGTGGGCAATGCCGCTCGCGAGCGTACCGAGAGCCTCCAGCTTCTGCGACCGAAAGAGCTGCTCCTGGAGCTTCCGCCTTTCCTCGTCGACCCCTTTCCTCTCCGTAATGTCTCTGATCACGGACCGGCTCATGACGAAATTGCCCTCTCCGTCATACACTGCCGTCGCATGCATGGCGACCGGGAGCAAGGTGCCGTCCTTCTTCACCATGGTGAGCTCCAGGTTCCTCACATGGCCGGCTTTCTTCAATTCCGGGAACTTCGCATGGCAAGTCTGTACGCTGTCGTCCGAGAGAAGGTCCTCAACGTACAGTTTGCCGATAGCCTCGTCGCGGCGGTATCCGAGCATCTGCAGAAACGTCCGGTTAGCTTCCACGATCAGTCCATTCCCCGCGAGGGAGTAATATCCGTCGGGAGCGTTGTCGTAAAGGTCGCGGTATTTTTCTTCGGATTCCTTCAGCTTCAGTTCCAGGCGTATCCGGTCCGTCACATCGTTCAGCGTCTCGATGGCCCGGATGACATTGCCTGCCGAGTCCTTTATCGGATAAGCATGACACTCCACGTAGATCTCTTGATCGTGGTTGTCATAATGGATGTGCATGACCTGGGCAGGATTACCGGTCTCGAACACGGTCTTGACCGGACAATCATGGCCGTTGCCCATGCAGTGCGAATCGAAATGGTGGGAGACCTCATAACAATACCTCCCGAGGATATCCTCCCTGGTCTTGCCGACCTGGCTGAGGTAGCCCTTGTTGGCGGTAAGGATGCGATAATCTTTGTCCATCACTACCACGCCTTCGCCGATGCCTTCGAGCACGCTCGCGAGGAAATCGAGGGACTGCTTGTTTTCTTCCTCCAGTCTGCGCTCCGTTGTGACGTCGCGCATGACCTCGATCATGCGCACGACCTTGCCGGCCCTGTCCCTGATGGGCGAGGCGGTGAGTTCGACGATTAGCTCTTTGTTCTGGAGCGTGAAATGGCGATGGGTGACCTTGACCGATTTGCCTGATTCGAACACTTCGCGGTACGGGCACTCACCGTCGGACAACTGGCAGGGCATGTTCTGATGGTGCAGCATCTTGAAGCAGGCTTGGCCGATTACGTTCTCGCGGGTATCGCCGTGCATCGCAAGGAATGCATCGTTCACCATGGTGACGCGACACTCGCTGTCAATGATCATGATAGGATCGGTGATGCTGTTTATCAGGTCCTGAGAATAACTGTCACTGTACATGCAAAGCGGTCCTTATTTAATCAAGGCAGATACCCATGAATAGATTCTTGTTGCAAAACAGCATAACCTTAGAACCGAACCGGAGTGACAATTTATCACAAATAATCACGCTATTCAAGCACATTCGGTAACAAGGAGAGCGATATCATGGAGTGGCAAAAAACCTTTTTCGCGGGATGAAGCTTCCGGCCATGGATGTGATATTTCGATTGTTAAAATAGTGGCCGCCCCAGTTTTACCGTGCCATTCAATGCCCGTTCAGAAAAATAAAACCCGGCGGGCCGCAGGCCCGCCGGGTTCTCTGGTATAAATACTTTTCTTGATATTTCAGAAATAAAAATTCGCACTCACCCCGACCGTGCGGGTGCCAAAGTAGGTGTAGTCCTGGTTTGTGTTCTTATCATCCACGGTGCCGATGCCAAATCCAATGCTACCTTCAATGCTGAACTGTTTGTGAAGGAAGTACTCTGCGCCGAAGACCGCTGATACGTCAAATGCGTCCTGGTGGACGTTGCCTGCTGCACCCGTGAACTTCTCGGTCGCATACGTAAACCTGCCTTCGAGAAAGGGGGCGAAATCATCAATCTTGAGATACTTCCTCACCCCGGCGGAAATGGAGAAAAAGTTGGCGTCCACATCTCCCGTGCTGCCCTGGAGACCGAGCCCGGCGGTTAATGCGAGATCGCTCGCGAGAAAGTACTTGCCCGAGATAGTGATCACCCCGGTATCCCCAAAGACACTGTTCCCGTAACCGACGTTAAAGCCGAACGCGCCTGTCTTTAGGCTCGTGCCGGTACCTGCGGCAAAAGCGCTGCCGATGCCGAGCATCATTACCATTCCCGCAACAATTGAAACGATTAATAACTTTTTCATGGACAACCCTCCTGTTTGAATCACTCTGATCTATTCGTGTTCCCTCAATTTAAATCAAAAATCTTGAACCGCATAAGCGCCAGGTTTCTGGGAGATAAAAATAATGAAACTCCCCTTTTCTTTTCTTCAAGTGGCCTTTAACAATTCTAGGCTGCGCGCACTCGCGATGAATTTCTTTTGCTCATTTTAGCAGATGCAGCATGTTCTCGTTCTCAAAAAAATCCCCCGGAAGAAGTTTCCTCCCGGGGGATTTTCATTATGCTTCACAGCCCTGCCGTCTGAAAACCGGCTTGGCATCATGGTGCAGTTAGAACTTGAAGCTCAGCATGCCCAGCACTGCTGTTGAGTCTTCAGGGTCCGTACCGTCGGCATGCTTGTAGGCATCGCCATGCTTGAACCAGCCGACCTGCCAGTTCCAGGTCAGGTTGTCATACAGCTTCCAGTTGAGCTTGAAATCGACTTCGTTGCCGAGCGAGTTGGACGGCTCGGCGCCATTGATAGACACGTCTTCGACAGCTTGCAGATACCAATAGTCAAGGCCAACGGCCAGTTTCTTGGATATGTTAAACATTAATCCAATGTTCGCTGCCATGGTATTGGCGAAGCCGGTATGGAGGGATTCGTTGCCCGTTCCTACACCAAGAGTGTTAAGAGCACCGGTCTGTTCCAGGTATTCATAGATGAGAGTATAGTGTTGGTCATTGTCCATGACAGTTATGATCTGATTGACATCTTTCGAAGTTGACGTCCCCGAAAGCTGTTCTAGACCAGAGCCATATGCCAGGCCAAAATTGACGTCGAGCGCTTCCATGGGAACATTACCCTGCAGCACAACTTGGTAGCCCTTGAATTTTGAGTCACCAGCCGGCCCGTTAAGAACCGAATTCTCAGCCTTCCCCGTCTGTATATCGCCCTCAATCTTCAGGTGGACCGGCCCTGTTTTCGCGGCATAAGATATCCCCAGATTGTAGAGATTCACCGCGCTGCCCGCGTTCCCGAAAATTGCGCTGAACGGACCGCCGCTGTTCGGAGCAGCAGCCCAGGTCAGGTCAACGCTTATGACGCCATCGGCCAGCTTGTAGGCATCCAGAACGCCGTAAAAGTCTACGTCCTGAGCAGGCTGCGCAGCGACGTTATCGGCCACCCTCACATCATAGAATGCGAGCGTGTTGTTGCCGGAGCCCATATAAGCCACCCAGGCATCAGAGCCGTACTTCATGTCCCGGAAGAACCAGCCATTGCCGAGTTGCAGGAGCTGGTGGCCGCCCTTGATGCCGATCGGCGTACCGGGGATCATGAAATTCAACCATGCCTCGCGGAGGTCCAGGCGGCCGCTGTTAGCACCAACGGTCGTGCCAGTACCCTGGGGAGATTCTTCCCTTCCGAAGGTGTCCCAGTCATTCTCAATGCTTATTCTGCCATTCAGGTAATCGCCGACTTTGGCATCCACATTGAACCGGACCCTCTCCTGGGCGTCTCTTCTACGGTCTGGTATGGTAGGAGTGCCTGTAACAACTCCTGTGGTTGACCCCGTACCAAGGTTGTAGAAACGCTCCCGGACATCGATGCTGCCGCTGAACGTCATGGCCACACCAGATGTAACCCCGGGTTCTGTTTTGACGATACCCGGCATGGTCGATTCTTCCTCGTGCGCAGCGAACGCCGAGGTACCGAAGCTGGTCAATGCCAAAACTATAAGTAATACAACAAACTTCTTCATCGTTTATCCTCCCTTACTGTTAGGTTTTGTTCCGGGTTTGACCCGGAACGTTGCTGACTTCTTAAGATGGTAAAGCCCTAGGGTGATTCTGAAACGATGTTACGTTGTTGCCGTGTTGCTGCTGTATTAAGAGACCGAATTCATCCCTCCTTTCATACAGAAATCGCATTCAAATTTCGCAAGAAGAACGAACAACAAGTTTGAGTCCACAAACGTGAAGTTCCGATTTTATGCTTGGTGCTTTGACGAGTGCGGGCCCCGATCAAGCCATCGCCCAGAGCCGCAGCACAGCTGTCATCAGAGGGAATTAGATGTACGCAATATGGAGCGCTGATAGTGGATATCATCATAGACTTTTTGAATCATTTGAATCTACCACTATTACATGCTTCAGAAACTGTACTGTTCTTACGTACTGAAAAAGGTGTTGCTGCAGGAAGTTGTTGAAAAATACAGCTCGAATATATCAAAGTTGTTTATTCAAGTCAAGAATTTTCTCTGTTGCATATAAAACTACAATTATAAATCTACTATTTTACGGAACTTTATTCACACCTTGTATCAATTGCAATATTGTGCGATAGGCTTTTCATGAGAACCGCAATCAATACATCGAAAGTACCCTCATAAATACATATACTTTAATACTAAAATATTCAATGCTGACATTTTTTGCGGTACATGGGGTGATAAGATTCGATTTTGGTAAACAAAATTATGGCATACTTTCGAAGCTTCTCTTGTTTGCAGTTGGGAGATGGGATCCCGCATGACTCGTGGCCGCTTCTTTATCTAGTCGAGCCGCCGTAGAGAGAACCTCATGGAGAAAATGATCGCTTCCATGGGACTGCTTCATGGTGTGGCCTTTGCCAGAACAAGTGGCTAAATTCTTCCTCTCGTTGCTGCGCCTTCTCTTTCCCGTGTCCTGCTTTTCCCCCTTGCAAAAAAAATTCCCGTGCTATAAAAGCCTTCGTGTCAGCCTCACCAACCCTCGAAAAACAGATCGCTATGGCTGGCCTTACCTATGGCCGCCGGCATGATATCTCATACCGCACTGGTCTTGTACTGCAAGTGCTCGGCTCGGCCGTGCTGGCCGTGCTCTATCCCCTGGCGAGCCCCTTCTACACCGCAGGCATCATGCTGTTCGAGATAGGTGTGCTCCTCTCCGCAATCTACCTCCTCGTCTGGATGCCGTGGGTCAAGAAAATCATTTTAGGATCGGTGTTCATCGGCCTGATGCTTCAGGTGGCGGGGTATTTCTTTGCGCCCGAGCAGTATGCGGGACCGGTCCTGATCGCCGGGATCGGCTTCGTCTGTGCGGGGACCGCGGGGATGGTGGGCAAAGAGGCATACTGTTTCGGTTACCGCGAGGGCTGGCTGCTCATGATGTTCGGATTCCCTGTCATGGTCCTGGCAAACCTTCTGGGCCGCGAGATCCGGATCTTCAATTCCCTCGGCTTCTCTATCCTGTTCCTCCTGCTGCTCTCGCTCGTCGAGAAGAAGCTCAAACAGAAACTTTTGTCAACATGTACCGCCAATGTCTGTGGTTTGCCGACTGGAAGACAGAGCACAGAGAACAGGTGACAGGCCACAAGCCTTAACAAAAGCCGGCGATCATGGCCGTACATTCAACCCCTTCAGCGCTCGACCGATAAAGAACGTCTTCAGAGTAATAATAGAGGGCACATCATGCCTATTTGTTACTTGCTGTAACTTGCCTTTATCGTATCAAGATATTTAACAAACCATTCCGGGTCCACGGTATTAACAAAACAGAGCCTTTTCCCACCCGGATCCTTGATGATATTAGCTTTATCGTCAAGGAACAGGAGGAGACAGTCATTTTTATAGTCATACTGGTTGCCGAGCTTTTTCTCCTCATCAGATAGCTTCTTGGTGAGATCTATTTTAATGGGGATAAAATCATCCATGATCTTTTTTGCGATCGTCGGGTTGTCATAAACATTTTTTTGCAGTGCCTCGCATCTTGGACATCCCTTACCAAAGTAGAAATCGACGATCATTGGTTTCTTCTCGGCCTTTGCCTTCTCCATGCCTGCATTTAATGAGAACCATTTTATCTCATCAGAAGCAAAGGCAAAGGAAGCTGCACTCAGGGTCAATATGATCACTAACACGTTAATCTTTTTCATTTGTATTTTCTCCCTTTCCTATTTGGTTTTATCAGGGTGCTTTTAAACTCTGTTTTATGCTATCGCCGTGCTTCCGTGCGACAGAGAGCTTCAGCGAGGAGACACCCCATTCTGATCTGACGTGCTAAACCATGCGGGAATTACTGCCGTGTCAGTAAATTTTCACTGCATATGTTATTGTCTTATGGTAAACTTTCAGATTTCTATAATAAATGTTACATCCTTTCACGCCCTCTGTCTACCGCGTTCTGTCTTCCGGACTATCTTATGTAAACCATTTCCTATTCGATCCATACCGCGCCATCTTTTCATGAAGATCCTTGATGTCAATACCTGCATACCTGGATGGCCGACTCATGTTCCTGCGGTACAGCGTCAGGAGCGGGAGAATTACCCTCTTTCCGAACTGCCCCCACAACCGCGCTCTTCACCGTCTTTAACGGCTGGATGTCGCTCTCGATCGAAGGCAGCGGCCCGCCTCCCTCACGCTGCCCCACGGGCATTGCAAAATGCCTGATGTCTGGTGGGGAAGGAACGGATGACATCCGGCACACGGTTGATCTCAAAGAGATTGTTCATTTTCATCTGCTTCCGTTCCGGCTGCATATTGGTAATACGTATGCATTCCGAGCTTCAACAGGCCTTTCTCAATAAGGTGCTTGGCCGATTCCGCAATCTTCGGGTCAAACTGCGATCCCGATTCCCGTTCCAGTTCCCGGAGCACCTCCTGGCTCGAAATCGTGCCTCGGTACGGTCTTTCCGACACCATGGCGTCGATGGTATCGGAGACATTAAGCACTCTTGCAGCAAGCGTGATCCTCACGCCGGCGAGACCCTGCGGATAACCTTTGCCATCGTACCGCTCATGGTGCTGATAGATCGCGTTGATGATATCGGGAGCAAACCCGATCGGTTCGAGGATCCTGATCCCGTGAGCGGGATGGTCCTTCATGATGTCGAATTCCTCCCGGCTCAGCCGGTCCGGGCTTGCTGATGATCCGCTCGCTGATGCCGATCTTGCCGACATCGTGCAGGATAGCGGCGATATGCATCTCCTCGAGCTGCGAGGGGGTCATGCCGATGTCCCGTGCGATTGCCACGGCGTACTTGGCCACATTCGTAGAGTGCCACCGGGTGTAAGGGTCTTTGGCCTCCACCGCCGCCACGAGCGCCTGTACCGTACGGAAATAGTTTTCCCGCAGGTCTTCGAAGAGCGATGCGTTTTCCATGGCAGTCACTACCTGGCTCGACAGGATGAGGGCGATCTGGAGATCGCTTGTCGTGAACGGTACACCGGAGAATTTGCTCACGCTGAGCACGCCGAACATCTTGTTCTTACCGATAAGCGGTACGGACATGGAAGAAGAAGGCATATCCTCGAGATTGATGGCGGCCATGACCTCCGGTTCAGGATGCTTTCCCTGCGGAGATAATGAGCGGCTTGCGATATTTGAGCACCAGACCGGAAACGCCCTCGCCGGACTTACGCCGTGCCTTCAGGGCAATATCCGTCGGCAACCCGTGAGAGGCCCGGATGAGCAGGTCCCCGCTCGACTCGTCGACAAGCATCAGGGAGACCCGGTCCACGGAGAACTCCTGCACGAGGACCTCGGTAATGATCTTGAACAAATGAGCAAGGTCGATCTCGGTGACCAGCAGCTTGCTGATCTCGAACAGGGGAATGAGCGCTTTGAGCCGTATATTTTCCTTCTGGAGTCTGCTGCGTGTCACAGCACGGTCCACGGCCCCGAGCAGTTCCTCCTGGGTGAACGGCTTGAGGACAAAACCGTCCACGCCGCGCATCAGGGACTCGATGGCCATATCCAGCGTGCCGTGTCCCGTGATGAAGATCGTCACGATGTCCTGGTTCAGTTGTTTCACCCGCTCAAAAAGTTCGAGCCCGTCCATGCCCGGCATCCTGATGTCCGTGATCAGCAGGTCCATATCATTGCGACCAGCCTCTTCGAGCGCCGCCGTACCGTTCGACGCCGCAGTTACCTGATACCCTTCGGAAGACAGGATATGGCAGCACAGGTCTCTGATCATGTCCTCATCGTCGACAACAAGTATCTTTTCACCTGCCATTGGATCTCCTTACGTATGACTCCCGGCTTCTATCACATCGGCAAGAGCACGCGGAAGATAGAACCTTCACCAACCTTGCTCTCGACCTCGATACGGCCGCCATGGTTCTGAACGATCATGTAGCTGATCGACAGGCCGAGGCCTGTTCCGTCACCTTCAAGCCGTGTCGTAAAAAACGGATCAAATATTTTGTCAAGCTGCGCCTCGGGAATGCCGATACCGGTATCGGCAAATTCGAGCGCCACGAACTCCTTGCCGGACATATCCTCGTGGTGTCGGCAGCGGATCGTAAGGCTGCCGCCATCCGGCATGGCGAAGAAGGCATTATTGATGATGCTCACGAACACCTGCTTTATTTCATCCACATCCACCGCCACAGCGGGAATCCCTTCAAGGCAGTCCGTGATTATCTTCACGTTGCCCAGCCTGGCCTGACCTTGTACGAGTTCCACCACGTCCTCGATGATGGTGCCGATATCAGTCCTCATGAGCCTTGGTGGCTTCCTCCGGCCGAAATCGAGCAGCTTCTTGAGAATTTCCCGTGTGCGCAACGTCTCTCGCTCTATCATCTTCAACTGCTCTTTCTTCTCTGCCGGGATATCATCGGACTTGATCAGCAGCCCCGTGAGCCCCAGAACCCCGGTGAGGGGGTTGTTCACCTCATAGGCGATGTTGGCAGCAAGTTCGCCGATGGCCGCAAGCTTGGCACTTTGCACCAGCTGGCGCTGAGACCGGTGAAGATTCTGGGTCATGGCATTGAACGCCTCGTCGAGTTTCCCGAACCCGCTTCCCTGAGCATCACCGATGTCCACGCGGTGCTCGAGTTCTCCACGGGAAACGCGTCTGATCGTCTCGAGCAGCTTCAGGAGCCTCCGATCGAGGCTTTTCTCGAGGAGATATACTGCAATGAGTGACAGGACGAACCCGACGAGAAGCGTGACATACAGAATACCCCGCACCTCCCGCATGGTGGATAGCGTCTCCTGAGTCTCCTGCTGCAATCGGACATTGGCGGTAAAGGCCATCCCCTGCGTCATGGTAATGAGCTCCTGGCCGAGGTCCTGTGCCCTGTGTTCAAGCTCGTCGATCCTTCCCGGATTCGCCGAGGCCGTGATCAGGCGGCTTATGGCGGTCCTGTAATCATTCGCTAAATCGCGCATCCCCAGCAGGCCCTGCGCAAGCTCAGGCGAATGATGGCACCCCACACAGGAGTTCATGGCCTTTTCCATTTCCTGCACGTGGCCTACGAGCGCGTCCACATCCCCTCCGCTCCGTAGCTTGTTGTGGGAAAGGCTGAACTGCACTTGCTGCACGCGGATGATGAGATCCTCGCGGAGGATCTCAACCTGATGGAGCAGGATCAGCTTGTCCATCCGGTGAGTGGTCTTCGTGATGTACATCGCGGCTATCACACTTCCCATCAGGAAAATGAAGAGGAGCAAGCCGAAACCCAGGAGAATTCTTTTTTTCATGCAAGACTCTCGTTCACCGTTTTGCTGTCGGGAGGTTTATAAACCAACTCCAACCTCGTCAGACAGCTTGAAGAGATAGCTGTATTCCTTGTCTTTAATCTCACGAAAACCGTGGGTACCGAACCGGCGCAGCATGTCCGACCCCTTCTTCCTATCAGCGAGAATCCGCTTGAGCGATCTTGAGCCATGTCGTCAACGGGACGATATGCCTGAGTGCCACCCGCCGGCTTTTCCTAGCTCCTCTGCATCGGTACGGTTTTTTGGTAGAGGGGCAGAACAATACGGAAGATCGTCCCTTTTCCCGGCTCGCTTTCTACGTCGATCCTGCCGCCATGGTGCTGGACGATCCGGTAACTGATCGAAAGCCCGAGTCCTGTCCCGTCACGATCTTCTTTTGTGGAGAAAAAGGGCTCAAAGATCTTTTGCAGGTTCTCTGGAGAAATACCGACACCCGTATCTGCAAATTCTATCATTGCCTCATGTTCCCCGACGGGATGCAAACGTATCCGGAGATCGCCACCCTGCGGCATGGCCTGAAGCGCGTTATTGATAATATTGATAAAGACCTGTTTCATCTCGTTCGGATCCATATTTACAATGACCGGGGAACCGTTATACTCTTCATGTATTTTCACCAGCGATGATTGCGCGGCACCCTGCACAAATGCTACGGTCTCCCGGAGCGGCTGCAGGATGTCGGTAGGATGCATCCAGGAGTTCTTCTGGCGCGAGAAATCGAGGAGGTTCCTGATGATCTTCCGCACCCTGAGTGTTTCCTGTTCCATCATGCGGAGTATCTTCTTCGGCGACTCCGGCAGATCGAGTGTCTTCATGAGATGCGTGGTATAGCCGAGCACGCTAGTCAGGGGATTGTTGACCTCATGTGCAATGTTGGCCGCGAGCTCGCCGATGGCGGCCATCTTTGTCGAATGCACGAGCTGTTCCTGGGCCGTCCGCAGCTCGTTCATTTTGCCTGACAGGTCGGTATAGAGCGATGCGTTCTGCAGGGCCGCTCCCGCAAGGTTGGAAAAAACTGTAAAAAGCCGGAGATCGTGTTTGTCGAAGCTCGCGCCGTCCTTTTTATTGACCGCGGTCAGGAGACCCGTCATCGTGTTCGATGACCAGAGGGGAGCCGTCATGATACATTTGATGCCGAGCGATTTCATGAGAGCGCTGTCGAGCCTGAAGTCGGATTGCGCGTCCTGGATCAGGATCGGCGTTCCGTAGCTGGCGATCCAGTTATAGATTCCACCGGACTCCAGAGGCATATCCATATCTTTAAGCATTTTCACCCTGCTTCCGAACACCCCGAGATATCTTATCACCTTCCGAGTGCTGTCAAGAACCCCTATGGACAGGGTATCGGCCTTCACGAGGTCTTCTGCGCGGCCTGCGATCTTTACGAGAAGCGTTTCAAGCTGAAGGCTTTCCATGAGATCGAGGCCGGCGGTATGGAGGGTGAACAGGTCCTTGTTCCCGCGCGAGAGGCTTACTTCGCGCTGCTTCAGGGTAAGCGCCATCTGGTTGAACGCATGGCCGAGCTTGCTGATCTCGTCCCTGCCCTTGACGGAGATCGGGGATTCCCAATTCTGCCTGCTGAGTTTATCGGCAGCGTCACTGAGCCGTAGGATCGGCCTGGTGATGCCGATAGCAATAATCTGGCTGACTGCTATCCCGACCAGAAGGATGCCGAGCATGGCAATGACAGCTTTTTTTTCGATCTCCGCAAATCGCTCTGCGTGTCGCTGACCCGAGATGCCGACCCGGATGAACCCGACCAACTCGCTCCCTGCCATAACGGGATGGGTGAGGTCGTACACTCCCGTCTTTTTGAGAATGAAGACCGGGGCATTCATCTCCCCGGCTTTACAGTCAATCGATATTTCTTCTATCACATTTTTTTTAGCGGAGGGTGAAATATTGGAATATGAACTGCTGTCAAAGAAAACTTCCGATGCCGTGCTCCCGATGAGCAGATCACACTTGTGATTATAGATCATCAGATAGAGCAGGTCGCTCCCGGACTGTGCCTCATCATTGGATATGAAGGCAGGTTCTATCTTTTTATGAATTTCATGTCGGTTCCCTGTGATGATGTCATCAACGGTTAATGCCGACAGTACCCTGGCCACATATAATGCCCTGCTCCGGATTTCCGCATTGAGGGCATTTTTCCCCTGCCAGAAGAAGAAGGCCCCTACCAATACGGCAACCAAGATCAGGGCTGCGGACATCAGGAAGGAGATCCTGCAGCCGATCCCTCCCCACCACCGGACAATGTTTTGGCGCATGGGTTCTGCCGCCTTGGAGATTCTATTCTTTATATCTGCCATAAGGCAAGAGGAACTGCTCAAAGCATCTCATAATTTCACTAAATATCACCATAAAAGCAACTCTCTTTGACATCCTCAACGGCCTAAAGGCCGATGATTCCAAGAGTATAAACTAATGAAGCTTCTGGACGGTTCCTGCTTCCGACGGCATTGACGCACCGTTCGATCCAGAGGCCAACAGGGCCTGCCCGGCCCCTAGAATAACCTTTTCGGCGTTCACATCGGCGTTTTCCGTGTGGCCACATTTTACGCAGTAGAAAAGCTCTTGAGACGGCCTGTTCTCCGGGGAAACATGGCCGCAGCAGGAACACGTCCGGCTGGTGCCGGCGGGATGCACAAGAATCACCTGTCCGCCGCGGCAGGACATCTTGTACTCGATATGCCGTCTTAGCTCGTACCACCCCTGGTCAAGAATAGACCGGTTGAGGGCGGACTTCCGCTTCACGTTCTTGCCTGGTTTATCGACCGTGCCCTTCGCTGAAGCAGACATGTTCTTAACCTTAAGGTCTTCAAGGACAAGAACAGCGTGGTTTTTGCTGACCTCGCTTGAGATCTTGTGAAGGCGGTCCTTGCGCATGTCTGAAATACGGATGTGCAGCCGGTTTATCTTGATCTTTTGCTTCTTCCAGTTGTTCGAGCGCTTGACCATGCGGGAAAGTTTCCTTTGCATAGCAGCAAGCTTTAAGGACATCTTTCCTGATGATTTAGCAGCTCTGTATATCGTGCCGTTGGACATGGTCAGCGTGTTTCTTACACCCATATCTGCACCGGCAAAGGACGAAGACGTGTGCACAGGGACAGCGACGTCCATTTCGGTTTGCACCGATATGTACCAGTGCCGGCCGTGCTTTGACACGGTACAGTTCTTCGGCGTGCCCTCGATGTCACGGCTCATATAAAAACGCATCCAGCCGATCTTCGGCAAATAGACACAGTTGCCGTTTAACTTGAACCCCTGGGGGTACCTGAAAGAAGCAATGCTTTTGTGTTTCTTCTTGAACTTCGGGAACTCGCGCGCATCCTTCGGGTCGAATGCGGCATCAATAGCGCGGCAGAGCTCCTTAAGGCGCTGCTGAAGTATCTGGGAATGCACGTCCTTAAGAAAGGGAAACTCTTTTTTCCATACAGGCAGCTGCAGAGTCAGCGATTCGTATGATAGACAACGGCGACCGCTGTCAAAAAGCTCTTTCTGGAACGACAAGGCACGGTTCCATGCAAAGCGCGAGCAGCCGGCAAACCGGGATAAAATCAATTCATCTTGAGGGCCGGTTTTGAGCCTGTATTTGTACGCCTTGATGAGCTTCATCTTTAAAATATATCGTTAATGATATTAATTTGCAACCAAATATTACAATAAGATGACAAATAAAACAGCGCCTTACATCACCGCCCTGAAGGACGATGCTTTACGGCACATAGAGTTGAACGCAATAAAAAAGGCAAGGGGCCAACCCTTGCCTGTGAATTCGTGCCGTTTATTGTTTGAGATCGAACTACCGTGTGTACCAATCAGCTATGATTCGACTGCCCGTATCAGATCCGTCATATACACCCCTTGCGTCCTGGTCTATGACTTCTTTGACTTACCCGATCCTTTTGTTGCAGCGGCCTCTTTTTGCTGACTTTCAAGGAGTTCAATAACAGCCATGGGAGCAGCATCTCCTGCCCTGTTGCGCGTTGGAACGATCCTGGTGTAACCGCCATTCCGTGAGGCAAAACGCGGAGCGATCTGAGTGAATAGTCCGGTTACCACTGCTTCATCGTGGATGAAGCTGAGCGCCTGACGTCTTGCGTGCAGGTCTCCACGCTTCCCAAGTGTGATCATTTTTTCAGCCAGCGGCCGAATCTCCTTGGCCTTGGCCGCAGTGGTCTCTATCTTTTCATTCTTGAGCAGCGCGGTAACGAGCATCCTGAGCAGCGCCTTCCGGTGCCCGGAGTCTCTCCCAAACTGCCTTCCTGCACATCCGTGTCTCATTTCAGTATCCTTACCCTACCCATATAGATTTTTACGCCTCACCCGGTTTTTCCGCCAAAAGCCTTCTGGCCTCGGTAACGATTTTATCGTCCACTTTCATCCCCAGCCCGAGTCCCATCTCTCCAAGGATCTCTTTGATCTCGTTGAGCGATTTCCTGCCGAAATTCTTGGTCTTGAGCATCTCGCTCTCGGTCTTTTGCACCATCTCCGCAATCGTCTCTATCCCCGCGTTCTTCAGGCAGTTTGCCGCCCGTACAGAAAGCTCCAATTCATTCACACTGCGGAGAAGGTTCTCGTTGAATGATGGCGCCTTTTTGATTTCCTCCTCCATCGCCTGAACCTCTTCCTCTTCCTCAGGAAGGTGAATGAAAAAGGATAGATGGTCCTTCAGCAGTTTAGCCGCATGCGCCACCGCGTCATCCGGCCTGATGCTGCCGTCGGTCCATACCTCAAGAACGAGTTTATCGTAATCTGTCTCCTGTCCCACCCTGGCGTTTTCTACTTTAAAATTCACCTTGCGGATAGGAGAAAAGACCGAGTCAATCGGAATGACTCCGATAGGCTGCCCTGACTCCTTGTTTCTGTCCGAGGGAACATATCCCCTGCCGCGGCGGGCGCGCATTTCAACCTCAAGTTTGCCGTTTTTATCGATCGTGGCAATATGGAGATCGGGGTTCAGAATCTCCACTTCTGCGTCGGCCTCGATATCCTTGGCCGTAACCTCACCGGGGCCCTTTGCCTTGAGCGAAAGCGTCTTGGGCTTGTCCGTATGGAGTTTCAGCCGGACTTCTTTGAGGTTTAAAATCAGGTCCGTTGTGTCCTCGATAACACCGGGGATGCTCGAGAACTCGTGCTGGACACCAAAAATCCTCAGCGAGGTAATTGCTGACCCTTCAAGCGATGACAGGAGAACGCGGCGTAACGAATTGCCCAAGGTCGTCCCAAAACCCCGCTCTAATGGTTCAGCTGTAAATTTCCCGTACGTATCGGTGATCTTTTTAGGATCGTATTGAAGCTTTTTGGGCATCTGGAAATCTTTCGCTTTTTTAAGCATGTATCCTCCATAACGGAGTGAAAAAACTTTTTATCTGACTATATGCACCGCGAAGCCGGTGCGGCCATAATGAAATGCTGACCTGCTGCGCAGTACGCGGACGTTGCCGAGTGCGGTATTTTCAGGTTACTTTGAATAGAGTTCGACGACGAGCTGTTCTTTCACGGTCGGCAGCGTGCACTCATCCCTCGCCGGCAATGCCAAGAACTTTCCCCCTGAACTGGGCCTTATCGATCTCCAGCCACGCGGGGAATCCGCGTTTCTCCACTGCCGCAAGGGTCTGCTGAATCTGGGCAATACTCCTGCTCTTTTCCCGCAGTTCTACCACATCTCCCGCCTTCAGCAGATATGATGGAATGTTCACTTTCTTGCCATTCACGAGCATATGGCCGTGCCGCACCAGCTGCCGTGCTTCCTTCTTGGAGCCGGCAAAGCCCATCCGCTGGACAACATTGTCAAGCCTTCTCTCCAGGAGCTGCAGAAGATTGTCGCCGGTAATGCCCTTCATCCGCTCAGCCTTCTCAAAGTAGCCGCGGAACTGCCGCTCGAGCACGCCATAGACGCGCCGGATCTTCTGTTTCTCCCTGAGCTGTAAGCTGTACTCAGACTGCTTTATTCTCGCCTGGCCGTGCTGTCCCGGCGGATAGCTCCTCCTGGTAATTCCACATTTATCCGTATAGCAGCGCTCGGCCTTCAGAAAGAGCTTGATCCCCTCTCTCCTGCAGAGCTTGCAGACTGATCCTATATACCGTGCCAAGTGATTCCTCCTGTGATGGCCGTGTTTCTAGACCCGTCTCCGCTTCGGCGGCCTGCACCCGTTGTGCGGGATAGGCGTTACATCCTTGATCGCCACGATTTCGAGGCCGGCGGCCTGAATAGACCTGATAGCCGACTCCCGGCCGGTACCCGGACCTTTTACATATACCTCAACCTGTCGCATACCGTGCTCCATGGCCTTCTTCGCAGCCGTCTCTGCTGCCAGCTGTGATGCGAAGGGCGTGCTCTTTCTCGATCCCTTGAATCCCTTATTGCCGGCGCTCGACCAGGTAATCACGTTCCCTGCCGTATCAGTGATCGTCACGATCGTATTGTTGAACGACGCATGGATATGCGCTATCCCGTTGGCCACATTCTTTTTTTCTTTGCCCTTCTTGGCCATCTTTCCTCCTCATCGTATGCATAAAACAGCTGCGGCAGCATCCGCGACCTTGTCCGCGCAGAAGCTTATCGCCTTACTTCTTTGCCAGGCTTTTTTTCTTGCCCCTGCCTGACATCGCAGACTTCTTCGGTCCTTTTCTCGTCCTTGCATTCGTCTTCGTGCGCTGCCCCGTGCCGGCAATCCCCTGCGATGCCGGAGTCCACGGTAGCTGCCGATGTCCATCAACCGTTTGATGTGCATCGTCACATCTCTGCGGAGATCGCCCTCCACCGTATAGTCGCGATCAAGAATAGTACGGATCTTGACAATATCAGATTCTGTAAGATTGCCGCTCTTGGTAGTCGGGATCGATACCTGCCTCCGTCAAGAATCTTCTTCGCAGATGTCGGTCCTATCCCGTAAATATAGGTAAGCGCAATCTCAATTTTTTTGTCCTTCGGTAAATCAACACCGGCAATTCGTGCCACATTTCCTCCTCATAAAGCTCATAGCTCTTGGCTCACGGCTCGCGGTATACGAAGTTATCAGCCATGACGATGAGCCAAGACCAACTTTATCCCTGCCGCTGCTTATGACGTGCATTTTCGCAAATAACGCGCACAATCCCTTTGCGGCGGATTATCGTACATTTGGGACATATTTTTCGTACTGATGAGCGAACTTTCATAGGTCTTTACTTCCATTCTTCGCTAAATTTATCCTTAACCTGACAATATCAATCAGGCTGTTATTTGAACCGATAAGTGATCCTGCCTCTGGTCAGATCATAGGGGGTCAGTTCCACGGTTACCTTGTCCCCCGGCAGTATCTTGATGAAATGCATCCGCATCTTCCCGGATATGTGAGCGAGTATCTTATGGCCGTTCTCCATCTCAACACGAAACATGGCGTTGGGGAGCGTCTCCAGAACCGTTCCCTGTACTTCTATGGAATCTTCTTTCGCCATATCCTGACTTCCCTCAAGTACCCCGCGGCAACCAAGCATGCAATGAACGCCTATTTCTTCGTCAGGATCCACGGCCCTTCGGGCATCACCGCTATCGTATGCTCGAAATGCGCAGAAAGGCTCCCATCCACCGTAACCGCCGTCCAGCTGTCTTCCTTGACCATTGTTGCGCTGCCACCGATGTTCACCATCGGTTCTATCGCGAACACCATGCCGGGCTTTATCCTCGGGCCCTGGCCGCGCTCGCCGAAATTCGGGATCTGTGGTTCCTCATGCAGGCTTCTTCCGATTCCGTGGCCGACAAACTCGCGGACCACCGAGTAGCCATGCGATTCCACATAGCTCTGCACGGCATACGAAATATCGTATAGCCTGTTCCCTGCCGTTGCCTGTGCAATCCCCCGCGAGAGCGATTCTTCCGTTACCTTGATCAGCCGCTCCGCCTGCGGCGTCACGTCGCCGACCGGAAGCGTGATTGCCGCATCCCCGTAAAATCCGTCGACGATTGCTCCAACGTCTATGCTGATGATATCACCTTGCCTGAGGATGACCTCTTTAGATGGAATCCCGTGTACGACCTGATTGTTCACCGACGTACAAAGCGTCTTTGGATATCCCCGGTAGCCCTTGAATGCCGGTTTAGCTGCCGCTTTTACGATGAACCGTTCGGCGAACTCATCCAGCGTCTTGGGTATTCACGCCTGGCCGGACCAGCTCGCGTATACCATCAAGAACATCCGCAACAACAAGACAGGCCTTCCGTATCTTTTCAATCTCCTGAAGGGACTTGAGAATAATCATGACTACGCCCTGGCCCTACCGTCTCCCCTTGATCGAAACGCCCTTCAGGAAACCTCCATAGTGTCTCTGAATTAAATGCGACTCTATCTGCGATACCGTATCGAGCGCGACACCGATCACAATCAGGAGCGATGTCCCTCCAAAATAAAACGGTACATTAAATGCCTTGTAAAATATGTCCGGCAGAACGCAGACCGCTGACAAGATACAGTGCGCCGCCGAGCGTAATGCGCGTCAGCACGCGGTACAGGTAATCCGAAGTTTTTTTCCCGGGCCTGATCCCCGGGATGAAGCCGCCATACTTTTTCAAATTATCGGCGATATCCACCGGGTTGAATACGATCGCTGTATAAAAGTACGCGAAGAATATGATCATCACAACATAGACCGTCGTATACAGCGGCTTCCCCGGTGAAAGCTGCTGCGCAATCGACTGGATCCAGCCCACACCTGCGTAAACCCGGCGATCGTCGCCGGGAACAGCAGGATCGAGGACGCAAAAATCGGCGGAATCACCCCTGCGGAATTGATCTTGAGCGGCAGGTGCGTACTCTGCCCCTTGTAGATTTTTCTTCCGACCATCCGCTGTGCATACTGGACCGCGATCTTTCTCTGGCCGCGCTCCATAATGATAATGGCAGCCACCACCGACAACAATCAAGGCGAGGATAATAAAGACCATGAAATACGGAATTTCGCCGGATCTGACGAGCCCGATGGTATTACCGACGGCGCGGGGAAATCCCGCCACAATGCCGGCAAAAATGATCAGAGAAATGCCGTTGCCGATTCCGCGTTCGGTGATCTGCTCGCCAAGCCACATGATGAACGTCGTTCCGGCCGTAAGCGTGATCATCGTGAGGATGCGGAACGACCAGCCCGTGGAATCCACGAACGCTCCATCGCCCATTTTCTCGATGCCGACCGCCATCCAGAACGACTGAAAGCCGGCGATCAGAACTGTGCCGTATCGGGTATATTCGGTAATCTTTTTCCGGCCCGCCTCGCCCTCCTTGGCCAGTGCCTGCAGCCGCGGGATCACGACGGTAAGAAGCTGGAGAACGATCGAGGCCGTGATATAGGGCATGATCCCGAGCGCAAAGATCGTCACCCTGAAAGCGCCCCGCCCGAAAACATGTCAAAAAAACCCATCAGGCCGGATGCTGCCTGATGCAGGTACTGGCTCAGTGCCTCTCCCTTTACCCCCGGCGTCGGGATATGTGCGCCGATACGATAGACCGCAAGCATCAGGAGGGTAAAAAAGATGCGTTTCCTGAGCTCGGGGATATTGAATATATTCTTTAGGCCGGTGAACAAGTGTTAGATCACCTCGGCCTTTCCGCCGGCTGCCTGGATTTTATCGACAGCGCTCTTGCTGAACTTATGCGCACGCACGGTAAGCTTGGCCTTCAGCTCACCCATACCGAGCACCTTCACCCCGGCCTTCATATCCTTGATCAGCCCCTTCTGCTTGAGCATCTCAGGCGTGATGGGATCAGAGCCAGCCATTTTTGCAAGATCGCTGAGGTTCACAACGGCATATTCCTTGCGGAATATGTTGGTAAACCCTCGTTTCGGAATCCTGCGCTGAAGAGGCATCTGGCCGCCTTCAAAACCCGCGCCCTTTACGCCGCCGGAACGGGCCTTCTGTCCCTTATGCCCTTTCCCCGAGGTCTTGCCGTGGCCGGAACCAAACCCTCTGCCGACCCTTTTTGCTTTTTTTGTTGCCCCTTTTGCAGGCTTCAGTTCTTCTAATCTCATAATTTGCTCGTTACCGTCAACTCACGTAGTATTTTAATATGCAATATCTTTTACGTTATGCTTCCTCTACCTTGACCAAGTGAGAAATCTTATTGATCATCCCGCGTATCTGTGGCGTATCCACGCGCACGACGGAATGGTTCAGCTTCCTGAGGCCCAGTCCGATCAGGACGACCTTATGTTTCCCCGGTCGTGCAATACCGCTTTTTACGAGCGTAATTTTGAGTTTTTTCGCATCAGCTTTTGCCATGCTTATCCAAGCTCCTCTACGGTTCTGCCCCGAAGCGCGGCCACCTGCTCTGCGCTCCTCAGTCTGGTCAATCCATTCAATCGTTGCGCTGACGACGTTATGCGGGTTGCTGGAGCCGAGGGATTTACAGAGCACATTCCGGACGCCCACGACCTCAAGCACCGACCTGCTCGCTCCGCCCGCGATCAATCCCGTACCTTCCGAAGCCGGCTTGAGCAATACCTTGCCCGCACCGTAATGACCGAGCACTGCATGGGGGATCGTGTCACCCTTCAGGGATATCTGGATCATGCTCTTTTTGGCCCGCTCTACGGCCTTCTTGATGGCTACCGGTGCCTCAGCTGCCTTGCCCTTGCCAACGCCGATCTTGCCCTTGCCGTCACCGACGACCACGAGGGCGCTGAAGTTAAATCGCTTGCCGCCCTTGACCACCTTGGCCACCCGGTTCAAGTAGACCAGTTTATCTTTCAGGCCGTCGCCTTCTTCCGCTTCTTTATGATATCGCTCTGCCAATGCCGCCTCCGCAATTATTGCCCGTTGCTAAAAACTTAGTCCCTTTTCACGCGCCGCATCCGCCAGCGCCTTGACGCAGCCGTGATACTGATAACCACCGCGGTCAAACACGACATCTTTTATATTCTTGTCCAAGCGCCCGCTCCGCGATGCTCGCGCCCACCTTCTTGGCCGCCTCAACGTTCCCGCAGTGCTTCATGCCTGTCTGAATAGCCTTTTCCGTCGAGGATGCGGCAATGATGGTCCTGCCGGTCGTATCATCGATGAGCTGTGCATAGATATGGCTCAGGCTCTTATAGACGCTCAGCCTCGGTTTCGCTGCGGTGCCGGACACCTTTCTTCGTATTCTTTCATGCCTTCTCTGTCTGGCTTTTATTTTGCTCTGTGCCACAGTTCACTCTCCATCATGCTATTTGCTGATTATGAAAAGCCGTCACCCGCAACCCAAAATCCTGATTCGACTTTCTACTTACCGCCCTTACCGGCCTTACCTTCTTTGCGATGAATGACTTCGGTGCTGTACTTGATACCCTTGCCTTTGTACGGTTCAGGCTTCTTCAGGC
The DNA here is from genome assembly GCA_963705595.1 of Nitrospirota bacterium. Taxonomy (GTDB): domain Bacteria; phylum Nitrospirota; class UBA9217; order UBA9217; family UBA9217; genus DASPSR01. Next base: position 313,072 of record CAVPKD010000004.1, on the reverse strand, counting down.
TTCTCAGGTTCGCCGCGATCTGGCCGACAAGCTGCTTGTCGACGCCCTTGAGCGTAATCTGCGTCTGCTTGGCATCGACTGTCGCCTTGATCCCCTTGGGCAGGGGATAGACGATCGGATGTGAGAACCCGAGGCTGAGCATAAGGTTTGTCCCCTGCGCCGCCGCCTTGAAACCGACGCCTGATATATCGAGAGTCTTTTCGTATCCCTTGCTGACTCCCGTCACCATATTGGCGATCAGATTTCTCGTTAACCCGTGCAGCTCACGATAGATCTTCTGGTCTGACGGCCGCTCAACCATAAGCTGGTTGTTTTCCTTCTTGATCGTCAGCTTCGGATTCACATCCTGGCTGATCTCTCCCAGCGGACCCTTGACCGTTATTTTCCCGGTTTCGAGCTTGGCCTCGACGCCGGATGGCATTTCTATAGGTTTTTTACCAACCCTCGACATGACAGCTCCTACCTTCCTGATTGGACGAATTCAATTGACCAAATCATTACCACACGTGGCAGATCACTTCTCCGCCCACATTGTCCTTCTTAGCCTGCTTGCCGGTCTGGATTCCCTTGGGCGTCGACAGGATGGCCGTCCCGAGCCCCGCCAGGACCTTGGGAATGGCGTCGTTGCCCGCATACACCCTGCATCCCGGCTTGCTGATCCGCTTCAGGCCCTGGATAACCGGCATCTCTTCGTCAGTATATTTGAGATACACTCGGATCAGACCCTGACGGCGGTCTTTCACCAGCTTCACGTTCTTGACAAATCCCTCATCCTTGAGGATCTTCGCGATCTCCACCTTCAGCTTCGATGAAGGGATATCAACTTTTTCATGCTTTGCCTTACTGGCATTGCGGATGCGCGTCAGCATATCCGCGATCGGATCGGTCATCATTGATTCAAACCCCTTTTGCTTACCAACTCGCCTTGATCACGCCCGGGATCTCTCCCTTGAGCGCCCTGTTCCTGAAACAAATCCTGCACATGTCAAATTTTCTCAGATACCCCCGGGACCGCCCGCACAGCGGACAGCGGTGGTATGCACGCACCTTAAATTTCGGTGCTCTCGATGCCTTCGCTATCAAGGACTTCTTTGCCATCATTCCTCCATCACGTCTGTCTGACCGGACTACTTCCGGTACGGCATTCCCAGATGGCCGAGCAACGCCCTGCCTTCTTCATCGGTCTTCGCCGTCGTAACAATCACAATATCGAGCCCGTGAACCGAGTCGACTTTATCAAACTCGATCTCCGGGAAGATCACCTGTTCTTTGATCCCGACCGTGTAATTCCCTCTGCCGTCAAAAGACTTGGACGACACACCCTTAAAATCCCTGATGCGCGGCAGTGCTGCGCTGATGAACCGGTCGAGAAATTCGTACATCCGCTCGCGCCTGAGGGTCACCATACAGCCGATCGGCATCCCCTCTCTGAGCTTGAAGGTTGCGATGGACTTCTTGGCGCGGGTAATAACCGGACGCTGTCCGGTAATCTTCGCCAAGTTCATCAGCAGCATGGTCGAGGGCCTTGGCATTGCTAATTGCCTCGCCCATACCGACGTTCAGCACGACCTTCACCAGCTTCGGCGCCTGCATGGGGTTCTTATAGCTGAACTCCTTCATGAGCGCCGGCACCACGACATCATGATACCGCTGCTTCAGCCTTGGCGTCGGGATGCGCTCCGGACGCGCGTTTTCCGGGCTGCTGATTCCTGAGCACGTTCTGCGGATTTGGCCTCTTTCTTTGCTTCCTTTGGTGACGTCTTCGGCTTTGCTGCCGCTTTCGGTGCCGATGCCTTGGCGCTGTCTTTTTTCTGATCGCCGCCCTTGGTCTCTTTGGTCTTGTCTTTTATCTTTTTTATCTGTCATATTTCTTTTCCTATTTCACCGATCTGGACATCCCACTGCGCTGAAACTGCCTTACCATCAATCGATCGTCGCATTGCAGCTCTTGCATACCCTGACACGCGAACCGTCGCCCTGATCCTTCCGGGACACCGTCGTAGGCTTGTCGCATTTTGCACAGATCAATTTCACATTCGAAGCGGAGATCGGGCTCTCTTTCTCCATGATACCGCCCTGCCGGAGCTGCTGGTTGGGCCGCGTATGCCGCTTGATCATGTTCAGTTTTTCCATGAGGAGCCTGTTGGTCCCCGGATAGACTGCGATAACCCTGCCCTTCTTACCCTTCTCCTTGCCGGAGATCACCATCACATTATCGTTTTTCTTTATCTGCATTTTCCTACATCCTGCTTCTCAATGAGCCATATTTATCACTGAATATTCACTACAGCACTTCTGGTGCGAGTGAAATGATCTTCATAAAGTTCTTCTTGCGAAGCTCTCGTGCCACCGGCCCGAAGATACGCGTCCCGATCGGCTCGTTCGCGTTGTTGATCAATACCGCGGCATTCCGGTCGAACTTGATGTATGACCCGTCCTGCCGCCGCACTTCCTTCGTCGTGCGGACGACCACGGCCTTGGCCACCGTACCCTTCTTGACCTGTCCCTCGGGAATCGCCATCTTGATGGCCACAACGATCACATCGCCAAGCGATGCATAACGCTTGCGTGTACCGCCGAGCACCTTTATGCACATCACTTTTTTTGCGCCGGAATTATCGGCGACATCCAGTACCGTCTGCTGCTGAATCATATCTCATCCTCGGAAAGAGTATCGTTCACACACTATAGCTATTATTGATTGGCCTTCTCAACGATTTCGAGAACCTTCCATCGTTTTTCCTTGGAAAGAGGTCTGGTCTCGATAAACCGGACCACATCGCCGACCTTGCACTCGTTCTTTTCGTCATGGACCTTGAACTTCGTGGTCCGCTTGATGGTCTTGTTGTACTTCGCATGCGCAATACGTCTGGTGACCGCCAGCACCACCGTCTTATCCATCTTGTCGCTGATGACCTGCCCGATATATGTTTTTCTTTTTCTTAGACTCGTCCATACTTTTCCTTTAAGACTGTCTTTGTTTTTGCGATATCCTTGCGCAGCAGTCCTGAGACGCATCGGATTCTCAATCTGCCCCATGGCCTGCTGCACCCTTAGGTTGAACATTTCCTTTTTGAGATCAGCCGCCTTGGCCAGGAGTTCTTCGCTCGACAGGTCCCGCAGTTCCTTTGCACTCGTCTTCATAATTCAGCCTCCCGGGAGACAAACTTCGTCGCAACCGGCAGCTTGTACGCCGCCAACCGGAATGCCTCTCTGGCCACTGACTCGTCCACACCGCCCATCTCGTACAGCACTCGGCCCGGCTTTACGACGGCAACCCAGTATTCAGGTGCTCCTTTGCCTTTTCCCATACGTGTTTCCGCCGGCTTCTTCGTAATCGGCTTGTCCGGGAATATCCGTATCCAGATCTTGCCGCCCCGCTTGACATAACGGGTCATGGCGATACGGGCTGCCTCTATCTGCCTGCTCGTGATCCAGCCCGGCTCCAGGACCTTCAGACCATACTCTCCGTAGCTGACTTCCGCGCCCCGGTAGGCAGTGCCCGTTCATCCTGCCCTTATGCATCTTCCTATGCTTTACTCGTTTGGGTGCTAACATTATTCACTGTCCTTTATCTCCCGTGATGATTCTGCAAAATGAATAGGCTACGCTGCAGCGGTCGGCGGCTGGAGCACATCACCCCGGTAAATCCATACCTTAACGCCGATCTGCCCCATCGTGGTCTTGGCCTCAAAGAAGCCATATTGGATGTCGGCCCGCAGGGTATGGAGCGGCACCCGGCCCTCGCGGTACCACTCAGTACGGGCGATTTCGGCACCCGCCAGTCTTCCCGCGCAGGTAATCTTGATCCCCTGGGCGCCGAGCCGCAGGGCGGAAGTCACTGACTTTTTCATGGCCCTGCGGAACGCGATCCTGCGCTCCAGTTGGAGCGCTATGTTTTCCGCTACAAGCTGAGCATCGAGCTCGGGTCTTCGGATCTCCTGGATATTGATATACATCTGTTTACCGGTCATGGCCTCGAGGTCTTTCTTAAGTTTGTCGACCTCAGCGCCCTTTTTACCGATGATGATGCCGGGCCGTGCAGTATGAATGTTGATCTTCGCCTTCTGGCCCGCGCGCTCTATTTCGATCTTGGAAACACCCGCATGCATGAGCCGCTCTTTCACGATCTTGCGGATCTTGATATCCTCGTGCAGGAGCGCCGCGTAATTCTTCTGCGAAAACCAGCGGGAATCCCATGTTTTTATAATCCCGAGCCGAAACCCGATAGGATGAACCTTCTGTCCCATTATGCCTCCGTAAATAATAACTATGCTGAGAGCACCAGCGTTATATGGCTGGTCCTTTTTTTAATCATATTTCCACGTCCCATGGCCCGGGCCCTCATGCGTTTCATGGTAACGCCCTGGTTCACATACGCCTTGGTCACCTTGAGCGAATCCAGGTCTCCCACCTTTTTCTGCTCAGCGTTCGCTACGGCAGAATCCAAGAGCTTTTTGACAATTCGCGCGGCATGAAGCGGCGTGAAGGTGAGAATATTGATCGCATCTCCCACCATCTTGCCGCGGATAAGGTCTATCACCTGTCTCGCCTTGCGTGGCGTAATTCGTATATGTCTGGCTGTTGCGCTTGCTTCCATTTAATCATCCTCACTCTGCATGAATGGCGTGCTCCGTGCGCTACGGCTTCGGCGCGCTCGCCTTTTCCGCGGCCTTTGAACCGCCATGGGCCTTAAACATCCGGGTCGGAGAAAATTCACCGAGCTTGTGGCCGACCATATTCTCGGTGATATAAACCGGAATAAACTTCTTGCCGTTGTGCACCGCCATGGTATGTCCGACGAATTCCGGCGTGATCGTTGATCTCCGGGACCACGTCTTAACGATCTTTTTATCCCCGGATGTGTTCATGGCCTCTACTTTTTTCATGAGGCTCTCATCGATAAAAGGGCCTTTTTTAACTGATCTCGGCACCGTACTCCTCCGTTATAATCCGAACTTACCTGCTCTTGGTTCTTCTCGAAATAATATATTTGTTCGTCGTTTTGTTATGTCTTGTCTTCTTTCCGTCCGGGAGGCCCCACGGCGAACAACCCGGCCTGCCGCCCGAGGACTTGCCTTCGCCGCCGCCGAGCGGATGATCAACAGGGTTCATGGCAACGCCGCGAACCCTCGGCCTCATGCCCATCCAGCGAGCCCTGCCCGCCTTGCCGATGCTGATATTCTCATGGTCCAAGATTACCCACCTGCCCGATAGTCGCCATGCACTCTGAACGGACCATGCGTACTTCCCCGGAGTTCAGCCGCAGCGTGGCATATTCACCTTCACGCGCCAGAAGCTGCACGGATGAGCCGGCGCTCCTTGCAAGCTGCCCGCCGGCGCCCTTCTTGAGCTCAACATTGTGCAGCATAGTACCGACTGGGATCGACGTGATGGGAAGAGCATTGCCCGGCTTGATGTCTGCATCAGGACCGGACATGACACTGTCGCCGACCTTCAATCCCACCGGAGCAATGATGTAACGCTTCTCACCGTCAACATAGTGGAGAAGCGCGATCCTCGCCGAGCGGTTCGGATCATACTCGATATGCGCCACCGTTGCCGGGACACCGGTCTTGTCGCGCCTGAAATCGACGATCCTGTATTTTTTCTTGTGCCAGCCGCCCCGGTACCGTACCGTTATCTTGCCGCGGTTGTTTCTGCCGCCGCTCTGGCTGAGTCTTGACAACCAGCGATTTTTCCGGCGTGCTCCGCGTCACTTCTTCAAACGTCGATGTGGTCTGAAACCGTCTTCCAGGGGAAGTTGGATTATAGGTCTTTACCGGCATTTAAGCACCCTCGAATATATCAATCTTTTCACCAGGCTTGAGCGTAACATAGGCTTTCTTCCAGTCCGACCGGCGGCCGAGCCGCTGCCCCATACGTTTCTTTTTGCCTGCGGTTTTCACCGTCGTAACATCTGCCACTTTAACCTTGAAGATACCTTCAATCGCTTTGCGCACCTGCACCTTATTTGCATCAATTCTTACCTCGAAGGTCAGGACATTATTTTTTTCCTTGAGCCGTGTTCCCTTTTCGGTTATCCGCGGCACCCGGATGATATCATAAAAATCCGTCGTCATTTCCCGTATACCTCCTGCACGGAGTTCAAGGCATCCTGCGTCGTAATAAGGTACCGGTACTTCAGCAGGTCATAGACATTGATATTTTCCATCCGCAGCACCTTGACCGACGGGATGTTACGAGCAGCCAGTGTCAGGTTTTTATTTTCTGCCTTGATGAGCACGAGAGCATTTTCCTGTACACCGAGGTTCTCGAGCAGCGTCGATACCAACTTGGTCTTAGGCTCTGCAAGATTGAGGCTATCGATAAGGATCAGCCTGTTCTCAGCAACCTTTGATGCGAGAGCATCGACCAGCGCCGCCCGTTTTGCCTTCTTTGGGATGGCATAGGAATAATCCCTCGGCATCGGGCCAAATACTGTGCCGCCATGCCTCCAGAGCGGTGAACGGTTGCTTCCTGCGCGCGCCCTGCCCGTGCCCTTCTGCTTCCAGGGCTTTTTACCGCCGCCGCTCACGAGCGCCTTGTTCTTCGTAGATGCCGTACCAGCTCTTCTATTCGCAAGCTGATTCACTACAGCGGCATGGACGAGATGCGACCGTACTTCTGTCGAAAATAAGCCCGGAAGCTCCACATCCTTAACCTTCTTATTATTTTGATCAACCATGACGACTGACGGCATTTCAATAATCCTCTATTTCTTATTAATCAGCCTTATAGATAAGAAGCAATCCATTATCCCCGCCCGGCACTGCCCCGCGGACGAACAGCAAATTCTGATCCGGCCGTACATCAACAATCTCTAAATTCTTTATAGTTACATTGACGGCCCCCATATGTCCCGGAAGCTTCTTACCGGGCCATACCCGCGACGGATAAGCACTGGCGCCGATCGATCCGGGCGCCCGGTTGAACATGGAGCCATGCCCGCCGGGACCGCCTGCGAACTTATGCCGCTTCATGACGCCGGCAAAACCTTTCCCCTTGCTGACACCGCTGACGGCAATCATTTCACCTTTTTTGAAAATGTCTACAGTTACGACCTGTCCCTGCTCAAACTCGCCAGTACGAAACTCGCGAAGAAAACGATGTGGCTGTACATTCGACTTTTTAAAGTGACCGGCGATCGGCCTTGGTCACCCGCCCCTGCTTCTTCTCCTCTTCAAAGGCAAGCTGTACTGACTCGTAGCCGTCTTTTTCCGCGGTCTTCTTCTGGACCACCGTGCATGGGCCCGCCTGGATCACGGTAACCGGTATGAGCTCCCCTCCGCTGAAGTGCTGGCTCATGCCTATTTTTTTCCCGATAATTCCCTTACTCATTTCATATCCCTTCACCCGTGAGCCGGATGCAATTCTTACCGAATTCCCTGGGCTTCAGCGGTTGGTTTCAGAACGACTACAATTTTATCTCCACATCAACGCCGGCGGCAAGATCAAGTTTCATGAGCGCATCCACGGTCTGCGGAGTAGGATCCAGAATATCCATCAGCCGCTTATGCGTCCTGATTTCAAACTGCTCCCGGGACTTCTTGTCAACATGGGGAGAGCGGAGCACTGTCCAGCGGTTGATCCTTGTCGGTAACGGAATGGGACCTGACACCTTGGCACCGGTCCTCTTAGCCGTATCCATGATCTCTACCGCAGACTGGTCGAGCAGTCTGTGGTCATATCCTTTTAATCGTATCCTGATCTTCTGTGTCACGTGCTATTCCTTCCCTCTTTACTCGATGACCTCGGTGATAACTCCTGCGCCCACGGTCCTGCCGCCCTCGCGGATGGCGAACCGAAGTTCCTTGTCCATCGCGATCGGGGTGATCAGCTCTACGGAGCAGCTCATGTTGTCGCCCGGCATCACCATCTCGACACCCTCGGCAAGCTTCACCACCCCCGTCACGTCCGTCGTACGGAAGTAGAACTGGGGACGGTACCCATTAAAGAACGGCGTATGCCGGCCGCCTTCTTCCTTCGTCAGAATGTACGCCTCGGCCTTGAACTTGGTGTGCGGGGTGATGCTTCCCGGTTTGGCCAGGACCATGCCGCGCTCCACTTCTTCTTTCTTGATGCCCCGGAGAAGCACACCGACGTTGTCTCCGGCCTCGCCCTGGTCCAGAAGCTTCCGGAACATCTCGACGCCCGTTACCACCGTCTTCTGCGTGGGCTTGATGCCCACGATCTCGATTTCATCGCCCACCTTCACGATGCCGCGCTCGATCCTGCCCGTCACCACCGTGCCGCGGCCGGCGATCGAGAACACGTCTTCAAGCGGCATGAGATAGGGCTTGTCGATGTCGCGCTTGGGCTGGGGGATATAGCTGTCGATGGCATCCATAAGCTCCAGGATGCTCTTGTACTCGGGCGCGTTGATGTCCTTGCTCTCGCTCTGGAGGGCCTTTAACGCGCTCCCCTTGATGATCGGCGTCTTGTCCCCGGGGAACTGGTACTTGGACAGGAGCTCCCGGATCTCAAGCTCTACGAGCTCGATGAGCTCGGGGTCGTCCACCATGTCCACCTTGTTCATGTAGACAACGATATAGGGCACGCCGACCTGACGGGCGAGCAGGATGTGCTCCCGGGTCTGGGGCATCGGGCCGTCCGCGGCGGAGACCACGAGGATTGCGCCGTCCATCTGGGCCGCTCCGGTGATCATGTTCTTCACGTAGTCGGCATGGCCGGGACAGTCAACATGGGCGTAGTGGCGCTTGTTCGTCTGGTACTCCACGTGCGCCGTCGCGATCGTGATACCGCGCTCCCGTTCTTCCGGCGCCTTGTCGATCTGGTCGTATGCCACGAAGCTCGCGAAGTTCTTGAACGCCAGCACCTTCGTGATGGCCGCCGTCAAGGTCGTCTTGCCGTGGTCCACATGGCCGATGGTGCCCACGTTCACATGAGGTTTTGTCCTCTCAAATTTTGCCTTTGCCATGCTGTCCGCCTCCTGTCGGGAAGTGAAAATCTAATTCAGTAGTGAACTATGACTACTTTGCCTTAACCGTCTCGCCTTTTACCTTGGCGATGATCTGCTCCGAAATGTTCTTGGGGACTTCTTCGTAGTGCGCGAACTGCATAGTGTACGTCGCCCGGCCCTGGGTCTTGGACCTGATGTCCGTTGCGTAGCCGAACATTTCCGAGAGAGGCACCTGCGCTGTTATGACCCTTCCGGCCCCCCTCATGTTCATGCCCTGCACTCGACCGCGGCGCGAATTCAGGTCGCCGATGATATCGCCCATGTACTCCTCGGCGCAGACAACCTCGACTGCCATGATCGGCTCGAGCAAAGTCGGCGAAGCCTTGTTCGCTCCTTCTTTAAAACCCATGGAGCCGGCGATCTTAAATGCCATTTCCGATGAATCCACGTCATGATAGGACCCGTCGATAAGTGTGACCTTGATATCAACCATGGGATACCCGGCGAGCACTCCGTTCTCCATGGCCTCTACGATGCCCTTCTGTATCGGCGCAACGTATTCCTTGGGAACCGATCCCCCAACCGTCTTGTTCACAAACTCAAAACCTTTTCCCGGTTCCTGAGGCTCAAGCTCGAGGACCGCATGACCATACTGGCCGCGGCCGCCGGTCTGGCGTATGTACTTGCCCTCTGCCGTAACCTTCTTTCGGATCGTTTCGCGATACGCGACTTGCGGCTTTCCAACGTTCGCATCTACCTTGAACTCGCGCAAAAGACGGTCAACGATGATTTCCAGATGAAGCTCTCCCATACCGGAGATAATAACCTGCCCCGTCTCCTGATCAGTAAAAACACGGAATGACGGATCTTCCTGCATGAGCTTCTGGAGCGAGAAGCCCAGCTTTTCCTGGTCTGCCTTGGTCTTGGGCTCGATGGCCACGGAGATCACCGGCTCCGGGAAGGTCATGGCTTCCAGGATGACGGGTTTGTTTTCATCACAGAGCGTATGCCCCGTGAGTGTGCTCTTGAGTCCCACGGCCGCGCATATATCGCCGGCATATATCTCCTCGATCTCTTCGCGTTTGTTCGCGTGCATTTTGAGCAGCCTGCCAACACGCTCCCTGGTACCCTTGGTAGAGTTGTACACATACGACCCGGTTTTCAGCGTCCCGGAATAAACCCGGACGAACGTGAGTTGGCCCACGAAGGGATCGGTCATGATCTTGAATGCTATACCCGCAAAGGGATCGCTGTCAGAAGCAGTGCGCACCAGTTCCTCGCCGCTCGTCGGGTGGACGCCTTTCACAGGCGGAATGTCCAGAGGAGACGGGAGGTAGTCCACGACCGCATCGAGCAGGAGTTGCACCCCTTTGTTTTTAAACGCCGAGCCGCATATCACGGGGAATATTTTCATGGCGATCGTGCCCTTGCGGATCGCTGCCATGATCTCGGCTACCGTTGGCTGCTCTCCGTTCAGGAACTTTTCCATGATTACGTCGTCGACGTCTGCGAGCTTCTCGATCATCTTCTCGCGGTACTCTTTTGCCTTGGGCAAGAGATCCGCAGAGATGTCTTCCACTGCGTATTTTGCACCAAGAGTCTCGTCGTCGAACAGGACAGACTTCATCTTGACCAGGTCAACGCAGCCGCGAAACTTGTCCTCTGCGCCGACCGGGATCTGAATAGGCACGGGGTTGGCTCCGAGCCGGTCGATCATCGACTGGACGCTCATGTAGAAGTCTGCGCCGATGCGGTCCATCTTGTTCATGAAAGCAAGACGGGGGACCTGATATTTATCCGCTTGGCGCCACACCGTTTCTGACTGAGGCTCAACGCCGCTCACCGAGTCGAAGGCCGCGACCGCGCCGTCAAGCACGCGGAGCGAACGCTCCACCTCAATGGTAAAGTCCACATGGCCCGGCGTATCGATGATGTTGATACGCTTGTCCCGCCAGAAACAGGTCGTCGCCGCCGAGGTGATGGTGATGCCGCGCTCCTGCTCCTGCACCATCCAGTCCATGACCGCGGTACCGTCGTGCACTTCGCCAATCTTATAGGAAACACCGGTATAGTAAAGGATACGCTCGGTCGTGGTTGTCTTCCCGGCGTCGATGTGGGCCATGATACCGATGTTACGAGTGTTTTCGAGTGAATACTGCCTAGCCAATACTACCTCCGCTCCCGCATGAACGCCTTACCAACGATAGTGGGCGAAGGCTTTATTGGCCTCTGCCATACGGTGTACGTCTTCTCTCTTCTTTACTGCAGCGCCGGTATTGTTCGATGCGTCAAGTATCTCCCCGGCGAGCTTTTCAACCATGGATTTCTCGGACCGCAGCGATGCATAGAGCCTGAGCCAGCGATACGCGAGTGACAGTCTCCTGGGCTGTTTGACCTCTATAGGAACCTGATATGATGCACCGCCCACACGACGGGACTTCACCTCGAGGGTAGGCTTCACATTCTCCACGGCCTTTTTGAATATGGCAATGGGATCGCCTTTCGTCTTCTCCTGAATGCGGTCCAGCGCCTTGTAGCAGATGGCCTCTGCCGTGCTCTTCTTGCCTTTGCGCATCAGTACGTTCACGAATTTCGCGAGCATCTTGCTGTTATATTTTGGATCGGGTAATGCTTCTCTTTTTACTACAACGCTTTTTCTCGGCATAATGTTTTTTGATTTCCTGCTATTGCTGGCAATTTAATTTTTGGAACTGACCATTGCGGACTGCATTCCGCACCCGGATTCCTCACGATCAAACTACTTCGGCCTTTTCGCCCCATACTTGGAGCGACCCTGCTTGCGATTTGCGACCCCAACTGTATCCAGCGTGCCCCTGACAATGTGGTAGCGTACGCCTGGCAGATCCTTCACTCTCCCACCTCGGATGAGAACAATGGAGTGTTCCTGGAGATTATGTCCCACTCCCGGTATGTAAGTGGTCACCTCCATCCCATTTGTGAGTCTAACCCTGGCAACCTTCCGGAGAGCGGAATTAGGCTTCTTCGGCGTGGTGGTGTACACCCTGATGCAGACACCTCTCTTCTGCGGACAGCTCTTGAGCGCGGGGCTCTTGGTCTTGCTCGCAGCCAGCGACCGGCCTTTTCTTACAAGTTGACTAATTGTCGGCACGTGAATTACTCCTTAAAAACATGTACATAGCAATTTGGAGAAACGTTGAGTCAAAACCCGATGATTATATCGGTACAACCCCGTATTGTCAAGTTTTTTTTTAGCGTTACAAAAAGTTTCTTTTCTTTAAGTTGCGCCAGCCCATCAGAAAGTGCCACACTCCGTGTCATAGACAATCCTTTTTTCCCTATAACCGGATCCGCTGACGTTGCCTGATTGATTGCAACCCGTCACGATGAGGCGGTCTCCTCCTCTTGCACCTCAACATAGGTATTGCGGTATTCGGTCATGCCGGTTCCGGCAGGGATCAGCCTCCCCATGATCACGTTCTCTTTCAATCCCACAAGATCATCCACCGCACCGGTGATCGCGGCTTCCGTAAGCACACGCGTGGTTTCCTGGAACGACGCCGCTGATATGAAGCTGTCCGTGGTGAGCGACGCTTTGGTGATGCCGAGGAGGATGGGTCGCGCTGTAGCTGGCCGTCCGCCCTTGGCGATTGCGGCCTCGTTCTCCTTCCCAAAAGCGAACCGGTCTACCTGCTCGCCGATCAAGAACGACGTATCGCCTGCATCCTCGATCCGAACTTTGCGGAGCATCTGCCGGACGATGACCTCGATGTGCTTGTCGTTAATGCTCACGCCCTGCAGGCGGTATACCTGCTGTACCTCGTCCACGAGGTACTTCTGGAGCTCCTTTGGACCGAGCACGTTCAGGATGTCGTGGGGATCGACCGGGCCGTCCATGAGCGGTTCGCCGGCGGTCACCCAGTCTCCTTCATGAACGTTCACATGCTTGCCCTTGGGAATGAGGTATTCCTTCTCGTTCCCCATCCCGTCCTTGACAAGGATGCGGCGCATGCCTTTCACGAACCCGCCGAATTCAACGGTCCCATCGATCTCGCTGATGATCGCCTGTTCTTTGGGCTTTCGCGCCTCGAAGAGCTCGGCCACCCTCGGGAGACCGCCCGTGATGTCTTTGGTCTTCGTGGTCTCTCGCGGGATCTTGACCAGGATGTCTCCGGGGAAAATCTCGTCTCCCTTATCAACGAGGATGTGGGCTCCCGCAGGCAGGAGGTATCGCGCAACGACATTCGAGCCCGGCAACCTGGCGGTCTTGCCGTGCTGATCCTTGATCGAAATCCTTGGCCGCAGGTTCTGGTTCGGATAATCGATGATCACCTTACGCGATAGGCCGGTTACTTCATCCACTTCCTCACGCATAGTGACGCCTTCAATGATGTCGCCGAAGGCGATCTTCCCGCCGATCTCGGTGAGGATGGGCAAGGAATAGGGATCCCATTCCACGAGTTTCTGCCCCACATCCACTTTCTGGCCATCCTGCACCTTGAGCCTGGCGCCGTAGATGATGGCGTACTTCTCTTTTTCGCGCCCTGTGTCATCATAAATAGCGATGCTGCCGCTTCGGGACATGGCGACGTAATCCCCTTCCTTGTTCTTCACCGTATTCAGGTTTAGGTATTTCATGGTACCGGCGTTCTTGGCCTCAAGCACAGTCTGTTCGACCACCTTGCTTGCTGTACCGCCGATATGAAAGGTCCTCATCGTCAGCTGGGTACCCGGCTCGCCGATGGACTGTGCAGCAATGATGCCGATGGCTTCGCCGATGTCCACGAGCTTTCCGCGGCCGAGATCCCTGCCGTAGCACATCTTGCATACGCCGCGCATGGACTGGCATGTAAGCACGGAACGGATCTTGATCCGATCGATGCCGGCCTCCTCGATCCTCTTGACGAGGTCTTCATTGATCTCGCGGCGGGTCCCGATGATCACCTCTTTGGTGAGTGGGTCTTTGATATCATCTGCCGCAACGCGTCCGAGGATACGCTCTGATAACGGTTCGATGATCTCGCCGCCTTCGACGAGCGACCCGACGATGATACCGTCGGTCGTGCCGCAGTCATCCTGGGTGATGATCACATCCTGAGCAACGTCCACGAGCCTCCGTGTGAGGTACCCCGAATTGGCTGTTTTAAGCGCCGTGTCCGCGAGGCCCTTGCGTGCACCGTGCGTCGAGATGAAGTACTGGAGTACCGTGAGCCCCTCTCGGAAGTTCGCCGTGATTGGGGTCTCGATGATCTCGCCTGACGGCTTGGCCATGAGTCCGCGCATGCCAGCGAGCTGTCGAATCTGCTGCGTGCTGCCGCGCGCGCCGGAATCGGCCATCATAAAGATATTGTTGAACGACCTCGCCTCCTGGAGTTCCGACTTCTTCCCGCCCCGGAGTTCGATCTCTTCCATGCCGAGTTCCGACATCATCTCGTCCGCGATCTTCTCAGTCACATTTGCCCAGATGTCAATTTCCTTGTTGTAGCGCTCGCCGTTCGTAATCAGACCTTCGGTGTACTGGTGGTGGATCTCCATCACCTCTTTCTGCGCTTGGTCGATAAACTTCTGCTTCTTGCTCGGGATATGCATGTCCGATATACAGATGGAGATGCCGGCACGCATGGCGAACTTGAACCCGATCTCCTTGAGGTCGTCGATCAGGGTCACCGTGCGCCTTAAGCCAAGCCTCCGGAAACATTCATCAAGGAGTTTGGCAAGCTCTTTCTTGTTCATTTCTTTGTTGACGGAAGAGAAGGAAATTCCGTCCGGAAGGACCTCACTAAACAACACCCGTCCGACAGTGGTCTCCTCGATCTTGCCGTTTATGCGGACTCTGGCACGCGCATGGATATCAGCCATGCGTTGATCATAGGCGATGCGCACTTCATCCTTGCCGGAGAACACCTTACCCTCTCCGAGGGCGCCGGAACGTGCTTTCGTAAGATAGTAGCACCCAAGCACGATATCCTGTGACGGAACCGTGATTGGCCTCCCGTTCGCTGGCGAGAGGACGTTATTGATCGAGAGCATGAGTACTCTCGCCTCGAGCTGCGCTTCGACAGAGAGGGGAATGTGCACTGCCATCTGGTCGCCGTCAAAATCGGCGTTGAAGGCGGCGCAGACGAGCGGATGCAGACGTATCGCCTTGCCTTCCACAAGCACAGGATCGAAGGCCTGAATACCGAGCCGGTGGAGCGTGGGGGCGCGGTTCAGAAGCACCGGATGTTCCTGAATCACCTCTTCGAGCACGTCCCACACTTCAGGACGCTCGCGTTCAATCATCTTCTTCGCACTCTTTATCGTCGTGGCGTAGCCCTTTTCCTCGAGCTTGTTGAAAATGAACGGTTTGAACAGTTCAAGGGCCATCTTCTTCGGCAAACCGCACTGGTGGAGTTTCAGGTCCGGACCCACCACGATTACCGAACGGCCCGAGTAATCCACGCGTTTTCCGAGCAGGTTCTGGCGGAAGCGCCCCTGCTTTCCCTTGAGCATGTCGGAAAGGGATTTGAGGGGCCGCTTGTTCGGGCCGCGCAGCACCCGTCCGCGGCGGCCGTTATCGAAGAGTGCATCCACGGCTTCCTGCAGCATCCTCTTCTCGTTCCGGATGATGACTGAGGGAGCTTTGAGCTCCTCGAGCCGGCGCAGTCGGTTGTTCCTGTTGATCACCCTCCGATAGAGGTCGTTCAGATCGGAAGTCGCAAACCTCCCACCTTCGAGCGGAACGAGCGGCCGCAGCTCCGGCGGTATCACTGGGATCACATCCAGGATCATCCACTCGGGCTTATTGCCGGATTTGCGGAATGACTCAATCACCTTGAGCCGCTTCGTAAGCTTCTTTTTCGTGGCCATGGAAGTGGCAGTTTCAATCTTCATGCGGATCTCTTCGGACTCCGCTTCCAGATCGATGGCCCTGAGCATTTCCCTGATCGACTCGGCGCCCATGCCCGCTTTAAAGGCGCTGGAGCCGTACTCCAACTGTGCCTTGCGGAATTTTTCTTCAGTCAACAGTTCTTTCTGTTTTAGCGGCGTATCGCCGGGGTCCGTCACCACATAATTTTCGAAATAGAGAACCTTTTCGAGCTGACGGAGCGTCATATCGAGGAGTGTGCCGATGCGGCTCGGCAATCCCTTGAGAAACCAGATGTGGGCAACGGGAGAAGAAAGCTCGATGTGGCCCATGCGCTCCCGGCGCACTTTGGACTGGATCACCTCGACGCCGCATTTATCACACACAATGCCGCGGTGCTTCATGCGTTTGTACTTGCCGCAGAGGCACTCCCAGTCTTTTATCGGACCGAATATTTTGGCGCAGAAAAGACCGTCCCGTTCCGGCTTGAACGAACGGTAGTTGATGGTCTCGGGCTTCTTTACCTCGCCGTACGACCACTCCTTGATTCGTTCAGGAGAGGCAATCTTTATCCGCATTGCGTCAAAACTGATATCTTTAGGCTTATCAAAGAGGCTCATGACATCCGTTCTGGCCTTGTTCTCTGTCATCCGTTTTTCTTCCACAGCAAACCTCCATAGGAGAGGGCAGCGCCCTCATGACCCTGATCAATAATTACCAAACGTACGTACACCCAAGAGAAGCAGACATGCTACCGTGCGGACGATATTTTCTCGAGCTCTATTACACGTTCCTTTTCGTGCTTGCGCTCGATGAGTTCCACGTCTAGACACAGGCTCTGGAGTTCCTTGATGAGCACATAGAACGATTCGGGCAGGCCCGGCTCGAGCGCGTGTTCACCCTTTACGATCGCCTCGTAAATTTTCGCCCTTCCTGACACATCATCGGACTTGACCGTGAGGAACTCCTGGAGACAGTATGCCGCTCCGTAGGCTTGGAGTGCCCAGACTTCCATTTCGCCGAGGCGCTGCCCGCCGAATTGCGCCTTGCCGCCGAGGGGCTGCTGCGTTACCAGCGAGTAGGGGCCGATGGAACGCGCATGCAGTTTGTCGTCAACGAGGTGATGGAGCTTGAGCATATACATGTATCCGACAGTCACTGGTTTGTCAAAAGGCTCGCCTGTGCGCCCGTCGTGTAGCACTGACTGTCCCGTCAGCGGGAGTTTTGCTTCTTTCAGCAGAGAGCGTACCCGCTCCTCGGACGCGCCGTCGAACACGGGCGTGGCTACGTGCAGACCAAGCGCTTTCGCTGCCCAACCCAAGTGAGTCTCGAGTATCTGACCCACATTCATACGGGAAGGCACACCTAGGGGGTTCAGTACGATTTCGACGGGAGTTCCGTCCGGGAGATAGGGCATGTCCTCCTCGGGAACGATCTTCGAGACCACGCCTTTGTTCCCGTGCCTCCCCGCCATCTTGTCGCCGACGGAGAGCTTGCGCTTCATGGCAACATAGACCTTCACGAGCTTCACTACGCCCGGCGGGAGATCGTCTCCACGCTTCAGCCTGCCTATTTTCTCATCATAGATGGTTTCAAGAATATTAAGCTGGTTTTCCGAAGTGTCCAGAATTTCCTGCAGCTTGGCTGGATACTCTGCGGAATCCACCTTGATCTTGGCAAGGTCTTTCTCCGGCATTTTGTCGAGGATCTCTACTGTGATCTTCTTCCCCTTGGCCAGTTCGGTCTTGCCTGTCTTGGCATTCACGACTTTGTCGGCAGCTGTCTTGCCGATTAGGATCCTCCGGATTCGCTTATACTTGTCCTCTTTTATTGCACGGGCTTCATCCTGGTATTCCTTCTGTAGTCTTGCAATCTCCTCGCTCTCCTGGGTCTTCAGGCGTTCGTTTTTGTCCTCGCCCTTGCGGGAGAAGACTTTCACATCGATCACCGTTCCCTCGATACCGGGCGGTGCGTAAAGGGAAGCATCTCGCACATCGCCAGCCTTTTCCCCGAATATCGCGCGGAGGAGTTTTTCCTCAGGCGTGAGTTGGGTCTCGCCCTTCGGTGTCACCTTGCCGATGAGGATGTCCCCCGGCATGACCTCTGCGCCGATACGTATGATGCCGTTCTCATCCAGATTCCTGAGTGTCTCCTCGCCGAGGTTCGGGATGTCGCGGGTGATTTCTTCCTTCCCGAGCTTGGTGTCTCTTGCCTCGATCTCGAACTCTTCGATATGGATAGAGGTGTAGCGGTCTTCTTTCACGAGCTTCTCACTGATGATGATTGCGTCCTCATAGTTGTACCCGCTCCAGGGCATGAAAGCCACAAGCACGTTCTGGCCGAGCGCGAGTTCACCGAGGTCCGTCGCTGGTCCGTCGGCAATCACCTGCCCTTTCTTTACCTTGTCGCCCATACGCACAATCGGCTTCTGGTTTATGCAGGTATTCTGATTGGAACGGTAGAACTTGGTTAGCGGGTACGTATCGATCACTGTTCTGCCCTTGGCATCTTCACCTTTAATCACGATGCGGGTGGAATCCACTGTCTCCACTACTCCGTCACGCTTGCACGAGACTATTGCGCCGGAGTCCCTTGCAGCAACTCGCTCCATGCCGGTGCCGACCACTGGGGCCTGCGGCCGGAGCAACGGCACCGCCTGGCGCTGCATGTTCGATCCCATAAGCGCCCTGTTAGCATCATCGTTCTCGAGGAACGGGATGAGTGCAGCCGAGACGGAGACGATTTGTTTTGGCGAAACGTCCATGTACTGCACTTCCTCGGCGCTCACCAGTTTGAACTCGCCGCCCGCACGTGCGGACACACTGTCCACAGCAAACTTGCCGCGGCCATCAATCGGCGTATTTGCCTGGGCGATGACGTAGTTCTCACCGTCAACTGCCGAGAGGTACTCAATTTCATCCGTAACCTTCCCTGCCTTGACCTCCCGGTATGGCGCCTCAATGAAACCATAGTCGTTCACCCGGGCATAAGTGGCCAGCGAGACGATGAGACCGATGTTCGGACCTTCCGGCGTTTCAATCGGACAGATCCTGCCGTAATGGGTGGTGTGTACGTCGCGCACTTCAAACCCCGCGCGCTCTCTCGTGAGACCGCCGGGCCCGAGGGCTGAGAGCCTCCTCTTGTGCGTTATCTCCGCGAGCGGATTGGTCTGGTCCATGAACTGGGAGAGCTGGCTCGATCCGAAAAATTCCTTGATCGCTGCGATCACGGGCTTGGGATTGATGATGTCGTGCGGCATGAGCGTATCGATATCCTGGAGGCTCATGCGCTCCTTGATAGCGCGTTCCATTCGCGCAAGGCCGATACGGATCTGGTTCTCAAGGAGCTCGCCCACTGATCGCACTCTGCGGTTCCCGAGATGATCGATATCGTCCACCTCGCCCTTGCCTGTCCGCAGGTTGACAAGGTAGCGGATCACCTCAACAACATCCTGTGCGGTGAGCGTAGTCTTCTCGATGGGGATGTCGAGCTTGAGTTTCTTATTGAGCTTCAGTCTGCCCACGTTCGAGAGGTCGTACCGCTTGGAGTTGAAGAACATTCCCGAAAAGAGGTTCCGCGCCATCTCAATCGTCGGCGGCTCTCCCGGTCGCATCTTCCGATAGATCTCCAAGAGGGCCTCGTCAGAGGACTGCACCTTGTCGGAAAGCAATGTATCACGTATGGCAGCGATCACATGGATGCCGTCCATGTAAATCACTTCCATCTTCTCCACTTTGGTGGTGACGATTTTGTTCAAGAAGGTTTCAGTAATTTTTTCGTTTGCCGGCAGGAGCACTTCGCCCGTCTCCGGATCGATGACATCACGAAGGACAACACGGTCAATGAGCTCTTCACGCGGGATGGGTATCTCTGTGATACCGGCGGATTCCATCTTCTTAATGGCTACACGGGTGATCTTGGCGCCTTCCTTGACTATCACCTCACGCGTTGCTTTGTCGGTGATCGTATTTGGCGCTTTGAGCCCGGGGAGCACGTCCGCATGGATACCGCGCGTAAAGCCGTCCTTCTTAATCTTGATATCTTCAATGGGATAATACATCCGGAGCAGGTCTTCGATGGAGTATCCAAATGACTTAAGGAGGATGGTGGCGGGAATCTTCCTCCGCCGGTCTATCCTCACATACACGATGTCCTTGACATCAAATTCGAAGTCCAGCCATGAGCCCCGATAGGGGATGATCCTGGCGGAATAGAGGATTTTGCCACTCGCATGGGTCCTTCCCTTGTCATGCGTGAAGAACGCTCCTGGGGAACGGTGGAGCTGGCTAACCACCACACGCTCGGTCCCGTTCACGATGAAGGTCCCCGTATCGGTCATGAGCGGGAGGTCGCCGACATACACTTCCTGCTCCTTGATGTCCTTTACCCGCTTAGTAGCGGTCTGTTCGTCTTTTTCAAAAAAAACGAGTCGCGTCTTTATCTTGAGCGGTGCGGCGTAGGTGGCCCCGCGCTGCAGGCACTCCCAAATGGTGTACTTGGGGTCCCCGAGCGAGTACCCGAGGTAGTCCACCATGGCGGTTTCGTTAAAATCGTATATAGGGAACACGCTCTTGAACGCCGCCTGGAGCCCCATGTCCTTTCTCTTATCTGATGCGAGCTCTCGCTGGAGAAAGGAATCATAGGACCTTTTTTGAATCTCAATCAGATCGGGAATTTCCAGGATTGTGGGAATCCTCGAAAAATCCTTCCTCACGCGGACAAGTTCTCTTTTTTCCTTAGACATTTTTGCACCCCTCTAAAAATAACCTGCTTCGTATGGCTACCTTGGTACTAAAATACGTCATGATGACATGAAAAATGTGCGATTACTCTGGTTTCTGCATGCACTATCCATAAACGCAAAAAGTCCTCTGCCCTCCGGACCGTAGCCGGAGGGCAAGGACTTGACAAATGGAGCTCGAACTGCGATCTTACTTTACCTCGACGGTCGCGCCTACTTCGGTGAGTTTCTTCTTCATGGTCTCCGACTCTTCCTTCGAGACCCCGGTCTTTACCGGCTTGGGAGCACCTTCCACCAGGTCCTTTGCTTCCTTGAGGCCGAGGCCCGTAAGCTCCCGCACAACCTTGATCACGTTGATTTTCTGGGCACCGGCGGTCGCCAGGATCACGTCAAACGCGGTCTTCTCTTCCGCCGCCGCTGCTGCGCCACCCGCTGCACCTGCGGCGGCCACAGCCACGGGCGCTGCTGCTGATACGCCCCACTTCTCTTCGAGCATCTTGCTCAACTCTGCTGCTTCAAGAACGGTCAAGCCGCTCAGCTCATCTACCAACTTAGCTAAATCCGCCATGTTTCAATTCCTCCTGAAATGTTATAAACTTTTTTAAAATTCGCTCTCGATGAACGAGTGCGTTTTTACGACTTAACCCTTGTCTGCCTTCGCCTTCATGACCCTGGCGATCTGGCCGCCCGGTGCTGCGAGCACGCCGACGATCCTCGATGCAGGTGCCTGAAGAAGACCGACGATCATCCCGCGGAGCGCGTTCAGTGATGGCAGGCTTGCCAGCGCCTTAATATCCGCCGGCTTCAGCAGCTTGCCGTCGAGCACGCCGATCCTGAGCTCAAGCTTGGCGTGCGTCTTGTTGAAATCGTAGAGAACCTTCGCGGGAGCAACCACATCATCATATCCAAGCGCTATGCCCACGGGGCCGATGAAATGATCCTTGAGCGGCTCGAGGCCGGTACCTTCCGCTGCCTTGCGTGCCAGCGTGTTCTTCACCACGCGGTATTCAACCTGCGCCTTGCGTAGCTTGGAGCGGAGCTCGGTGATCTGCTCCACGTTGATCCCGGAATAGCCGGTTATCACCGCGGTCTTCGCACGGGCAAACTTTTCGTGGAGCTTATCAATTGCTTCTTTTTTCTCTTCTTTATTCAACGCTGTCCTCCTTTCTTTCAAGAATTCCCGATGACCAGCCCGGGAATCTCAAAAGAAAGCAGCGCTTAATCTCTACTATCTTTTATTGACCCGGGTCTCGGCAGGCCCCTTCCGGGATTAAACCCCGGGAAAACTTCACATTCTCCCGTCTGGTGCCTGCTGTCTCGGACCGCACCCCTGCTTTTCAGGGGCCGACCTTTACATTTTATATGTCTTGCCAGCCATTAAACCATAAGCTTTTCAACAAGCGCCGTATCCATCTTAATGCCCGGCCCCATGGTGGTGGAAACAGTCGCACTCCTAAGATACTTGCCTTTGCTCGAGGAGGGTTTCGCCTTCAAGATGGACTCAAGAACCGCCTTGGCATTGTCCAGCAAGTTTGTTCTCATCAAAGGATGCCTTGCCCACCGGGACATGCACAATGCCCGCCTTCTCCACGCGGTACTCCACCTTACCGGCCCTGATGTCCTTGATGGCCTTGGCAATATCGAACGTTACCGTTCCGGTCTTGGGGTTTGGCATCAAGCCCCGGGGACCAAGCACCTTACCAAGCTTACCCACGAGCCCCATGATATCCGGGGTGGCCACGACTATATCGAAATCAGTCCAGCCTTCCTTCTGGATCTTGTCTGCCAGGTCTTCGGCGCCCACGTAATCCGCACCGGCATCCCTGGCCTCTTTTTCCTTCTCACCCTTGGCAAAGACCAGAATCTTGACTTTCTTCCCAGTGCCGTGCGGGAGCACGACCGTTCCACGCACCATCTGGTCCGCCTGCTTGGGGTCTACACCGAGCCTCACGGCGAGATCGACGGTCTCATCGAACTTGGTCCTCGCTGTTTTCTTGGCGAGGCCGATGGCCTCCTCGACGCTGTACAACTTTGTCCGATCCACCAGTGCTGCAACTGCTTTATACTTCTTCCCTGCCATGATTCCTCCTCGCGGTGCTAGCGGCTGTTGTCAGCCTCCCGCATGAAAATTCACATTGGAAATCGATGCTCGTAAATTAAAACTTTAAAATGACCAACTTTCAGTTTTCAATTCGACATGCGCAGAATATCATTAATCTACGATTTCCAGCCCCATGCTCTTCGCTGAACCTTCGATCATGCGCATGGCCGATTCAACACTTGCTGCATTGAGGTCCGGGAGCTTCGTCTGCGCGATCTCCTTGATCTGGGCGCGGGTCACCTTGCCGACCTTGTCCTTGTTCGGAACGCCGGAACCCTTGATGATCCCAGCGGCCTTCTTGAGCAATTCCGCCGCCGGCGGCGTCTTGGTGATAAAGGTGAACGACCGGTCTGAATAAACCGAGATGATGACAGGGACGATCGTCTCGCCCATCTTCTGGGTCTTCGCGTTGAACGCCTTGCAGAACTCCATGATGTTCACGCCATGCTGTCCGAGAGCGGG
This sequence comes from Nitrospirota bacterium, assembly GCA_963705595.1. Classification (GTDB taxonomy): domain Bacteria; phylum Nitrospirota; class UBA9217; order UBA9217; family UBA9217; genus DASPSR01. Next base: position 290,019 of record CAVPKD010000004.1, on the reverse strand, counting down.
GCCCACCGGAGGAGCCGGGATTGGCCTTTCCTGCCGGGACCTGAAGCTTGATTTTTGCTGTGATCTCTTTTGCCATTTATAAACTCCTGAGTTTATTTTTTAACATTATCTTGAATATTAATTCTCGAATCCGTAGAATTTTTTACTTTCATCCTTCTCCCGCTCAACCTGCAGGAACTCCAGTTCCACCGGCGTTGAACGTCCGAAAATGCTCACCATCACGCGGAGCCTGCCGTGCGCCGGATTCACGTCTTCCACGCGTTCCGATGAAGCTGCTGAACGGACCGTCGATCACCCGGACACGATCCCCCTTCTGGTATGCATGCTTGGGCTGTGCCTGTGCAACGGCGCCTTCCTCAGCCTGCTTGAGGATGTTCTTGACCTCTTCTTCGCTGAGCGGAGTCGGATTCGTACTGCCACCGACAAACCCCGTCACCTTGGGCGTATCCTTCACAATATGCCAGGTATTATCGTCCATCTCCATTTCGACGAGTATATATCCGGGGAAGAACTTCCGCTGTGATTTGCGTTTTTTCCCTCCCTTGATCGACAGGACCTCTTCGGTCGGGACAAGGATCTGGCCGATTTTTTCCTTCAGCCCCAGCTTGGAGACGGTCTCCACAATGCTTGTTCTCACCTTGTTTTCAAATCCTGCATACGTATGGACGACATACCAGTTCATTGACATAATTATCTCTACCTAAAGGCCACGGTCATCAATCTTCCTAACGCCGTATCTACCAGACCCAGAAAAAAGGCCGCAATGAGCACGGTGACGATCACCACCCAGGTAGAACCTATGACCTCCTTCTTTGTCGGAAACACAACCTTCTTGAGCTCCAGCTTGACATCATGAAAAAAATCCATGATCTTCTTGAACATACGATGGGCCTCTTTCTGCACAGGATTGAAATGGCAGGCCAGGAGGGACTCGAACCCCCAGCAGCCGGATTTGGAGTCCGGAGCTCTACCATTAGAGCTACTGGCCTGTGTCCGACTCTGCAGCACTCTCTGTTTTGCCAGGTTATGCCTTTGTTTCCTTATGCACCGTGTGTTTCCGGCAGAACCGGCAATATTTCTCCAAGTTCAGCTTGTCAGGAGTGTTCCTCTTATTCTTGGTCGTTGAATAATTTTTTCGCTTGCATTCACCGCAGGCGAGTAAAATGATTTCCCGCATTGATTATTGCCTCTCTCATCTCGATTTCCGACTTCGGATTGTCGTTTGCGGATTACGTATTTTGCGATCCGACATCCGCAATAGTTCTTGTTACTCGATGACTTCGGTGATAACTCCTGCGCCCACGGTCCTGCCGCCCTCGCGGATGGCGAACCGAAGTTCCTTGTCCATGGCGATCGGGGTGATCAGCTCTACGGTGCAGCTCATGTTGTCGCCCGGCATCACCATCTCGACACCCTCGGCAAGCGTCACCACCCCCGTCACGTCCGTCGTACGGAAGTAGAACTGGGGACGGTATCCATTGAAGAACGGCGTATGCCGGCCGCCTTCTTCCTTCGTCAGAATGTACGCCTCGGCCTTGAACTTGGTGTGGGGGGTGATGCTTCCCGGTTTGGCCAGGACCATGCCGCGCTCCACTTCTTCTTTCTTGATGCCCCGGAGAAGCACACCGACGTTGTCTCCGGCCTCGCCCTGGTCCAGAAGCTTCCGGAACATCTCGACGCCCGTTACTACCGTCTTCTGGGTGGGCTTGATGCCGACGATCTCGATTTCATCGCCCACCTTCACGATGCCGCGCTCGATCCTGCCCGTCACCACCGTGCCGCGGCCGGCGATCGAGAACACATCTTCAAGCGGCATGAGATAGGGCTTGTCGATGTCGCGCTTGGGCTGGGGGATATAGCTGTCGATGGCATCCATAAGCTCCATGATGCTCTTATACTCAGGCGCATTGATGTCCTTGCTCTCGCTCTGGAGAGCCTTTAACGCGCTCCCCTTGATGATCGGCGTCTTGTCCCCGGGGAACTGGTACTTGGACAGGAGCTCCCGGATCTCAAGCTCCACGAGCTCGATGAGCTCGGGGTCGTCCACCATGTCCACCTTGTTCATGTAGACAACGATATAGGGCACGCCGACCTGACGGGCGAGCAGGATGTGCTCGCGGGTCTGGGGCATCGGGCCGTCCGCGGCGGAGACCACGAGGATCGCGCCGTCCATCTGGGCCGCTCCGGTGATCATGTTCTTCACATAGTCCGCATGACCGGGACAGTCGACATGGGCGTAGTGGCGCTTGTCCGTCTGGTACTCCACGTGCGCCGTGGCGATCGTGATGCCGCGCTCCCGTTCTTCCGGCGCCTTGTCGATCTGGTCGTATGCCACGAAGCTCGCGAAGTTCTTGAACGCCAGCACCTTCGTGATGGCCGCCGTCAAGGTCGTCTTGCCGTGGTCCACATGGCCGATGGTGCCCACGTTCACATGAGGTTTTGTCCTCTCAAATTTTGCCTTTGCCATGCTGTCCGCCTCCTGTCGGGAAGTGAAAGAATGCTTAATGCTTACTGGAGCCCATGAGCGGGATTGAACCGCTGACCTCATCCTTACCAAGGATGTGCTCTACCAACTGAGCTACATGGGCAGTCCTCTACGAACAATATGGAGCGGGAAACGGGATTCGAACCCGCGACCCCAAGCTTGGAAGGCTTGCGCTCTAGCCAGCTGAGCTATTCCCGCATTCTATTTCGATTTCGGATTGCAGATCAAATTTCAACCGCACTCCGTATCATCAATCCGCTTATAAACTGGTGGGGAGGGGAGGTTTCGAACCTCCGTAGGCTGACGCCGACAGATTTACAGTCTGTTCCCTTTGGCCACTCGGGCACCTCCCCGGAAAACGGTAACCAGCAACGCCTAAAGAATACTGGTGAATGTGCAGTTAGCCGTGATTGTGCTCAATGCTTTTTGGATACGACAACGTTATGATGATTTGATGATAAAAATGGAGCCACCGAAGGGACTCGAACCCACGACAGGCTGATTACAAATCAGCTACTCTACCAACTGAGTTACGGTGGCGAAACCCTCTGGACACACCACGCCCCTGCAACCACATGTTTAATAAAACAATAAATGTATGAACCGAATATAATGAAAGCCGTAATCCTGCCAAAGAATTGATATTATAAAAGATTGTAGATTATTTTGTCAAGGAAAAAGATTGATGGGGCTGGAATTTATAAAAAAGGTGCATCTTGGTGCAACATCCTATAGAGGGGCTTTTCTCCTTCGCTGTCTCAGCACCTCATAGAGCAGAACCCCTGCGGCCACGGACACATTCAGTGAGCTAATCTTCCCCATAAGCGGCAGGGACAGAAGATAATCGCATCGTTCCCGCACCAGTCTGCGGACACCTTTATCCTCTCCTCCGAGCACCAGCGCTGTGGGACGGACAAAATCCGCATCCCAGTAAAGCGCATCACCACCGGCCTCGGCACCAGCTACCCATACCCCCGCTTTTTTAAGTTCTTCCAATGTATTCACGATATTCACGACCTTGACCACCGGCACATATTCCAGAGCGCCGGCTGCTGCCTTGGCGACGGTTTCCGTAAGGCCCGCCGCCCTTCGCTCGGGAATGATCACGCCGTGAACGCCCGCGGCCTCGGCGGTCCTCAGAATGGCGCCGAGGTTCCGCGGGTCTTCCACCCCGTCGAGAACAAGAAAGAGCGGGGCCTGTCCTTGTTGCGAGGGGATCTGCAGAATATCATCGAGCGTCGCATACTGCCGTGCCGCCGCGACTGCGATCACCCCCTGGTGCAGAGCATTCGGGCGCCTCCCGGTTCAATGCGTCGCGGGTCGCCATCCTGACCTCGATGCCCCCTGCCCTTGGCAAGCCGGATGATCTCGAGGATATCGCGGTCCGATTTCCGCTGCTCGGCAATCAGGAGCCGCTGGATCGGCCTGCCGGCCTTGAGCGCCTCAGTCACGGGATTGATACCGAATATCTTATCTCTCTTCATTCTTGTCGCCAACTCATACTACCAATAGCACGATTGGGCAAGTATCCAATAACGGATGAACGCAGAAGAACCAATCAAAGAAAAGACAGAAAATGGTCTATCAAGGGGCAACATGTTTATTTGATCAGCATTACTGTGTGCGAATATTCGTATCTAAGGATTTTTCAAAATGGCATTCTCTGCGGTAAATAGCGACATCATTTCGGTTTCCAGACCGTGCCGTCCGCCCGGTCGAAGAGCGTCACGCCGGCATCATCAAGGAGCTTCCGGATCCGGTCTGCCTCGGTCCAGTCCTTGCGTGCTCGCGCTTCATTCCGCAGATGAATGAGCTCTTCGATCTTTTCCACGGGAAGGGTCACCTTGCTGTCGGCCAGCCTCCCTTCCTTGAACCATTCCTCAGGTCCGCGGAGGAACAGTCCGAGCGTCTTGGCCGACGTCATCAAATGACGATGCGGCTGCATGGCAGGATGATATAGGGCGCGTCCTCCCTCTTCTTACCCACTTCAGCAAGGAACTTGTTCATATCGCGCACGAGGTCGTAGATAAGGCCGATCGCGAAGGCCGTGTTGAAATCATCGTCCATGGCCTCTTCGAAGCCCTTGGGCAGGTTCAAAATCTTTTCGTAGAGCGGGCGGTCGGCACCCTCGATAACCTCCTCCGGTTTCACTGCAGGCGGCTTCTTGCCGGCGAGGAATTTCACGATGCCTTCTTTCATGGTGTAAAAGCGGTCGAGACCGGCACGCGCATCCTTCAGGTTCGCATCCGAGAAATCGATGGGGCTGCGGTAGTGCGTCGAGAGCAGAAAAAGCCGCACGACCTCAGCGATCGTACTGGTCCAGGATTTCGCGGATCGTAAAGAAATTGCCGAGCGACTTGGACATCTTTTCCTGGTTGATGTTCACAAAACCATTATGGAGCCAGTAGTTCACGAACTTCTTGCCGGAGTACGCCTCGCTCTGCGCGATCTCGTTCTCGTGGTGCGGAAAGATGAGGTCCTTGCCGCCGGCATGGATGTCGAAGCTCTCGCCCAGATGCTTGAATCCCATGGCTGAGCACTCGATATGCCAGCCCGGCCTGCCGGGGCCCCACGGACTGTCCCATGCGGGTTCGCCGGGCTTCGAAGCCTTCCAGAGCGCGAAGTCCAGCGGGTCTGTCTTGCGCTCATCAACCTCCACCCGCGCCCCGGCCTTCATGTCCTCAAGATTCCGCTTTGAGAGCTTGCCGTAATCCGCGAAGCTCGATACGCGGAAGTACACGTCTCCGTCCACAACATATGCATGCCCTTTGTCCACGAGTCCCTTGATGATCTGGACCATCTCCTTAATATGTTCCGTGGCCTTGGGCTCCAAATCGGCCTTGCCCACGCCGAGCCGTTGCATGTCCTCGTGGAATGCGCGAATAAATGTGCGCGCAACTTCGTCGGCCGTGGTGCCCATTTCCTTCGCACGATTGATGATTTTGTCGTCAACGTCCGTAAAATTTCTCACATACGTTACGTCAAACCCTTTACGGATGAAGTATCGCCGTATCACGTCAAAGGTCACGGCACCTCGTGCATGGCCGAGGTGGGAGTAATCATAGGCCGTGATGCCGCAGGCATAAAATCCCACCTTGCCCGGTCGGAGCGGGACAAACTCCTCCTTTTTCCCGGTAAGTGTGTTGTAAAGCTTGATCATGGACAAAGATTCCCTCGCACGGTACATTCTTACATCAGGGTATGGGGATGTGAAGTTTGATTCTATACGCTGAGTGCAAGGTTTGTCAAGCGGTTTTGCTATAAATTCAGTCGGTTGTAAACATTCATGCACGCGATAAAATACGAGACGATAGCCCCCTCTCTCTTCAGGGAAATCAGAATGGAACTCACTCTGTATACTCAGATCCGCTTGTGCAGCTTTTGTTTTTTTTGTTTTTAATGTATCATATTGTTATCACATCGATCATACGGAAAGGAAACGAATCATGGCTTCTCAGGTGCTAAGATTTGTTGTGCATGAACATAAGGCTACTAGGCTTCATTACGATTTCCGGCTGGAGATCGGCGGTGTGCTTAAGTCCTGGGCCATACCCAAAGGGCCCTCCATGAACCCCGCGGAAAAGCGGCTCGCGGTCATGGTGCCTGATCATGTGCTGGAATATATAGACTTTGAAGGGATCATCCCCGAGGGCATGTATGGTGCCGGACCGGTGGTGGTTTGGGATATGGGGGAGTTCATCCCGCTCGACACGGACGACCCCCAAGCGGCGCTCACGCAAGGGAAGCTTAGTTTCGAGCTGAACGGGAAGAAGCTGAAAGGGGCATTCGCCTTGGCGCTCATGAAAGGCCTCCCGAAAAGCACAGGCAAAGAATGGCTCCTCATGAAAAAGAAGGATTCCCACGCCAAATCTAACTACGCGATAAAAACCGAACTCACACCCGCGAAACTTGCGAAGCTCAAGGAGAAGGTCCCGCCGTGCGAGACGGAGTAAGGGAAAACGTTGTTGAAAATTTTTGAAAGGGTATCGTGAGCGAGCACCGGTTCATTAAAAAAGAGGGGAGAAATGGAATCCATTCCTCCCCCTCAACATGTCCGGCCTCCGGAATTCACGCGCTCCATATCCGAAACGGGCGTCATCTTTGCTCCCCGGATGATCATCGCATCGAGCTCCGCGTTGCGAACGTTTCTAGACTCTTGATCTGGCCATGAAGCTTCTCGAATTCCTTGAAATGGAGCGATTGAGGTCCGTCTGAAAGGGCGTGTTCCGGATCGTGATGCACTTCGATCATTACCCCATGCACCCCTGCCAAGATAGACGCAAGGGCCATGGGAGATACCAACTTCCTCTTCCCTGTCGCATGGCTGGGATCAAAGATAACCGGGAGATGGGACATTTCCTTCACCAGGGGGATGATGCCAAGGTCCGCCGTGTTCCGGGTCGCGGTCTCGAAGGTGCGTATGCCGCGCTCGCAGAGCACCACATTCGTGTTGCCGCCAAGCAAAATGTACTCTGCCGATCCGAGCCATTCCTCGACAGTTGCCGAGAGCCCCCGCTTCAGGATGACAGGCTTTCTTATTTTGCCAACCTCGGTCAGGAGGTCGAAGTTCTGCATGTTGCGCGCTCCGATCTGGAGGATGTCGACCTTGTCAGCAACAATCCCTACGTGCTCAGTGCTCACCACCTCGGTCACGACAAGCATGCCCGTCTCGCGCCTCACCTCATCGAGCAGTTCAAGCCCTGCTTCGCGCAGACCCTGAAAGCTGTGCGGGCTCGTCCTTGGCTTATAGGCCCCGCCGCGGAGCACCGGAACGCCCATTTTTTTTAAGAACCTTGCCGTCTTCATGAGTTGTTCTCTGCTCTCGACTGCGCAGGGACCGGCAATCACGAGGAAAGGCCACTTGCCACCGACCTTGATCTTTCCGCCGAGCGTCACGACGGTATCAGCAGGATGGAAGTCTCTGCTTACGAGCTTGTACGGCTTGGTCACATGGAGGATTTCCATGACTGCCTTGTTGCCCTTGAATGGCGCATCATCGACCCATCCTTGATTGCCGATGATGCCGATGGCTGTCCGCTCCGCGCCAGGAATGGCAACGGGCTTAAAGCCCATCGAGGTGATTGTCTTCTTTACCAGGTCTACGTCTTTATCAGTAGCCCAATGATGCATTACGATAAGCATGCGTTGGCTCCTCTTACTGGCTTCGTTCCCGCTTCCTTCGCACCGTAATGGTCTCGCCGCCGATGCCCCAGTTGTCGGTCGAGACCTCTTCAATGACAACACACGTTGTCTGAGGGTTCTTGCCAAGAACATCCTGAAGCAATTTGGTCACTCCCTGGATAAGATGTGCCTTCTGTTCCGCTGTGGCGCCTTCATTCGTTATCTTGATATTAACGTAGGGCATGGAAACCTCCAAAAATACTTTGATAGCTGCCAAGGTGAGAGACCGAAGAGAGCGTGGCAATCTTAAATCTGAAATATGAGATTGCCACACAGCAACGGTCCTCGCAATGACGGCCTCTTGAATTAAATCGGCAACCTGATTTTATACCGGAGGGCGATCATCCGCAAGATGAATGTTACCGCAATACAGGTAATGACCGCCATAACATCATTCGACGTTACCCTCAAGACCGCAAGATATGCCCAGGCGCCTACGAACGCACAGGTTGCATAGATCTCCGTTCGCTGGAAAACGTATGGAATCTCGTTCCCGGCGATGTCCCGCAGAACGCCGCCGAACACACCGGTGACGACGCCCATAAGGGCCGAAACAAAAGGATGGTACCCGAACTGGTTGGCAAGAGACGTGCCCGAGGCGCTGAACGATCCCAACCCCAGCGCGTCAAGAACCAGGACAAACGTTACAAACCCGCTCCGGTGCATGTCCTTGATCACGACCGAGGAGAGCACTGACAGTCCGAGCAAAATAATGGGATACCAATAGTGCGCAGTCCAGAATAGAGGATGCCGGTTCAAGATGAAATCGCGCAGTGTCCCGCCGCCAAAGGCCGTGATCATGGCCAGGGAATAGACGCCAACGAGGTCCATCCCCTTATTCCGTGCCTCATATATCCCCGTTAGGGCGAAAGCAATGATCCCGATTACCTCAATGGTTTTAATGAAGGCGTTCATATTTTAAGTTTTTTTTCGCGTATCATTCTGATCAACCAACACAATAAACCGCCTAATGTACGTCATTCCCATGATAACGAGAATCCAGAGACGCTGGATGCCGAAGCTCGATTAAGGCGGACATGGGCATGTTCAGCGCAGCCAAAGAAAGTAATAGCAATATGCAATGTCGTCGTGCATTGTAACTTTGCATTCATGTCACCTTTTATCTACTTGCTATTCAGATTGAATTATTTGTCAATAATCTGAGAAGTTTCACCTAAAAGCCCCCTCGCGCTCCCCGGCTCATGCATTGCCGCGGCCTTGGCCTCTTTCCACCTCCGCCTGAGTTTCTTCACGTCCTCACCATTCGCCTCACGCGCCTTGAGTTTTTTATCGATCGTATCAAGTCGCGCTAGGGCATCTCGTATGCCCTTATCCAGATTCCGATATTTCGCGGGATCGGACTTCGGAATCGAGAAATCTCCGCTCGTCTTCCAGATATCGCCGAGCCGCAGCCACGCAGCAAAATTTTCAATATTTCCGTCTTCCATAAGTTTGATCTTCGATGTTGCCTTGATGTCCTTTACATGGAGGCCGTTATTGTCCGCCACAACCTTCTGGCTGCCCGTAAACGGCTCTGCACCCTGGGCGTCGAAATACCGCCACGTTACACGCGCCACCTGCTCGGTAGAATCATGACAGCTTCCGCAGGTGCGGGACTTGCCGAGCGGGTGCGCGACCTGCTCCACCTGGATCCAGGCAAGGTAGTTGTTGTTCCCGCCAGGGATGCTGAACGTGCCGAGCTGCGCATAGGCATCGTGCGTCTCGCCTTTTGGCCAGCGGAAGGTAAGCCCCGGCTTCGGCTGCAATGGTTTCTTTAATGCCGCCCACGCTGTTCGGCCAGATCTTGGTCGGCATCCAGATGCCTGTTCTGATCCTTGATCAATATCGGCGGTCCCTGCGGTCCGTAATATAATGAATACTTTTTGAAAGGGTTCGGCTTGGACTCGATCATGCCCGGCCCCCAGGAGGTCATCTCGTAGCCGCCGAGTATCTTCACATGGCAGGCCTCGCAGGCAACGTTCTTGTGTACACTCGCTGCCATCGCCTGCTCGACTTCGATATGGCAATCCTGGCACGTGGCCTTCCTCTCGATATGACCCATGCCGCCGGGCCCGGTCTGATGGCAGTCAACACACTCGATCTTCTTGCTCACGTGCACGTCCTCAGGCAGACCCGCAGGCTCGGAGAAATTCCTTGCCGAGATAGCTGTCCCCTCTTCTCCGCTCCATGGTGCCTGCGTGGCAGACAAAGGTGCTCCTGCCGCCGCCGGTGCAGTTCGCTGACGGTGGTGTCCGTGTAAAAGCATGACTCCCGCGCTCGCGCGTCGGGGCGTAGTGGCAGTCGAGGCAGCCCGCATGGCAGATGTTGCACGCCTTCTGCTTGGCGACCGCCTGTTCATGAGTTAGCGGGAGGTTGATCTGTTCGACGATCTTGCTGGTGTTTTCGAAGGAGAATCTGTCTCCTTCCGCCCTGCCGACCGGCTGGGTGTCCGCGAAGGACGGCCCTCAATTATTCGGGCCGTGGATGTCGTTCCACGTCCGCATGGAGCGCTGACGGAAGTTCGAACCCATCATGCTCGTGGAAAACTGCTTCACCTCTTCGGGATGGCAGGCTGATTTTCCGCAGGTCTTTTTTGCGATGGCCGGATCGTACCCGAGCGTGACCGGACTTCGGTCGTGGTACAGGAGCGTTCCGACGTCGTAGTCGAGCGAGCCGTCTGCAAGACGAGGCAGCATGTTTCGCTGCGCGGTCATCGCCTGACGGAAGGAGCTGCTTTGACATGGCCTTTTCGCGGCATGACATCGAAATTATTGTCGAGCACGATGAGCTTCAGCATGCCCTTGTGGGCCTTGGCAGGGCTCGTCGGAACAGGCCGTTGCCGAGGTGACAATCGCGGCATTCGGTGTTCGGGTGGCGCGCTTCCTTCTGCACCTGCTCGCGCGTCATCACGAACTGGGGATAGCCGAGTTTGTTCATCCGGTCTTTATCCGCCATGGCACGCCACGCACCGGTCGCTTGACTGATAGCCGGTGTAAAAATAGAGAAAGAGCAGCACGAGGACGAGCTGAATGAGCAGGATCGCCATCCCGCGCCTGCTGCCGAACCATTTCCAGAGTTTTCCGATTGCCATATGAGAAACAGAATACCACAGGGAAAGAGCCAAAACAAACGAAAATTAGATATGGCAGATCCCGTCTCACGACGCCCAAAAGACGTCAACGATATTCATCCGAGCCGCGGGGAGCACCCCGCCGATGAAGCCCATGATCAGGGAGAAGAGCAGTGATTTGTACACGATCTCACCCGCGGTGCGATGTGTTTCTTCCAGATCGACAGGGAAAATCTCAAGGCAGAATGAAAGATAACAATCAAAAAATCGGATGCTCTGAAAAGAAAGTCTACCGCCAGACGTCAAGCGCGCAAAGGAAAGCATGATTTTTTTTATTTAAGACTTTCTGATATTTCGCGTCCTTCGCGCCTGAGCAGTTCAAGGTATTTTCACCTCTGGCTTGTTGCCATCAGGCAATCACAGGAAGGCAGGGGTCACTAGAACAGCCGCTCCATCGCCTCATCCACGGTGCGCACGCCCATAAGTTCCATCTTCTTGAGGGCCGAGGTCTTCTCCATCTTCTCCACGTTCAGCGCCGGCAGCACGCAGCGAGTGAAACCGAGTTTGGCCGCGTCCTTGAGCCGTCGACTCGGCCTGGCTGATGGCGCGCACTTCGCCGGCAAGGCCCACCTCGCCCATGACCACGGTCTGGGCATTGATCGGCTTCTCGCGGAAGCTCGATGCCACGGCAGCGATCACGCCGAGGTCAACGGCAGGCTCGTCGATCTTGAGGCCGCCCACGATGTTCACGAACACGTCCATGCCCATGAGGTGCATGCCCACGCGCTTTTCAAGCACAGCGAGGAGGAGCGACACGCGGTTGTAAGTCCACGCCGATGCAGGTCCTGCGCGGCATGGTGAGCTTGGACGGGGCGACCAGCGCCTGGAGCTCGGCAAGAATCGGCCGCGTGCCTTCGAGGGACGAGACGACGACCGAGCCCGTGGCGTCCGCCGGCCGCTCGGCAAGGAATATCTCCGACGGGTTCGCCACCTCGGCGAGGCCGCTCTCCTTCATCTCGAACACGCCGATCTCGTTCGTGGAACCGAAGCGGTTCTTGACGGCCCGCAGGATGCGGAAGGCATGGCCCTTGTCTCCCTCGAAATAGAGCACCGTGTCCACGATATGCTCGAGCACGCGCGGCCCGGCGATGGCGCCGTCCTTGGTCACGTGGCCGATGAGGAACGTCGGGATGCCCGTGCGCTTGGCATGGAGCATGAGCCTGCCCGAGACCTCGCGCACCTGGCCCACGCTGCCCGGCGCGGACGGAAGCTCCGAGGTGAAGACCGTCTGGACGGAATCGACGACCAGGACCTGCGGCTCGAGCCCGTCGGCCGCGCGGATGATCTCTTCGAGCTGCGTCTCGGCCAGCACATAGAGGTTCTCGGTCTTGACGCCGAGCCGCTGGGCGCGCATCTTGATCTGGGACGGCGATTCCTCGCCCGAGACATAGAGCGCCTTGCCCCGGAGCTCCGACACCTGCCTGAGCATCTGGAGCACGAGCGTGGACTTGCCGATGCCCGGGTCGCCGCCGATCAGGACGACGGAGCCGGCAACGATGCCGCCGCCGAGCACGCGGTCGAGCTCGCCGATCTTCGTGACAAACCGGTCCTCGTCCCTGGCCTGGATCTCGTCCAGGAGCGAGCGGCTCCGATCCGCCGTGAGCGTTTCGAGCTCCCGATGTCCTTCGGCTTCTCCACCCGCTCCTCGACCATGGTGTTCCACTGCGCCGCAGTCGGGGCACTTGCCCATCCACCGCGGCGACTGCGATGCCGCAGGACTGGCAGACATAGACGGTCTTGACTTTTGACGCCTTCATAATGAAAGCATTCTATTGTTTCAATCCCGGAATGTCAAACGCAATTTCACTGTAGTAGTGTCGATAGGAGAGGTGTTGATTGACATCCTCCCCGGCCTGAAGGCCGAGGATTCCCGAATCTGGCTCTCTTGCTGCTAAGAGCCACTGCTGATCCTGTTCGCGGATGCGGCAGGGATGTTTGCCACGTCCCCGGTTTATGGGCTGACACTGACGGCCTGGTTTTTCTCCAGGCAAACCGGTTGACCGCGGGCTGTGCCAAGCAGCCACTACTCCAAGAGGCACCTATTTGCTCCGGGAGATACCTTTTTAATATGTTGATTGCGCCGTTCACATCGGCATTGATGACGGCTCCGCATTGGTTGCAGATATAGAGGCCACGATGAATACGGTTGGATTTGCATATTGTGCCGCATATGCAGCATGTTTGGCTCGTATATTCCTCGGCTTCTTTCACAACGCGGATGCCTTTGAGCCTGGCCTTGTACGTGAGCATCTTGATGATCTTATCGAACGGCCATTTGTGGAACTGCTGGTTCCCGCTGTCTCCCCAGTCTTTCCCGTCTCTGATGTCCTTGAGGTCCCCCACGATGATCGTGGAGACACCGCGAGCGTCTGCATCGCTGACAAGAGATCTGGTGAAGCTGTGGAGCAGGTGGGTACGCTGACGAGAACGTTTCTGATTCAAGGTACACGATTTTTTAGATGTGCTCTTGGTAGTCTTTGACTTTTGCTTGTCAAAGTGCCTCTCAACCATGATCTATATGACTGCCAAAGTTCTTCCAGGACAGCCTGGGCGCTTTGCGAGTGCAGACGGCGGTACCAAAGAGGATGCTCTTGTTTTATAGCGACATCCATCTTTGCATAGGAAGGGATCTTACCGGTGGTTTTCCAGGCTTCTTTGGCACTCCACACGGCGGTGTTCCAGAGCTTTGTTGCGGAAAAACCAAGCAAACTGAGCAAAAGGGCGGTGCTGTCGTCAGTTACCAATACTTTGCAGACAGCAGTCATAGTCTGAAAATCTCGCTCTTTAGCAGACCCGTTCATTAATTTAATTATATCAGAAAGGTGAACGATTGCATACTTCTACTTTAGATCAGCACTTCTCTGGTTGCTTCACAACCAGCGACTTGTATCCCCGCCCTGAAGAGACGGGTTTTACGACACAAATTGATCAGCGAAGAAGGATATTCTGAGGTTATGCCAGCGCTTTGATCGCCTTCGTTCGTGAGGTAATACGGAACGGGTCTCTGTGCGTGAGATCACTTGGCAATAATACGACCCGTGCCGTGCTTGGGTGGGTGAAAATGATCTAGGAGTTTATTATGAAAAAATGATGGGTTTTTCTGCTGTTCGGGATGAGACTGCTCGCCCAGCGCATTGGGGACGGGAATACAGCTTCGGTATTACTATGGAAGGCAATTCGCGGGTCAATCGGTGGATGTGAACGATAAAATAACTTCCTCACAATCCTCGGTTTTTTTGCTTTTCACCCACCGGATATGATCTGAACACTGCCTTGCTACAACCTCGGCATGGGCTCGGTGAGCAGACCGCCGAGGGTGAACTGATAGAAACCTTCGGCATCCCTGTTCTTCAGGAGAGAGAAGATGCTGGCCTGTTCGCGCGCTAGCCGCTCCGAAGGTTTGACCTTCACCAGAAGGTTAAGGGTGCCGCGCTCGCGCAGCACTACGTCTCCGGTAGCACGAATCTTGAGCTCTTTGCCTTCGAGCTCCAGCTTCCTGATCATCATCCGGTCGCCCTTGAAATCCGCTTCCAGCCATCCCTTCTCGAAATCCAGATCAGGGACGGGAAATCCACTGATCTTGAGCTCCCGTGACGTCAGCCCTTTGATCCAGAGACGTCCTTTCCCCGAATCGCCGTCCATCTCGAAATTGCAGCCGATCTTGCCGGCGAGTTTGAGACCGAAGTCCTTCATCATTGGATAGGAAGCGATATCCAGCCCATCAGCATTGATCAGCAGACGCTGTTGCTTCGGGCTTTGATGCGCCTTAACGAGCAGCTCGCCTCCATATGCCACAGCTTTCAAGTTCACCGAGATCCCGCCGCGAAGCAGGCTGAAGAGCGAAACGGTGGTTTTTACCGACGGGCTTTCGAAGAGAACCCTGTTTTTTTTGTCGGACACTACGACGTCGACGAGTACGAACCGGTCGAAGAACCGGGGCGAGATGCGTGCCACTGAAAGTTCGAAAGGCGTGCGCAACCGGACCTCGGACTCCAGTTTCGACCTGACCCGGTCAAAGGGGAACAGGAGAAGGAGAAAAAGCAGGAATGCCGCTACAAAATAGGCCGTGAACGATAGTCTTCGGATGAGTGTTTTTTTGTCGACCATATGGTCTACCCAGCGCTCGAGACGAGGATCGTTGCGTTCAAAAGCTTCGGGTTGTCGAAACGGGGTTTGAAGTACAGTTTTCTTATGCGCAGCGTCGCCTTCTCAAGCTGGTTCACATAGTTCACGATGTCATAGAGCGTTATATTGTCGAGCTTGATCTCAACGATGCTCTCTGTGAAGTTCGCCGCCTGAACGCCGGCTTGTGGTTTGAGCGACACGATCTTGCTGCTCAGGTTGGTCCGTTTGGTGATGTTCTCGATCTCCGTGAGCAAGGGGCCGCGCTTCAATGCCGCGATCTGCAACTGCTGCAGCCGCTGCTGCATCTCGAGATACTGGTCCTTGAGCATTCGCATCTCCACGAGGTCACGCTCCTTCTTCGGGATCGCATCCCGTTTACGGGACAGGTCCGCGTACAGCGGGGACAGCACGAGTGCATAAAGCAGGATCACCGTCGCAGCAATCCCGCCGGTGATGAGGACCTTTTTATCTCTTTCTTCGAGTTTCAAGAAATACCTCTATCTTGGGACAGAATCCCGAAAGTTCAGTTTCTGGCAGGGGATTACTCACCTTGGCCTTGTCCCCGGCCTCTATTTAGATCGCCTGTTTCAACTTGATATCCAGTCGGAACTTGACCTTGTTGTCCGTACCCATCCGCGTGTCCAGCACCGTGATATCGCTGAACAGCGCCGCCTTCTGGAGCTCGGCCTTAATCTTGTCCACTGACTCGAAGGAAGCCGCTTCACCCTGGAGCTTGAGCCGGTCGCCTTCGAGGTTAAACTCCTGAAAACCGACACGGACCTCTTTCGGGATACCGTCGGTCACTGCTCTCATCGCATCGAGCGCCGAGGTCCCCGTGCCCAGCGCGCCGAACTTCTTCCGAGCTTCCTCAAGGCTGCTGCGCAGTTGACGTAGCGGGTCGGCCACAACCTTCGCATCGGGAACAGCCTGCCGGTAGACGTCCCTGATCTCTTTGTCCAGTTTGCCATACGACGTCTCGACCACGTAGAGCTTCACGCCAAGGTTCACCACAAGCAGTGCGGCTGCAACCACTCCGGCGATAATAAGTGTACGTTTTCTCCGGCGCGCACCTTCATCCGCCAGATGGTAAGCGAATTCCTGTTTGCGGAAATTTACCTGCTCGGACAGGGCGAGTCCGAGGCTCATGGGGTCAGCGGCTTTTTTGCCGCCAAGTTCCGGGGCGGTCCGTTCTACGGCAATGCCCAGGTCTGCGAATACCGTCTGCGAGCTGTCGTCCGGGCACAGCGCCAAAACCTTTTCCACTCGTTCTTTCTGCTCTATCTCGAGCGCCTGGACCGTGTGGCGGAGACCGGCGGTCGGCCCGGAACCAGAGAAGCTTCTGAGCCCCTTCACCGTTTCGCCGCTGCGCAGACAGAGGTCACTACCGCAGGTCAGGAGCGTGCTCCCCTCGGCCTTCATCATCTTTGAAAGAGCGTCGAGACCACTGTATGACGGTACAATGACCTGGGGGTCGATCCCCGCGGATGCGAGAAGCTCAAGGTGTCGTTTCAGGACCTCCTTCGGCAGCATGATGCCGAGGACGGCGGCCTCTTTCGACGCGTCGGCACCCTTACCTGTTTTTCCGCCATCGAGAATGAGATAATCGATGACCACGTCGTCGAGCGCAAAAGGCACGTTGTCCTCGATCTCGAAAGGCAATGCCTTTTCCACGCGCTTGCGGTCGGCAAAGGGGAAGTGCACGAGGCGCTGCGTGAAGAGGTGGCCCGGAATGGAAGCAACGATCTTCGCGCCGGCCCAGTCCCTGGACTTATTCACAAGAATATCCACAAGTTCGGCGTCAGTGGCAAACGGCTGGCTGAAAGAGTCCACCAGTTCCATCCGGCGGAAATCCTTCTTCACCACTGCCGCGGCAACGAGCCCCTTCTCTATTTTAAGACCTACGATTTTCACAATGCTCTCCAATAGAGGCGGTTGCCTCCTTGGACGATGGCTTCAACCTGTTTCGTATAGCCACCAACCGCGGCATAGGAGTAAACTTTATAGATGTTGCTCGGCGGCGTTGCTGACAAATAATTCGACACCAGCACGCCGTTGATCTTGATGTCTCCAATACCAGGCACTTTCCCAAGATCCGTATAGGGAGTTTTTTGTCTTTCTTGTAAAATCAAGCCCACTGCACCAGCGCTTATGCCGAGACTCTGGAGAACGTCTGCAGAGGCAGTGTTTATATGGATTTTGTCCAGCGGCACCGGGCTCACGGTCAAAGAGTCACGCACCTTGTTGAAATCCTCGTCGCTCATGTACTGGTGGAGTCCCGTCAACAAACTGAGCTTATTAATTTCGCTTGTCGGGTCGGTCATTCTGTCAAAAACAGCGGTGTCTATACTTTTGTTTTCGAAAAGTGTCTGTATCATGCTTTGTGTGACCTTGTCTGTCTTCACTTCGGTGACCCGTATTTTCCCAGATTCATCTTCCCACTTGATCCTGACCTCGGCGTCTCCCTCGCCTATGATCGGCAAAACACCCCATTCTCCGTGCGGAATGAGGTCCCGCAGCTTATCGTATCTGACAAAAGCGTAAACGCCGGAGCGTGCGAGGAAGTATGCGCGCTGGCTGTCGCGAAAGTTTATCGCGCTGTTCAGACTGATGCGTGTCGCGTAAGAGAACTCGAAAATGAGCGCGATCAAGAGCGCAGTCACCAGGAGTACGATCAGCAGCGCAACGCCGCGATCGTTATGCCTCTTCAACATCATCATCTTTGACTTTCGCCCGTCATCCATCGTCACTGACTTATACTGCCGACATCCACCTGTGTAACGTACACTTTGCCTGTATCAAGCGTGAGTGCAATTTCCACGGCTGTCGGCACCTTGTTCAAAGATTTGTCCCATGCGTCGGCCCAATTAAATCCGTCATAATACCTGAATTGAAGGCTCTCCACATTGTCCGTAATCTCGTACTCATCTCCCCCTTCAAGTGCCGGCACGTCCTTGTTCAGTTCCCGTTTCTCTCTTCGGAAGAGGGTGTATCCACTACCGTCCGGTTTTTCTTTGAAGAAATAGCCTACTTCCCAGAGTTCCATTTCCTTCGAATCCGGCTTACGCCAGTGCGTAAGCGTGGTAAGAGTAATGCTATCATGCCTTATATTCTCGCCGCTGTTTTCGACCTCCTCTTTCTTGCCGTCGAAGATCGTTATGCGCGCCGAAAAATTCATGTTCCTATTAACGTAAGCATTGGTAATATCATCTGAAATCCGGGAGATCAGTGTCCGTGCCAGATCGGTCTCGTCGCGGATCGTTTCTGCCTGTTCAACGTTTCTTCCAGCCGAGGAAAAGCTCGCGTAGATCACCGTCATAACGACGGCAAGGATCGCCATGGCAAGAAGCACTTCGATCAGCGTAAAACCCTTCGATATCGAATTGCTGCCTTTAGATTTCGGAATTCGGTTCTTTTTCCGGCTCAGTATTCCCCCATCCGCAATCCGCAATCCGCAATCTGCAATTCTATTCATAGCTCACCAGCTCCACCATCTCCTGCCGTTCACCCTCTTTCCAGAGCACGGCCACGCGCACTTCCAGGAGTTTTACTTCAATCGGCACAAGTGAGATCGTCTTTTTCCAGGTATAACCCTTAAACTCATCCTCTGGAAACTCGCCTTCATCTTCTTTCGGGGTGAGCGTACTTGTCAAAAGCGTCTCGGTCATCATACGCTTTGCCAGAAGCGTGGCCGTCGTAATGTGGTCGGCGAGCATCACGTCCTGCATGCTCCCGTTTTTCACTCCCATAAGCGTCACGAGCACCATTGCCAGGATGGCCACGGCGACCATCACCTCGAGGAGCGTAAAACCCCGCTGCATGCGGTTCAAAGTATTTTCCCTGCTTTCTGCCCCATACCAATTGCCGTACTTACCGCTCCTCCACAAACCCTTCGCGGAGTTCGGTATTTCCGGTGAGTGGCTTTACAAGCAGCGTAAAATCCCGACCCTCTCCATCTCGAAGGTGGATGGCCGCATTCTCGACCCACCCGTCGGGCGTGAACAGCAGATACGGTTCGTCGCGGTGGCTTCCTGCGAGAACATCACGGAACGTCGTTTGGCCAGAAAGGCTTCCCTCGCCGGCTATCACGGACTGCATTCGTTTGAACTCAGCGGTATTATCCGATGTCGTCGTCAGCGCCTCGGCCCAGTAATGTCCCTCCTGGATGTCGAACCGGAGGCGATAAATCGTCTTTTTCGCCTGCGACTCCTCATGCAGGAAACGGATCATGCCCGTAAGATGGCGGGCGCTTCGCTTAAGGTTCGCCTCACCGATATCGGCGAGCCGCGGTGCAACGAGCGCGATCATCACGCCCAGTATGGCGATGACAACGGCAAGTTCGATGAGGGTGAAGCCGTTTCTATATCGGATTTCAGATTGTAGATTGCCGATTCCTGCTTTTTCTTCTTTCATTTCGAAATCCGCACTCCACATTCCGCAGTAGTGCCGCATTTCGCATCTCATATTCTACTGCATCTTCCAGCTTTCGATGTCTGCGTTATTGCCCTCGCCGCCCGGCTCGTTATCCGCGCCGTAGGAGATGATATCATACTCCCTCCCCTCGTTACCGGGGGAGAGGTAGACATAATCCTTGCCCCAGGGGTCCTTGGGGATGCGCGACGGCTTCAGGTAGCCGCCATCGCGCCATTTGTTTGGGATGCGGCCTGCTTCTGGCTTCTTGATGAGCGCCTCGAGCCCCTGGTCCGTGGCCGGATAAAAGCCGTTATCGAGCTTGAAAGCGTCCAGCGCACCCTCCAGCGACCGGATCTGCACCTTTGTGGTTTCGACCTTCGCTTTTTCCTCCTGGCCCAGGATCCTGGGCAGCACCAGTCCGGCGAGCAATCCGAGAATAATGACCACCACCATGATTTCGATGAGGGTAAAACCTTTTTCTCTTTTCCTAAATGATGTAGGAATATTCATCCTTACCTCCTTGCATTTCAGGCGTGATTTTCATGGGCCACGGACTGTCAGCGATGAACTGTCTTCAGTTCCTCCGTCGGCTACCTGATTCCCGAGCTCATCTGGAGTATCGGCAGCATGATGGCGATCACGATAAAACCGACGACCAGGCCCATCACGAGAATGATCACCGGCTCGAGCAGCGACATAAGCGCCGTGATACGCGTCTCAACGGTCCGGTCGAAGGAATCGGAGATCTTGAGCAGCATCTTTTCGAGTTCGCCGCTCTTTTCTCCCACAGCGACCATCTGGATCACGACCGGCGGGAACAGGCCGCTTCTTCTCAGCGGGTCGGCGATCGATTCACCCTCCCGCACGTTTTCCCGCGCCTTATGGATCGCATCGGCGAGCACGGTGTTCCCGACCACGCTCTTCACGATATCGAGCGCCGTAAGCGTCGGCACGCCGCTTTGGAGAAGCGTCCCGAGCGTTCGCGTGAACCGTGATACGGCGATCATCCTGATGAGGTTCCCGAACACCGGGAGCCGCAGGAGCCGTGCATCGAGCCACTCCTTGCCCTCAGGCGTTGCGAAGTACCGCCTGAGATAGTAGCCAGCTCCGCCAAGGACGATCAGGATCGCCCACCATGCTGAAGAGATGACCCTCACCACCCAGAGGAGCGCAAGGGTCATGAAGGGGAGCTGCTGTTTCATGTCCTCGAACATGCCGACCACGCGGGGCAGCACGAAGCTGAACAGGAAGAAGAGCACGCCCACGCCGATCACCGTCATGAGTGCAGGATAGGCGAGCGCTGCCGCGAACTTGCCCCGGAACCTGACCTGTTCGTCGAGAAAGTCCGCCAGCCGGTCGAGCGTTATCTCGAGCGTGCCGCTCGCCTCGCCGGCCGAGACCATGTTGATATAGAGCTGAGAGAAGGCCTTCGGGTTGGCCTTGAGCGCATCCGCAAGCGATGCGCCTTCACGGACCGCATCGCGCACCGACGACAGCGCCGACTTCAAGGCCGGGGTCTCTTCCTGTTCCACGAGCACGGTGAGCGCGTCCATGAGCGGCAGGCCGGATGAGAGAAGCGTAGCAAGCTGGCGTGTCGCATTCGCGAGGTCGCCGAGCCGCACCCTGCCGGTGCCGAGCCTGAACTCCCGCGGCCGCCTGGCGGCGCTCAGTGTTCCGCCCTCATGGATCTCGAGGACCATGATACCGTCTTTTTTCAGCTTTGCGCTTGACCGTCTTCAGGCCTTCGCCGTCCTGGACACCGGAGACCTTCTTGCCCTGAGCGGTAACGCCTTTATATTCGTAGACAGGCATAGTTTCAAAATGCAGAGGACAGGAGACCAAGGTTGAGGATAAGGTTGAGAAAATCTAGACTTCTTAACTCTGGACATCGATCTGCTTGCATCATCTCTTACTACTTCCTTCTGCGTCACGCGCACGACCTCGTCGACGGACGTAATGCCCTTGAGCACGTTGTCCGCGCCGTCCTGGCGGAGCGTACGCATGCCCTTCTGCATGGCGGCTGCCTTGAGAGTGGCCGCGTCGGTATTTTTCATGATGAGCTGACGGATATCGTCGTCCACGATGCAGCAGCTCGTAGATCGCCTTCCGGCCGAGGTAGCCCGTGTGGAAACAGGCCTCGCATCCTTTCGCGCGATACACCGTCGCACCTGCGCGCGGTCTTGAACTCAAGTTCCGTTATCTCCGCGGGCGTTATCTCATAGGGCTCACGGCACTCCTTGCACAGTACGCGCACGAGCCGCTGGGCCAGGATCGCCATCACCGAGGACGAGATCAGGAAAGGCTCGATCTTCATGTCGATCAGTCTCGTCACGGCGCCGGCCGCGTCGTTCGTATGGAGCGTGGAGAACACGAGGTGGCCGGTGAGCGCCGCCTGGATCGCGATCTCAGCGGTCTCCGAGTCCCGGATCTCGCCCACGAGGATCACGTCCGGGTCCTGCCGGAGCACCGACCGGAGCCCGGCCGCGAAGGTGAGCTGGATCTTGGCATTCACCTGGATCTGGCCGATGCCCTTGAGCTGGTACTCGATCGGGTCCTCGATGGTGATGATGTTCTTGTCCGGCGAGTTGATCTTCGAGAGCGATGCATAGAGCGTCGTGGTCTTGCCGCTTCCCGTCGGGCCCGTCACGAGGATGATCCCGTGCGGCCGGGTGATGAGTTCATTGAACTGGTCGAGGTACTCGCCGGAGAACCCGATCTGCTCGAGCGGCAAGCAGGGCGCTCTCGCGGTACAGGAGCCGGAGCACGATGCGCTCGCCGAAGGCCGTGGGCACGATCGAGACGCGGATGTCCACGTCCTTGCCGCCGATCTTGATCCGCATGCCGCCGTCCTGCGGGAGCCGCTTCTCGGCGATGTTCAGGCCCGACATGATCTTGACGCGCGATGCGATGCTTGCCTGGTACCGTTTCTGGATCGTCAGAATGTTGTAGAGGATGCCGTCGATGCGGAACCGGGCGATCACGTCCTTCTCGAAGGGTTCGATGTGGATGTCGCTCGCGCGTTCTCGGATGGCCTGCGACAGGAGCGAGTTCACGAGCCGGATGATCGGAGCGTCGTCGGTGACCTCGAGCAGGTCCGTCGGTTCTTCCAGTTCGGCGGCGAGGAACGAAAGGTCGTCCTCTTCCATCTCCTGGACAGTATCCTCGGCCTTGTTCATGTCCTCGCTGTGGAGGCGGTTTACTGTATCGAGGATCTTCTCGGTCGGTGCGAGGCTGAGCGCGACGTCGGCGCCAAAGAGGACGCGCAGATCATCAACCATGGTAAGGCTGAGCGGTTCTGCTGTGGCGGCAATGACGGTGCCGTTCTCCCGCCGGAGGGGAAGCACGACAGCCTTTTTTGCGTAAGTGATCGGAAGCTTGAGTGCGAGTTCCCGGTCGATCTCGCCGAGATCGGGCAGGAAGGGCAGGCCGAGCTGGGCACCGAGCGCCCTGAGCACCTCTTCTTCGGTCACGAAACTGAGGCGTATCAGAAGCGTGCCGATCCTGCCTCCCCGCTTCTTCTGAAGATCGAGGGCCTTTTTGAGCCGCTCCGGGGAAAGCCCTGACTCGACGAGTATCTCCCCGATCAGACGTCTCACCGCACGCCCTCCGCCGGAGCGATCTGCATCGTACCGGTGGGCGCAGACTGCAGGGGAGCAGTGGTTCCTGATTTCTCAGCGCCGGTTTCTTCAGCAGGCTTGGGCGGGGACGGGGTAGTCCCTGTTGGAGCAGTTACTGTCGGAGCGGACCCGGGTCTCTTCGTTTCGATGAGACCGCCCATATCCTTCTTCTCGATCTTGTACTTTTCACGGAATTTCTCGAGAGCATCCGCTTTATTCTTCGTGAGCTCGGCCACGTCGGACTCGTTCTTGATGATATACGGCGTGATGAAGATCATGAGGTTCACCTTCTGAACCGTGGTGGTGTTGTACTTGAAGAGCCAGCCAAGAATGGGAATGTCACCGAGGAGCGGCACTTTCGAGGTCGTAGAGTTGACTTTGTCCCGGATAAGCCCACCGATGACCATGGTCTGCCGGTCCCTGACCACGACTGTCGTGGTCGCCGAGCGTTTGGTCGTGCTGGGGCCTACAATGTTGGGATTCAGCCCCGGAGTTGTGGTGATGTCCGAAATCTCCTGGTAGACGTCGAGCCGCACATTGTCTTCCGATGTGATCTGCGGGGTGATCTTCAGACTTATGCCCACGTCTCTCCGGTCGATCTGGGAGAGGATCTGACCTCCCGTCGCCGCGGTCTGGGTCTGGCCGGTGACGAACGGAATGTTCTCGCCCACCATGATCTCGGCCTTCTGGTTGTCCGTGGTAAGGATGTTCGGCGTGGAGAGAACGTTCACGTCCGTATCGGTCTGCAGAGCGTGCAGGAGCGCACCGATGTTCAGGTATTCAACGCCCTTGAACGTGAAGATGCCTTTCACGGCGCCCACGTTCAAGCCGGTCAGCGACGCCAGGCCTGCAGGCCCGTTCGCTATCACGTTGCCGATGTTGCCGAAGTTCGTGCCGCCGATGGCTTGCTTGGTGTTACTGTTCTCGATACTGTTGAGGTTAGTGGCCTGGAACTCGAAGCCGAGTTCACGAGCCTTATTCAGGCCCATCTCGATGATCGCTGCCTCGACGTAGACCTGTCGACGCCTGATATCGAGCTTCTGGATCACGTCCTTGACGGTCTCGTAGTCGCCCGGCGACGCCACGATGATGAGCGAATTAGTTGCCTTGTCCGCGGTGATCGTGACAGTTCCTTCGAGGATCGTCGCTGGACCCACCGGCTGGACGCCGCCCGCCGGCGGTGCCGGCAGTCTGGAGACGAGTGCTGACATCACCTTGGCGAAATCCTCGGCGTTCGCGTGCTTGAGGTAGTAGACGTTGATCTTCCCCTTGCCCTCAGACGCGGGGACGTCAAGCAATCGGATCAGGCTTTCCATCTTTCTGATATTGGAGACCGAATCGGTGATGATAAGGGAGCTTGTTGCGGCATAGGCGATCAGGGATCCGTCCTTGCTCACGAGCGGGGTGAGCGTGCGTACGATCTCTTGGGGATCGACAAAGGACAAGCGGAAAAGTTTGGTCACAAACCCCTCGCCCCTGAAGTCATCATCCTTGAACACCTTGAGCCCGCTCTGCCGGGCGCTGGCGGAGGGAATGATGCGGATGATCTTGCCGTCCTCAATAGCGGTAAAGCCCTTGATCTCCAGCGCGGATTGGAACACCTGGTAGGCCTCGTCCGGTGATATCCGCGTGGGGGTCATGAGCGTTATCTTGCCGGTCACACGTTCGTCGAGGATGAAGTTCTTGCGCATGAGCTCGCTCATCACCTTGACAAGGGCGGTAATATCAATGTTCGAGAAGTTAAGGGTTACATAATCTTCCCCGGATTTTATCTTCTGGATATCGGCCTGCTGTTCGGAAGGTGAAGGCGGGACGCCTAAGGGAAGCAGGGGCTTCTCCTGGGCGCTTGCGACATTGACGGTAACAAGCCCCGCAAGCAGAAGGGCTGCTGTTTTATTCACTCTCAGCCTCCATGTGCAACCAATGAATTCCCAGTGCCCAAATCCCCGTCACGGATCAAGCTCGCATGATCAAGCATCAAAATGACTTTACTAGAAATTTGGATTTCACGTGAACTTTGGAATTTGATTCTTGAACTCATTACGTGATGCGTTTACCGTATCTCGTAGTTCAGTGTTTGACGCTGACCGCCCCGCATCAGGTCGATGGAAATGCTCCGCTCTTCTTTCAGGCTCTGGTACATCTGGAAGAACTTGGCCGGATCGTCCACATCCTGCGAGTTGATCTTTTGGATTATGTCGCCGTTCAGGAGCCCAATCTTCTCATAAAGGCTGCCGGGCACGATCTCGCTGATGCGGAAGCCGACGGTTTTGCCCTGCTCCATATAAGGGAGCGCCCGTGCCTGTGTCAAAAGCTGATTGACGTTCTCGGTGCTGGCCGTAACCTCTCGTTGGTCGACCATAAATTTGCCTTCGGAAAGCTTCCGCACGCCGCCGCCGGTTGCGACCGGTCTCGATACGTTAACGATCTTCGTGTCATCGACGACCTGGATCTCGGTCGTACTGCTGTCCGCCCTTCGGAGGACGATTTTGTCTCGCTGGACCTTGATGATCTGGGAGCCGTCCGGCAGCTTCTGGTTGATGCGGTAGAACGCCTGTCCGCTCGCGTCTTCGAGCACCGCACCCGAGAAGCTGGCGCCTTCGATGGTGCCGATCAGGCGATACATGGAAGACTCTACTGCGGCGGGACTGCTTGACGGCCCCTTACCCTCACCGAACAGGCCGCGTTCGAGAATCGTTGAATAGTCGCTCAGTTCGCGCCGCGGCTCAAGGACGGCCCGATCACGCCCGATCGGCGCGGTAAAGCGGGGCGCCGCGTCCAGGCTCCGACCGATCATTGCGTCCACAGTATCGGCGAGAAAATACGCCGAAACGGTCAGGAGCGCAACAAGGAGCAACGTATATAAGGTCTTATTCTCTTTCATAGTACACTGCAGACTTCCACTTTGTGCCCAAGAGCCTCAATAAAAAAATTATACTCTTTACAACGTCCGTTGTCAATTGTTAACCGCATGACATCAAAAGGATTTTTCTGGAAGTGGTGCCGGCAAAGAGTATTAATTTCGAGAATCCTGCGGTTGGCAGTTATTCCGGATCACGTTTTGAAGAAGCCCTTGTAAAAATTCATAGCTCTGACGCGGTAGGGATCGTATATCCTGGCTGATTCAGCGCTTACTTTGTTCAGATCTATCCCTTTTTCATTTTTGAGCCAGTCGAGAACGATGACGGGTGTGACCTCGATATGGAACTGGAGTGCATATACCCGGTCAGAGTAGCGGAACGCCTGATTGGGAAAGAGGCCCGATGACGCCAGCCGCACGGCGCCCGCCGGCAGATCGAAGGTGTCCCCATGCCACTGAAAAACCTGGGCGGATTTCTTGCCGTCACAGGCCAAATGCGACACGCAGGGGTCCCGCATCCCCTCATCCGTCAACGCCACTTCGTACCAGCCGATCTCCTTCTGCCTCCCCGCGTAGACCCGTGCGCCGAGAGCATGCGCAACCATCTGCGCACCGAGACAAACGCCGAGAACATGTTTGTTCGCCTTGAATGCCCTCTCGATAAGAAGCGCTTCATTCTTCAGAAAGGCATACTGTTCCATCTCGTAGACCGCCATGGGCCCGCCCATGATCACGAGATGCGTAAAGGTGCTTATAGGCGGTGCATCGTCACCCTTTTTCAGGTCGATTATGGAATAAGGCAGTTTCTCTGCCAGGAGATGCTCTTCGATCGTGCCCGGACCTTCGCTCGCGATGTTCTTTATGATTAGTACATTCATACGATGATCAATTATAACAGCGGAGTCACGGAGTTTAAGAACCCTCGGGATTCAGCTCGCAGCTTTTCTCCATGCTCGTTGCTCACCCGTGGCAAAGTGCTCCCCCGTTCTTTTCTTCGTGAAGAACACAAATGCCATTTTCGGCCTGCGGGACGACTCGGTGGTGACGAAATGAACACTCTCGAACGCATATCCCTGCGCGGTCCAGTGGTTCAAGACCTTTTCGATCTCCTCATCGGTCACCGTGCTCGTCTCTACGACCTTGTATTCCATGACAGTATTATAATTGAGATAACGTTTTTTTTCAATGCGCAAAAAGTCCCTTGGTCCCACAACTTACTGTTGCTATTTGATCTGATTATCACTATAATCTGCGCATGTCGGCGAAAAACAGAGGTATTTTCACCGGACTCGACCTGTTTGAAAAGCTCTGGCCCAAGGACTTGCGAGGTGCCCGCGTAGGCCTCGTAGCGCACCCTGCATCGGTCAATCGCAGGTTGGAATATGCAGTCACCGTTTGCATAAAATCGAAAAAGTTCAAGCTCACTACACTCTTCGGCCCCCAACACGGCATCCTGGGCCAGACCCAGGATAACATGATCGAATGGGAAGGATTTCGTGATCCTGTCACGGGTCTGCCAGTTTACAGTCTCTACGGCAAGACGCGCAAGCCCTTCCCCGGAATGCTCGCGAATATCGACGTACTTATAGTTGACTTACAGGACGTAGGCAGCCGATATTACACATTCATATGGACGCTGGAACTCTGCATGCAGGCCTGTCATGAAGCGGGAAAAACCGTGGTCATACTCGACCGTCCGAACCCCATCGGTGGTCATATTACTGAGGGGCCGGTACTCAAGCCGGAGTTCGCGTCGTTCGTCGGATTGCGGCCGCTGCCCGTACGCCACGGCATGACGATCGGCGAGATCGGCATGTATGTCGAGGATACTTTTTATCCTGGCCTTGACTATCGCGTCATTCCCATGCAAGGATGGAAGCGAAAGATGTGGTTCGATGAAACAGGACTGCCATGGGTCCTTCCATCGCCCAACATGCCCACGCTCGATACGGCGCTCGTCTATCCCGGCATGTGCCTGCTCGAGGGCACGAACATTTCCGAAGGTAGGGGCTCTACAAGGCCGTTCGAGATATTCGGCGCGCCCTTTGTCCATTCCGGAACCATCGTGAAGGTTCTGAATGAGTTCAGGCTTCCCGGCGTTGTGTTCCGACCGCTTTCGTTCCAGCCCACATTCCAGAAACACGCAAACAAGCTTTGCAGCGGCGCGCAGATTCACGTCATGGATCGGGAAAGATTCAAGCCATTCAAGACCGGCGTTGCCGTCCTGAAAGCAATCCACAACACCTACCCGCGGGACATCGCCTGGAAACAGCCGCCCTACGAGTACGAGGAGATCAATCTCCCGATCGACATCCTCGCCGGTACAGACAGGCTACGGAAGGAGATCGAGACCTGGACTGAGCTCCAGGCGATGGAAAGATGGTGGAAGGAAGAAGCGAGGGGATTTGAGAAAATAAGGAAAAAATATTTAATATATAGGTGAATATACCTTTTGGACGGAGATAAACTCTGAAACTGAGGAGGAAATATCACAAAAGCCCAGAGGGGGGGTTATCACGATAAGCAGGATTTATAGGGGATTGATCCGACTTCATCCTGGAATCCTGTCAAAAGAGAAATGTCATCCCTGTGTTTTTTTTGATTCCTCTGCGTCCTCTGCGGCAATATAGCTTTTCTAGAATTCTATGTTAAAATTTCCAATCAATATATTTCTTCCCGCCGCCGGTCTCGGCGAACGGCTCCGGCCGATCACAAACTACCTCCCGAAGCCGCTCCTCCCGATTCTTGGAAAACCGTTGATCGAGATCATCCTCGAAAAGCTCACCGCGGTCTGTTCCGGCAGGATCGGCATCAACCTGCATTACAAGCCGGAGATGATCCGGGAATGGGCCGGCGGATCGCCTTATGCTGACCGTATCGAGTTCTTTCATGAAGACCCCATCCTCGGTACCGGCGGCGCGCTCAAGAACGCAGAAAAATTTCTTACGGGCGGCCCTTTCATCGTGCACAACTCTGACATCCTGCTGGATATCGATTTTACTCGTCTGATTGAGACACATCTTTCCTCGGGAAATATCGCCTCGCTTGTCACTCACAAACATCCAAAACTGAGCAATGTCGTCGTGGATGATAACGGCTTTGTGCTCTTCGTGGAAAATCCCGGAGATTCCAGACCAGATCCGAGCACGGTAGCAAAAAAGATCGCATATACCGGCATCGCCATGTACTCTCCGGAGATACTCAAGTTTCTGCCGACGGGCGTATCGCACGCAACCATAGCCTGGGTCGCGGCAGCGTCGGCGGGTCATAAGGTCCAGACGCTCGATTTCACCGGCTGTTACTGGAATGATATCGGAAACCCTGCGACCTATGCTGCGGGAGTCCTCGATACGCTGAGAGAAAACGGCGAAACGGTCTATCGGTCTCCATCGGCGAAATGCGGGAGCATCGAAGTGGACGGCTATGCGGTTCTTGAATCAGAGAGCGAGATCCAGGACAATGCGCAGATCAGGAACTGTATCGTTATGCCAGGTTCCAGGGTATCGGGCAAGCATGAGGACGGGATACTCGGCCCGGATTACGTCGTCAATCTCAAGGAAACCGATATGCAGCCCAGCTTCCACGCATCCGAACAAAAGCGCGTTTCTCTGTCAGATCCGTTATTTGCGTATCATTTCGGCATAAGCGGATTCTCGGCTCCATCGGACCAGAATGATCAGGCCGAAGCAATGCTGATTGGTTTCGGCGGTTCGGACCGGCACTATTTCCGCGTGAGGAACGATAGCAGGACCGTGGTGCTCCTGGAATGCAGATCAGATGACCCGGACTACGAGCGCCATCTCATTTACACCCGCTTCTTCGCGGCCCACACCGTGCCCGTGCCCGGACTCATCGCAACGGACGATGCGCGCAAGATGGCCCTGTTTGATGACCTGGGGGATACGAGTCTCTACTCATATTTTAAGATCCCGCACAGCAGCACTCATATTTACGATGTCTATTGTAGTGTGCTCGACATCCTGGTCAAGCTCCATACCCGCGTCACCGAGCATGTCCATGAGTGTCCCCTGCTCCAGACGCGCATATTCGACTACGATTACCTCCGATGGGAAACGTGCTACTTTCTGGAGAGGTTCATTATTGGATTAAGGAAGCTGCCACTGGGCAACAAACAGACCTTAGAGGAAGAGTTCCATCGCCTTGCGCTGAAGGTAGACACCTACTCCAAAGGAGTAATCCACCGTGATTTTCAGTGTCAGAATATCATGATCACAGCGGGCGGCATCCCGCACGTCATCGATTATCAGGGCGCGAGGATGGCGCCTGCCGCGTACGACGTCGCCTCAATTCTCTGGGACCCATATCACCGGCTCGATGATGGCATACGGGAAAGGTTGATAGAATATTACGTCAGCGAGGTGAATAAACAATCAGAAGGATTCAATGACAAGTTATTCAGAGAGAGCCTCATCCCCTGCCGCCTCCAGCGCCATATGCAAGCCCTCGGCGCGTATGGGTTCCTGTCCGTGGTCAAGGGGAAAAAATATTTTCTGAAACACATCCCCGAAGCGCTGAGACTACTGAAGGAAGAGACTACTGCGGTGAAGGACGAGTATCCGGAGCTTTCCTGGTTGGTGCACAGCCTTGAGTGATCAGCATTACAGTGATTTCCTCGTCCTTCGTACTTTTCAGACAGATTAATAATGCGTCTATTGCAGCCGGTAATTCATATAAGAAAGTGGAGGCAACATATGATGCTGGAAAAGAGGCGGCATAAGAGATTCAGATTGGATTTAATAGAAATAAACGGCAAGTTGAACGTAGCCGATAACGCAGAAGTCATTGATATCAGTTTCGGCGGAGTTGCCCTAAAAGTGGACAGAAGACTTAATATCGGCAAAGAATGTTTGTTCAAGCTCGAAGACAAGAGGAATAGTATCGATGTGAAGGGCATCGTAGTCCGCTGCAAATTAAGCGGATTTGAGGAAAGATACGACAGGGATAAGGTCTCGATATACACGGCCGGTATGAGATTTCAAGAGGGCTCGGCGGATATGGTTGCCGATTTTATCCGCAGTTCAATATCAGCATGACATAAAAGGGGAGCGCCGGTGATTGTTGACCAGAGGCCCAATGTGGGGTTTTATATAACCGCCCTCGTTATAAGGTGCGGCTGACTCAAGCGACTGGCTGAAATTGTGAAAAATCAGGATAAACAGGAGAAATATGCAGCATTTGCTTCTTCCCGTAGTCTTTGTGGTTGCAATTCTTATAAACTCATAAAGATTCATATAAAATTCGTTAACGCCTACCCCCAAATAAAACCATTTATGTTCGTTGACATCCTCTTTGCTGGATAAATTTTACCATCTGTAGTAACATGCATTCTAAGGGGAAAGTATAAAAGTGAGGGCATTCTTTTTGTTTAGCCTTATTCTACAGGTATGTGTGAACAGCCGCACATGGTAGAAGGAGGAGCACGACGTGGGTGAAGCCAGCAAAAAATAAATGCGCTGTCTGGAAACACGACAACGCCTTCATCATGCACTGAGATTTTTTTCTGAAACTTACTCCCCTTCAAACTCGGTTAGCGCAAAGACTTCATATCCTTTTTCCAACAACTTCTTTTTCCCTCCCACATCGGGCAAGTCCACGATGAACGCCATCTCGACCACTTTTGCACCGAGTTTTTCGATAAGCGCGGCTGCCGCCAGCGCAGTGCCACCGGTCGCCAGAAGATCATCCACGAGGATGACGCGCTCATCTTTTTTCAGTGCATCCTTATGGATCTCGATCCTGTCCGTGCCGTACTCAAGCGCGTATTCCTGGAATTCGACATCGGCCGGGAGTTTGCCCTTTTTCCGAATCGGGATGAAGCCTTTCCCGAGCGTGTATGCCAGAGCCGAGCCGATAATGAAGCCTCGTGACTCGATGCCCACGATCGTATCGAAATCAAAGTCCGCGTGAATATACCGCTGGGTCAGGCTGTCGATGACCAGTCGGAACCCCACCGGGTCCTTGATGAGTGTGGTGATGTCGCGGAACATGATCCCCTTCTTGGGATAATCCGGTATCGTCCTGATTCTTGACTTGATCGTCATCATTTCCCCTTCTCATTTCTCGCAAAGGCGCAACATTCACAGCAACATGAATCTTGTATCTTTATTCATTGCTCGTCGTTCTTTGAGCCTCTGCGGGTCATATTCAGCAGGACTCGTCCTCGACGCCGATAACCTCCTTATACTGCTCCACGCCGATTCGGTACAGGTCCGCGCCATGCACGTCGTTCACCACGACGGCCGGGAAGTCCTCGACCTCGAGCCGCATCACCGCCTCGGTCCCGAGTTCGGGATAGGCGATCACCTCGGCCTTCCGGATGGCCTTGGAGATGAGCGCGCCTGCACCGCCGATGGCGGCGAAATAGACAGCCTTGTGCTTCTTGATGGCGTCCTTCACTTCCTGCCCGCGCGGACCCTTGCCGATCATGCCCTTGAGTCCCAGCTCAAGCAGCGTAGGGCGTGTACTTGTCCATGCCGTAGCTCGTGGTCGGCCCGGCAGAACCGATGGGCCTTCCCGGCGGTGCCGGTGTGGGACCGGTATAGTAAAGGATCTGGCCTTTGAGCATCGAACGGCAGCTTCTCGCCTTTCTTATGCCCTTCGACCATGTACTTGTGCGCCATGTCCCTGCCGGTATAGATCACGCCGGTGATCACCACGCGGTCGCCGGCCTTGAGCTTCTCGATAACGTCGTCGGTCAGCGGGGGTTGTATTTTAATGGGTTCGGTCATGCTTAACCTCTATCGACACAGCGCATTGAGCATAGGGTATGGAGCATAGCCCGCATGCCTTACGTTTTACGCTTCTTACTCTTGTACTCTCCCATTCACCATCCCTGCTCTAGAGAATGATCGTCTTATGCCTCGCCGCATGACAGTTGATGTTCACCGCCACCGGCAGGCTCGCGATGTGGCACGGGAAGCTCTCCACGTGCACGGCCATGGCCGTCACCTTGCCGCCGAGCCCTTCGGGACCGATGCCGGTCCTGTTCACGGCCTTGAGCAGTGTCTCCTCGAGGGATGCGAGTTCCAGCTTTGGATTCGGGCTGCCGACGGGCCGGAGCAGCGCCTTCTTGGCGATGAGCGCGGCCTTCTCGAAATCGCCGCCGATGCCCACGCCGATCACGACCGGCGGACAGGGATTGGCGCCGGCCTTCTGCACGCACTCGAGCACGAAGTTCCTGATGCCCTCCACGCCCTCGGTGGGCCGCAGCATCCGGATGACGCTCATGTTCTCGCTCCCCGCGCCCTTGGGCATGAACGATATCTTGAGCTTGTCTCCGGGCACGAGTTCGGTATAGATGATGGCCGGCGTATTGTCGCCGGTGTTTTTCCTCGTGATGCGGGTCCACCACGGACTTCCTGAGATAGCCTTCTTTGTACCCTTTGCGCACGCCTTCGTTGATGGCGTCGACAATGAAGCCGTTCTTGATCCGGAGGTCCTGGCCGATCTCGACGAAAAAGATGGCGATACCCGTGTCCTGGCAGATAGGAATGTGGTCTTCTTTCGCGATGCGGGCGTTCTCCTTCAGGAGCTCGATGATCTCCTTCGCCCCCGGCGCGGTCTCGGTCTCGATCGCACGGTCGAAGGCCGTGAGCACGTCTTCGCTCAGATTGTACGCCGCGTCGATGCAGATCTGGGCGACGTTGTCCCTGATCTCGTCTACATGAATTTCGCGCATCCTGCCCTCACCGCGTCCACGGACTTCATGAACGCCGCCTTCTCATCAGCGTTGAGCTTGATCTCGACCACCTGCTCCACGCCTTTTGCGCCGAGCTTCACCGGCACGCCGGCGAAGGCGCCCTTTACACCGTACTCTCCTTCGAGGTAGGCGGAACAGGGAAGGATCTTTTTCTTGTCCAGGAGCATGGCCTCGACCATCTCGAGCGTTGCTGCCGACGGCGCATAGTAGGCGCTCCCGGTCTTGAGCAGGGCCACGATCTCGGCGCCGCCGTTCCGCGTGCGTTCGACAAGCCGGCTGATCTGGTCCGCGCTCATTAGTCTCCGTGATCGGGATGCCGGCCACCGTGGAATAGCGCGGCAGCGGCACCATGGTGTCGCCGTGGCCGCCAAGCACGAAGGCGTGGGTGTTCTCAACGGACACGCCGAGTTCCATGGCGATAAACGTCCGGAACCGCGCCGAATCGAGCACACCGCCCATGCCGATCACCCGCTCACGCGGGAAACCGCTCGCCTTCATGGCAACATAGGCCATCACATCCATGGGGTTCGTGACCACGATCATGATCGCGTTTGGAGAACGACGCCCAGTCTCCTCGGCGACCTTTTTCACGATGTCGCCGTTCGCCGCGAGCAGGTCGTCGCGGCTCATGCCCGGCTTTCGCGCCAGGCCGGCCGTGATCACGATGATATCAGAACCGGCGGTCTCGTCATATCCGTTCGTGCCGGTGACCTTCGAGTCGTATCCGAGCACCGGCCCGGCCTCCAGGAGATCGAGCCCCTTGCCCTGCGGCACACCTTCCACCACATCCACCATCACCACGTCCGCGAGCCGTGTCTCCGCGATCCGCTGCACCAGGGTCGCCCCCACATGGCCCGCTCCGACGACCGTCACTTTCTTCCGCAAACTTCACCTCCAAAATGGCATTCGGCTCAGGGCAAAGAGCGCCGGGTGAATAACGCATACGCCGTGCTCCATGCTTCATGCGCTCTGCGCGTCACAGCTTCGTTATCTTCACCTTGCTGATCTTCCTGCCCTCGAGCTCAAGGACCTCGAGCTTGAGGTTCTTGTACTTGAGCTGCTCGCCCACCTTCGGCATCCTGCCGAAGAGCCCGAACACGAACCCGCCGAGAGTATTGAAATCCTTGGACTGGAGGTTCGTGCCGAGCAGCTCGTTCACTTCGTCAAGCGCCGACTGGCCCGAGACCACAAAGTTCTTCTCGTCCACGATCTGGACTTCCTTCTCCTCGGTCTCAAGCTCGTCGTGGATGCTGCCGACGATCTCCTCGATCAGGTCTTCGAGCGTCACGAGGCCCGACGTGCCGCCGTATTCGTCGATGACGATGGCGATCTGGAACCGCTCCCGCTGCATCTCCGACAGGAGCTCGCTCACCCGTTTGTTCTCGGGGATGAAGTACGCCGGCCTGATGAACCGCTGGATGTCGTCCTCGCGCTTCACCTCACCTGCCGACATGGCGACGAGGATGTCCTTGATGTACAGGATGCCGATGACCGTATCGACGGTGTCTTCGATCACGGGGTAGCGCGAATACCCGAACTCGGACACGAGGCTGAACACGTCCTTGAGGGTCGCATTCGACGGCACGCTCACGATCTCGGTCCGCGGCCGCATGGCCTCCGATGCCAGGGTATCGCCGAACTCGAAGACCTTATGGAGCAGTTCCTTCTCCTCTTCCTTGAGCGAACCACCCTCCTCTCCGAGATTGATCATGGCCTTGATGTCCTCTTCCGTGACCACCGCCGTGCAGGACATGCCCTGCGGACCGGGCCCGGCAAACAAATCCGCAGCCGCGGCCAGCAGGCGCGCGACCGGCGATAGAAGCTTCATGACAAGGAGCATGGGATAGGCAACGATGAGAGCAAGGCGATCGGGGTTCCGTGCGGCAAGCCCTTTGGGCGCAAGTTTGGCAAAGAGCACGACCACAACGCTCATAACGACCGTGGCGGCCGCCACCGAAAGCGCTGTCCGTGAAAACAGGTGAAAGGCGGCCACCGTGCAAAAAGACACAGCGAGCGCAATGAAGAAGTTCTCGGAGAACAGAAGCGTACTGTGCAACCGGTCCCGCTGCTGCAGGAGCCGGAGCACGACTGCGGCGCGTTGGTTCCCGCCTTCAGATAGCTGACGGATATGCCCCTTGTTAGCGAACACGATGGCCGTTTCAGAAGCTGCGAAAAAGGCCGCGAGGAGAACGCTCACCGCAGACAGTGCGGCAAGCAACCAGTGGTCAGCTATGAAAACAATAAAATTTTCCATGGAATATAAACTTTAAGGGACGGGACATTATAACCGTTTTTCGTCTCTTACCCCTCGCCACTCAGCATTCTCCGAACTGTGGCCTCGCGCAGTGCGACTATCCTCTCGGCAACTGCCGCCTTCCTGATAAGTTCGGCGTCCGCCCTTCCTGGATGATCGAGCAGAGAAAATAGATCATAAATTTCGTAATAAGGCTACAGTATGATTCTGCATTCTTTTAAACATAAAAGGCCCCCTCTGAGGGGGGCCGTGCTTGCTAAAATACCCGGTAACAAGAGCATAACACTTACTTCTTAGCAGGTTTTGCCGGAGCCGGGGCGGGGGCAGGTTCCGGCGCCGGAGCCGGAGCAGGCGTCGGCGCAGGCGCAGCCGGGGCCATCGCGGGTTGCTCAGCCGGTTTCGGAGCTTCCGCCTTTTTCTCACACCCAACGATGGCGACGGTAAAGACGAATAGCAGGGCCAATATGATAGCAATATATTTTTTCATCATCAGTCACCTCCTTTCACGTAAAGAATAGGAAAGAATAACGATATCGATTGCATCATAAAAGAGGGAAGACAAGTCACACCCTTAAAACGCCCTTAAAGAATCCTCGTCGCTATGGAACGCGTAACCGTAAGTTCTTTTACCTTCTGACCGAGTTGCTCTTCCATGATCTGCTGCTGCTCTTCACTGAGACGTAGCCGGAAGACCCTGAGCTTATTCAACGATCGCTTCGTGAGATAAATCTCGCGAAGCTCAAAACCAATCTGCTTTTTGATTTCTGCGGTCTGCTGCGGAGTGAGCGTCAACTTAACGGTCTCATCCATTGAATGGACCCTCCATAAATTTTAATTATAGGCCCTTTATTGCTGAAGTTCAAGTTATTTTTCAAGATGTGTTTTTCAAGATGAAATCATGGGTCCCTTCTGACCACAATGACTTGTTTCACCCAGGGAAATTTCTCGGTCAATTTTTCTTGTAAGCCCTGCACCAGAGCTATCCGCGTTATATGTCAGCGCCAGCAAAAACCGCCTGGTGCGATCTTGACGACGCCTCCCTCAACTCCCACGAACCGTATATCGCCGCCTTTCGCCTGATACTGCATTGCCACCGCATTGATAATGCTCTTGATCTGCTCGATATCGTTATCCAAAAACTTACCTCCAAATATGGTAGTCGACATTACCCCGCAATCAGGGACTCCGTTTGTATTATTTCACTGTTTTTCCGCCTTCATGGAAAGCGCGTCTGAATCCTCACGTTCGGAGAAACGAGAAAATGAGGCAACCTATCAAAGTTCAACAAGCCCGTATTACGATATGTTCCGCATCCCACAATCCGGAATCCGCGATTCATTTACGCTTCCATCACCAGTTTCTTCGCTATCCTCTCCACCGCCTCTTCGACCTTCACCTTTTCCACCTGCCCGGTCTTCCGTTCCTTCAACTCCACGAGGCCTTCCTTGAGGTTCTTCTCGCCGATAATGATGCGGTACGGGATGCCGATAAGGTCCGCGTCCTTGAACTTGACTCCGGCGCGTTCGTCACGGTCGTCCATCAGGACCTCGAAGCCTTTTTCCTCGAGTGCCGTGTACATCTCCTCGGCAATGTCCATGGATCTTCACGTCCTTCACGTTCACCGGCACGATCAGGATCTGGTACGGCGCGATCGCGGAGCGGCCAGATGATGCCGTTCTCATCGTTCCCCTGCTCGATGGCAGCGGCTGCGATGCGGGCCGGTCCGATGCCGTAGCTGCCCATGATGATCGGTTTCTCCGCGCCGTTCTCGTCGAGATAGTTCGCCTTGAGCGGAACTGAATACTTGGTCCCCAGCTTGAAGATATTGCCGATCTCGATCACCCGTTCGATGCGGAGCGGTTTGCCGCACTGCACGCAGGCATCGCCCGGCCGCAGCCAGTATGAATGTCAGCAAACTCGGCGTCCGCAAAATGTTTGTCCGCGGTCACGCCTTTTACGTGGATACCCTTCCTTGTTCGCGCCGGCGACATACACGCCCTGCTTGAGCGAGGAGTCGGCGATCTTTCTGATCTTGTGGCCCATGGGGCCGATGAACCCTGCAGGCACGCCGAGGATCTCCTTCACCTCATCCTTCTGCGCCGGCCGATGCGGACCGATGAGCTTTGCAAGCTTCTTCTCGTGCAGGGTCTGGTCGCCGCGCACCAGAGCGAGCACCGGCCCCTTGTCGCTCATCACGAGGATGGATTTGATGAGAAGGTCCGGCGTCAGCTTCAGGAACCGCGTGACCTCCTCGATGGTCCGCTTTTCCGGCGTAGCGACTTCCTCATACTTCCAGTCGGTGAAATTCGGCGATCGTCGGCACGGACAACGCAAGCTCCACGTTCGCCGCATATCCGCAGCCGTCGCAGAGCGCCACCTCGTCCTCGCCAGCCGGTGAGGGCGCCATGTACTCGTGGGCCATGGAGCCGCCCATCATGCCCGTGTCGCTCTGGACCACGTAGAACCTGATGCCGCAGCGGCTGTAGATCTTTTTATACGCTTCGAGATGAAGCTGATAGGACTTGTCGAGCCCCGCTTCGTCCCGGTCGAAGCTGTAGGAGTCCTTCATGGTGAACTCGCGCGTGCGGAGCATGCCGCTCTTGGGCCGCGCCTCGTCCCGGAGCTTGGTCTGGATCTGATACCAGATCTGCGGCAGATCGCGGTATGACCGGATATCGTGCGCCGCGAGCCAGGTCATGGTCTCCTCATGCGTCATGGCCAGGCACATGTCGCGGCCGCTGCGGTCCTTCAGCCGGAACATCTCGTCGCCGATGGCATCCCAGCGTCCGGTCTGCTGCCAGACCTCGGCGGGGTTCAGCACCGGCATGGTCACTTCCTGGCCGCCGATGGCGTTCATCTCTTCCCGGATGATCTGGTTGATCTTCGTCCATCACCCGCTGGCCGAGGGGCAGGTAGATGTAGAGCCCGGCCGCAAGCTGGCGCACATAGCCTGCGCGCACCATGAGCTTGTGCGAAACTGCCTCGGCATCGGCAGGCGCCTCTTTGAGAGTAGGGATGAAGAGATGGGAATAACGCATGAAACCCCCTGGGGAGAATCAAATTATAAAGCTCAAATTAAATGAAATAAATTCCCCAAACA
This sequence comes from Nitrospirota bacterium, assembly GCA_963705595.1. GTDB lineage: Bacteria > Nitrospirota > UBA9217 > UBA9217 > UBA9217 > DASPSR01. The sequence goes on along the minus strand of CAVPKD010000004.1, from coordinate 251,137 downwards.
ACCCATTGGTGATTTGACAATTGACATCCGACCTGATCTTTGGACATCTGGATTTGGATCTTGCTTTCACAATTTCCTCCACTTCCCTCACCAGCACATCAGCAAGTTCTGCTTCGGTAAGCTTCTTGATGATATCGCCGTGTTTGAACAACAGCCCGACGCCCTTGCCGCCGGCGATGCCCGCGTCCGCCTCGCGCGCCTCGCCCGGTCCGTTCACCACGCAGCCCATGACCGCGACCGTGATCGGCTCCTTGATATGCGCCAGTCTCTTCTCCACTTCCTGTGCCAGGCCGATGATGTCGATCTCCGTCCTGCCGCAGGTGGGACAGGAGATGATATTCACGCCGCGCTGGCGGATCTTGAGTGATTTCAGTATCTCATAGGCGACGCGCACTTCCTCGACCGGGTCAGCGGTGAGCGAAACGCGCATGGTATCGCCGATGCCTTCGGCAAGCAGGATGCCGAGCCCGACGCTCGACTTGATCGTACCGGAAAATAGAGTTCCTGCTTCCGAGATGCCGATGTGGAGCGGATAGTCGGACTTTTCCGAGAACAACCGATAAGACGCGACCGTGGTCAGCACGTCCGATGCCTTGAGCGAGACCTTGAGATTCGTGAAGTTCAGGTCTTCGAGGATGCGGATATGGCCGAAGGCGCTCTCGACGATCGCCTCGGGTGTGGGATGCTGGTACTTTTCGAGCAGATGCTTTTCAAGCGAGCCGGCATTCACGCCGATGCGGATCGGGATGCCCCGGTCCTTGCATGCCCGGACGACTTCGGAAACCTTGTCTTTCCCGCCGATGTTGCCGGGATTGATCCGGAGACCGTCTACACCCTGCTTCACGGCCTCGAGCGCAAGCCGGTAATCGAAGTGGATGTCGGCGATCAGCGGAATCTTCGTTCCTTTTCTGATCTCGCCCAGAGCCTTTGCCGCATCCTCGTCCGGCACGGCAAGCCGCACGATCTCGCACCCCGCCTGTTCGAGATGGCCGATCTGCTCGAGCGTCTTCGCGGCGTCCCGCGTGTCCGTGTTGCACATGGACTGGACGGCGACGGGCGCGCCGCCGCCGATCTTCACGGTGCCGAGGGTGATCTGTTTTGTTTTTTTGCGGGGGATAATTGTATTTAACTCGCTTCCATCTACTTCGAATATCAATAGCTCATGAATTTATCGCGCAGTGCACGAAGAACGCAAAGGAAAACATGACTTAAAGCTTATACCCGGGGACGTGGCAAACATCCCTGCCGCATCTGCAAACAGAATCAGCAGTGGCACTTAGCGCATTAAGGGCCTGATTCGGGAATCCTCGGCCTTCAGGCCGGGGAGGATGTCAATATCACTTGCTGAAGAACATCCGCATGATGTCATTATAAGACACCACGGCGATCAGCGTGATCAGGACCGCAGCACCGATGCTCTGAGCAATTTCCATAGTCCTGCGGGTGAGCGGCTTTTTGCGGATCGCCTCGATCACGAGGAACAGGATGAGTCCGCCGTCTAGGATCGGGATCGGCAGCAGGTTCAGGATGCCGAGCGAGATGCTGATCATGGCGAGGAGCGACAGGAAGGTCGAAAGGCCTGCAGCCGCAGCCTGGCCCGACATCTGGGCGATCATCACCGGTCCGCCGAGCGTCTTGATCGAAAGGTTGAATGTCAACAGTTTTCTTGAGCGTGATGAACGTGAGGTCGATGGACTCGAGGGTCTTATCGAAACCCAGTCGCAGGGACTCGAAAGAACCCGTATTTCTTGAACACCAGATTGATGACCGGCTCTACGCCGATCACGTACCGTCCTCCGTCCTCGACAGGGGTCACGGATTTCTCCATTCGCTTGCCATCGCGCTCGACTGTAAGCGTCAGTTTTTTCCCCTTGCTCTCTTTCACCAGGGTGGAGAACTGGTTCCAGTGATAGATCGTCTTGCCGTCCACGGCGATGATCTTGTCGTTATCTGGAAGCCAGCCTTCTCCGCCGGTAGTCCCGGCCGAAGCCTGCCGATCTCTGCAGGCATGTCGGGGACCAGGCCAGAGGTCCCGATCTTGAGCTCTGTGGCCGTGGTAGGCCGGAGCGTGAATATCTTCTTCTCGCCCTGGCGGTCGACCGTAACCGTCACATCCGTATCCGGATTCACAGCGATCAGAGATAATGCCTTCACCCAGTCGTTAATGCGCCTACCGTTGATCGCCTCGATAACATCACCCTCCATGAACCCAGCCTGCTCCGCCGGTGATCCCTTCTCGACATAGCCCACCTTGGCAGGGCCTTCGGAATAGGTACCGACCATGAACACGAAGGGCATCACGATAAAGGCGAGCACGATGTTCGTAAGCGGCCCCGTTGCCGCGATCTTCACGCGCTGCCACACGGTCTTGGACTGGAACTCATCCGGCGACCCCGTGGGCTCTTCATCGGGATTCTCACCGGCCATCTTGACGTACCCGCCGAGCGGAAGCGCCGAGATGACATATTCCGTGTCACCCTTCTTGTAGCCGACAAGCTTGGGCCCCATGCCAAGGGAAAACTTCTCGATGCGCACGCCGGCCCTCTTTGCCATGACAAAGTGACCGAACTCGTGCACGAACACGAGTATACCGATAACGATCAAAAAATAAACCAACGTCATTGTTGACTCCTTCTAAAACAAAAGATAACCACAAGTGAGAAAAAATATGATGGGGAGAAATAGAGAAGCAGGGGATAAAGAGAGGGGAAATTGCTGAATGTTGTTTTTCCCCTTTTCTCCATATTCTCTCTTTCTCCTCAGGACAGACGCTTTTCGTTCATCCCCTTGTCCCTTGACCCTGGATCTGGGACTGTATTATCTTCTCCGCTTCCTGCCGCGCCCAGAGGTCTGCCTTGAGGGCGTCATCAACGGTCTTGATCGGGTTCGGGGAATGGGCATCCATTGTCCTTATAATCGTGCGGGCGATGTCGGTATACCCGATCTTCTCATCGAGAAAGTACTTGACCGCCACCTCGTTCGCAGCCGAGAGCACAGCGGGCATACTGCCGCCCGCTTCGAGAGACTTGTACGCGTAGGACAAACACGGAAAACGGTCTGTGTCCGGCTCCTCGAAGGTAAGCGTACCCACAAAAGCCAGATCGAGCGCCGGCGACACGCCTTCGAGCCGTTCTGGATACGAGAGCGCATATGCGATCGGGCCCTTCATGTCGGGCATGCCGAGCTGCGCAACGATCGCGCCGTCTCGATATTCGACCATGGAATGGATAATGCTCTGCGGATGAACAAGCACCTTGATCTTTCCAGGCGCAATATCAAAGAGCCATCGAGCCTCGATCACCTCAAGCCCCTTATTCATGAGCGTGGCGGAATCGATGGTGATCTTCCTGCCCATGCTCCAGTTCGGATGCTTGAGCGCCTGCGCCGGCGTCACCCTTGCCAGGTCTTTTTCTGAATAACTCCTGAAGGGGCCGCCCGATGCGGTCAGGATTAACCTTCTGATATCCTTGTCAGCTCCCGCATGCAGACACTGAAAAATAGCGCTGTGCTCGCTGTCCACAGGGAAGATCTTGACGCCCCGGCTGCGGCACTCGGCCATGACAAGTTCGCCCGCGGTCACGAGCACTTCCTTGTTCGCGAGCGCGATGTCCTTGCCGGCGCGAATCGCCGCCATCGTCGGCACGAGCCCGGCCGTCCCCACGATTGCCGAGACGGTGATATCTGCTTCTTCCGCGGCCGCCACCTGGATCATGCCCTCGACACCGGAGAAGATACGGACGTTGAGGTCAGCGCACCGCAGTTTCAGCTTCTCGGCCGAAGACGGGTTGATGACAGAGACCAACGCGGGCCTGAACCGCCGAATCTGCCTCTCCAGCAGATCGATATTATTCCCGGCCGCGAGCGCAACTACCCGAAACCGGTCAGGGAATTTCTCGACCACCGAAAGCGTGGACTGGCCGATCGATCCCGTAGAACCCAAGAGGGAGATATTCTTCAACCCAGTTTAACTCCACATCCCGCATGATCAGAAGCAAGACATCTCTGCCTGTGCAAATCTTGAATTCCAAACTACCAGTCGCCAAACAAGCGCCAAGAGTCACTTATTAAACGCCTGGAGCATTTGTGCATTGGCACTTATATGAAATTTCATGTTTGGAATTTGGATCTTGTTGTCTTTCGTCCGTCCTCGGCTATCTCATTCCTAAATAGTAATATAACACCGGCGCGGCGAACATCATGCTGTCCATGCGGTCAAGAATCCCGCCGTGACCAGGGATGAGGTTTCCCGAATCCTTGACGCCCGCCGCACGTTTGAGCAGCGACTCCGTCAGGTCTCCAAGCGTGCCGACGCCCGCCAGTACAAGCCCGAGCATGACTGCTTCCCACAGACCCAGGGGAGGCATGAACCAGGCCCGGCACAGCAGCGCCATGCCTGCTGATGCCGCGAGCGCGCCAATGAGGCCCTCGATGCTCTTCTTCGGGCTGATCTTCTCATACAGCCGGTGTTTGCCGAACGGGATGCCGATGGAGTATGCCCCGATGTCCGATGCCCAGATTACGAAATAGAGGAACACCAGCCACTGCCTGCCGTTCGTTCCCGTGCGGATCGCGACCTGGAAACTGAACAGCATGGCCACGTAGAATATTCCCGTGAGCGTCGCCGAAATGTCCTCAACCGCGCCTTCTACGGGACGGGGCGAAAACAGCCTGACAATCATGATAAGGAGCAGACCTGCGGCGAGGTAAATCTTTCCCGTGCCGAAGAACAAGGGATGGTAGGATTCCAGGACAACCAACGAGCCTATCACGCTCCCGAGAACGGCATTGGGATTGATCCCGCGGGCATGCGCCATGCGGTAGAACTCATACTGACCCACGGCGACGGCGGTCAGCACCAATGCCGTGAAATACGGCGGCGAAAGCCTCCACGTGACCAGGTAAAATATGGGGAGGAACAGGAGACCTGAGATAACCCTCTTATAGAGCATTATTAATTCTCCGTATGATCCTTCTCACATACCGCGGAAAACACAGAAAGGCTTACGTGACGAGCATCATTTCTGCACGAGCTGTTCTTGAGTAAGCCCGAACCTTCGCTGCCGTCCCTGATAGTCGAGGATCGCGGTCAGAAGGTCTTTCTCGTCGAAGTCGGGCCACAGCGTATCGGTAAAATAGAGCTCGGCGTACGCCGCCTGCCACAGGAGGAAGTTGCTGATTCGCTTCTCGCCGCTCGTGCGTATGATGAGATCGGGGTCGGGCAAACCCGCAGTGTCAAGATACGTGGAGAAAACCTCTTCCGTAAGGTTAGCCGTCGAACCGTTTGTGGAACGGATCCTCTTGACCGCTTCCAGGATCTCCCCCCTGCCGCCGTAGGACAGGGCAAGGTTCAGCACCATGCCTGTGTTTCCGGCGGTCTCTGACACGGCCTTTTCGATCCATGCCCGTACCGATGCCGGGAGTCGCTCGGTTCTTCCGATCGTCCGGAACCTGATACCGTTCGTTTTCATGGTCGCGATCTCGGCCTTGAGAAAGGTCCCGAGCATGTTCATGAGAAAACCGACCTCTTCTTTGGGCCTGCCCCAGTTCTCGTCGGAGAATGCGTAGAGGGTCAGGACCGAGATCCCGAGTAGCCTGCACTTTTCCGTCACACGGCGCACGGTATCCGTGCCCTTCTTGTGCCCGGCGACCCTCGGCAATCCCCTGTTCAGCGCCCACCTGCCGTTGCCGTCCATGATGATGGCAACATGCTTCGGCAGACTGTTCATGTCCACTCTGGCGCGAAGTTCCTCGAGCGTCGGACCTTTACTCTTCATACTCTTTCGATTCTCCATCCCGCAAACGCATGGCCTATGGCCAACCGAACTGTACTTACTTCACCGAAAAGATCATCACCTGTTCCCGGTCTTTGGTGAAGAACCCACCTTTTATTCTAACGAGGGTAATTATCTGCGCAGCAGTTTGATCCTGCCGGATCACTTGAAAGTCGAGCACGGGGCCAGGCAGGTCCTTGATGCCCCACGCCTCATCGAGTCTCGCACCAGTCCACCTCAGGCCGTGAAGTTCAGCTCCCGAATAGGCGCTGAGAAATGATTCCCCGATGTTCTTCGGGAGAAGGATCTCATCCCTGCCATCATTGTTGATATCCATGGCCAGGATCCTGCCCCGCAGTCGCACCATCCGGCTCTTATCTGATTCAGCCGCAGGCTTTGAGAGAGCCGCCGCTATCCCCGTCACCGGCTTGTACACATAAGTGTTGACCACAGTATACTTCTCCTCGCTCTTCCACAGGGGGGTGTCCTTGGAATAGACGATTACGCGGTCTTCGTCATCAAATACAACAAGGAGCGGGTTCTGTTCTCCGAAATAGGCAAACGTAAAGCCGTAGAGTGTCACGCCTCTGGGAAGCGACAACTCCGGGCCGGGCACGTATTTCCCGCCGGACCACGTATACTGTCTGGGCGTTCCGATAAAGAACTTGACGGGATCGTAATCCTGTCCGATCAGTATCACGCCGCGGCCAGGATAGTTGACCGTACGGAGGAAGGCTGGGATCTCAGCTATGCGGCGAAAGGTGCCGTCCTGGAACTTCATCACATAAGAGGAAACCTTCCCATTCAGCAAGGCTGTTATGAATAGTTCCGGCTTGCCATCGCCATCCACGTCGGCGGCATCAAGGTTAATATACTGGATGCCGCTCGCCGGATCTTCTGATGATTGCTTCGCAGCGGGCGTGGTCTCCGTCCAGACCTCGCGCCAGCCCGTGGGCTCAAGGCGGTAAATATGGAGCCGTGCATCGTCCAGAAATGCATACTCGAGATTACCGTCTCCCTTAAAATCACCAGTCACAAAATGCCTCGCAATGAACGGCAGCTCTGGCGTAATGCTTTTTTCTTCCTTGATTGGCACGAAGAAGGGCCTGATCTCGCCGAGAGCCTGCTTGCCTGCCTTGAGGTCGAGCATGGCAACAATCGTATCGAGTTGGCTGGCATCTTCAGTATAGAAGATCCTGGCAGTAACCATCTGCTTGCCATCGGAGGAAGGATATATCGCGAGCGAGATGACTGCATCAAGACCGAACACGGTCCCCATTTCCTTGACCAGGGCGCTGTCGCGCTGCTTTCTATCTCTGATGAATACTGCCACCTTCTCGTTTCCGAGCACTGAAAACCTGCCGAGTTCGTTCAGCCGTTCAGCCAGCCCCTGAATGATCTCGGGATGTTCAGCCCGGAGCGGCAGGAGCGCGATATTGATCTTTCTCGGCGTAATTCTCGCCTTGTCACCCGGCTTCGGGTCCTTGAGCTTCTTCTTGACCGCCGCGGTCGACGAGGTGTCGGAGACGCTGGTCACTTCAGCGGTGCCGACCTCCTCTTCCGCGCGGCCGATGACCGCACCCGTCACGGGGTGGAGGATATTCTTACTGTCCCTCCAGAGCGTCAGCACCATGCCGGGCATGAGCCCATCCTTTGTGCTAAGGGCAAGCGTGATACGGTCACCCTGGACGCCCGTGACTTCGCCCTGGACCTTCGGGAAATAGGACGAGATCAAAACCGCAAGCTCTTCCACAGATGTGAACTCCTCAACGCCGAGCGGCTTCTCTGCCGATACCGGGAGCGGAATCAGCGTTAAGAGCAAGAGTGTCAGGATCAGATATCTTATCATGGTTTCTCCAAATACTACTACTTTCATGCGGTCCTCGCGAGGAGTATGCGCGACAACACTAACTCGTTTTAAGATCGCTTCACTGCGCTTGCACGGACAATCCCTCTATCCGTATGAACCCGCGCCCATCCGTGGAAAGAATAATCGTATGTCATTCCACCTTTACCGCGATCTCCGTTTCCCAGGACGTGCCTGGCCCGAGCGAGATACGCCAGATGGGCATCACCAGGGAGCTTTGATACACCCGTTCAAACCCGGATTCTGACTGTGAGACCGTTTCCACGGGTGCACGCCAGAGTACCGCAGGCTGGCTGAAGATAAGCATCAGCTTCAGCCTCAGCCACTCATCGACAAGACTCACCTGGTTCACGTTGTTCGTCTCTCCGCTCGACGCCAGGTTCCGCTTGTCGAGGGAATGTCCCGGGATGTCGTAGTACCGGTCATGCGCATTTCCTGCGAGAAGCGAGAAGTTGAATTCGGCTCCGAAGGACGTGTTCAACTCTTCGCTGCTCAGGTTCGTGATCGTGTACTTAACGATAAATTCCGAAGCAGAGGCACGCAGGGACAAAACCTTCCGGAGCTTCACGCCGAGCCCGGCCACATGCCCATCGCGCTCCAGGGTAACGACTGCGGAGCTCTTCGACTTTTGGGACGTCATGCTGTAAGCGCCGAGCACGAAATCACCAGCCTCATAGTATTCGTGCTTCATGAAGCTCGCCAGGTCTACGCCAGAACCCAGGAAATGGTCCAGGAGAGCGCCGCGGGTGTACCAGTCGTAGAGGAGATGGTATTGCAGGCCCTCCTCCTTCACCGCCACCCGTTCGTGAATGGTCTTCACGCCCTCCGTAGAACCGGCTGATCTGTCCTTCACCATCTGGAGAATTTTTTCGTGGTAGCCTTCGTGCCGGCGCGTGAGCGTGTTCGTAATGTTGAAGGACCGCGGTTTCCAGTCCACTTCCGTAAGCCTGCCGCCCTCGGCCGGATCGATGAACAGGTTCAGCAACTCGGAGTTAATCATGACCTCTTCGTTTCCATCCCTGTCGAAGTCACCTTTTTCGATATCGAGCCAGGATGCCGGAACATTTTTCTTTTGCTTCCCATGACCCTTGCCCCTGGCCCCTGGATCCTCTGCTTTTAGAACCTTGTCCGCGAGATACTCTGCCTTGATCAGCTGCTCATAGACCGCGGAGCGCAGGTGCGGCAGATAAAGCCCACCGAATACCCCGTGCCAATACGAGTCGTTGCACTGCGACTGGTACAGGTGGTCGATCATGCGTGACGTCTCAGCGTTCTTCCTGATGCCCTGAGCATCGAGTACATCGAGGACGTCGCGCACCTTCTGGCTCACCATCACCATACGCTTGTGCATGTGGTTGCTCTCGGAGTATTTCGCGAGGAAGTTCCTCCAGAACCCGCCCTTGATGAAGGGCCTGAGGTCCGCAAACTCCGGCGAGTTCTTCACCTTCATCAGCGCATCGTCGTACTCCTTCATAGCGCGTGTCGGAAGTGACCATTCGCCCATCTCCATATACGATGCAGTCGGAAGATAAATTCTGCCGAGTGGCGGCTCCTTCTGCAGATACTCGGAAAAGGTCGTGGTCTCAAGCCAATCGCTGTTCTCCTCAATCAGGGTAAAGAAACGCTCGAGCCAGCCCTCTTCATACACGGTGTGGTATGTCTCGGGCCAGACGCCGAACTTCTCTCCATCGTCCGCCATCACCGCAAGCCGGTTCCTCTCGGTCGAACGGAGTCCGGACAGGTGGGAGATCGTTTCCTCGGGCGGACGGAACGGGATCAGGTACCGGAGCTTCTCGCTTCCCGGAAAGATCCGGACGACGCTATCCTGCTCTTCGGTGAGGTAGTATCCGTCCAGTTCATCATCGCGAAGCCCCGCCATCTTAAAATGGAAATCATCGACCACCACATGGTTGATGCCTGCTGCGGCAATGGACTTCGGCAAATGCGGTTCCCAGACCCTTTCGGCAAGCCACATTCCCTCAGCTTCATGGCCGAGCGCACGGCGGATGTAGTCCGACAGCGCGCGGATCTGGCCGACCTTGTCGTCGTCGGGCAGCACCGCGAGGATGGGCTCGTAAAACCCGCCCGAGAGGATCTCGGCCCGGCCCTCGGATACGAGCTTCCTCAGCCCTTCGATGAATTCGGGATGATGCTGCTCAAAAAAATGATAGAGGATGCCTGTGTAATGCAGCGTAATCTTAATATGCGGATGACGCTCCAGCACTTTGATGAAGGGCAGGTATGACTTCTGATACGCCTCTTCAGCAACAAAATCGAAATTTCCCACCGGCTGATGGTTATGGATCGCGAAGATAAACTGTACTTTCGGCATCTCTTTAAAAACCTGTGTTTTCCGTTCTAATGTGATGAGAATACAGATGGGAATATTAGCCTCATGTCGGCGAAATGTCAATCGAAAACAGGGGAATAGGGGGGGTTGATCCCCGCGAAGAAGAGGGATATCCCGTTCCGGAACAGGATGTTAATTGTGTGGCAGGCTTTGCATCTCTTTCCGGTACAGGCTCACTCCGGCATAAAAAAAACATAACCGGAATCCATATCCAGATGATTTCAGCGGTCAAGACCTCAATGCCTGCATTACTCAAGAATTTGGAGATCTTCATCGGAGAAGCGTATACCGGCCTCCAGGGCATGAAATACCGCGTATTGTCAAAGGGAATGAAGAAGCCCACGCCCAAGCCTTTATCGGTCATGGAGTCGAGGAAATCGTGCGAGGCTACCACTATAAAAAAGAAGGCGAGCAACCCCCACCAGCGCTTGGTAAATCATGGCACGGACCGGAACGCAAGGAACACGACGATAAGACTCGCTAGCAGGGCAAATGTCAGCGAATGAAAGAAGCCCCGGTGCCGAACACATCGCCGTACTTGATCCCGAAATAGAATCCGATGATATCGACATCGGGAAGCAGCGTGCACACAGCCGTAAACGCCCAGAACCTCGTAAACATATTTTCAGGTGCATAGGTCTTTCCTGGAGCTCCTGCAACAAATATGTGAGTAAATGCTGATGGCATATTATTGAGTTTCGCAGAAAGCGTAGTGCAGCGGGCATATGGTCATTAACACAATGCAATGGCCCTTTGCTCTATACCCATGCCCTATGCGCTATGAACCCCTTTGCACATCACCCCGTCCTCTTCACCAGCCTGCCCGCGAGGTAAAAGAACATCATGGTGTACGCCGCGAGTACGAGCACGGACCCAATCGATGGATTGCCGCCCGTGGCGAGCGCCCGGAGGAGCAGGCTTGCGTGTGTGAGCGGATAGGCCAGGATGAGGCTCATGAACGGTTCCGGAAGTTTGTCAGGCGAAAAGAACGTGCCGGCCAGAAACGACATGGGGATGATGAAGAAACTGTTAAAGTTAGCCATGTCCTCATGCGAATGCGCAAGCATGGCCGCTGCCACACCCATGGCCCCGAAACAGAACGCGGTGAGCGCGAGCACAATGAAGAATGCCGGAGAAAGATGCATAGGCACACCGGATATGAGACCGACCAGCATCAGCATGAGCGCCGAGAACATCCCGCGTACGAGTCCCGTGAGCGTCCTCCCCAAAGCGATGTCCCAGGGGCCGACGGGCGAAACGAGCACTTCTTCGATCGTCTTCGTGTACAGCTTGCTGATGTTGAGCGATGTCGAGACCGGGCCAAAGCTGTTGTTCATTGCAGAAAGCGCGAGGATGCCCGGCAGTACGAACTCGAGGTACGTACCGCCGACGACGTTCATGCCTCGGCCGAGCCCCCAACCGAAGGTCACGAGATAGAGGACCGGCATGACCATGCTCGAGGCCAGAAACCGCCAGGGTTTCTTGCGGATGAGCATCATCTCTTTCCAGATTATGGGGTAGAAGTTCATCGTTACTCCGGTTCACATCCTCAATTCTCATATTGAAACTCTAAACATATTCAGGATTCGAAGTCCGAATGTTTTGAACCTTGTTACGCCCTGTACTCGTGCCCATTAAGGATTTCGAATTTCTGATTTCGGATTTGCTTTACACTATCCTTCAATCCGCTCGCCGGTAAGACTGATGAATACATCCTCAAGGGTGACGTCGCGGACCATGATATCTGAGCACAGGTCGCGGCCAGCATCAATCGCTTCCTCGCGGGTTTGGAAGAACTTGCGCGGAAAATCGTGTTTCCCGATACATTCGAGCGAGAACCTACCCACTCCCTCCTTGAGCACGGCAGGCCTGTCGAGAGCGATGATCTTTCCCGCGCGCATGATGGCGACGCGCTCGCAGAGCGCGTCCGCTTCTTCAATGTAGTGCGTCGTGAGCAGGATGGTGATGCCGCTCCGCTTAAGCGATTCGATGAGCCCCCAGATCATCCGGCGCGCCTGTGGATCAAGCCCGACGGTGGGCTCGTCCATGAAGACAACCGCAGGACGGTGCATGAGCCCGCGCGCGATCAGCAGCCTCCTGCGCATCCCGTCCGGACAGGTGCTCGACAGGAGTGTCCTTCCTGTCCCAGAGGCCGACGAAGCGCAGAAGTTCCTCGATCCTCGCATCGCGGTCCGCTGGCTGCATCTTATGGAGCCTGCCATGGTACTCAAGGTTCTCTGCGCAGGTGAGGTCGATATCGAGGTTCAGCATCTGCGGCACCACGCCGATCGACCGCTTGACGCTCGAGAGGATCGGCAATCACATCGTGATCCCGCGACCGATGCCGTGCCGGATGTCGGTGACAGGAGCGTGGTCAGCATGCGGATCGTCGTGGTCTTTCCCGCGCCGTTCGGGCCGAGAAGACCGAAGACCTCTCCTTTGCCGACGGTGAAGCTGATTGACTGCACTGCGCCGAGAGTGCCGAAATATTTGGTGAGGTTACGCGTGTCGATCATGAATGGATTGAAGAACAGAATGTATTCTTTCTCGATAGCCGCGTCCCTTAGGATGTGTTCCTCTCTGTGAAATATACACAGGCTGTAGCCTGCGGCTATCTTATCCTGAGAAAAGGCTTCAATCCTCGAGCTCGATCCCATGCGCCTTGATCTTCCTGTGCAGATTGCTGCGCTCCACGCCGATGGCATCGGCTGTCCTGCTCACGTTGCCGCCATTCTCTCTAAGCTTCTGCATAATGAAGTCCCGTTCAAAAGCAGCGCGAGCATCCTTGAGCGTGGCGTGATTATGCCAGCCGCGGCCCCCGATCGGTGCAGCCGAGGCCTGGCGATCCGGCTGCGATGAGTTGATGGGAGGCGGAACATCCTGAACCCGGAGCACCGGAGCTGGGGCCATAATGATCAGCCGCTCGATGATATTGCGGAGTTCGCGCACGTTACCCGGCCACTGATAGCGGACAAATAGGTCGAGGGCGTCATCATCGATGGTCTTCGTCTTCTGGCCGTATTCGGTCGAGAACTCCTGCAGAAAGTGGCGCACCAGCCGCGGGATGTCGTCGACCCGTTCGCGGAGCGGCGGCACCTCGAGCGGGATCACATTCAGCCGGTAATAGAGGTCCTCGCGAAATGCTCCTTTTTTGATCTCGTCGACGAGGGTCTTGTTCGATGCGGCGATGACCCGCACATCGGCCTTGAGCGTTTTTGTTCCTCCTACACGCTGGAACTCCTGGCCCTCGAGCACCCGGAGCACCTTGGCCTGAGTGGCCATGCTCATGTCCGCGATTTCGTCGAGGAATATGGTCCCCCCGTGGGCAAGCTCGAACTTGCCGCGCTTCATGCCTGTTGCTCCGGTGAATGAGCCCTTTTCATGGCCGAAGAGCTCGCTTTCGATGAGTTCCTGGGGGATTGCGGCGCAGTTCACCTCAACGAAGGGGCCAGATGATCGCCTGCTTGCTCGATGAATGGCGCGCGCGACGAGCTCCTTGCCTGTACCGCTCTCACCATGAATCAGAACCCAGCCGTTTGTGGGGCCCGCGAGCGCGATCTGCTGTTTAAGCGTCTTGATCTTCTCGCTCTCGCCGATGATCTCATGACGCCGCTCAATGCTCCGCTTGAGTGACTCGTTCTCCTGGCGCAGACGGGACTCTTCGAGCCCGTGCTTGACAACCAGCAAAAGGGGCTCCAGCTCGGGCGGCTTCATGATGAAATCGTAAGCGCCCATCTTCGTGGTCTTGACCGCCGTCTCGATCGTGCCGTGGCCCGTAACCATAATAACCGGCATGTCAGGCCTCATCTCCTTGAACCGACGGAGCGTCTCGATGCCGTCCATCTCAGGCATGTTGATGTCAAGCAGAGCGAGCGACGGCTGCGTCTCGTGAAGCAGATCGATCCCTTCTTTGCCTGATACGGCGGACACGACATCGTAGCCTTCGTCCCTCATCACCCCGGCGAGGCTGTTCCGGACGCTCTCTTCGTCGTCAACTATGAGTATGATTTCGCCTGACATAATCCCTTTGACACATTTCAAATCCCAATATCGAAATCCCAAATGAATTCCAAATTCTAATATTCAATCTCGTTCGAGTTATATTTCTTCATATTAGTGCTTATTTGTAATTTGGCACTTGGTACTGGGAACGTCTCTTCACTCCCTCAATCCTTTTTTAAGTTTCTCGATCACCTCGTCGATCTCCGCTTCCGTCGTCTCTCTCCCGAGGCTGAATCGTATTGCGCCCCTGGCGAGCGCAGGGTCCGCACCCATGGCAGCAAGGACATGTGATGGCTCGACAAGATTGCCGTGGCACGCAGCGCCGGGAGATACGGCCACGCCGGGAAGCGCTTCCATGACCGATATAGCATCAAATCCTGCGAAGCTTATGTTCCAGGTGTTCGGCAGTTTCTTGTCGGGGTGTCCGTTCAGGTATACACTGAGCCCCGCCTGCCTGAGCCCGTCGTATAACCGCCGGCCGAGCCGCGTCTGGCGCAGCCCCTCGGTCTCAAGAATAGGCGCTGCGACCTCACAGGCCGTGCCAAGTCCGACTATATATGCGGCGTTCTCCGTGCCCGGCCGCAAGCCACGCTCATGTCCTGCGCCGTGCAGAAGCGGCTCAAGTTTCCTTCCGCCCTTGATGTACAGAGCGCCGATGCCTTTCGGTGCATAGAACTTGTGGCCCGCCACGGTCAGGAAATCCACACCGAGTTCCTCTACCTGCATACGAACCTTACCCACGCTCTGGGCGGCGTCGGTGTGAAACAGCACGCCGCGGGACGCTGCGATACGGCTGAATTCCGCGATTGGCTGGATGGTGCCGACCTCGTTGTTCGAGTGCATGATCGTAATGAGGACGGTCTTCGGCGTGATCGCCTTCGCGAGTTCATGGGGATTCACCACGCCGTAGTGGTCCACCGGCAGATAGGTGACCGAATATCCCTGTTTCTCGAGATACCGGCATGGTTCAAGAACCGCCGGGTGTTCTATCTTCGTGGTGATGATATGACTTCCCCTCGGCGAGGCGGTGGCAACCCCCTTGATCACCATGTTGTTTGATTCCGTTGCCCCGCTCGTGAAGATGATGTCCGAGGCCTCGCATCCGAGCAGGCCCGCAACCCGCTCCCGCGCCTGTTCGATGCCTGCCCTGCACGCTGCGCCGAAGCCGTGACTGCTCGACGGATTGCCGTACTTCTGCTTCAGGTAGGGTAGCATCCCGTCGAGCACCTGGGGATCAACCGGAGTACTTGCGTTGTAATCAAGATATATCTGTCTCATGCTCGTTGTACAATAAACCGGGGAACGAAAGCAGCCCGGCCCTCAAGAAGTTCCAGGTAAATTCAAATGAATTCGGCATCTCGGTTTCTATCCCTGCAGGATGAACGTTCTTGCCAGATAGGACTCGAACAGGTATTCGAACAGATTCAGCACACCGATTATCACGCCTGCAGCCATAAAGGACGCAGCAGCGTACCAGGCTGCCTTACTGTGTTCCATGTCCAGAAGAGACCTGATGCCGAGATAAAGGAGGTAGACGCAGTAAAGGACCGCACCATATGCAAGCCAGCCCATTCCCGGTATGGAGACCACTATCCCGACCATAAAAAGCGGCGTTGCGGAGTATGCCGCGACCTTGAGCCCCGCCCTTCCATCCTGCTGGGAACCGCTCGGGGTGACGAATGCGGTGATGATTGCTCCGAGAATAATGATATCGACAACGATCATCACGTACCACAATGCATATCTCATGAACAGGGAACCTATCGAAGCGAACCGGTCACCGTGCTTGACGCCAGATCCGAAGGCGATGGTTTCAATTGCTGATATGGCAAGAGGAACAGCCGCCAAGACCGCAACGTAGCCGGCTATGACCTGTTTGTACGTTGCTGGTTCACCCTTGATCGCGCGCCACTCGTTCTTTGGGCTGATAAGGATATTTTTCGCGCGAATCAGGAACGCTTTCATGGATGTAGTTCTTTCGGAGAGCATGTTCGATTATGCTCCGCTTTTTCTCTCGAACATCCCTGTTGACAGGTACCGTTCTCCGCCGTCGGGGAAAAGGGTGACGACTCTTTCCCCCTTTCCAAGTCTTGCCGCGACCTGGAGTGCGGCCCAGCAGGCCGCGCCTGAGGAAATGCCGACCAGCAGCCCTTCTTCGCGCGCAAGCCGCTGTGCCATCTCGGCAGCCTGACCATTGGTCACCTGAATGATCTCACGATACACCTTGGTGTTCAGGATGGCAGGAACAAACCCGGCGCCGATCCCCTGGATAGTGTGAGGTCCGGGCTGGCCGCCGGAGAGCACCGGGGAGGCAGCGGGCTCAACAGCAATTATTTTTATGTTCTTGAACTTCCTTCTCAGCACCTCGCCCACGCCCGTGATCGTTCCGCCGGTTCCTACGCCGGCCACAAAGGCATCTATCTTTTTTGAGCCCATGAAAGCGATGATCTCTTTTGCGGTGGTCCTGCGGTGAATCTGGGGGTTCGCGGGGTTGCCGAACTGGTCCGGCTTGAAGTATTCCTTGCCTGAGGCGAGGATCTCATCGGCTTTTGCAATGGCGCCCTTCATCCCTTTGTCTGCAGGGGTAAGCACCAGCTCGGCGCCGTATGCTTCCAGCAATCTGCGGCGCTCAAGGGTCATGGACTCAGGCATGGTGAGGATAACGGGATAACCCTTGACCGCGGCGACCATGGAAATGCCGATGCCCATGTTTCCGCTCGTGGGCTCCACGATCTTCATGCCTTTTTTAAGCATGCCTTTTTTTTCGGCGTCTTCTATCATGGCGAGGGCCGGTCGGTCCTTCACGCTCCCGCCGGGATTGAATCCTTCGAGCTTAACCCAGACCTCGGCAGAGCCTTCGCTTACAAGCCGGATGAGCTTCAGCATCGGCGTATTCCCGATCAGGTCAAGTATGCTTTTTATTTTTGGCATCAAAGGCTCCTCCCTGCTTTTAACCTGCTCACTTGGGAACAGTCTGTGTCTTAACCCGATCTGTGTCCCTGCCGGAGCTGCTCTGTATGGTGCTTAGTATCTCCTCGACCGAAAGTATGGCGCCACCCGGCCTGCCGTAGAACGAGACCGGCACCTTTCCGTTCACCGCCAGCCGGACGTCCTCGACCATCTGGCCCATGTTCATCTCTACGACAAGGAAGCTTTCCGCACGTTCCGCGACCTTCGCAATGATCTTCTCCGGGAAAGGGAAAAGCGTTACCGGCCGGATGAGCCCGGCCTTGATCCCTTCGGTCCGCGCGAGATTCACTGCAGTCTTGGCGATACGCGCAGAGGTGCCGAAGGCGACCACAACGATCTCGGCGTCATCGGTCAACATAGTCTCGTACATTACCTCGCGCTCTGCCATACGCTCGTACTTTGCCTTCAGTTTATAATTCTGCCGCTCAAGAGCCCCCTCCTCTCCCGGCAGCATGAAGAGCGAGCGGATGACCTTACCCGGCCTGCCCTTGGCTCCCGTCAGCGACCATGGTTTTTCAATCTGTTTCGGCTTGACGTCCGGAAGTTCGACCGGCTCCATCATCTGGCCAAGCACTCCGTCGCCCAGGATCATGACGGGGTTGCGGTACTCGTCGGCCTTGTCAAAGGCGCGGACCGTGAGGTCCACAATCTCCTGAAGATTTGATGGCGCGTAAACGAGCAGCCTGTAATCTCCGTGCCCGCCGCCCTTCACTGCCTGGAAGTAATCGGCCTGGGATGGCCCGATGTTCCCGAGTCCCGGCCCGCCGCGCTGCATGTTCACAATCACGGCTGGCAGCTCCGAAGCGGCCATGAACGAGAGCGCCTCCTGCATCAGGCTGATGCCGGGACTGGACGACGAGGTCATGGCGCGCTCGCCAACAGCCGCAGCACCGTAGACCATATTGATGGCCGCTATCTCGCTCTCGGCCTGGACAAAGGTCCCGCCCAATTCCCGCAGCCGGCGCGATAAGTATTCCGGGATCTCGTTCTGCGGCGTAATGGGATATCCGAAATAGCGTCTGCAGCCGGCGCGTACCGCTGCTTCGGCCAAAGCTTCATTTCCGGTGATCAGCACTTTTGGCATGTATCGTTCCTTGATCTTTAAGTTTTTGTAACAGAGGCACAGAGAACACTGAAAAAATCTTAAACCTGACATCAGGGAAATTCAAAAATGTGAGACTGAATCGTCAAACCGTTCGATCTTCCTTAAGGTTCAATATCCCGAATTTAGTGTTTCATCTCCTGTATCTCCCTGTCTTAGGGGACAGAAGTTCTGAATTATTATTTCCAGACCTCGATCGCCACATCGGGACACATCTCGGCACAAAGCGCGCAGCCGGTGCACGCGCCTTCCTCGCCGCAGTATTCGACGGTATAGTAGCCGCTCTTATTGAAGGCCGAACCGATCTTCAACAGTTTTTTCGCACATGCGATGGTGCAGAGTTCACATCCCTTGCAGTATTTTGTGTTGATAACGACCTTCCCCATATATTCGCTCCGTTTCTTGCCCTCGAGATGATGTTCCCCTCCCCTGAATTAACTCCGCACGGGGCGAGGACGCTTTTCTCTCCCGAGCCTCTGCAAGGGAGAGGTTCGCGGTAAGGGGCATGCCGCAATCTGAAATCCGCGATTCCCCGCTGTTAAAAATGATCCACGAAAAACGTTGCCAGCCGAATTTCTAAATCGTGAAAATATGTTAACCGAACGGATTAAAACCCTTCCTATATCTTACGGGATGAACTTGGCTCTTCCTCTCTCGATCATCTCTTCAGCGTGCTTAAACGTCGCCTCAGTGATGATCTTGCCACCGAGCATGCGTGCGATTTCATCCACACGCTCTTTCTTGTCGAGCAGCCGGACCTCGGTGTTCGTTCGGTCCTTCTTCACGGACTTGGACACACCGTAGTGGCTTGTTGCCATGCTCGCTATCTGCGGCAGATGGGTGATGCAGAAAACCTGTCGCTTCGTTGCCACGCTCTTGAGCTTTTTGCCGACCTCTTCGGCAACCGCGCCACCGATGCCGGCGTCCACCTCGTCGAAGACGAGCGTGGGGATGCTATCGCCCTCCACGAGTATGGTCTTGAGCGCAAGCATGATTCGCGACAGCTCGCCGCCCGAGGCGATCTTCACGAGCGGCTTGGGCTCCTCGCCCGGGTTCGGAGAGATGAGGAACTCCACGCGGTCTGCGCCGCGCGGGCCGAGCCTATGGCCGTCGAGCGTATCCTGCCCCGGCTCCTGAGTGATCGTCACGGTAAAGGTCGTCTTCTTCATGCCGAGATGAGACAGCTCGGCCTCTATCTTTTTTTCGAGCACCCGCGATGCCGCGCTGCGCTTCTTTGTGAGCTCCTGCGCCTTTGCGGTAAGCCCGGACTTGATCGATTGGATCTCTTTCCTCAGCCGTTCGATTTCGTCGGTGCTCCGCTCCATGCGCTCAAGCTCGGCCGAGGCACTCTTTCCGAACTCGATGATCTCATCGATGGTGTTCCCGTACTTCTTCTTCAGCTTCTGGATCAGGTCGAGCCTATCGCCGATCTGTTCGAGCCGATCAGGATCGAATTCCACGCGGTCGGCATAGGTCGAGACCTCACGGGAAGCCTCTTCAATCTGTGCCCGGCCTGCTTCGCAGAGCTCGATGCACCGGCGCCAGCCGGTTGTCGATGGCCGCGATATCCCGAAGGTTGGTCATCGCTTTCTTAAGCCCGGTGAGGACCGAGTTCTCAGATGAATAAAGCCCATCGACGGCGGCGTGCGACAGTCCGGCAATCTTTTCCGAATTGGTCAGTATCTTCTGCTCGTTCGCCAGCTCACCATCCTCGCCCGGCTTGAGCCTCGCCGCCTCTATCTCGTTCTTCTGGAACCGGAGCATGTCCTCGCGCTGCGCCCGGTCGCGCTCGCCTGATTCGAGCAGCAGCCAGCTCCTTCCTGACATCCTGCAGCCGGTGATAAGCATCTGACAGGACATCGCGGAGCTCAGACAGCCCTCCGAATGAATCGAGCAGCTCCATCTGGCGCTCAAGTGATAGGAGCGATTGGTGCTCGTGCTGACCGTGGATGTCGGCGAGACTCGCGCCGAGTGCCGTAAGAGTATTGAGGTTCGCCAGGCTCCCATTGATATATACTTTGTTCTTTCCCGATGACGAAAGCACCCGGCGCACGATCAGATCTTCTCCGGGGTTCACCTCTATGCCCTGCTCGGCAAGCAACGCGGTGATTTCAGCCGTGCCGCGGCCGTTCAGCTCAAAAGCAGCCTCCACCACTGCCTCCTGGCAACCGGTGCGGATAAGGTCAGCGCTTGCACGCTCACCCAAAGCGAGATTGAGCGCGTCGACAACGATGGACTTGCCTGCCCCGGTCTCGCCGGTTAACACGTTCAGCCCCGGCGCAAACTCCACGCGGAGCTGGTCGATGATCGCAAAATTTTTGATGTTCAGTTCTTTTAGCATGTAAGATTCTTTTTTTCGTCTTTCGTCTCTCTATTCCCCCTGCACTGCCGCGGCTTTCTTAAGAGCAAACCGCCCTTGGTTGGAGCGGCCGTTCCCTCCAGCCTTCCGATAGTACACTGCAGCGTCCTCTGTCTTACCCCTGCGCTCGGATGCCCTGCCTGCCCAATAGTATGCCGTACCTACCCACATGCCCGAGGAGGGATAGCGTTCGGGAATCTTCAGGAATTCGGTCACTGCTTCGGCGTCATTGCCCATGAGCAGGCAGCAAAATGCAATCCAGTACTGGGTCGCGGGCCGTTCAGAGGTTTTCTGGCTCCCGAGGGCGGAACGGTATGCCGGAAGCGCGTTCTTATACTCTCCGAGTCGGAAGTAACTGTCACCGATTCGGGTGTAAATGTCGCTAAGGGTGACCTTCTCGGGAGGAGAGGTGAGGAGCAGCTGGTACAAAGGGATAGCTTCTTTATACCGGGCCGCGGCGAACAGCTCGTTCGCAGTACGGTATTCCTGTGCGGGTGACTGTATATCGGACGCATGCGACAGACCGTATGGCAGTAGTATAATGAAGATAGGAATCCAGAGGCTTTTGCCCATACGACACTCCCCCGTCAAACCGCAGTGTAGCAAATTTACCACAAACAACAGGAAGGATTCAAGGATTATCTTTCTGGCTTAATAGGCAGACGTCGAGCAGAGCACGCACCTTAGGCTCTTAATCGGACAGAATCCCTAAGGGGACAAGCTGAGAGCAGTATCCCGCAGTGAAAATGGAACCTCTGTCAGGCTGCCTTTTTCCCGTCGCGTGCTCTGCCCGCCCGTCCGTTACCAACTCCTCACGAACCTCTTTACGGCACGGCAAAACGCTCGCGGTTGCTCAGATTGGGGCAGGTGTCCGGCCTTATCGATCACAACCAGCTTTGACCCGTGAATGCCTTTGGCGAACTGCCCGGCGAATTCAAGCGGGATAAGTGTGTCCTGTTTTCCCCAGATGATAAGTGTGGGGATTTTGATGTCAGCGAGCCTGCTGTCGAGAAGCGGCATCTTGGTCTTCAGGGAGTCAAGCGTGGCCTGTACCGTCGCGCGGATGTCCCTGCGGTATTCCCACTGGTCATTGATCATCCTGTCCGTCACCCGCGACGGGTCCGCATAGAGGGCGAGCAGGAGTGTCTTCTGCTCTTCTTTCGTGGAGGGGTTGAGGCTGACAGGAGGATAGGTCTCTCGGTGCAGCCCGGCGCTGTCCACGAGGATCAGATGGCTCACCTTTTCTGGATTGTTGAGGGTAAAGACCGCCGCTATCCAGCCGCCCATGGAATTTCCGGCGATGGCTACCTTGCTCTCGCCCAGGGCATCGATAAACTCCTTGAGCATGGCTGCATGGTAATCGATCGAATAATCGGCGCGCGGTCTGTCTGATTTGCCGTACCCCGGAAGATCGGGAGCGATTACCCGGTACGTCTTGGCGAGGATATCGATATCGTCACTCCAGACGGCGGAAGAACCGCCGAGCCCGTGGACAAGGACGAGCGCTGGCCCCTGGCCCGCTTCCAGATAATGGACCACGGTATTATCTCGGAGCACGACCCCCTTGCTCCGAACGTCAATCTTTGCCGAAGTACACGAGGTGAGCACTAAGATCGTGCAAAAGAGCAGCAACGTCTTTTTCATAATAGGCCCTCCGTCCTTCATTTCCGGATTTCGGATATCATTCTGCGCCCGTCATTCGGTACTCGATATTCGCGGGCCTTCTGATTCACGCCTCCCGCATCACAGCACCTCATCTCTTGCTTCTCGCAACTCGTCACGCAGCATGCGTTACGCGGCATTTCTAAGGCCACCACAGATAGGCGAGTCTGACCCCTGGTCCGGCAAGGTCTCCGAAGTTGATGTTGATTACGTTCATGGAATAGATGTTGGGCCGATATTCTCCAGGCCTCAGATAAGTAACGACCGTTGCTCGCTCAAGATTCGCCAGCTTCCTCGCCTGCATGAATGCGTCGTCAAGGTAGCCAATGTCGTCAATGAGTCCCGCATCCTTTGCCTCCTGGCTCGTGTAGATGCGGCCATCGGCCAACTGCCGCACCCTCTCGGGGGCCATTTTTCGTTCGTCGGCGATAACGCCTACGAACCTGCCATAGAGGCTGTCGATCATCGCTTGGAATATCTTCTTCTCCTCGGCGGAGACGGGACGGAACGGCGAGCCCATGCCCTTCTTGTCTCCGGAGGATATTTCGAGCGTCTGCACCCCGATCTTCTGCATCAGACCGGTAGCGTCTATACGGAGCATGATCACGCCGATACTGCCGGTTATACTCGTAGGTTGCGCCGTTATCCTGTCCGATGCGAGTGCCGCGTAGTACGCACCGGAGGTGCCCGCGTCGAGGAAGTGGGCGATGACCTTTACCCCGGTTTCCATCTTGAATTTTTTAATCTCGTGGTAGAGCGTGTCAGAGGCGGTCACTCCGCCGCCGGGGCTGTTGATCCTGAGCACTACGGCCTTGACGTTCCGGTCCTTGCGCGCGCGATCAAATCCCTCCCGCATTTCGGCGAGCATGCCCGGTTTCTTGGCGCCACCGATAGTCGAACTGCCTTCCTCGCTCGTGATCACACCCGTAATATCCATGAGCACGATCTTATCCTTGCCCTCACCCGAAAGCACCTGCTCCTCGAGCGGCTGGACCTCCGGCATAAGAGAGACCTTGATGAAGGCACAGCCGGAGAGTGCGGTAAGAAGGATGGATGCGAGAGCAGCAAAAATGGCTTTTTTCATCGTGATGCTCCTTGTACGATATGTATGATTAATAACCGTCGTTCGCTCTGTTCACAAAGAAGTGCCTTCTCGTCTGTCGTCACGAATTTAACCGCACATCAGCCTTGCTGCGAAGCTCGGCGAGGTACTGCTCCACCTGCTGTCCGAACTTGTCCTTGTAGAGCAGTGCCGTAATCTGCCCCTGGACATCCTGGAACCGCTTTCCCTTGAACTCAAAAGGATGGGCTTCATAATAACTCTGTGACTCTTCACGGCTGACCCGGACAAAGATCCCGATTTTTTTCTCCACGAACCGCTCCACGAGGAGCCGCTCGCCCAGCATGCGGTCCAACTGTTCCCTGGTCATATCCAGCCCGGCAAGAAAATCCGAGAACTCCTTGTCCGACCCGAACCGTTTCCGGAGCTTTTCGTCTTCTGCGCTTATATCCTGAGCCGATACCTCCACGAACCGGAGTCTGCCTGCCTCCTGGATGAGCAGCCGCCTGTTGATCAGCCCCTCGCGGGTCTCGGTCCGCAACCGTTCCCCGTCACGGCTGCCGCCGGAGAGCGCGGCATTGAAACGGACTGCCTGTTCAAGGTCGCTCCAAGTGATCACTTCGTAATTTACGGCCGCGACTATGCGGTCAATGAGCTCGGCCCGTGCTGCGCAGGGGAGTACGAGTAAGAGGAGGGCCACCGATGTGATCGACACGCAATGCAACCATAGGGTGCGCTTGAATATAAATTGAAGATCGAAGATTTGAAATTTGGAATTTGACATGTGCATTTCTCAATATTCCTGCTATCCCTGCTTCAGGTCCGTCATCGTGACGCCCTTGAGATATTCCACGACCTTGTCCTGTTTGATGCCTTCGAGCCGCTTCACAATCTCCGCGATCCTGAGCGCATTGTTCAAGATCATATCGAGCCGCGCCTTGAGATCGTGATCTGTATTCTCATAGCGCTCGATCAGCAGTTCCGTGTTGCCGATGACCGTGGTGAGCGGGTTGTTGATTTCGTGCCGGACCGCGATCCCTACCTGGCAGATGGCGCCGAGACGCTCGGCCTTGACGAGCAATTCCCTGAGATTTTTCCGCTCCGTTACGTCTCTCGCCGAAACCTGGAAGCCCGCCGCCTGTCGGCCCCTGAACATCTTCCGTGCGCTTACCTCAATGAATGCGTGACTGCCATCCTTCTTCACGACCTCGAACTCGATCATCCGGTTTGTGCTCTTGTGCTCGCCGGCGAGCACCCGCTTGGCGGTATCGGCCCCCTCGGACGTCAGAAAATCGAGGACACTCTCCCCGGCGAGTTCGACCTTCGAGTATCCGGAGAATTTTTCGGCGGCCTTGTTCACTGCGGTGAGCCTACCTTCGGTGTCCATGGTGAAGAGAATGTCCCGTGCGTTTTCGAAGAGGTCCCAGTATTTTTCGCTCGACTCCTTCACTTCTGCATAGAACCTTAAATTCTCAACGGCCATGCCGAGCTGCACACCGATGGCCTCGAGCATCTGGACATCCGAAGGCTTCAACGCAAATCCCTTCTTGGGGTACAGAAACATGACCCCCAGCACGACCCCCCTCGATTTCATGGGAATAATGATATGAGAATGCCTTTTTTCACCGAGAAGGCGTGTATGGCGCGGATCGGCGCATCCCTGTTCCGTAAACAAGATCTCCCCGGTCTGCGCTACCATGCCGCAGAGACATTCTCCCACCTTGATCGTTTCCTCGCGCTGTACGAACTCCGGCTCAAGCCCCTTCTGGGCCATAAGCCGCATGACATCCCCGCTCGGATCGCACAGGAAAACCCCTCCCTTCGGCTCTATGTCGGACAGGCTGTCCAGGATCTTGAGCAGAGACTTATTGAGCACATCCTTGAGGCTCCCGGCATGGCTCAGCGCAAGGGCAACTGAATCGAGCGCCGCAAGCTCGCGGGTACGGTCGAGAAGTTTCCGCTCAAGATCTGTATAGGACCCTTGGAGCTTCTGGGCCATCTGATTGAAGCGTTCCCCCAGCCTAGCGATATCGCCGTCGCCGCGCAGCTTCATCTGGTAGTCGAGGTTTCCCCGGCTGATCTCCTCGGTCCCCATCCACATGTCGCTCAGGGGAGCGGACACATTCCGGTGGATATACATGCCGAATGCAAGGAGAAATCCCGCGGAAGTGCACAGGATCATGATGAACAGGAGGTTGGTCCGCACCTTATTATCGCGGATCTGCCTCATGATCATGCCCATCTGGGCAGCATGATCATTCTGGTACCTTACAATGTCCTTCTCCAACCGCGTGAACAGGCTGTCGAGCCCGGCCAGGAGGTTCTGAGCAGGCGCCCGATTCTTCCCTGCCGGCGACCGTAGGGAGAGGATGCGGTCGGCTTTTTTCTCCATTTCCTGGATATCAACAACAAGGGATGCAACGATCGTTGTCTCCTTCTGGTTGAGATCGAGGCTGGATATATCATTCAGCGTCTGACGTACCTCCGTGAGCGCGGCCGCGTACGTCCTTTGGTAGGCCTCATTGCCGGTCTCGACGAAGTTGTGCAGGGCAAGAGACAGGTCAGCGATCGACTTTTCAATGTCCCATATCTTTTCATACTCGAGCGAGCTCTGCGCAAGTTCTCTCGTGGTGCGGGAAAAAGCCCCGCTGATGTTCTGGAGCGACAGAACTGTGATCAAGAGGATCAGCAGCATCCCAAGGCCAACCAGGACGATAAGTCTTCTATGTATTTTCATAGGATGCTTCTTCCTTAGCCTTCTCCGTTCACAGCAATCGCAGACAACATATTTCGTGTGCGTGCCATCAAGACAGTTTAATAATACCACCAACGAGTCGTGCCGTCCAGCGGGACGGTACCATGAGTATGAGCTCAGAGCTCACGGCACAAGATACACGATGCACTTTGCACTCCGTGCTTTCCAGGTTTGGGGCAGCATTGCACCTTGTCAGAACGTGTGCCCGATATTAAAGTGGAGTTCTCCCGGGCTTTCCCCGGGCCGACGGTGGATCTTCTGGCCGTAGTCGATCCGGAGCGGCCCGATGGGAGTTCCATAGCGGATTCCCGCACCGTACGAGGCGCGGAGATCGTCGAGATGCAGTGCCTGGCCTGTCCAGACATTGCCGGCATCAGAAAACAGGGCAAGCCCAAAGCCCTTGGTCACGTTCCAACGGTACTCCGCATTGAACAGCAGCATACTGTCGCCACCCGTCGGGGTGACGCTACCGTCGGGATTGACGGCACTCGGTCCTACGGAATCCTGGATATATCCCCGCACTGTAGTGCTGCCTCCGAGATAGAAGCGCTCATGGATCGGTACCTCGATCGTATCGCGATGCGGCCAAGCCATCCCCCCGCGCGCCGACAGAGCCACCACTGCGTTTGCTCCGGCCGGGAAGTACCAGCTGCTCTGGACGCCCACCTTGGTAAAGGCCGCCTCAGAACCTAACAGCTTCAATGCCTCTTTGACGCCGATACTGTGAAGCGAGCCCTGGTGGGGATTAAAGATGTCATCCCGCAGGTCCCAGACCAGCGAAGGGCTGATGCTGCTGATACGCACATAGCCTACATCATCAGGTGAAAGGATAGCCCCCGGTTCGACGTTGTAGTTATCCACTCTTTCGTATTGATAGGTGAGCGAAGCTTTGACATGGTCCAGGGCCTTCTCCACGCCGTATGACGCCGAGGACCTGCGGGTCTCGTAGAAAATCTCCCGCGTGTCCGAGTTGATATTCTTCTGATCAGACCAGACCAGGGCGAACTTCCCCTGCAGGTTGTATCCAAAGGCCCAGGGCTGCTGATAGTTCAGGATCGCCCGCGACAGGATGGTGCTCTCCTCAAGCCTTATGCCCGCGTAGTGGGCGCTGTTCCAGAGGTTCCGGTATGCGACCTCTACGGAACTCCTGAAGTGGTCAAGGTCACCGTATCCCACGCCGAACTCTACGGAGCCGGCAGGCCGTTCTTCGAGTGATAACAGCATGTCCGTGACATAGTCTTTTTCTTCCGGGTGCAGTGGCTCGAACCGCGCCAGGCCGAAATAGCCGAAACGGTATATCCGCTGCTGGCTCTTGAGGACATCCCCGTAGTTATAGGGCCCTCCCGGTTTTACGAGGAGCTCTCGCATGATAACGCTATCTTTGGTATTCTCATTCCCCCGCAGGATGATCCTGCCGATCTTCACCTGATGATCTTCGGATATTTTATATTTGATGTCAACGGTGCCGTCTGCAGTTTTTTTCTCTACGTCCACCTTGGCGTAGAGATAGCCCCTGTTAGAATAGGCTGACAGGATGCGGTAGCGGTCCTCATCCACGAGCCGTTCGTTGTATGGCGCTCCGGACTTGAGACTCACAATACCGAGAAGTTCAGCTGCGGTGAAAGCCGTATCCCCTTCGAAAGTCACGGTCCCCGTCCTCGTCTGCGGTCCCTCATCGATATCGATCCCGACCACGGCCTTCCTGTCGTCGACAAAAGTGACCAATTTCTTCACACTTACCGCGAGGAACCCCGCGTCCACGTAGCGGTCGTGTATGTAATCCATGTCCCTGTTCAGGAGGTCCTCGCGGTAGGGGCTCGATGTAAACCAGCCCAAGGGTGCCCCCGGGGACTCACGGAGGGACATCTCCTCCTTGATCTGCTTGGTCGGGATATAGGTGTTGCCGCGGATGTCGATCTTCATGACCGTCACCCGCAGACCCTCATCAATCGAAAACTCCAGGTCGAGCGAACCGGGAGCCGCGGTTTTTTTCACGTCCACCCTGACGTTTGCATATCCTTCATCATAATAAAGGCTTTTGATCTTGTCCGTGCTGCTCTCGATAATGGCATCGGACACGTCGTGCTCCGACCAGATCAGGAGGGCGTCCTTGAGCGTGCTTGAGCTGAATTCATGGTTCCCCGTGAATTTCAACGTCACTTTCGGGCCTTCGCTTACCTGGATGGTGACGTATGCCTTCCCGTCCCGGAAGCTCACGTTTACCGGGCCGGGCTTGGCCGCTGGATAGCCGGCTTTAGCATATTTCTGACGTATGGCCTCTACATCGGTATCCAGCAGCAGGTCGGTCCGGAGCCGGTCTCCCTTTTTGCTTTTCATGATCTTGAGCAGGTCTTTCTCCTTGAATACCGTATTCCCGGTGAAGCGGACCTCCTCAATGATAGTCGGCACCCCCTCCTGGTGGATATCAATATGGAGGGCCACTTGATGGGGGTCTTTCAGCGGTCTGGCTTGAAAACTGACGAGGGCGTTATAGAAGCCCTCGGACTGATAGAGCGCAATAATATTGGCTCTGTACCCGGGCAGCTTTCCCTCGCGCAGTTCCTTCGCTTCAATGCCGGTGAGCACTTCCAGGATCCTGCCCCTGGACAAGGCGTGATTGCCGTTGATCACGATCTTGTCCACTACGATGATGGGGAACAGGGTGTACTCGAGCCGCACGCCGTCACCATCGGGAAACCCGTCCACGCGGATGTCCCTGAACAGGCCCTTGAGATAGAGATAACCGATGCCGTCCCTGATGGCCTGGTTGGACAAACGGTCGCCGGGTTTTACCTCGATCAGCGGCAGGACCTGTTCGGGATGAGGCCAAGGGTTGCCGAGGTCATTCTTGATCACGATCGAGGTCACAGGAAGGCCGGAAAATCCGGAAGCGGCGGGAAAGGCAGTCGACGAGAACATCAGCATGCAGAGCAGAACCGCCGCTGGACTTAATAATTTCATGTCGAATTTTTAGCATATCGTGAGCAGAATGTAAAGGGAAGAGAGGCTGTCGTCATGGCATCCTGCTCTCGCCCTGTGATATACTTTTCCTATGACCATTCCAAAGAGAACACTTGGCAAAACCGGCGTTGACGTGACCATCCTAGGCTTGGGCGGCGAAGGGGTCCTAAGGACCTACGATCATGATAAGGAAGCGTATGCCCTCATCAACCGCGCATTGGACCTGGGGATCAACTACTGCGAATCAGCGCGGGCATACTCGGGAAGCGAATTGTATTACGGGAAAGCGTTGAAGGAGCGGAGGAAGGAAATATTTTTGTCAAGCAAATCGCACGCACGAGACAAGAGAGGGGCGCTCAATCACCTCAAGGGAACCTTAAGGGACATGGGAACCGATCACCTGGACCTCTGGCAGGTGCATGATGTGAGAACCGAGGACGATGTCGAGCAGGTCTTCCGCCCCGGCGGCGCCATCGAGGCCTTTCTGGAGGCGAAGGAAAAGGGCTTGACGAGGTTCATCGGCGTGACCGGACACCACGATCCCTCCATTATCAATAAATGCATCGAGTTCTTCGACTTCGATACCGTGCTCCTGCCTGCCAACCCGGGAGAACCGGAGTACAAGAGCTTCCTTGAGCATGTGCTCCCTCATGCCCGGCAGAAGAACATGGGGATCATCGGGATGAAGGTTTATTTCCGAGGCCTTGCGGAGCGGCTGCCTTGGTACACGAGCATGGAGCCCTTCCTGCGCTTCGCTCTTTCCCAACCAATCACGAATATCGTCATCGGTTGTGATGACGTCCCCCAGCTCGAAGAGAATGTCAGGTTCGCCCAGTCCTTCGAGCCCATGACGGACGAAGAAATGCGGAAACTGATCCGCGACGTCTCGCCTTCTGCTAGGCAGCTCATGTACTATAAGCCGTGAGATCCCCCTGAGGGGCCAGGCGTGATATAAAAGGTTTTACGTTCAAAGGCCTTGCCGCTTCTCGAGATCGTCAATGGTCCTGTTCATAAGTATATCAGTTTGTACCGGGACGGAGAAAAGCCACTTGAAGAACTAGACGGGGACGTTTTTTCTCTCTCATGGGGTTGACAATGTAATGCTCGGTGCTACCTTCTAAACAGAGACCGAAAAAAAATGAAACACGACCTAAGTATGATGTTTATTTAAGGTAGAGAGATGGATGCACATCACCTTGTCGTAACTTATACCATTGGCGAAGCAAAGCGCGCATTGCTCAAAGAGATCTTCCGCGAGGAGGCGAGGCTGTCCTTTCTCGCTGATATGCCTTCCGGGCTGCGGGAACAAACGCTCGTCGGGGCAAACGTGCTCCTGTCATGGAATCTGCCGAAAGAACTGGGACCCAGCGAGCTCGGCTTGCTCACAAACGTGCGGATGATCCAGCTTCTCTCCGCCGGCGCTGACCATGTGCCCTTTACCGGGCTGCCCCCGGGCATTGTCATCGCAAGCAATGTGGGGGCGTATGCGGATCCCATGGCCGAGCATGTCCTCGCCATGACGCTGGCCCTGGCAAAGAACCTTTCCAGGGGACATCAAAGCCTCGCACGGGGTGAGTTCAACCAGTCCAGACTCAATCGCAGGCTGCGCAGTTGCGTATGCGGGATCCTCGGGTTCGGCGGCATCGGCCGCGCCACGGCCCGCTTGATGCGCACCCTGGGGGCCCGGATCTATGCATTGAACACCAGTGGCAGGACAGAAGAACCCGTGGAATTCATCGGCACCCTGAGCGATCTTCAGCGGGTTCTCTCCTCGTCGGACGTGGTGGTCATTTCTCTGCCGCTGACCAAAGCGACGCGAGGCCTGATCGGAAAGCGCGAGCTCGAATGGATGAAGCCGAATGCGATTCTCATCAACGTGGCGCGGGGCGATATTATCGACGAGGGGGCTCTCTATGCTCATCTCTCCATCCATCCTGAGTTCCTGGCGGGGATAGATGCCTGGTGGATCGAACCGTTCCGCTCCGGTGAGTTTCGTACGAATTATCCCATTTTAACGCTGCCGAATGTCCTGGGTTCACCGCATAATTCAGCGATGGTCCCCGGCATCACAGACGAAGGGACACTGCGGGCTGCCGAAAATGTAATGCATTTCCTGAAAGGAGAAAGCCCGGTCGGCGTGGTAAGACGGGAAGACTATGCATAGTTCGCATGAGAGATGGTTCGCCAACTCGTCTCTATGAACTACCCGCCACTAAATCGCTGTTGCGACTGTAGTGGGGGTTTCACGGTTCAATGAAGGATGCGAACTAAAGGTATTTCCTTTAATACGGCTTATTTCCTTCTCCCCGTGCGTTACTTCGGCCAGTTCCTGGCCTAGGTGATGCTTTTTCTTTAACCGCATGACACGCTTCTTTTGCTTTACTGAAATTCCGCCATCCAAGAGCATCCTGATCCCGGTTTTCTTTATCACGAGGGATGCGTTGTAATCGGCGTTTTCGGTAAACCCGCAGTTCTGGCATACGAACAACGATTGCGATATCCGGTTGTCCGGGTGAGTGTGCGAACACTGCGAACACTCCTGCGACGTGCCGTCCGGTGGAACAGCGATAACAAGCTTATTTGCCTTGCTGGCCTTGTAGGCTGTAAACTGTCTTACCTTGCCCCAGGCTGATTCGAGAATGGATTTATTGAGACCTGCTTTGGCTGCGGCGCCGTTCGGGAGATTCTTGCCGTTTCCCGCATTCCTAGGCTTCGGTGCTCTCGTCATGTTCTTTACCTTAAGGTCCTCAAACACGAATACTTCGGCTTCCGAGTCTACGATCTTCCTGCTGGCCTTATGGGCAAAATCATGCCGTACGTTGGCGGCATAGGCATGGCAAGAGGCGGCTTTTTGTGCGGTTCTTTTTTGACGGTTAGACCCCTTCTCGCGACGCGCCATCTGCCGCTGGTACCTGTTTCGCCGGATCTCCTGTAGGGAGAGCCGGTGTTTCTGCTCGCCGGTAATATCATAGGAACTGCCCTTGACGCTTGTCGCGACCGGAATAACCACGCCTCTATCCATGCCGAGAGCGATCTTATCAAGCTGTGTCTCCGTCATGGCGCCATAATAGGCGATAAGTTCTTCTTCTGACACCGCGGCCAATGCCTTATCAGAGGAAAAAGATACGAACCACTTGCCGGCGGATCGGGTTATGGTGATGGTAGCCGGCATACCGTATCCGCTGTGTGCTTTGAACTTGAGTTCGCCCAGACTCTTCGTCTTTGTACCAAGCATCAGCCTATGGTCGGTGATGGTTTTACCCTGTTTTCTAGAATTGGTTCCCGTGGGCTCGAACAGGAACAGTTCATTCGTCAGCCAAACTGTCTGCCGGCCGGCCTTCTTCTTATATGTTGGCCGCTCTGCAAGACCTTTAAAGTAGCGCTGATAAGCGCCCATGAACCGCGTTGCGCCGTTCCGAAGAACTTGGGACGGGACAGCATACAGAAACGGGGTAAGTTCATTGCTTTTAAACTGTGAGTATTGCTGATCTATAGGCGTTTGGGTACCCGTTAGGGAAAGGGAATGATTACGAAAGGTCCGGAAATAGCGGTCTTCGCTGACCTTCGCGTTATAAATAAGGCGTTGGCAACCCATCCATTGAGACAATACCTTCTGCTGCTCTTCTGTTGGATAGCACCTGAATTTTGCACCGCTTGACAATGCCATTTTTCTATTATATAGTAGGCCGCATGAAATATCAACCAGTAAAATCGCTGTCACATGCTGTTTATTTGCTTAGGCTGCATATCGTCCTGGTAACCAAATACCGGAGGAAGGTTCTGACGCCAAAGATCCTTTCTTATGCAGAAAAGGCATTTTCCGGTATCCTCGAGAGCTGGCGCTGCAGTTTGATTGAATTCGGCGGAGAAGAGGACCATGTGCACTTGCTGATTGATATCCACCCTGCGCTCAATATTTCGACCCTTATTAACAACCTCAAATCTGCCAGCTCAAGGAGGATTCGGAACGAATTCCCTGACCATATAAAAAGATTCTACTGGAAGCCTGTTTTCTGGCATCGTGCGTATTTCGCAGGGACCGTTGGCAAGGTGACTCTTGAAACAGTTCGACGCTATGTTGAGCAGCAGGGCACAAAAGAGAAACCGCGAAAGCAATGACCAAACCTGTCCGCTTGACCCGCCTCCTGGCAATTCGCCAAGGAGGGGGAATGCGCGGACATTAGTTCAAGTCCTTCCTGATAGCGGCGTGCTCGTTCCGTTCCATGTCCATTCCCTGATCTCAGGCATATCCTGACCATACTTCGTAATGTACTCCCGGTGTTCGACCAGCTTATCGCGGATTGCCTGCTTGGCGTAGGCAGCGATGGGTCCCAGTTTCGGCACGCGGTCGATCACATCGGCCACGAGGTGGAAGCGGTCCAGATCGTTGCGAACGACCATGTCAAAGGGAGTGGTGGTGGTCCCCTCTTCTTTATACCCGCGGACGTGGAGATTTTTGTGGTTCGTGCGCCTGTAGGTCAGGCGATGGATCAGCCAGGGATAGCCATGATAGGCGAAGATGATCGGCTTATCGACCGTGAAGAGCGTGTCGAACTCCCTGGTGGAAAGGCCGTGGGGATGCTCTTCCTGGGGCTGCAGCGTCATAAGGTCCACCACGTTGATAACCCTTATTTTCAGGTCCGGAGCATAGTGGCGGAGCGACTCAACGGCTGCAAGGGTTTCGACGGTCGGCACGTCCCCGGCGCATGCCATGACAACATCCGGCTCAGTCCCTTTGTCGTTGCTCGCCCACTCCCAGATGCCGATCCCCGAGGTGCAGTGCTTGATGGCTGCGTCCATGTCGAGCCATTGTGGTTCAAGCTGCTTGCCTGCCACGATCACGTTGATCTTGTTGCGGCTCCGCAGGCAGTGGTCAGCCACGGAGAGAAGGGTGTTGGCATCGGGCGGCAAGTAAACCCGGACTATATCCGCTTTTTTATTTACCACATGATCGATAAACCCCGGGTCCTGGTGGCTGAATCCATTATGATCCTGCCGCCATACATGGGACGTCAGGAGGTAGTTGAGGGAGGCGATGGGTCTCCGCCAGGGAATTTCTTTGTTGGCCACCTTAAGCCACTTGGCGTGTTGATTGAACATGGAATCGATGATGTGGATAAAGGCCTCGTAGCAGGAAAAGAACCCATGCCTCCCCGTGAGGAGATACCCTTCAAGCCAGCCCTGGCAGGTATGCTCGCTCAGGATCTCCATCACCCGGCCTTCAGGCGAGAGGTTTTCATCCTCCGGGATAGTCTCTGCCATCCATGCCCTGTCTGTTACTTCAAAGAGGGCATCGAGCCGATTCGAAGAGGTTTCATCAGGGCCCATAACCCGGAAATTCTTGTTCTCCCTGTTGAGCTTCATAACATCGCGTAAGAAAGAGCCGACTATTCTGGTAGCCTCGGCCGAAGCCTGACCGGGTTGAGGCACATCAACCGCATAATGCTGGAAGTCCGGCATCGTCAGCTCTTTCAGCAGCAGGCCGCCGTTGGCATGGGGATTGGCGCCCATGCGACGATTCCCCCGGGGGGCCAATTCAACCAGTTCCGGAACGAGCTTTCCGTGCTCGTCAAAGAGTTCTTCCGGCTTGTAGCTCTTCATCCACGCTTCAAGTAATTTTACATGCTCCGGCTTCGTTGCCATATCGGTAAGGGGGACCTGGTGAGACCGCCAGAAACCCTCTGTTTTCTTACCGTCGACCTCCTTCGGACCTGTCCAGCCCTTGGGAGTTCGAAGGATGATCATGGGCCAGAGGGGACGTTTCGCGACCCAGCTGCTGCGTGCTTCTCTCTGGATTGACCTTATCTCGGCAATGACCATGTTCAGAGTTTCAGCCATCTTCTGGTGCATAAGTTCGGGATCTGATCCCTCGACAAAGAAGGGCTGGTAACCGTAGCCGGTGAACAGGCCCTCCAGTTCTTCATGAGTGATCCGTGCAAGCACGGTCGGATTGGCGATTTTGAAACCATTGAGATGCAGGATGGGAAGCACAGCCCCGTCGGTGATCGGGTTCAGGAACTTGTTAGAATGCCATGCTGCGGCAAGGGGGCCTGTCTCGGCCTCGCCGTCACCGACCACGCATGCAGCAATGAGATCGGGATTGTCAAAGACAGCCCCGAATGCATGGGAGAGCGAATACCCGAGCTCTCCTCCTTCGTTGATGGACCCGGGCGTCTCCGGGGCGGCATGGCTCGGAATACCGCCGGGGAACGAGAACTGCTTGAAGAGTTCCTTCATGCCCTCGGCATCCCGGGATATGTGGGGATAAAATTCGCTGTACGTGCCTTCCAGATACGTGTTGGCGACCAAGCCGGGACCTCCATGACCGGGGCCGCAGATGAAAATGACATTGAGGTCATGAGCCTTGATCACGCGGTTAAGGTGAACGTAGATAAAATTG
This sequence comes from Nitrospirota bacterium, assembly GCA_963705595.1. Lineage (GTDB taxonomy): Bacteria > Nitrospirota > UBA9217 > UBA9217 > UBA9217 > DASPSR01. Next base: position 215,878 of record CAVPKD010000004.1, on the reverse strand, counting down.
AGCCCGGGTGTGGTGCCCCAGTGTCCCAACAGCCTGGGTTTTATGTGCTCCAACTTCAAGGGCTCCTTGAGCAGCGGATTGTCATAGAGATAGATCTGTCCGATCGAAAGGTAGTTTGCCGCATGCCAGTATGCGTTCATGGTTTTGAGCTGTTCCGGGGAGAGAGCATCAGGCATAGGGACCTCCTGTGTGAATGTCTTGACTTGTGTACGTCATTTGATTGCCTGTGTTTGCAGTGGACGTACGGCTTATTGTACCTTCTGCTTAAGGGCTGTGGCATCTGTTGTATTCTTGATATGATCATAGGTGTGACGGGCAATCATCAGTTCTTCGTTGGTTTTCATTACCCGAACAACGGCTGGGCTTCCGTTTTGGGATATTATGGAGGCATTCTCCCGGTTGAGATCTTTATCGAAACGGATGCCCAGAAACTCCGTGTCCTTACAGATGCGTTCACGAATTGACGGCGCGTTTTCTCCGATGCCGCCGGTAAAAATCAGCGTATCCAGGCCGCCTAACACAGCGGATAGGGCGCCCAGGAACTTCCTGGCCTGGTAACAAAACAACTCCACGGCTTCAGCAGCATGCGGATTTCTTTGCTCCTCATCCAGCAGCACTTTCATGTCCGAGCTTATGCCCGATACACCCAGGAGCCCGGCCTGGTTGTTTACCATGCGGTTTACCGCAGCTGAGTCCATGCCCTTGTCCTTGAGAAGGTAAACGATGACTCCCGGGTCCAGATCTCCCGACCGCGTGCTCATCATCAGCCCCCCAGCAGGGGTGAACCCCATGGTCGTGTCCATGCTTTTACCGCGCCGGATAGCGGCCATGCTTGCCCCGTTTCCAAGGTGAGCGATGATCACCCTGCCGTCTGTTGTTTCCGGCCCTTCTATTTTCCGGAGTTCACTCAGGATGTATTCATAGGACAGGCCATGGAATCCGTACCGCAAAACTCCATGCCGCCGGATCTCTCGGGGAAGTGCATACCGCTGTGCCAACTCAGGCATGGTCCGGTGAAAGGCGGTATCAAAACAGGCGACCTGCTTCAGGCCGGGATAGGAACGGGTGAATTCTTTTATGGCGTCGATCTCGTGCGGGAGATGGTCAGGCGCAAAAGGAACGAGCCCATCGAGCGCGGTCAACACCCCGGCGGTAATCAGATGCGGTTCAGCGTATGCGCTCCCGCCATGCACCAGGCGGTGGCCAACGGCATCCACATCGCGATCAAACGCGTTGCTGTGCAACCAGCTGATTATCTCGTGCAAAGCCGCGCCATGGTCTCTCAGGCTAAGCTTCCTCTCGAACTTTGCCTTTCCATCAGCATCCTTGATGTGGAAGAGGCCGGAAGCGAGGCCTATGCCCCTCGCACTTCCTGAGAGCATCTGCGTTTCAGTGCTGCCCATGCGGTACAGCGAGAATTTGATGCTGGAAGACCCGCTGTTGATCGTCAATATGCGAACAAAATCCCCGTCAGTCATGACGCTCTCCTTTACTATGTAGATCATAGCGCAAATTTATGGCTTGGTTCGCTGGCCTGATCACGTGACTCGGGAAAAGGTATTACTGAGCCTTTATATGTTCACCATTCCTTTATTCCAAGGGAATAGTACCTTAATTTAAAAGGATATACCTGAAATCATATCAAAAAAGAATAAAAGTTGTTTGTCCTGAAGTGTTTGGGAACCCTGTCCGGTTGTCTGATTCAACGAAATTTCTTCGCAGGTGTCAAAACACTATGTGGCAGGCATGGATTTCAGAATTGTGAAAGCAAGAATAAAATTTATTTTTTTATGGGTTTGAGGAGGTGGCATGATGAAGAAACAGTTATTCGCTGTAATGGGTGTGAGTAGCATGCTTTTGGCGTTCAGTCTTATTTCCCCGTTGAAAAGCAATGCCGAGGTAAATGTCAATATCACTATCCCCCTGCCCGGGCTGGTAATATCCGCACCGCCTGCCATGATCGTGATCCCCGGGACCTATGTGTATTATCCGCCTGAAGTGGGTGTGGATATTTTCTTTTATCGCGGGTACTGGTATCGTCCTTACCGGGGACAGTGGTTTATCTCTGCTGAATATAACGGACCGTGGGGTTCTGTCGCCGTCGGGAAGGTCCCTCGTGTTCTGCGCGGATTACCACCCTATTACCGGCGCGTTCCTCCCGGATATGAACGCATGCCCTACGGAACGGTGAGGGGAAATTGGCGGACATGGGAGCGCGAACAATACTGGGACAGGCATGAAAGAAGAAGGGGCTACAGCGAGGCTCACGACCGGGGAGAGCATGGTGGTCCTGGACACGGCAATGGAAGAGGCGACATGATGGGAAGACGCGGGAACGATTAAAGACCTACATGTCCGGCAGACTTGAGTATCGTTATTAGCGGGTGAGGGGCGCGAAGTTCAGCAGCCCTCTCGACCCGCTTTGATAGGCCGCGCTAGTTTCGCGGTCTATCAGAATCGACATCTTCCCCATGGGTCCTCCGTACCCGAAGCTGGGGCCCAAGGGCATCATCGGATGTTTGAAAAATGCGGTCACTGAAGGTCTATCCATGGACAAGAGCGATCGCCTTGCTGGTCCCCCAGTCCTGAATGAATGGTCTTATTACTTTTACTAAAACGCAAAAATTTTTCATACCGGAGCAGCTTGAACGCGTGTCCTCTAACGGTCTGAATCCCTATCCCTCCAATTTTCCGTTCAACGATACTTGATGAACGTGCCGGTTTGATACTCTTCAAAAGCGATCCGCAGCTCCTCTTCCGTGTTCATCACGATCGGGCCGTACCAGGCTACGGGCTCTTTGATCGGCTTGCCTGATATGAGCAGGAAGCGCACGGCATCGCCTTGCGTCGTGACCGTCACCTGGTCGCCGTCGCCAAAGAGAACGAGCATCCCGTTCCGCACGAAGGGCTCTCTTTGCATGTCGAAATAGTTGACTCCCCCGACATCGTAAGCGAAGGGGTCCCTCTCATTGCAGAAGAGGCCCTTCCCCCCGATGACGTAGGCGAACACCGTGTGGCCCCGCTTGGTCCTGTGGGTCAATTCGGACTTGGCAGGAACCGTCACATCGAGGTATTCCGGGTCGATCACGATGTCCCGGACCGGACCCTGCTTGCCATCTACCGCGCCGCAGATAATTTTAATTTTCGTACCATTCTCCAGCACGACCTCAGGGACCTGTTCGCTCTTTACGTCCCGGTAGCGGGGGTCCATCATCTTCTGGGATTTCGGGAGATTGGCCCAGAGCTGAAACCCTTCCATGACGCCGCCCGCGTCTCCCTTGGGCATTTCCTGGTGGATGATGCCGCTGCCCGCGGTCATCCACTGCGTGTCGCCTGAGGAAATGACTCCCTTGTTCCCCATACTGTCACCGTGCTCCACGTCGCCCTTGAGGACGTAGGTGATCGTCTCGATTCCGCGATGGGGGTGCCAAGGGAATCCTTTGATATAGTGCTCGGGATTGTCCGAACGGAAATCGTCAAGCAGAAGGAAGGGATCGAACAAGGGGACCTCGCTGTATCCGAAAACGCGATTCAAGTGCACGCCTGCGCCTTCGAGTGTTGGTTTGCTTTTGATCACTTTTTGGATCTTCCTGGTTTTTGCCATGGATGACCTCCGTTGAATTCTGCCTGGGAATTTGTCTCCGGTATGAACAGCATGCGACGTTCCGGAGTGAGATGCTGATGGTTTTAAAGCCAATTATCTTCAGGATAACGATCAGTGCTGAATTTTCCTCATGCTGCAGGACGCCTGCCTCATCCTTGTTCCAGGATCTTCCTCAAACGTTCCGCATACTGTCTGCCGTCCACATCATCCGTTACGATTTCAATATCCCCGGGCCGGGATACACCCAGACCCAGTTCAACGGCGCGCGCTATCTGCTCCTGCTCGAAGATCCTTTTATCCATGATCGCCTTCTTGCTGCCCAACTCTTTTAAAACAGCTAGCCCCACCGCGTCGATCGCGATCCGGTCATTCCCGGCGATGATGATATCGCCCCTCTTTCTCGTACCCTTCCCAGGGCCCCCACCCACGAAAGCCTCAAGACCGTCCAGGAGGATCAGTGACGGCGTGTAGGCCTGGTTTATCTCGGCGATCATCTTCCGCATGCTCAGAACCGATGCATGAAGTTCAGTCATGTTCCTCTTGCGGGTGAGCCCCACGGAAAGCTTCAGGGACATGGTAAAGACTCCTCCATAGCCGTGGGTCTTGAGACAGCAGGTGGTGACGATGCACTTTGACTGGAGCACGGGCTTGGCAACATCAAAACCGTTCATCCAGTGGCTCCGTTCCGGCTTTATCCGCACCCAATCCTCAGGAGTGAGTTCTTCAAAATTGATGAGGCCCACGTCGAGCTTCTTACATAGTTCGTAGATCCCCTTTTCCTTCAGGACGTCCGCTGTGTCAGGAGGGCCGCTCCGTTCTCCGATGGTAATGCTCTTTGCGCCCTTGGACTGGAGATGGAGTATCAGATGCGTCAGGGTGTCGTTGTGGGTTGAGCCCGGGAACGGGTCTGCGGTGTTGAAGTTCGGTTTGAGCAGCACGTCCTGTCCCTTCACCGGGTTTATCCCCAGGAGATCGACGGCCCTTTTGATCCCCGCTGCCCTCTCAGATGTCCTGACGAGAGAAACATTTGCTTTTCCGCTCTGCGGATTTCTCTTTGCCTGTCCAGCCACGGCGGCCTCTCCTCTTCGCCCTGCCGCGGCCGAAACCATGCCTGCAGCAACGGTAATCAAGAATTCACGCCTGTTCATCGCGCATGAGACCTGTCTCTACTTCTTCGGGTATCCGACAGTTTGCGCGAGAATGATCTTTTGGTCAGGTCGAAGCTTCATCGCCTTGGCAAGTGACGACCTGTCTATGGACCCGCGCACAACGGTCGCCAGCCCCTCGGAAGCACAGAACAGGTAAACATTTTCGCTGATAAAGCCGGTATCGGCAGCTGAATAAAGATCCTTGTCTTCCTTTGACGCCGTACCCATGCGCGAAAAATCCGCCACATAGATAAGGTTGACCGGCGCTTCTTTTACGAACGACTGACGACCGGTCATGACCCGGATATCTTCAGAAAGAATTGACTGTAACTGCTGCGCCTTAGCATCATAGAGGTAAAGACCGTCGGCAGTAGCAACATAGATATCGATCTCCTGCCAATTCATTGCTGAGGGAGCGGTCCGCTTTCCCGAGTCGGGCCGGTTTATTCCGAACGCCGCCCACAGAAGATTTGAAAGCACCTGGAGAGGCAGCTTTTCCGTGCTGAATGAGCGGGAAGAACCTCTGTCCTTCAGTACCTGCATGAGTGGTCTCCCCCCGTCCACTTGCGGCTTCAATAGTTGTACCGGCGCTGGCGTCTCCGCAAAGGATACCGTGGTGCACAGGAGTGAAACGGCCACGAGCGATGACGCGAGGAGAAAAGAAGTCTTTTTCATCATCATCCTCCATAAAGGTTGAGCATACAATGGGGTGCTGCTTTTAGACTGCCTCGCCTTTGATGATCATCAGTCAAGTTATTTGTCATGTTTTCCCGATCGCAAAAAGTTCCTCCTCGATCATGCCGCGAAAGAGCGGGAGCTTGTAATCATTGTACTGAAGTGGCTGCGCGTGCCTGACCGCAGCCTCTGCGGCCTTTGACACGGTATCCGCGTCAAGCCGCCGGCCAAGGATTTCATTTTCTACTTCCCGGGAACGCCATGGCACAGGTGCTGCAGCGCTCAATACCACATGAGCTTTCGCGACCACGTCGTTGTTGAACTGAAGCGCGAGGGCCATGCCTGCAAGGGCAAAATCCCAAGAGGCGCGGGCGCGGACCTTGCGGTAGGAGCTCCTTAATCCCTTCGCAGCCGGCAGCATGATTTCCGTGACGATCTCACCGGGGCCGAGCACGGTTTCCCTATGCACATCAATTCTCGGCAGGACATGGAGATTCTCTACGGTCACTGTCCTTGTGCCCCTGGGCCCCACGATGCGGACAGATGCTTCAAAGGCCACAAGGGCAGGCGCCGTGTCCGACGGGTGAACGATGAAACACGGGCCGCCGCCGAGGATGCAGTGGTACTGGTTTTCACCTGCCACGGCAAAACACTTTTGACCTCCCTTGCGAAGACAATGGAATTCGCCCCGGTAGTACCAGCACCGCGGCTTTTGGCAGAGGTTGCCGCCAATCGTGCCCTGGTTCCGGAGCTGCGGACTTGCCACCTCGAGGGCGCTCTGCGCCAGGGCAGGGTAATTCTCCTTCACGAGCGGATTCTCTGCCACCTCCGCTATGGTGGTCAATGCGCCGATGCGGAGGCCTCCGTCGGCGTTCTTTTTGATGCCCCGCAGGTCCTTGAGTGCGCTGATGCTCACCATTTTTTTAATATCGAAGACATGGTCCCGAAGGCATCCGAGCAGGTCCGTACCCCCGGCAGAAAGCCCCGCCCCTTCGGAGGAGAGCTGTTTCACGGCTTCTTTCAGCGATTTCGGACGGATGTAGGAAAAGTTGGTCAGCATGGGGAGCCCCTCCACTTTGCACAAAAATGACTCGGTATTTTTACGCTAAGACGCGAAGAGTGCGTAGAGAAACAATGGTCCTCTTTTCTAATTCAGAGAAAAATTTTGCGTCCTTTGCACCTTCACGGTTCCAAGGTGCCGTACTATTATTGCTTCGTCTGCGCGAATAGTTTGCTCAGCATTACAGGGCTCATGGGCGTTTCGGTAACGCGCACTCCCGTGGCGTGAAAGACCGCGTTCGCGAGGGCCGCTGCCGTGGGAATCGTGACCGGCTCGCCAAGCCCCTTGGCACCCGTGGTATTCGCTTCCGTGTCCACGATCTCCACGGGAAGGGAAACCATGTCCGCAGGTACATCGAGGGCAGTGGGCACCTTGTATTCATGCCAGTTTTTGTTCACCATCTTGCCTGACTGGTTCTTATCGAGGATACGCGCCTCGGTCATGGCGAACCCGATCCCCATGGTGATGCCGCCGAAGACCTGGTTATCGAAGGTCAACCGGTCCATCACCCGGCCGCTTTCATGGGCGGCCAGGAAGCGGACGATTCTGACCTCGCCGGTTTTCATATTTACCTCTACTTCGCAAAACTGTGCGGCAAACGGGTTCACCACCTTGCCCTCGGGGTTCAGCCCCCGGTATCCCACGCCCACGAGCACCCCGCGCTTCTTCAGGCCTGTAACGCTCGTTAACTTGATCTTCTTCGACGGGTCCTTCACGGATATGAGCTCTTCGCCGGCGAGCTCGAGGTCATCTGCATTGGTCTTCAAGTCCTGGGCCGCCAGCTCAAAGAGCTGCTGCTTGACGCTGATCGCCGCGGCACGGACTGCCGGCGCTTCCGTGGGCACGGTCTTGCTGCCGCCGCTCGGCGTGGCGTACTGGGTCGTGCCCGTGTCTGCGTTCTCGATCTGAAGCGCCTCGGGTTTTACTCCCAGCTCCTCGGACACCACCATGGCCATCACGGTCTTGGTGCCGGTGCCGATGTCGCTCGCGCCCATGTTGAGATTGGCGCTGCCGTCGGAAAAGAGCTTCACGATCACCGTGGACGGAGGATTGCCGCCGCCGGCGACCCAGAGGCAGCTTGCCACACCTACCCCTCTCTGAATATGTCCGGACTTGGGACCCTCGGCCATCTTTTTGCGCGCCTCTTTCCATCCGAATGCCTCAGCCCCCTTCTCCAGGCACTCCCGGAGCCCTGATGTGGTGTAGGGTGGATTGCCGGTCCTCGCCTGGCTGTAGGTCGGGATATTCTTCAGCCGCAGATCGATAGGGTCCATCTTGATGGCCTCGGCCAAGCTGTCGAGCATCTGCTCGAGCGCCCAAGCGCCCTGCGGGTGCCCGGGAGCGCGGAAAGGACGCGCCGGTCCCGCGTTGATGTACACGTCCGTGGTTTCGGTGCGCACATTCGGACAGAGGTAGAGATCGCGCACCAGCCAATCCATAAGCGCCGTGCCGCCCGCAGGATAGGCGCCGCTCGCCCCGGTGCCCGTGAATTCGAGCGCCGTGAGCATGCCGTCCTTCTTCACCCCCGCTTTCAGTTTCATAGTGCTTGGAGGGCGGTTCCCGGCGGCAAGAAAGGTCTCTTCACGCGAGAAGACCATCTTGACCGGACGTGCGGTCTTCCTGGCGAGCAGCGCGGCGATGATGGTGGATTTGTCGGCCTGCAGCTTACTGCCAAATCCGCCTCCCATGTAATGCCCGATCACGCGAACCTTCGCAAGCGGCAGACGGAGCACTTCCGCGACCCGCGCCTGGACCGCGAACACCCCCTGGGTGGATTCCCAGATCGTGAGGCTGTCGCCGTCCCATTTTGCCACGCCGCCGTGCAGTTCCTGTGGAGTCTGGATCTCGCACTCGTTCCGGTACGTATGTTCGAGCACCACATCAGCCTCGGCAAACCCCTTTGCCATGTCGCCGCGCTCGTATTTGTCCGTTTTGACCTTGTTCCCGTTCTCATGCACCAGCGCAGCGTCGCGCTCAAGCGCCTTGCGCTCATCGGAAACAAAATGGAGCACGTCGTACTTGACCTTGATGGCCCGGACAGCGTCCCATGCCTGATACAAGGTCTCCGCAGCAACGGCAGCGACAACCTCGCCCTCGAAACGGCAACGGGGATCGAAGAGCTTCGTTTTCATGTCCGTTGACCAGGGCCACAGGACATCGGCTTCTTTGTTTGCGCCGGTGAGAACGGCGCGAACGCCGATCATCTTTTCGGACTCTTTCACGTCCACATCCTTGACAAGGGCATGAGAGTGTGGGCAGCGAAGGATGGCGCAGTAAAGCATGTCAGGCAAGACCACGTCCGAGGGATAGACGGCTTTGCCGCTCACCCGCTCATAGGCATCGACGCGGGGCAACGGTTTGCCTATAACCTTCGTCTGTTGCCAGGGCTTTACGCCTCCGGCGGGCACCGGAGTTTCGGGGATGGGTATGTTCTGTGCGAAGTAGAGTTCTTTTGGGTCCTTTTTCATTGTCCACCTCACGGTATCATCGAAACGATCATCATGGAGAATAGAGAGAATAGCCGACCTCTCGCAGAAACGCGAAGATCACAACGTTTAAATCGTTAATTTGGAATCATAAAGTCAGTGCTTTATCCTTCGCGTGCTTGGCGAACTTTGCGAGAAGCCAAATTTCGTTCTAGATGTTCCCTTTCCCACGCCGCCGTGGTTGCAACATGCTCATATACCTCTTATAATAAAGGCTCTCCTCAGCGTTCTCTGCGGTGAAAATCATGATGGTTTTTTCAGCTCCGCTGCACGCTTTGCGGCATTGAAAATGTGCATGTATGCGCCGCAACGGCAGAGGTTGCCGCTCACTCCCCTGCGGATCTCATCAAGCGATGGGTTTGGCTTTGTCCGCAGCAGCCCCTCGACCGCCATGATCTGGCCCGGGGCACAGTAGCCGCACTGGAAGGCGTCCTGCTCGACGAACGCCTGCTGCACTGGTCCGAGCTCCTCGCCCTTCATGAGTCCCTCGAGCGTCGTGATCTTTGCGCCTTCCGCCTCGATTGCCAGGGTCATGCAGGCGTAACGCGGAACGCCATCGATGAGCACGGTACAGGTGCCGCACTCGCCCCGCTCGCAGCCTATCTTGGTGCCCGTCAAACCCAGCCGTTCGCGCAGCACATAGAGTAAGGACCAGCGTGGCTCAACGAGAAGTCGATACTTGCGGTCGTTAATTAGGAGCGTGACTTTGGTCATCTCGCCGCGCTCGGTCATCTCCGCTTCCGCCGCAGACTGGGCAGAGAGCTTGCTTGATACCGCAATGGTCACGGCACCGGTTCCCACCGTCGTCAGGAATCCGCGTCGTGTCATCCCGTGAGAGGAACCGTTGTCCTGTCCGTTCTGGTCTTTATTCTCATCATCTTTCTTCATGCTGCCCTCCTGCTCAGGATAGATAACCGGATCTGAAACGCATATTCATCTTACCTTAGTTCTACGGAAAGAAGCTCTTAGGCGATAAGATCTGCAAAATTAATTCAGTCAGAGAACAAAGTTTTCTGACGGCTCTAGATGGCAGCTTTCTGCCACCCTCCCCTCTGTATAATGTACGGTACCGACAGAAGTCGGCGGCTCTCCCGCACGGAGTGAATTTCTTCGCTTGTAACGGCACGTTCACGGCACGATACACGCTGAGGAGGGAATAATTACGTTAGAATAAAGATAGCGCGGAGCGGGTGAAATGGCAAGATTGGACGGATTCCAATTGAATATTATAAAACTAAAGAAGCAAGTACCGCGTATAAAAAAGTTGCAGCGCACTTACCACGTTCGAGATGATAAGTTTTAATCTCATCAATTTTATTACTTTTTTTTCAAGCATTTCTGTTCTTACGCATATTCTGACTCGGCGCCCGATCTCACACAGGCTCAATCTGCCTCAAGGGTGAACAAATCACCTGTTGACTTTGGACGCAAAAAATGCGATTATGTGTTTACAGTTATCGCAACAACTGAAATCGGCAAGGCCGCAAAGACGAATGTCTTTGTGGCATTTTTATTGAGGACACGTTCGTCCTGGAAAGAGAAAAATGACGCACAAACAAAATTATCTCGAAAAAATGGAACTGAAGAAGAGCATCATGCTCGCCGCCGGACTGGTTTCAGAACGCTTGCCCGGAGTTTCATGCATCGTGTTGCACATGACCTATTACCAGAGAACGGCAGACCCCGTCCTGATGAAGCGCATAGTCAATTTCTTTCCCACCGATTATGCCTGTTTTCGCATGGACTGCATGCGGGACGAATGTACCAACGGCGGTTTTGACCTGACCCCGGTGGTTACCAGCCTGGTTAAGAACCGCAAGAAATCAATAAAGGGGAAGATAGTTTGTAACGGAAAAAGCGAGACCCTCCGCCTCGGCCATGCCAGCATCGCCTACGAAGTCAACATTCAGTACAACAAGCAGGTCAAATAGAACCCTTTAAACGGGCTGACTTTTTTAACCCGGTAGAGAGAGCAATGTCATCCGCTAGCGCATTCAACGGAGAATCATATCTCCTGCATACTCTGTTTTTACGGGGATAGTGTATGGTGAATGATCTCTAACGGGGTGAGTATCATGCCTTGCGGATGACTGCATAAAGGAACCATCTATAATAGCTGCAGAATTCGCTCTCTAGCGGAGTTTACGGTGCAGGCTCTAGCCCACGACACCACTGCTCAATGGCGTATCTCATCTCGTCGGGTCGTTCCGTAGGTATCCAGTGTTGAGAATCCAGGAGCTTGATGCGGCAGCTTGGCAGGTCTGAGAGCAGCCTCCGGGTGATTTCGGGATCAGCAAACGTCTTTCCCGTCGAAAGCAGCGCCAGCGTTGGCGTCTTGATCTCCGCAAGGAAGAGAAGCGGGCGGTTCAGCTCTAGCAGGCCCTGCAGGTAATTGGCGCTCGGTATATACCGCAGATCATACCAGGGTGAGGCGTAGCGGCGGAGCAGAGGTGCTGTTGTGCCGGATGCCGATATGGCGGCCCTGGTCTTCTGGTCCAGTTCTCTCAGATCGAGCAGCGGGAAGCTCCTGCGGTAGAGACCAAGACGGTTCAGGACCCGGATGATCTCGACGAGGGGAGGAAAGAGCGGCGCAAGCGATTGATACTTCCGCTGTTGCCCGGTCACGGCCCTGTGCAGCAGGGGTTCGATGAGGATCAGGCTTACCGCCCTTTCCGGGTAGTATGCTGCGAACCAGACGGCGATGTGCGCGCCCAAGCAATGGCCCGCCACAACAGCATGCGAATATCCCTCTTTCCGGAGGATGTCGGCCAGGTCCGCACACCACTCCTCCATTCCGATACGGCCGCGCCAGATGGACCTTCCCTGTCCCCGCAAATCCAATCGCAGGATGTCCCACGAGTCTTTCAGGGTGGTCCGTTCTACGAACTCCGACCAGCGCGTCATGTTGCTTGCCAGTCCATGGATCAGCACAAGAAGCCGGCGAGGTGTTTCACCCCGGCTTATCCGATATGCGACAACAGCTCCGTCAGATGTTATTAGTGTGCGATCGAATTCGGTGATGGAAATACTCAGCATACGCACATATCCTTTTAGATAAATTATACTACAACCGACCCGGCCATAATCGTGGCATGTCTTTGCAGTGTAACGGAATATTCCTTTAGCGAGCCGTGGAGTTCGTCGCGGCCACGAATCCCTCTCTACCATTCTACCGGAGTTGATAGGTAGTGTTGGAGAATGGTAGAAGGATGACCTTACGCGCAAGGTATTCTACCTCGAAGTCGCAGGGATCGGAATCGGTTTCGGCCACTCGATGCTCGCAAAGAACTGTATTGATATTTAATCTAAACTTCTGATCACTTCGCGATTTTCGCACCCACGCTGTAATTTTTCTATCAATTCTCAGCTCTTTGTTCAGTCCACCACTTTCAGAATGATCTTGCCAATGGACTGCCGGCCCTCAAGTAAGCGATGCGCCTTTTCCGCCTCAGACAGCGACAGAGCATGACAGATGCGCATTTTTAACCAACCCTCTTTAATAGCGCTTAGGACAGCCGTTGACCGTCGGAGCAGATCTTCGCGCGTTGCCGTAAAGTTGACCAGGCTTCCTCCAGAAACGGAAATCGACTTCGCCATAAGGGAATTAGGCACAATGGGTTCAGCGGGACCGCTTGCAGAACCAAAGATAACTACATGGCCATGAATTGCAGCCGCATCGAGATCTCCCAGGAACGTTGTTTTCGCCACGCCGTCAAGGATGAGATCAGCGCCGTGTCCGTCGGTCAGTCGTTTCGTTTCGCTCACGAAATCCTTCTTTGTGTACAGAATGACATGATCAACGCCTGCCTCTTTCGCCGCGCGCGCCTTTTCCTCAGTGGAGACCGTTCCGATGACCCTGGCGCCGAGATGCTTCGCCCACTGTACCAGTTGGAGCCCCACTCCCCCTGCTGCTGCGTGAACCAGGACCGTGTCCCCTGGCTTCGGTTCATAGAAATCATGAATAAGGTAGTGCGCCGTCATTCCCTGCAAAGGAAATGCCGCGCCCTGTTCAAACGACAGATCTTTCGGCAGGGTGATCAGCCTTTCAGCGTCGATTGCCGTGTACTCGCTGTAGCTCCCTATGTGACCGGTATAGGAAACCCGGTCTCCCTGGCGGAATTCGGTGACCTTTTCACCAACTGCTTCCACAACGCCAGATGCCTCCAACCCGGGAATGAAGGGAAGTTTCACGGGGTAGATTCCTCGTCGCTGGTAAATATCCACGAAGTTTACGCCTGCCGTGTGAATTTTCACGATGACCTGCCCCGTCGCGGGTGTCGGCTTCGGCTCTGCGTCCGTCAGCTTCAGCATATCAGCGTCACCATAGCTTGAAATCCTGATGGCTTTCATGGTTTTTCCTCCATTCGATATAAAGTAATCTGTCTTGTCCTCTGGGCAGGAACAATTCTTAATCATTATGATAACGCACGAGGGCAGGATGTCAAGGAGAGGAATTATTGAGGGTGAAATGATAAGGCTCTCTGAAAAAAACAGCCCGGGGTCCGAAATATAACAGTTTGTGACACGGCATCAAGAAGGAAGGCGTTCCTCTTTAATGTGATCTCATGACAGGAGAATAAAGAAAGGCTCATAAGATGACGTTTTGAGACGTGACTCTGATGGTGGGATCAATTAAACGATGTCATGCGAACCACAAAAAGCCCGCTGTTACTTGACCCAGTTCTGATTCGCTGATAGAATTAGACAGATATTTGTCCCATAAAACGTACCTAGAAGGAACATTTAGTAATGGACAAATAAGGAGGCACATGCTCATCCCTCAACACCGTCCCTGCGGAATGACCGTGGCAGCATACGGTGCGGCTCTGGCTTTTGTGCTTGCGATACCCCTGTCTTCATGGGCACATGGGGTCGCGGGGCAGCGGTTTTTCCCCACCACCTTTGCCGTGGACGACCCGTTCATTTCCGACGAGTTTTCCGTGCTCTACAATTCCATCAAGATGAACGACGAGGCAGGAGGGCCGCGCATCCAGAACTCGTCACTTGATGTGGGATATTCCAAACGCATCATACCCAACTTCGGAATAGAATTTGGCGAATCCTACCAACACCTCCACACCGAGGGAGACGGCACGGTCAGCGGTTACGGGAACCTCGAAGTGAATGTAAAGTACCAGTTCTATACGAGCGCCGAGCATGAAACGATCCTTTCCTTTGGAGTTTCGGATGAAATCGGCAACACGGGGAACCGCAAGGTATCCGATCCGTTCTCTACAATCTCACCGGCTTTCTATTTCGGCAAAGGATTCGGCGACCTGTTCGAGCCAACGAGCTTGCTGAGGCCCCTCGCCGTCACGGGAGTCATCGGGCCGAACTTCCCCACCTCTTCGACCACGGACGATGTTAAAAACCCCACCACGCTGACCTGGGCGTTCACTCTCCAGTACAGCCTGATGTATCTCCAGTCCGTTGTGAAGGACGTGGGGCTCGGTCAGCCCTTCAACCGCATGGTTTTTGTGGTAGAATTTCCCATGGAAACCTGCCTGAACGCGGACTGTAAGAATCAGACGACGGGGACCGTAAATCCGGGAATAACCTGGATCGGCAAATACACAGAGCTGGGCATTGCCGCGGAGATCCCCATGAACCCGCGCTCGGGAGCGGGGACGGGGGTCTTCGTCCTTTTTCACCTCTTTATCGATGACCTGTTCCCGAAGAGCATAGGACGGCCGATATTCCCATGAATGCGATGAGCCGACATCTCGGGCGCGGCATCATGGCCGCGCTTCTGTATGTAATATGTCTGTGCATGGCGCCGACAGATTCCTTCTCCCATGCATACCTTGACCATGCCGATCCGAAAGTAGGGTCCACGGTTTCAGCCGCTCCCTCAATTGTCCGCATCTGGTTCGACAGCGATCTGGAGCCCGTTTTTTCAATGATCATGGTACATGCTGCGAAGGACAACACGATGGTCGATAAGGGCGACGGCCGCGTGGATCCGTCCGATCCCACACTCCTGGAGGTAAGCGTGCCTGCCCTACCGCCAGGTTCTTATGTCGTCATTTGGAGCGTAGTAGCAAGGGATGGACACCGGACCTCGGGCAACTTCACCTTCACGATAAAGTAGAAAGGGGACTTGCCGCCCATGGACATCTTAATCCACAGCATGCCTCTTTGGGTCGTACTCATCTCCATAGCATCCTGCACAGGAATTCTTGTTTTTTCCCTCTTCGTCCTTTCTGACGCAGAAAACCCCGATGCCCGTCTTCAAAACCGATTATGGCTCCTCTTTTTCGTCTCCGTGGCAGCGGCAATGGCCGGAAGCGTCATCGATCTCCTCCTGCGGGTCGGGGAAATGAGCGGGGAGACGGTCATTTCTTCTTTTCCTATGGTGCCGACCGTGTTGTTTAAAACTCACTCAGGCCGCGTCTGGCTCATCCGCATCGTCTGCCTTGTTCTCATGCTTGTTACCGGGAAGATCAGAAAGATCCGTGACACTCGTCTCGTCCTCATCTTCCTGTTCTGCCTTGACACTATCATTGCCTTTACAGAGAGCGCTTCAGGGCATGCCGCTGACAAAGGAGATTTTAGCGTGGCCGAAATCATGGATTGGCTTCATCTCCTCAGTGCTTTAGTCTGGGGTGGCGGCCTTATTGCGCTTACCGTTGTGATTCTTCCTCACATGGTGAAACAGGATGATCATGCTGCGCAGTCCATAGCAGGTGCTGCAACCAGATTTTCAAGAATCGCAGGAATTGCCGTCGGGATCATTGCCCTTACCGCACTTTACCAGGCATGGGTTAATGCGGGCAGTATTGAGGCTTTATTGAAATCATCCTACGGCCGAACCGTTATCGCAAAGACCGTTTTGTTTTTCCTGCTTCTTGGTCTCGGCGCGTTCAATCGTTATATCAGCGTGCCACGTTTGCAGGAATGGGCGGGTATTACTGCAACAAGCCCGGGGATCATCAGTCGCCTCGTCGCACCCGTTCTCTTGTCCCTCGCACGAGATGTGAAAGGGCGCCCGCTTGCCGTACGGTTCATGCGCAATGTGAGGGTTGAGGCATTGCTTGTGGTGGGGATCCTGCTTTGTGCCGCCCTGCTTCGGCATGAGATCCCCGCACGACATTTTTTACACCTCGAACACATGCATAGCGCGGGCCAGCTTGCGAGCCCTGAGCACGGTGAGCATATGTCTCATCATGCCGGCACCGGACCTGCGCCCGTCGTGCGCCTTGAGACAAACCCCATCCATATCACCGCCGGGACCCCAGTATCGATGATAGTTCACCTTGAAGACCAGCAAGGCAGGCCTGCCGAAGGATTGACAATCCATCATGAGCGCATACTCCATGCCATCATCATCGGCCAGGACCTGAATGTCTTTGCGCATATACACCCCGAGAACCTGGGCCCTATCACCAATGAGATGGTGAGCAGGGCAACATTCCCGCTGCATTTCACGTTCCCGAAGGCGGGAGCATATCTCATCGGACTCGACTTTGCGTTACCAGACGGGCTTTACAGCAAATCGGCATCTCTCAGCGTCGCGGGTCAGCCGAGGATGGGAGAGCCGATGGTCAATACCGCAAGAGAGAAAGACTTTGGAGAATATCATGTCTCCCTGATAACTTCCTCGAAGAGCATCGAGGCCGGCCCGGAAACGCTGCTGCGATTTCTTATCACGAAAAATGGAAGACCCGTCACAGACCTCGGGCCTTTCCTGGGAGCTCCCATGCACCTTGCCGTCGTGCGCACCGACCTCACGCAATTCATCCACGCCCACGGGGTCACTCCCGGCGACTCTCACACGCACGCAGAGCATATGCATATGATGCCCTCGGAACTGTACGGCCCGGAAATAGATACCTTCATCGTTTTTCCCGAAAAGGGGGTTTACAAGATCTTCTGTCAAGTGAAACACCGGAACAAGGTCCTTCTCTTTGATTTCATGGTGAAGGTGCATTAGCTGCAAGCACATGCCTGTGGAAAGAGAAAAGGGTTCTTCGGAAAAGGGAAGCAACCGCGGGGGAGGAAGAATGGCATTTTTCAAATCCGACCCGCTGCCAGTAGTCCGCAAACTAAACGCGGCGACGTGCGGAAACGGCCGCGCTGTTTGCATCAAAAAAACGAAGTAGCGCATCCTTCCACTCTTTCGCGTAGTCGACCCCGATGCGTCTGGTCCTTCCGATCCTCGGCCGGTAGCCGGGATCGCGAAGCAGAAAAAGAACGTTGCCGGTCAGGTCAAGACCATTTTCCGAATGGGAGATATCGAGCCCTCGTGCAAGCTTGCCGGGGCCAGAGAGATCGACCTTCCAGTTGTCGAGAGGTTCGGCTGCCCTGATGAGCACGGCCTGCCCACTACCCGCCCTATACGCCACGATATTGAACATCTCGTACATCCCGTAGATCAAATAGACGTATGCGTGGCCCGGTGGACCGAACAGGACCTCGGTCCGTTTCGTTCGGCCCTTGGAAGAGTGGGATGCAAGGTCAAGAGGGCCCACATACGCTTCGGTTTCCACGATGCGCGCCCGGTATTCCTTGCCGCGAATGCGATGCACCAGAATCGTTCCGATCAGATCCCGGGCAAGCCTGATAGCATCCCGTTGAAAGAATGAATGACCGATTTTTCTCAAAGAAGTGTACCGCAAGAAACGTACACGCCAGACCTGCATCTCCTAATGTCAGGAAAACAGGCCTGACCCGATACTGTTTCTTGTAAGAGACATTGCATGAAGTCTTTCCGTAATATTTTCGCGGTATGGTTCTCAGTTCGGTATTGCATGCGTATTGATGGTTGAAAGCCGCGCACCTGAATTCAACGCAATAGCTGTACATAAGGAAGCATAAATAAAGATCAAATACAGTATTTGTCAGCGGTGAATGATGCGCTGTTAAGGCAGGTTGAACCTGATCATTCAAAGCTGATGAATGCTTTAGGATCTATTTTCCGCGCAAGGTAGGAAGGCACAAGGCCGGCCAGCATCGTCGTGATAAAGAGGAAGGCCATGAGCAGGGAAATCGGGAAGAACGGGATCCGCAAGCTCACCTCCCATCCGAAAGAGATCTTGTTGATCACGTGCGTTATCACGATGCTGATTGCGGAACCCATGATGCAGCCCAGTGCGATCCCGGTAATGCCCACTATGCCCGCCGACATGACCATGACCTGCCGGATATGACGCCAGGTCGCGCCAAGATACCGTAAGACAGAGATCTCGCGTTTCTTTTCGAAGACGAGGATAAGAAGCGCGTTTACCACGCCGATAAGGGAAATAACGATCGCGATCAGTTCTATGGTATACGTGAGGGCGAAGCTCTTGTCGAAGATCCTGAGCGCTGCCTGACGCAGTTCTCTGTTGTCCGTTATGCCGAGTGCGTATTTGACACCGAGCGTCTTCTCGACCTTTTGTATGAATTGTCCCGCATCCTGGCCCTTCGTGAGGTAAACGCTGAGCTGCATTGTGTCATCCAGGCCCCAGTACTCCTTCAGCCATCGCCGGTCCATATACATGAATCCCGACATCGTCGAATAGCTGATGGAGGTGTTATTGATGGCGAACACTACCCTTCCCTTCGGTGTTTGAAGTTCGATGGTGTCTCCCCTCTTCAACCCGTACTTTACTTTGAGGTAGTCCGATATCGAAACTTCTCGATATTGGGCGAGTCTTTGTATCCGCTCCTTCTCTTCGCGACCGATGTTGGGCCGGTATTTCCATAACAGTTCCGAATTTCCGAATCCGGCCACGACCTTTTGGCCATGGAAGTTGATCTGGAGCGCCCGGTACCTGCCGATGTTTTCTACTCCGGGGATATGCTCCACGGCATTCACGATTTCATCTTCCAACGGATAAAAACAGAAATTCGATGTGCATGAGGCGGGCTTTATGTAAACGTCGGCCGCGATATAGGTATTGATCCAGTCGATGAACGAGGATTTAAAAGAATAAACAGACGAGACCGTTGCGACGATCAGTGCCGAACTCACGGCAACACTCATGAGAGCCAGGGAAAACCGGAAACGGCTTCCCCTTGTGTCACCCACGGCGATCCGTGCGGGAGCCTTGAACAGTTTCTGGAGCGGCCTCTTCAGTACCCTCAAACTCACCCCGAGATAAGCAGGTGCGTTGAACGTGCAGCCGAGGATGAGCAAAACGATCCCTGCGTAAGACAGCCAGGGGAAATTGAAGGGAACATAGCGATAGTCTGCATAGGTGATTACGCCTCCGCACAGAATGGAAAAGACGCCGATACTTGAAAAAGTCCTCTGACGGCTTTTATATGCCTTCTCGAAGGTTCCTTCCCTCGAGCTTTCGTTCGGCCTCACGTTCGCTGATTCGAGCGCGGGGACAAGCGAGGCGAGAAATGATGCGACAAGACCCAAAATCAAGGTTGAGAGAGCGTCTTCCCAGGTGATGAAAAAATCCGATATGGCCATGCTGCGGTAGAATTGCGTGATGGTCTTTTCCACCGCCATGATGGAAAACCATGCACACAACTGGCCGAATACGATGCCGAGGAGCGAGCCAGAGAACCCCAGGATCATTCCTTGGGTTGAGAAGAGGGCGACCATGGTTTTCCGGTCCATACCTAATCCGCGCAGGATGCCGATCTCCGTCCTACGCTTGACCACTGATATAAATACGGTGTTGTACAGGAGGAATACGCCGACCAGAACAGCAAGGAAGGTCACGAACCTGAGGTTGAATCTGAAGGCATCGATCAGGGACTTCTGGTTCAGAAGTATCTCTTGTTTCTTCTCAAGGGTAAGTCCGGCCGGGAGGATTCGGTCTATCTCTTCCGCCCTTTTCTCATCAGCGGCAATATCGATCCTGGTGAGATAACCAATCTTTCTGAAATACTCCTGAAAGTTGCCAAGGTCCATGAAGACCGTATTCCCCGGGAGCGAAGGCGCGTCGATGATTTCCACGATCCTGAGGCGGTATTCATTGTTATAGACGTACGCACTGAAGGTGTCCCCCTTTTTGAGATTATGCGAATCAGCATGCTTCTTTGTTATGATCACACCGTTCAGATTTGTGAAAAAATCTTCGATATCGAGTTTCTTTTTTGAGGACATCCCCAGGAGAGGAAGGGTCTTTACCGAGTATATTCCATGAATATCCACGGTTTCATTCGCACCAGGGATATAAGCGTTTACCAATAACATCGGCAGGCTATTCTCGGCAATGGTCCTGATGGGCTTATACACCTGGTCCGGGAAATCGATCCCGGATGAATCCAGGACTTCATACTTGAAAGCCGGATCAAGAGCGGCGATATTCGCTTCGAAGGACCCTACCACCCTATTTGTTGCAACGGTCACTCCCATGAACAGGCCGATACCGAGCGCTACCCCGAATACCGAGAGAGCCGTGAGAAACCGTTCTTCCTTCACGTTCCTGAGTACGATATGTTTTAGTAACTTACGAAACATTTTTTTAAAATTAAAAAACACAAATTCAACAACTTTGCCACGCATATGATGAAGGAGACGAATTGCGCGAATAAATCCCGAGTTTTATCCTTGCCGCTCGTGTAATTCATGCAATTCGTGTCGCTGAGGAGCGACCGCTTTCGGTTAAATCCTTCGGCTTGTCAGTGCCAGGAGTTTCGCGATTTTCACGGCAGCAACGTCCCGTCCTGTATCCTGATTATTCTGCCTGCATATTCCGCTACGGCCTCATTATGGGTGACCAGCACGACCGTCTTTCTGTCTCTTCCGGCTGCATCCCTTATCAGTTCGACGATGGACGCGCCGGTGCGGCTGTCCAGGTTCCCGGTGGGTTCGTCGGCTAGAATGATACCGGGTTCGTGAATAAGGGCCCTCACTATGGCGACCCGCTGCTGCTCACCGCCCGAAAGAGCAGAGGGGTAGTCGTTTTCTCTCCCTTCGAGACCGACGAGTCTTATATACGCGGATATTTTTTCTTCGTATCCCTCTTCCCCGTTCAGGAGCAGCGGCATCTCGATGTTCTCATAGACCGTTATGTTCGGCAGTAGGTTGAAGAACTGAAAGACGAAGCCGACCTTTTGCCGCCGGTACGTCGTGAGTTGCTCTTCGGTGTAGGACGATATGACTTCCCGATCGACGGTGATCATGCCTTTGTCGGGAACATCCATTCCGCCGATGAGGTTCAGAAGCGTGGACTTTCCTGACCCTGAACTGCCCATGACCGCAACGAACTCCCCGCTGCCCACGACAAGGTTGATCCCGCGGAATACGGCCCTGGCGCCGTAATATTTTTCAACGTTGTAGAGCTGTATCACAAACCCTCACCCGGACAAAGCAGGAAAGATGATCGAACCGCCGAGGCGCTAAGGTGGTGAAGATTCTTTGTCTTCATACATAAAGGCTTAGATTTTCTTCGCGTTCATAGCGTCTTCGCCGTAAAAAAATTTATTCATTTTGACAAGAATTGACTTTTTAGATACTAATACCCCGTCAATTCGACGTATGCCCTTCCCTGGGCAATGCCTTCGACCCTGCACGTCCCTTCCCAGTAAGAGGTCCCCAGCGCATCTGCCGTCGTGAATTCCTGGTCCTGTACCAAGGGGGTGACAAGGAGACTTAGGTTTTCCGAGGGGATGGCTATCTCCCATTTTGACGGGTATCGCGTGCCGCTCTGTGCTGATATATAATGACTCAGGACGGTGATCGAAAAATCACTTCTTTCAAGGTGCCGGTATTTTCCGTCTTGATATACAAGAGTCCCCGATGAGTACTGGTTGATAGACCCATCTCTGTTTCTGATGGTGTAGAGCATAATTTCCCGTTCATCATCGAGCTGAAGTGCGAACCAGTCCCATCCGACCTCGTTCTTCCCCAGCCCTCGGGATGAAATCTCCCGGTCGAACCAACTTTTCCCTTTCACCTGAAAAACGGTATCACCCAGCTTCAAGGTCCCTTCTGTGCTCAGATTGGTGCAGGAAAAGTACAGTGATGCGATCAGGGGCGATTCATCGGATTTGCGCGAATATCCCCTGTCGCCATTCAAGATAACAGGTTTTTTCGGTATGAGGGTCAGCTCGAGGTCAGCATTGTCTGCTGAAGCCTTGATATGCATCTTCTTCATGGTCCCTTCCAACAAATCTTTATCGACCCATACGTGCAGCCGCATATTGTCCGCGCCCGCGAAACCGAATGCGCCGGCATCGGCGTTACTGAAATGATGATATCTGTTCCCCAGTACATCGGAAACCGCAAAGTGCGAGAGAATGATGGTGTTCACGCCGAATTTCGACTGGTACATTCTCTTCTGGACGCCTGCACCGAAAAACGTGAGCTCATAGCCGAACTCTCTCCCAGCTGCATCGCACAGATGACCGGTGAAATACCACCACTGGATCCGATAGTCCTTCCGGTAGTAAAGGTCCTTTGGCAATTCCACTGTAATCCCGGGGGCGACATCGCGCCACTCCTGACCTACGGCCTGAAGAGCGAGGAGGAGCGAGAGTACGATATACAGGAGCGATGATTTCTTCATAGCCGGTCCAGGGGAAAATCTATATTATAGTATAACAGACGGGCATGAGCCGTATCGAGAAGGTTGTCTCCATTGGGAGAGAGGGGAGAGATATGCCTGAGTTAATGAGAAGACGTGCCCGGGCACGCAGCAGGGTCAGGGAGCAGAGAATTGTCTAGAGATATCGTTCAGGACGACCTCCGCACCTTCATCCCTACCGGCTGTTTCTGCGGTCCGCTGCCGACCTTGGCGGGGCGGCCCACGGGAACAACAGCCATGAACTCGCCCTCAGGCTCGCCGAGGAACCCGAGCACATCTCCTTTGATGATATAGAGGATCCCGAGCCAGACCGTCCCGAGGCCGAGGGACGTGGCTGCTAGGAGGATGTTCTCGACAGCCGCAGCAGAGCTCTGGATCTCCATCGTCCGGAAAAAATCATGGGCCATCTCCTTTTCGACTTTAAAAAGCTCAGTCCCGTGCTTGATGAGATCGCCCGTGTTCACCACGGCGATTACGACAGGTGCCGATATGATGCTCTTCGCCCCCATCCGGAGGAGAGCTGCGGCCGGCTTGGGAAAGGCTGCGGACCGCGTCGTCACAAGCTGCGCCAGCTCCTGCTTCTTCTTTCCCCGGAGGATGACGAACCGCCACGCCTGCTGGTTGTGGGCCGACGGCGCCTGGTTTGCCGCATGCAGAAGGACCATGATCTCCTCGTCGGATACGTCGTCCTTCGTGAAGGTCCGGACGCTGCGGCGGGCCTTGATCGTCCCTAGGGTATCATTGCGGGTAAAAACTGAATCATCGGGCAACAGCATACAGGTCTCCTCGGTAATGCGGTGCAGCGGACTCAATATCAAGTTTGAACATATCAGAGGTCGTCGCTGAAGTCAAGGAGGACGGACTTGCGCAAAGGGACGCGCAAAGCGCAGAATGAAGAAAGCGAATTTACCGCGGAGGCGCCACGCAAGCAAAGATGCAAAAATATGTTGAATTACAGGCGAGGCTCTTAACTATTAACAGACGATTTTCTTTGTAAACGCTGTGGGAACGTTTGAGTATTAAGAAGCAGGAGGCATCCTGAAGGGAGAAAAAAAGAGGAGCGAATTCAGGATGAGGGAGTGAGGTGTTAAAAACTCACTCTCGCAATTCTCCTTTTTACGCTCCTCCTATTCTTACCCGTTCTGAGGGACTTTTTTATTTTGCCCACCGTACGAAGTGTCAGCACCTACCCCCGCACCTGCCGCTACCGGCCGCGCCAGCCATTGCCGGAGAACGACCTCACGGAAGAATTGCCACCTCTGATCATGGAGCCGCTGAACGACCTCGAAGGTGCGCCCGGCGCAACAAGCTGTCTTGCACCACCCATCGAATGTCCGCTTGGTGCAGTGAAGCGCCTGAAGGATTCATTGCTTCCCCTCATCATAGGGTATCTGAACGACCTGCCAGGCGAGTCGGGTGAGACAAACCGCCTCTCACCACCTCCCCGAACAGGCCCGTTGAATGTCCTCTCAGGCGCGACCGGGTCAAAAGTCCTTCCCTCTGCACCCCGGGCCATGCCACCTTCACGGACCATGCCCGGCCGCATGCGTTCAACGCTTCTGGAGTAGATAGCCTCGGCGTTCTTCCTCGCCTCAGGGGACCTGAACCCTTCGGTCCTGAGCGCACTATTCGCGTAAGCTCCCGGCCTCCCGGCATTAGGCCCGGTGAGGCTGACCCCGTTCCTCAGATCCGTAAGATTCCTGAACGTTCTGCCATTTTCCGTCCGGAGCGTCGTAATAGGTCTAACTCCACCCGTGTTTGTTCTGACGACCGGGTCGACTACGGCGACTCTCCTGCCATGATGGTCGATAACGTTGTTGCTCACAATGAATGGTCTGGAATTGACCCACACCACCCTGGTGAAGCTGTTGCAGACGTAGAATCCCGGGAACCAAAAACCGAACCAAAAGACAGGATAGGGCACCCAGTCATAAAGGTATCCATAATAGACAGGAGGCGGATAGTAGGTTATGATCGGAGGGCCCTGATCGTAATAGTAGTTGTTGATCGTCTGCGAGTCGGATTGCCCTACAGGGGCCTGTTTACCTTCCGGCGCTGCGGACCCCTCGCCTGCTGGAGT
The DNA here is from genome assembly GCA_963705595.1 of Nitrospirota bacterium. GTDB lineage: Bacteria > Nitrospirota > UBA9217 > UBA9217 > UBA9217 > DASPSR01. The sequence goes on along the minus strand of CAVPKD010000004.1, from coordinate 191,353 downwards.
CGGCAGCGTCATCTGGGTCGTCAGCGAATAAAGCCCCTTGGTCGCTTCTTCACTGTTCATCGACAGTGTACCTTCGGCCGCTGCTCTGGATATGGAGTCCTGGAGCTGTCCAACGATCTCGGGAGTCATCGGATAATCCGAGATCCATCCGTTCAGCGGAGCAACCCCTGCTTTGGCGAGCATATCCTCTGCCTCTGCTTCGTTCGTTGGTGAGCCTAGATTAAGCATGGCTGCCAGCTTGACTGCGAAATAACCTTCACGTACCAATGCTTGGGCTACAGGAGGGACTTGTTGGGTTTGCGATGGCTGCGACCCGTAGTCTGCTGCAAAGGTCGCGAAAGGATAAAGGAGTAAGCTGGCTGTCAATATTATAGACAGCAACTTTTTCATTTCATACTCCTTACTTTTTCGTAATTATATTATATCACTAAAATCACACCGTATCAAGATACCGACATTACCATCTCGGCATTTCAAATAAACGACCGTCCTATGTCTTGACAGTGCATATACTTTAGAAGTACAAACGGTGGGCGATACTAACGTCAAAGGTGTGGACAGGATTTTGACACTACATCACCGGTAGTCAATTAATACGAACCCCTGTCTCCCCGGTATTGTACGGGTCCTTCACGCATAATCAGGACGAATGGGTCTCGATTTTCCGCACTTCCACATAATGCGCTGCAGCCAGTGCGGCTATGCAACCATCAGCGGCCGCAACCACGATTTGGTTCGCAAACTTCTGGCGTAAGTCTCCGGCAGCAAAGATGCCCGGAACGCTCGTTTCACACTTATCATTTGTGATGACGAACCCGAGTTCATTTATACGGACCGCTGGTGGGTATTAACAGATTGTTGGGAGAATAGCCGATAAGAATGAAGACCCCGTCAGTCGCTAATTCCCCCTTTGCCCCGGTCACGATATTTTCGAGCGAGACAGCTTCAACCGTCCTCCCGTTTCCTTTGATCTCCGTAATGATCGTGTTCCAGATGATCTCGATCTCCGGCTTGGTCAAAAGACGACCTTGGAGTATCTGGCTCGCCCGAAGCGTATTTTTCCTGTGAACGAGGAATACTTTCCTTGCCAGCCTTGACAGATACAGCGCCTCCTCGACGGCGGTATCGCCACCTCCGACGACAACGACGGTCTTATCTCTGAAGAAAAACCCATCGCAGGTGGCGCAATAGGAAACACCGCTTCCGAGGTATTCCGCTTCACCGGCGATGCCGAGCTTTCGTGCGGTTCCACCCAGAGCAAGGATCAGGGCAACAGTGTGGAGCATATCACCATTGGAAAGCCGGACAGAATGAAGATCCGGGCCGGCGTTCACCGCCGCGATTTCTTGTTGGATAATGCGCAAACCGAAGGACTGGGCATGATGGACAAGTTTCTCCGCGAGGTCGAATCCGGTTATGCCTTCCACTCCCGGGTAGTTCTCCACCTCTTTTGATATGGCAATCTGACCACCGAGCAGTCCTTTTTCGAGTAGGATTGTCTTCAGCGCAGATCTATTGCAATAGAGCCCTGCGGCGAGCCCCGCAGGCCCCCCTCCGACAATGATCACATCATAGATTTCCTCATTCGCCATGACACTTCTCCTCATAATGATTTCAACTCACCATCGGATTGATCATCACAGGCCGCTGATTCTCAGACTACCCCTATTCATAAGTATATCCGATTTTCAACAACAATTTGAAGACGGGTCCATCGCGATAGGATCACTTCGCAATGACAGGAAATGAAAGGAAAAAATCTTTCAACTGCGTGGTAACATCTGACGACAGGTAGTTAGTCTGAAGTTAAAATACTGCGGGAGGGCATTGATATACTTGGAGGTGATATATGATTGTGATATGAAGGCACCCAATAGGTTTGAGTGCGCGCGGTGACATTATCCCAGCAAGTACATAATATGAGTGTATGAGATCATTTCCAAACCAACGCAAAGATTCGAAGAACGGTCAACAACACTCAATTCAACAACCGGTTCATGTCAAACCAGCATTCTTCACACATCATACCAAGGTTTGATTGACAGCCGGGTACGCCGAGCTATATTTATCTTGTATATCTTAAAAGGGCATCGACGGCGTTCAATGCTCTGAGTGCCGAAGGTCTTGGCGCGCGAAGCGGTCAATCCCACGCTCTCGCGCGGCACGATGGCGTTGAGCGTGAAAGCCTTGTCCTTCCAGATGCACAGTATGGTGCAGCGCGACCGGATGTCCGGCTGGATCGACTAAAAGGAACTGGAGGCCTTGGCGGCGAGCGGCACGGCCATGATGGCCCAGATGACGGTCGCGGGCGCTGATCAGCTGAACGATCCGGAGAGCGAGTCCTCGATGATGCAGGAGTACCTTGACTTCGACGCGCCCTTCTCCATTCAGCATCCGGACCGCCTCAAGAAGTAGCGGCTGGCAATGTAAAATTAATCCTGTTCACCTTTTCTAGCCAATACTCTCAACTTGGATTATGGTACAACAGGGTTTGGGCAATTGCAGAATCGGACGTGGGGGTGCAGAAACTCTCATTCCCCAAGGTGCCCCCAGGGTCGTTGTTGCTAAGAATATTATTTGCTTCCAACCAGACAAATATCCCGGACTGAATGCACGGCGATGGACAACGTCCCCTGAACTCCCTTTATCCACGCAGTGGCCCGGGTGTACTGCCGTTTTTAGGACAATAGATCTACAGGAGGCTGAATATGGCGACCGTAATGACAGCAAAAGTATTAGCCCGACTCATTATGATGCTGAGCCCGCTCATCATCGATGCCACTCAGATCGTCAGGAAATGGAGGAAAAAAGGAGATGTGCCGATTGAGGATCTTCCTTCACGTGTGGAGCGGCTGGAAAAGAACATGGAACTCCAGTCGAACCTGAACGAACAGTTCATCACCGAAATGAAGGTCCTGAAGCTTGCGCTCGAGGGAATTCACGTGTCCATAAAACTCGTCTTTTACCTCGCCCTTCTTGCCTGTGTGTTCTCGCTCGTCGCACTCGTCTTGCAGTTTCTTAAGTAAACCCTGTTAGAAGGCAAGTTCTCTTACGTTAAAGTCGTGGCTATACCCACAACCGTAGAATAAATCGGGCGTGGCAGACGTCGTCGGCCTATCCCAGCTCGAATCAAAGAGGCATGAATGGAGAATACCTTCCCTTTCTTTTAATCGTCCCCGAAAAAATCCAGGTACCAAATCTTTGATATTGGCAGTTCACTTTTCCTCTTGAATGATATGTCACGAATGATGATATGACACTTTTTTACTTCTTATCTCTTGACAGCAAGATCAAAGACCTGGCCCTCGTTGTTCCTTGATAAGACTATTTTACCTCAAGCCCGAAGGCATGGTAAAATCTGTGTTGCGAAGTAAGATCTAGTTCTATAGTAGACGATCTGAACGGATATAGCAGTTTTTCTGGACCTTCCAGTCTCGGTTCTATGATATATCGTGCAAGAGCGATATCTTTGAAGTAGCCATCACTCCTGTTTTTTCTGACCCGGTATTTGAAGCCCATCGAAAACGCACCGTCATTTGAGGAAATGATGCTATTCATTATGCTTGAGTATTTATCAACATCCTGGCTGGTCAATATCGCCAACAGATTGAGTACTTTATAATTTTTCTTGCCATGGAGATAGAGATTTTTGACCACATCTCCTCCCAGATAGACAATATAGCCTGATTTGCTAATAAAGTAATTGACAATGGGGCCAATATGTTCCACATCTTTCTTCTTTAGGAGATGCGCATATTTTTCAGGACATTTCTCGAGTCTGAACAGGGGCGTCGAACTGAAGTGAATCAGCGAAGGTTGGTTGTCATCCAAGGGGGCTGGAGAAAAAAATGCCGATATGCATTTGTTCTCAGACAGTTCAGAGGCTGACTTTGGATGCTTGGTTAGATCTTCAGTTTTGCGTCGAAACATGATCACTTCCCTCTGAATACAATCATTTAATAAAAAACCTTGAATAATGACAAGAGGGATATTTACAATAGCGATAAAGATTCATTTAAATTTTATTTTATGAGGCTAACCATTGATTAGATGGCTTTTAATACTTTATCAGAATTACTCAAAATTTGTAAGCATTATTGTCAACATAATACAGATTTCTTGAGGAAACACGCCCCTATCACACAAGTAAAAATGTCAATTTTCAAGTCTGACCCGCTTCCATGTTTTCGAGCCCGGATTCTCACGCGGGAAGTCCAATTAGAAATACCTGATCCTCGTTGGGTCTAACTCGACGTTGTGTGTACAGCCTTTTTCAGGTTATCAAATCTTAGATGCTGATAAGACCAAAAAGTACCCCCCATCTGGCTGCATTCCTGCAAAAAAAGGGAGAGCGAATTGCAACCTTATCGCCTCTCCCTCGTTGCCCTGATTACTTCTTTTTGCTCTTCGGTTTCTTAACTTCCTTCTTTGCACCCTGCCGTGAAGCTGCCATGTGCCATCACCCCTTTCGTTTATCAGTCTCCCTGTCCGATGATTGCCTCTTCGTGGTCTTTGCTTTCTTTGCATCAACCTACGTATTTACTTAATCACTCCTTCGTTCGGAGACTGAACCGGATTCTCCGCTGGCTGTATTGCGTTTTTATCCAGTTTGCGTTGTCTTTTTTCCTCGCTCTTTTTTTTCTTTGCTATTTCTTTCTGACGCTTTTGAAAATTGAAATTCGGTTTCGCCATCTTGTTGCTCCTTTTGAGATGATATTTTTCATGAACTTTGGGCTACCGCTGATGCAGGGACTTGGTCGAATCCGGCGAGTGCCCGCGTTATAATTGCATTATACCCTGATGCTAGGAAGATGTATACACCCAAGAGGACAATTGCGGATCATAGCCATACTGCAATCTCGCATAGCCGGAAAAGGGACCCGATGCCGCGATACGAGACCTGACCCTGATACTTTCCTGAGAAGTTTTTTAAGCCCCGATGAACTGTCACTGGCACTTCCTCTTTTTTTTCTTAAGCTAAAATTGAATTGCGTATAAAATCGGCAATTTTATCTGCTGAGCCCTCTTCAAATCTCATGCCGGCTGTGTATATTAAGACCCTTTCCCCGTTATATCTTTCTTCGATTCCGCTTAATTTGCAACGGACTACAATGCCCTTCACGACGAGACGATTCCCCTTGTCTCCAAGCGTAAACAAATATTCTTTACCGATATTAAGTCTCCTGTCAGCCTTCAGGGAAACTCCGCCGAAACTAATGTCTATGATCTCCACTTTGTCGGTTAAACTCAGCCTGACGCTGATTTCTATTAAATTCAACAGGAATCTCTTATGCCGCCTTTTCTCCAGCAAAAAAACCAAATGTGAATTGCGAATAAAATCGGCAATCTTATCTGCTGAGCCATCTTCGAATCTCATACCGGCTGTGTATATTAAGGCCCTTTCCCTGTTGTGTCTTTCCGCGATTCCGCTTAATTTGCAACGGACTACAATGCCTTTCACGACGAGTCGATTCCCCTTGTCTCGGAGCGTAAACAAATACTCTTTACCGATATTAAGTCTCCTGTCAGCCTTCAGGGAAACTCCGCCGAAACTGATGTCAATGATCTCCACTTTGTCGGTCAAACCCAGCCTGCCGTTGACTTCCATTAAATCCAACATGAATCTCTTATGCCGCCGCTTCTCCGGCATCATATGTACCTCCAATTTCCCTATTCCCCTCAAACCGTTCATGGGTCAATAAGAGGCATTACACTAACTCGTTTTTATAAATCCTTCACTTGTGCGGTATAGGAGCTATATGGCTGTAAAGCTTATCTGCTGCTACGTACGGGAAAACCGTGTGTTTTTCATATAACATGAGTATAATAAAAAATGGATTCAAGATAAAGAACAAAAGAAGGGTATTCTAAGGGGAAGCCGTTTCCTAGTGACGGAGCAGATTTCGGTTTAAGACCGCGGTTCTGTTTTACGGAAGATAGGTGGTTTTGCTGATGATTTCCGGGATGAATTGGTGTAAAATTAATGTGGTTGTGCCATGATGAACCTTTTCACCTCCATATCCAAGTCACTTGCAGCAAAGCTCATTATTGCACTCGTATTGCTCATCATAAGCGGCGGGGGCATATCATGGTACGCGCTGATCCATGCCGGCAAGGCAAATCTTATCAACGAAGCTGTCAAGGACGCTGCCTCTTACTCCGATCTGATTAAAAAGGGCATTCGGTATAGCATGCTCACGTTCAACAGGGAAGCGATCCAACTGACGGTAGATGACCTGAAGTCGGCAAAGGATGTCAAGGGAATCAAGCTATTCGACAGCAAAGGAAAGATTTATTATTCGTCAAAGCCGGAAGAAGTCGGACAACAGGTCGACAGGACTGCTCCCGTCTGCCGGGGCTGTCATGTTGACCCTGAAAAGCCTTCCGCAATATTGACCAGGGGGAGTCAATGGACGACCTATCGAGGCAAAGAGGGATACAACATACTGACGTTCATCGAGCCGATATACAACGAACCCACCTGCTCGAGAGCCGCCTGTCATGTCCATTCCCCAAACCAGCGGGTGCTTGGCATCCTTGAATCCGATTTTTCTCTTGCCACCGTTGATAAGAATATTAAAGAACAAACGGTACAGACTACGGTTTATGCTCTTATCTTCATGAGCATCATTTCAGTCGTCCTCTATGTTATCCTCCGGAAATTTGTTCTGAAACCCGTATCAACCCTCTCGAACGCCATGGGAACCGTTACAAAAGGGGAACTTGGCCGCACGGTTACGGCGACTTCAGCGGATGAAATCGGCCTGCTCGTCCTTACTTTTAATGATATGACGCAGGAGCTCAAAACAGCGAGAGGAAGGATGGAGGACTGGACGGAGAGCCTCGAACGGGAGGTAGCAAAGAAGACTGATGCATTGAAAAAATATCAGGATAGACTGGTCCAGGCCGAGAAGCTTGCAGCCCTGGGAAGGCTTACCGCTGATCTGGCGCACGAGATTCGGAACCCCCTCACCGCCATAGGAGGATTTGCGCGCAGGCTCTATAAAAGCGCCGAGAGTGAAAAAGAGAAGGAGCGCGCAGAAGTCATCGTCTCTGAAGTCCACCGGCTCGAGAAGATCTTGAAAGAGGTTCTTACATTTTCACGGGATGCACGATCCCATCTTGAGAAGCACCACTTAGAGGAATTTGTGTATGATGTGGCAAAAATGCATGAGTATGTATGCATCGAACAATCGGTAACCGTTGAGGTAATGATAGAAAAAAACCTTCCGCCTGTTTTAGTAGACAAAGACCAGATCAAGCAGGCGCTCACCAATCTCATCACCAACGCACTTGATGCAATGCCCCGCGGCGGCACCTTGAAGATAACAGCGGGGAGTGAGAAACTCCATGATGTGCGATATGTTTTCTTGAAGGTGTCCGATACGGGGCAAGGGTTCGATGAAGATGATTTGTCGCTCATATTTGAGCCCTTCTTTACCACGAAGAAGACAGGTCACGGAACCGGTTTAGGCCTTTCCATAACGAGAAAGATCATAGAAGAGCACGGCGGCTTTATCAAGGCAGAGAGAAATCCGGGAGAAGGCTCTACATTCAGCCTGTATTTCCCGCAGCAGAGTGAGGAAGAATCACGAGAAGTAAAATGCTGGGAATATATGAAATGCGGAAGAGATAAAGATGCAACAATGAAGTGTCCTGCCTATTCGAACTTTGGCAGGGTCTGCTGGGCAGTGGCGGGTACGTTCTGCGAAGGCAAAGCTCAAGGAACCTTTGCACAGAAATACGAGGATTGCAGAAAATGTGATTTTTATCAGATGTTAAAAAAGCAGAGAGGTTAATCTTCTCCACCGTTATATGGATGGTGGCTTGGCGATCCCTCGGTGAGGTCATCTATTATCGTGTTGTGATAATGCCGACTTGTCATAATAATACGTAAAGCGAGGGGGTAAATACCGTGGTTGCTAAACTGGTTGGTTGGGGTTTGCACCATTAGAATGGTAGTTTAGATCTTTCTTCTCCCTATCAGGATAAAGGTCAAGGGGCAAGAGTGGTGCACAGCGCTCGGCGTTTACTCATCTGTCGAGGAGAATAAGGACGCCGGCGGCGATAGCAAGGATCGCCAGAACGGTACCGCTGCCGGAGAAACTGAGATGGAGGAGCGGTATAATGCCCTTCAGAATGAGCCAAATCCCGAGCACGACCGCACCGATTTTAGACAGCTTCATTCGTGGATCCTCCTCTTTCGAAAGATGTTCGACCTTTTCGAAAAACCGTTCATGACGCCTTTCTCGGTCAAAATAGTAGTATAAATTGCTATGAAAGGCAAGCTAATACACCACATATTTTCTTTGAACGACGGATACCAGGCGCACAATGTATGATAAAAAAACAACACAGCGACGCGCTGCCTCAGAGTAGTGAGGCGTCGCAAGCTTCTCTGCGTATGAAGAGACCTACCGCCCGCTGATCGCCACTCGCGCCGCCTGCGGTCCCTCCTTCCCCTGTTCCTCGATGAACGTCACTTCTGTCCCGAATTTCAGCCGTTTGAAGTCAACATCATCGAGCACGCTGTTTCGATGAAAATAGATTTCACGGTCATCGGACGTTTTTATGAATCCGTAATCCGAATCAGGAAAGATCCTGATGATACGGCCGGTGGGCGGCGTCGCGTGGGCCTTCACGTCTCCGTGCCGCCGCCGCGCATGTTCTTCGAGTTTCCTGACCGCGGCATCAAAGGCGTCACGGACCGCGACGTAGGCATCTTCATTCTCTTCGCGGGTCACGGCCAGTTCCTTGCCGGGCACGGTGATGCCGATGCGAACGCTGTAAATCTTGCCCTGATGTCGCCGGCGCTGCGATTCCTCGACCACGACCCTGCAGCTCGTGATCCTTTCGTAGAACCTGTCCAACTTGGCCGCTTTCTCGTTGATGTTCGTCTCAATGGGTGCGGAGTGTGCAATGTTCTGAAACGTTATTTGTAAGGGGATTCTCATAACTATCACCTCTTTCACCAATGTTCGATAGGCTCACGCTCACACTTTAAACGTAATACTAAACGTCTTGACTGTGAAATGAGAGTGCAGGGGATCGCAGATAAGATGGGACTACAGGGGAGACGGGGTGATGCGGAGAGGTTCAGGTTGGCGATCATATTCTTTCACCTCTTTCCTTCCATTACAATCCCTATAATTTTATTTTATCACAAAAGCGGGTATGAATAGCTTTTTTATGCAGCCTAAAGGATGTTTCTCTTTCTCCTATTGGTATTGGCCCCGTCGCAAATCCCAAGCGGGGCAAATTACCTCTCGACTCTGACGATCCCAACCTTATTTACGCCGCTGCACGCAATATAGACATCACCCCGGGTCGTTGCCGCCATATTGCGGATCACGCCGCCTCCGGAAGGAACAGCCCATTTCGTGAACTGATTCAAGGCCGGATCGAAACGTACGACCGTGTTCGGGGTTACGCCCGATTCGCTGTACCAAACCATGCCATCCACTGTCACCGTGATGCCATAGGGTCCGGACCCCGGCCCTCCCGGTGATGGCCACTCATCGACCTTGCTGCTCTTCGGGTCCAATCTGCCAAGATATCCGCGGCTGAAATCGGTGTAGTAGATTATATCGTCATGCGTAATAGCCAATCGCCTAGGCCGTGCCCCTTTTGGCAGTAGGTACTCGGTTATCTTCATGGTTTGGGGATCGATGCTTGCGATCTTGTTGGTCCCAAACTCGCAGAAGAAAGGAACCCCCCTGAAGCTTACCACGATCCCGTATGGTCTTGAATCGATCGAAGGTGAAGGCTTCAAGGTGATTGTTCCCGTCCGGGGATCTAGCCGGCCCACGAAATTGCCCAACTGTATGGTGAACCAGAGGATACCCTTATTGTCAAAAACCAGCGAGTGTGGATCTCCGGCAGCCGGGTCAGGCATCGGATATTCGGTCACTTCGTTGGTCTGCTGATTCAGCTTGCCGATATACCCCTTGTAATTGGCGGTGAACCAGATGTTCCCTCCCATATCTGCCGTCAATCCGTGCGGCCCCGAGTCGGGGGTCTTTAAAGGATACTCTTTTATCTTGCCGGTCGTTGGATCGAGCCGTCCAAGAGTATTGGACATCATGCCTGTGTACCAGAGCGATCCGTCAGGCCCGACGGCCGGATCGTGCGGAAGGGACTTCGCTGTCGGAACGTCCCACTCGTGAATCGATACCCTCTCTGCTGCCGCAGCAATGAGAGAGACTGATGCAAAAAATATAACACCAAGGGTCAAAAACCCGATGGATTTCATTGCTGGATTCTCCTTGTCATGCCAACATCAGGAGCCGGTCCGATGCTTTAAAGTACACTGTGCTCAGGAGTTCATTAGTAAATGGCCTGTGTAAGACTTTCCCCTGAACTGGGTCGGACGTCCCTGTGGTCGCCCGGCGGCCTCTCGTGCGACGTATCAGCCAAATACCGTCACTATGATTTCCGTTTACCCACCAGTTCGACGGGATAGCCGTGATCACGCCAAGCGCGAAAGCCGCCGGCAATCGGCCGGACGCGCGTAACTCCTCGCTGCTGCAATCGTATCGCCACCCGGGCGCTAGAGGCTTCGTTGGGTCACGAGCAGTAAACGATGATCTCGCGGTCACGCGGAACTTCCGGATGGCTCTCTAACTGTTCCGAGGGAATGATCAGGGCTCCAGGGATGATATAAGGATCTGCTTCAAAATCAAGAGAGTGACGCACATCTATGACCACAATGTCCTCGCCGGCGTCAAGTTTCTGTTTCAGTTCTTCCGGAGTGATACGCGCGACGAAGAGCTCGCGTAAAAAGCGCCGGCGCAAAGCATACTTCCGGAGGACATACAGTGCCAGAGCTCCGACCACGAGCACAGAGAGCGTTTTGCCCATTCCCTCAGCGTAATCTAAAGCACGATCAAGCTGTTTGCTGAAGATATATCCGAAAAGAACATAGGAGCCGATCCAAGCGATGATTCCCAGAATGTCAAAAAGCAAAAAACGCGATGGACGCATGTCGATGGTACCTGCCAGCGGCGTCGACACAGCGCTCAGCCCGGGTACAAATTTTGTTATGAGGAGCGCTCGGGGGCCATATCGTGCAAAGATATCTTCTGTTCGGCGGACGCAGGAGTCGGGTTCGAGAGAAATGCGGCAGAGCAGGGATAATACCTTACTTCCCCGCCGCCTGCCCATGGCGTACCAGAAAATATCGCTCAGTAACGCTGCACAGACTCCTAAAGCGATGCAGAGAAACAAGTTCATCTGGCCGACGCCGGCCAAGGCTCCGACTGTAATGAGCAATGGGGCAACTGGTATCGGAAGCCCAATTGTTTCTGCAAGGACCCAGAAAAACAGCACAGTGTACCCGTACTGTATCAGAAATGGTATAATATTAGACATGATTAATGCTTATGGTGTAATGATGCTCAACGATACGAAACGTTCAAATGTTATTTGAAATATAGTCACGGAAAGCAATCTTTTAGTACAATACTTAAGTATAACACATTTCCTGGGGATCAATGCTCATTTTTTGCCAACCCCCCTCATCCGACTTTCGTGCTTATGGCCATCCGGTCCCGTGTTACACCGATATGTCGTACTCAAGGAACTACACCCATGGATATTGCGGCCTCCAGATTGCAATCGTCTGGGGCAACTTTCGATCAGATTGTGCTCGTCCTGTATCGAATGTTCCTGCAGTCTCCTCTGCTCAGCGTGCTCTGAAGCGACGAACATGTGCATCATGGGTGCCATGAACTAAGCACTCGCTTTATTCAAGGTAACTAGTGAAGATTGATCTAATTTAAGCTTCGTCGCTGCGATGAGATCATTCAATTGTGCCAAGCTCGTAGCGCTGGCAATAGGTGCGGTGATGCTCGGGCGCGCGATCAGCCAGGCAAGTGACACGCTCGCGGGCGTCGAATGATAATGCTCTGCCACTTGGTCCAAGGCCTGGAGGATCCTAAACCCCCGGTCATTAAGATATACTTTGATCCCCTGGCCCCGGACGCTCTTTGATAGATCACGTTCCGACAGATACTTGCCGGTGAGAAACCCACTGGCCAGCGAGTAGTAGCTGATCACGCCCAATCCCTTTTCCCGGCAGAGGGGTTCAAGCTGCGTTTCGTACTCTGCACGATCATAGAGATTATATAAGGGCTGCAGGCTTTGATAGCCGGGATATCCATGCTGTTTACTGACCTGCAATGCCTGAGAAAGTCGCTCCGCGCTGAAGTTCGAAGCGCCTATCACCCTTACTTTCCCCTGTTTGATCAATTGTGCATAGGCTTCCAGCGTTTCCTCCATGGGTGTATCCGGATCGTCTTTATGCGACTGATAGAGATCAATGTAATCCGTCTGCAGGCGTTGCAGAGAATCCTCCACGGCACGCAGTATATAGAACTTTGATAGCCCTTTCTTGTTCGGCCCCATTTCACTTCCGACCTTCGTGGCGATGACGACCTTCTTACGGTTCCCGCTTCGCTTGAGCCACTTGCCGATGATGGTTTCCGATTCTCCACCTTTGTTACCCGGGACCCACCGGGAGTAGGTGTCAGCCGTATCAAGAAAATTAAATCCGGCCGCCACAAAAGCGTCTAATATTTCAAATGCCGTCGGCTCATCCACCGTCCATCCGAAGACATTACCTCCCAATGCCAGGGGAGCCACTTCCAATCCTGAATTTCCGAGCTTGCGTTTTTTCATTGCTATCCATTCTCCTTCATTCGCTCTCTGCTTGAAAGACCTTCCCTTCACCGGCATTCCTCCTTCTGATGTTATTCGTGCCGCTTATAGGTGCCTCCCTTCGCCGTCCGTTTCTAAACCAAGCTCTTCGACACGATTTCGTAAACATCTTTCGACAGGCCCGCGGTCTTCAAAATCCGCTCAAGCTGTGCCTTCATCAGGGCCCTGCGCTTTTCATCATAGCGTTTCCAGAGGGTGAAGGCCGAGACCAGACGGGCAGCGATCTGGGGATTCAGGGGATCGATGGCGATGACCTGCCCGGCCAGAAACTCGTACCCTGTTCCATTTGGATCATGGAACCGCACCGGGTTTCCCTGGGCAAAGGCACCGATGAGGGCGCGAACCTTATTTGGATTCCTGATGTTGAAGGCTGGATGGCGCAAGAGTGCCTTGACTGTCTCGAGCGTATTCGACAGGCGAGACATGGCCTGAATCGATAGCCACTTGTCCATCACGAGCGGATCATCCTTCCATTTTTCATTGAACGAGGCGAGCGCCGTCTGCCGCTCCAGACATTCATTGTTCGCAAGGTTCGCAAGCGCAGCCATGGTGTCGGTCATGTTACCACCGGTTTGGAATTGGTTAACGCAGAGGCCGCGGATGCCCTCATCTTCCAGCTCCATGAGATAGGCAAGGCAGGTGTTCTTAAGGTTCCTCCGGCCGATTGATGCCTGGTCCACGCGATATGGCTCGGTATCCTGATTGCCGTTATACACGTCAAGGAATGCTTGTTTCAGCTCTGCTGCCAAGGTCTGCTGCACGAACTTTTTTGCCTCATGGATGGCCGTGGGGTCGATCACTTCCATGAAGTCGGCAAGATAGATCTCCGCCGGGAGCGTGAGGGCAAAGGCCTGGAATGACTTGTCCTTCATGTTGCTCTCGAGCGTCTTTTTGAAGGCATCAATGAACTTGCGGTCAAGCTTCACTCCCCTCCCCTGCTGAAAATCCTTCACCTGGTCCATGATGAGCTTTACAGCGAGCTGCTGACCGGCGTCCCAGCGGTTGAATTCGTCACTGTCATTTGCCATCAAAAACAACCGCTCATCATCGGATAAGTTGAGCTTCACCTTTACCGGCGCCGAGAAACCGCGTAGGATCGACGGCACGGGCTCGTGAGGGATATCGGTGAATACGAAGGTTTCTTCCGCTTTTCTGATCTGAAGCACTCGCGTTCCGACAACCGCTTTTATCTCTCCGTTCAGGTGAAGAGGAAAATCCTTCCCATCATTCCCCAACAACCCGACGGAAACGGGAACATGGAACGGCTTCTTCTCCGGGTGGCCCTGTGTGGACGGGCAGGTCTGTTTGATCGTAAGCGTATACGTCCTTGCCAGGGGGTCATAGGCGCGGGAGATATGCAGTTCTGGCGTGCCTGCCTGGGAGTACCAGAGCTTAAACTGGGAGAGGTCCACACCGTTCGCGTCTTCCATGGCCTTCGCGAAATCATCGGTCGTGACTGCCTGACCGTCGTGTCGCGAGAAGTAGAGGTCCGTGCCCTTACGGAATCCTGCGGGACCGATGAGCGTCCTCATCATGCGGATCACTTCGGCGCCCTTATTGTATACGGTCATGGTGTAGAAGTTGTTGATCTCCACATAGGACTCGGGACGCACCGGATGGGACATGGGACTTGCGTCCTCGCGAAACTGGTGCGTGCGCAGGATGTTGACGTCACTGATGCGCTTCACACCCCGCGAGGTCATGTCTTCCATGAAATGCTGGTCCCGGAACACGGTAAAGCCTTCCTTGAGAGAGAGCTGGAACCAGTCCCTGCAGGTTACGCGGTCGCCGGACCAGTTGTGGAAGTACTCATGACCTACCACGCCCATGATGCCCTGGAAGTCGCCGTCTGTCGCAGTCTCGGGCTTCGCTAGCACGTACTTAGAGTTAAAGATATTCAGCCCCTTGTTCTCCATGGCACCCATGTTAAAGTCATCGACAGCGACGATCATGAATGTGTCGAGGTCGTACTCCCTGCCGTAGGTTTGCTCGTCCCACTTCATGGCCAGTTTCAGCGACTCCATGGCGTGACCGCACTTATCTTTGTTATGATGCTGAACAAAGATGTTCAGGTCCACTTTTCTGCCGGACATGGTCGTGAACGTATCGCCGGTACGCGCAAGGTCGCCAGCCACGAGGGCGAAAAGATATGCGGGCTTCGGGAAAGGGTCGTGCCATTTGGAGAAATGCCTGCCGTCCTTGAGATTGCCGGAATCGATCAAGTTGCCGTTCGAGAGGAGCACGGGGAATTTCTTCTTATCCGCAACGATGGTCGTGAAGAACCGGGCCATGACATCGGGCCGGTCGAGGTAGTACATGATCTTACGGAATCCCTCTGCCTCGCACTGGGTGCAGAAATTCCCGCTGGACATGTAGAGGCCGGAAAGCTCGGTATTGTCCCTGGGATTGGTCTCGGTCTCGATCTCAAGCGTGAAGCGGTCAGGGACCGGCAGGATCGTGAGTGACTCCGGATCGAGCTTGTAGTCATGCTCGCTCAGAAGCCGCCCATCGATCTTGATAGCTTTGAGCACGAGGCCTCTTCCGTTCAGCACGAGAGGGTGGATACCCTCGCACCGATCGTGGGTGCAGACGACGGTCATGAGCGACCCGACGCGCGTTCGCATCTCGTCGAGCTCGAACTGGAGGTTCACCGTCTCGATGCGGTAATCGGGCGGACGGTAGTCTTTGAGATAGATAGTTTTGTGCATTGCTGTGGATTCTGACATGGGATTCACCTGTTGTTATGCGGCAACGGTTAGATCATTTGTTAAAGCATGGAGTGGCTCATCAAGTCCTACGCCCCGGTCCCGTGATTCTCCCATTCTACCCGATATGAAAGCATCGCATCGAGATCGAGCCGTATTGAAACCCCTCATGGATAAATGTGAGAGGTTCGTTTTTTTCCCGCAGGGCGATAACATAGATCATGGGCAGATAATGGTCCAGGGTCGGCACTGCCAGAGATGAGGTCCGTCCCATCCCATGTTCGGGTAATGGACAAGGTCTCTGTGGTTTCTGCCCAGCAGGTTGGCCTTCACCTGCTCATCGAACTCTACAGACCAGTTGAACGGTTTCGCGTCGATGTCCCCAGAATCAAGCAGCCCGAGATTATCCTTTTGCGCCGTAAAACCCCGTCTCTTCAGGGCGGGGATATAAGGCGCCGGCCTAACATGGTTAGATGCGCTGTTAGGCACTACTTTCTGTTTGACAAATAATAATTCATCCCATCCATTTGAGGTAGCCGCGCTACAGGGAAACCAACCCCGTTTTGTTCTTTGAAACCATAAGCATGAGGTTCCGGCAAGAAGGTTGCCGGGTAAAACTTCTGCCGTCAAAGAAATAACTATGACGCCGGATCCTGGGTTTCGCTAAATCTACAGTTCGCGATGCATATGCTCGCGGTACCCCAACGATCAACGTTGGAAACCTTAAGAACAATGGTTTAGCAAAAATCTGTGGTGTCATAATTAGCGCCTATATATAATAAGGTATCTCCCGAAACCAACAGGTGGTTTTTGGAGTAGTGGCTGCTTGGCACAGCCTGTGGTCAACCGGTTTGCCTGGAGAAATACCAGGTCATCTGTATCAGTCCATGAATCGGGGACGCGGCAAACATCTCTGCCGCATCTGCAAACAGAATCAGTTTTGGCTCTTAGTAGCTGTAGAGCCTGATTCGGGAATCCTCGGCCTTGAGGCCGGGGAGGATGTCAAGCACGATGTTCCCGCTTCCGATGATCAAGATTCCCCGGTTCCGCAGATCCGAAAGCTCTGATGCAAGATCATAGTGATACTGGACCGGTTTCGGGTGCCATTCATTGAACGTATAATCGAGGCTCATTTCGAACACGGGGATGTCCGCCTGCGGATTGATATGGTTGAGGACCGCCCAGGAAGCGTGGTCCAGCCCCAGTTGATTGCATTGCACGGCCGTTTTCCGGACGGCTTTTGTCACAAACTCCACCTCATCCGGCGCACCGGGACTCGGATAGGACATATCGTACAGTTCCTTGGGAAATCCGTAAAAATCGTAAATCGTCCTGGGTTTTTTCATGCAGGCGACAAAGGTGCCGTTGGTGAGCCAGTGAGCGGATACGACCATGATCCCCTTAGGCTTGGGAAGGCTCTTTCCCACTGCCGCGAGGCTCCGAGTATAGCTGTTTTCCAGCACAATGTTGAGCGGTGATTCGTGCCCAATGAAGAGTACCGGCATTTTCTTTTTCATATGCTTTCGCTCCCTACAAGACGCAATGTTCCCAGTTTGTTGTCTAATGCCTCAGGCCCATGATTGATGCCACAAACTCTTCAGGACGTTCGACCTGTGGCATATGGCCTGCTCCTTCGATGGAGATGAGTTCGGCCCCGGGTATCGACTGCTGAAGCGACTGCGCCTGCTTCAAGGGTATCAGGCCGTCTTGGGCTCCCCACAAGAGGAGCGTGGGAACAGGGGGCTGTGCCAGGGGCCCTGTGATGTTCATGATGGTATCAAATGCAATTTTAGAGTACACAGGGGCGTTTTGCAGTATTTTTTCGATAAAAATGGCCGGTAGTTTGGAAGCATCGACAAAGGATCGTTTCAGGGCATGCGATGAAAAAGAGAGTTGACGAATGAGCAGGCGGAATCCCTGGTTCAAGAGCGGTAAAGCAACGAGCTTCCTGGCAAGACCGGAAATGGAAGGCATATGGCCTCCGTTCACAAGAACGAGCTGGGAGGCCGTATTAGGAAAGTCTCCTGCAAACTGGATGGCAACTGCTGCACCAAATGAATTTCCGACAGTAATGACGCGATCCACGTTTAGTGCATCAAGAAGCTGCCGGAGCAGTTGGGCCATCGCTGAAAGCGAGGGGCGGGGCAATCCCGATGACTGTCCGAATCCAGGCAGGTCAGGCGCGATGACCATGAAAGACGATGAAAGCTGGCTCCAGACGCTGCTCCAGGACATTTCGGCATCCCCCCAGGCTGCGTGAAGCAGCAACAGGCCGGGACCCGCCCCCCCTCGCCAGAAATGCATTCTTTGGCCGGATAATATGATATTTTGAGGTTGAGGTGTTTGAGCATCTGCTGCCATGATGGTCTCCTTAGCCCCCGGAGAGATTTTCTGCCTGCATCAGGTGATGGGATAGGTTATCGAAAAGGAAGATTGGATCGCAAACTCGCTCTAATATGCCAACTCACGTCATTTACTTGATTTCCTCGCTTATAGCGCCAAGGTCTTTGTTTCCGTCGATATATTTCAAATTGAATTTGAACCGGTCTATCTTCCAGACGGCATCCGTCCTTATGAGGTGAAAATTGTAGCTGCCGACAAAGGTCCGCGTGTTCTGGTTCGACGGGTTGGGCAGGTAATGGAACGCGATGCCGTAGCAGAAGAGGTCCGCCTCGTTTCCTTTGGGCGTAACCTGGTAGTTGCCGGCCTGGTGATGGATTGCCTTGAGGTTCTTGAGGCCCTGGTCCCAGCCGTCAACGATCTGCTGGGGCGTGAGTTTCGACGGCTTGCCTCCTACGAGCGAGGTCATATCGAACAGGACCTCAGATGCGAACACGTCCTTCACGCACTGCCAATCCCTGTTGTCCGTGCAGATGAACAGTCTGTTTGCCGCCGCGATGACATCATTCTGATCAGTGAGAAGCTGCGCCTGCTGCCGGAGCGAGTCGTACTTCATCGGCGCGCACCCTGTTGCTACGACAAGCAGCATTCCTGCGATTGCGATACCAAACCGTGCATGCATATGGCGTTCCACCTTTCCTTATATCATTTTGAGCACGATCTTTCCCCGCGCCTTACCGGACTCGCTGTGCGCAAGGGCTTCTTTGCCCTGGTCGAGGGAATAGACCCTGCCGATCATGACCTTGATTTTGCCCGCCTCGATCCGGCTTGTCAGCCACGCGATATCAGACTCATTCGGCGCGACCCAGATGGTCAGGGCCTTCTTGGCTGTGAAATAGCCGGTTCCGTACTGGCTCACAACAACAGAAAGGGAAGGAAGCGTGCTGACGTAACAGCCGTTTGACATGAGCACGCTCTTGCACTCTCCGAAGGAGCGCTTGGCCACAGCGTCGAATATAAGGTCATATTGCTCTGTGCCTTTGGTGAAATCCTGCTGTGTATAATCGATTACCCAGTCAGCACCGAGGCTCTTTACGAAATCCACGTTTGCCCCGCTGCAGACCCCGGTGACTTCAGCATCGAAGATCTTCGCGATCTGGACCGCGAAGTGCCCAACCCCGCCTGAGGCGCCGTTGATAAGGACCTTCTTGCCTGAAGCTATCCGCCCCTTATCCCGAAGAGCCTGGAGCGCGGTTAGCCCAGCGATCGGGATGCAAGCCGTCTCCTCGAAGGTGATGTTCTTCGACTTTGGAAACGTCGCTGGTTCGCCCGAGCAGGCGTATTCCGCAAAGGCGCCGAGCCGGCGGACACTGGGCCACCCGATAACGTGATCTCCCTTTTTGAATTTCTTCACCGCGCTGCCAGTCTCGGCCACTTCGCCTGCGCACTCGTTCCCGAGTATCTTCGGGAATGTGCTCCCCGTGATGATCTTGAGATGGCCGTACCGGACCTTCCAGTCTACAGGATTGATGCTTGCGGCGTACACCTTGATCATCACATCCTCCGGCCCGCACGTCGGCATCGGAACGTCCTTGATCTCCACCACGTCGTTTCCGCCATATTTGTTGAAGACGACCGCCTTCATTATTGCCTCCCCGGTCGTGACGCGCTCGTATTTTAATTCGCCCGCAATAAGGAGTAGGGCAAAATGAGCAATAAAGCGTCGAAACAATCCTTTTTTTACAGGAAGATCCCCTTCCCGATAGTATCTCTCAATCACACGGGATGACAACTCCAGTATTCGATTTACTTCGATTATATAAGCCATTCACTCTAGAGTCAACATCGTCTGTGGGAACGAATTGCATTCATGGTGGTCCTATGATAGCCTTTAAGCTGGCCATGAATGAAAAAATAAAACTCGGCATCAGCTCCTGCCTCCTCGGCGAGAAGGTCCGCTACGACGGCGGGCACAAGCTCGACCCTTTTCTGAGGAACACGCTCGGCAGATATGTCGATTGGGTGCCTGTCTGCCCCGAAGTCGAGAGCGGACTGCCCGTGCCGCGGGATGCTATGCACCTCGTCGGTGATCCAGACGCCCCGCGACTCGTGACGATTAATACGGGCATCGATCATACGAACCGCATGCTTCGATGGGTAAATGAGAAACTTTCTGAGCTCGAGCGGATGGACCTCTGCGGCTTCGTGTTCAAGAGCAGATCACCCAGTTCAGGCATACGCGGCGTAAAACTCTACACGCCGGAAGGCGTGCTGAAGGGGCGCAGCATCGGTATTTTCGCCGGGGCTTTCATGCAACGATTTCCCCTTCTCCCGGTAGAGGATGAGGGGCGGCTCCAGGACCCCGCACTAAGAGAAAATTTCATCGAGAGGGTATTCGTGTTTAAACGATGGCAGGAACATATGCGAAAGAAAGGCTCCTTGGGCGACCTGCTCTCGTTCCATACCATGAGCAAACTGCTCATACTTGCCCACAGCCCGAAGCACTACACTGCGCTCGGAAAGCTGGTGGCTGAGGCGAAGAGATATCGTCGCGAGGCGCTTCATGAAAAGTACATAACCACCCTGCTGGAAGGGTTGCGGCTCATTGCAACGGCGAAGAAAAATACCAACGTGCTTCAGCATATGACGGGATACCTCAAGAAGCGGCTTTCGTCGGACGAAAAGCAGGAACTTCAGGAGGTCATCGAAAATTATCACAAAGGACTGGTGCCGCTGATCGTTCCCCTTACCCTGCTGCAGCACCATGTGAGGAAATACAATGTGGAATATCTCAAGAAGCAGTATTACCTGAACCCTCATCCTATTGAGCTCATGCTCAGAAACCATATCTAATGGCTGCCAAAGGTAAGCGCTTCTAAGCGACACAATTTTTTACGTAAAGAAAACCCGCAATTATCGCGAAAACGCACATCCGAGCGCTTCTATAACATCATGATAACACCTCTACAAACATTATTCCGAGCGCTTCAGCAAATCCCTCCTTGAACGCATGCTTCACTTCTTCAAGGGTGACATCCCTGCCGAGTTCCCGTTCGATGCAAGTAACGGCTTCAAGTGTGCCGCTGCCCGGAATGACCTGGGCTTCGAGCGATGGATCATATCCGATGAGAACCGAGCCGTGCTGGAGAAAAGCGCCGGTTACTCTGCGCTGTGCGCTGCCAACGATCTTTTTCCCCTGGACCAGAATCTCATACCACGATGGGGAAGAAAAGCAGGAAGGGTCTTTCGTTTCTTTTTTGACAAGCGCCGCGTGACGGTTCGAACGCGAGACCATATCTGCATGGACGCCGAGATTCTTGAGCCCGGCGAGAAGGCCGGCGGCAACGATCTTGTACGTTCCGAGAACGTCGGACGGGAAGAGCGGGTTGTCCGTACGTGAGATAACGCTGTAGGTGAGTTCGTGATGATGGAGTACGGCGCGGCCACCGGTGATCCTCCTCACAATGTCAAAACCGAGCCGTTGGCAGGCATCGGCATTCACCGCATTCTCTATTTTCTGAAACCTGCCGAGCGAGACCGCGGGGGGGGTCCATCCGTAGAACCGGAGCACTGACATCGTATCCCCTGCCTGAGCTCGCGCTAGCAGTTCCTCGTCAACAGCCATGTTGTACGCGCCGATGTTGAGGCCGGTATCAAGGAATTTCCAGGCACTCATGATTTGTTATCATACATGATTCAGGATGCGGGATACAAGCCATAAAACAAAAGGTCTGAGAACCTTCAATCTCTCAGGCTTCATCCTCTGTTTTTTTGTGGTGACAGGGATTCAGGGCGCTAACATGTGTCCGCCATTTCTGCGGACTTATTCGACGTGCAGTTCTATTCTTTATCATAGAGGGATGGCTCGTTGTTCGGACGGGTCTTGAAGCGGCGGTAGGACCACATGTACTGCTCGGGCATCTCGCGGACCCATTTCTCAACTTCTTCGTTCATCCGCTTCGCATCGGCCAGGGGATCCTCGGTTGGGAAATTGTCGAGTGAAGGATAGAGGCGGATCTCGTATCCCCGTCCTCGGGGCAGAATGCGGGTTATGCACGGCATTACCACCGCATTCGTGCTCTGCGCAATGCGGCTGAGAGCCGTCACGGTTGCTGCGGGAACACCGAAGAAAGGAACGAACACGCTTGCGCGTTCGCCCAGGTCCTGGTCCGGCAGGTAATAGAACGGCCGGCCCTCGCGGATATACTTGATGAGCGATTTCAAACTGGCCATCCGTTCCACCACCGGTGCACCGAACCGGCTGCGCCTCTGGAACAGGTACTCAAAAAATGGATTTCTGGATTTCCGGTACATGCTCACGAACTCACCTTCAACGGCCAGGCGCGAACCACCTATGTCGAGTCCGATAAAATGGGGGGTAAGCAAAATAATGTTCTTTCCGCCTTTAAGCGTTTCGTCTAGAAGGTGACGATTATGCAGTGCGACGAACCGTTTAACCCGCCACTTTGGCGCCCACCACGCCACGCTGAGACTCACGACGGCAAAACCGCTGAGCTGGAAATGGCGCTGGAGCAGCCGTCGGCGTTCCCGTGGATCCATCTCCGGGAAGCAGAGCTCTAGATTTCTGACGGCAACGCGTCGCGCCGGAGAAGGGAAGAGAGAGAAAAAACCGCCGAGCGCGTTGCCCAGTACCCAAAGTACGCGGCTCGGCAGCCAGCTCCAGACATGCATGAGCGCAAGAACCGGCCATGCATACCAGTAACGGGGATGGAGAAATGTACGAAGGGAAACGTTGGCCATAACAGTTAGGATGATCTCTGAATCTGAAATCCTGATCTTTAGAAAGCGTCGAATAAACAGATTTTAAAACATTCTGGCATCTGGACTTAAAAAAATTATTTAGGATCTCAAGCTTCGAGTTTAGAACTTCTTCCATTGCACAAAAAAGCCTGAGAATCATGCCGACTCTCAGGCCTTCTATAAAATTTTAGGATCTGCACCCGGCAGATCGCTTATACGCCTCAGCCTCCGCCCCAGGAATGCCCCCCGGTGCCGCAGCTTGCGTGTTCGCCTGAACCATAAGAAGAGAACTTGGAAACCATTTTTTTGGCTTTCTTCTCATTGCAATATGGGCAGACCGTATCTTCCGCCTTGGTCGTCATTGATTGCAGCAGCACAAAATCCTTGCCACAGGCCTCACATATATATTCGTAAAACGGCATAGTATGAACTCCCTCCTAACATTGGCACCGTAACGTTAACATTTACAACGCTCCCTCGCGCCGAAAGCGTACAGTATAATACTCATCGGACAGAATACTGTCAAGGCAAAAATCGTGAGCACAATGCCCGCAAAGCCCGTCAACATGAACCAGCCCGGGTGGACAAAGTGGCCGAAGAGCACGCACCTAGCATGAAAGACCCGCCGATGAGTCTGATAAGTCTTTCAAGGTATCATGTTTTTGTGTCTGCAAGGTACATTCTCATTTCTTTTTATCATAATCTTCTCCCAATCCGGCTTCGTAATCAGTTGCCATCTGTTTGTCCCGCCCCACCCGGGATTGATGCGGCGCTAAACATAGACAAGCGCTTCATTCTGCTGCCTGCTCGTAATTGAAGAATAGCGAGCCGAAAGATTGGCATCAATGACTGACAGCCTACTGACCACCCCGACATATTTTGCGTTGTTTACGATGGGGATAATCGTATAATTGTTCAGAAGCATCATCTGGATCAGATCATGACAATCGGCATTAACATCTGCCGTCGTTGGTTGTTTCGTCATGATCCTTCCCACGAAAAATTTTTCCAGGTCCATACCTTCCCGGATAGCCCCCAGCACGTTAAACTCGGTCACCACTCCTACAACTTCCATTTTGTCATTGACAACCGGAAGCCCCGGAAGCCCTGTTGAGATCATCTTGTGGGCCGCCTCCTTCACCGTTGTTTCCGTTCCTACTGCAACCTTCTTTCTCATGAGATTCTTTGCACGTAACGCCATTGTCTCCTCCTTTGGAATTCAGGGCTGGGGGCGGGGGCGAGAGAAAACCCTTTTTCTCCGCCGGCCTGGCCGACCCCCTGGTCCCTGTAGTTATAGTCGTTCCCACTGCTTGGTGTCCGGATTGAACGCCTCGCTGAAAGCTGTGACCTCCTGCACGAGGCCCACATCATAGCCTTCGTTCAGGCCGAAGTTCACGAGCATCTTGATCGCGCAGAGCGAGCTCAAGCTGTTTCCTCCGATCCTCACTGCAAGCCGGCTCGCCAGTTTGGTGCCAAGCACAATGAGTGGGTTGTCTGTCTTGCTCCAGGTCTCGGAGAGCGTCACCTTCGGGAGAAATCCTGAGGCAGAGCGTAGCACGCCCGCGTCGGCAGCTTCAATTTGCGCATCCGTAATCTTGAGCCCGGTGTTGTTCCGCAGTGCCGTCTCGACAGCATCCTCAAGGGTGAGGCTCTCGGCCGCGTAGCTGTAAACCACCGCTGCAAGAGTGAGAAGGAGGAATAACGCGAGGTAAATGATAAAAGTCGTGATTTTACAGTTCCCCGCTTTCTTCATTACGCCTTCGCCATCGAAACATTTCCAGACATATTCCATAGCATGATTCCGCCTTCAAGATTTTTTACGTTATATCCCATGCGTGCGAGATGCGCACAGGCATAGGCGCTTCGATTCCCTACTCTGCAGTACACGACGATGTCCTTTTCCCGGGGGAGTTCATCGATACGGCGCTCGAGTTCCTGTAGCGGGATTAGGGATGACCCTTCGATCGCCTGTGCTGCATACTCTGTTGGTGTCCGCACATCGAGGAGAAAGAAATCCTCACCTGATTTTATCTTTTCGGTCAACTCCTCTGGACCGATGTTCTGACAGCTGTACGTATTAAAAAACATTGTCTCCTCCTACTCCTCACTCCACCCGTTATCCAATCGGGGCTTTATAAGAATCTCGAACAATGGACACTGTCAGGGGTAATTTCTCCCTGGCAGGGAGAATAAGGGGGAAGACAGTGCCCTATTGCTCAGGTCTTTGCATTTATATTTCAAAACATGTGCCAAACCCCTAACCCTCTGTTTTTAAAAAAGTTGGTAGTTAATCAGAGATCATCGAGAAAGAACATGCGGAAAATTTTGTCGAATGGGAAGCATCCGTCCCGAAAAAAAAGATAGTTTCCTTTGGAATTCCTTATCCTTCGCATTCGACAATTTTGTACTTCTACTCTCATGGAAAGCGACAGTCCTGTTGACATCAATTACAACCCTGTGATATGGTAAGAAAAAAAGATATCATTTCAGGAGGACTCGATGCGGAAATCACTAATCATGGCGCTGCTCATTACGGCCATAATAACGGGGACACAGATAGCGAGCTATGCGGCGAACGAGCTCTTCGACGCCAAGACAGCTGCAGAGCACACGGCAAAAGGCATTGCACACCTCAAGGCAAAACAGTATGACGCTGCCATTAACGAATTAGAGAAATCAGCCTCAGTCTATCCTGAAGCTGAGGCATTTTACTACCTGGGATACGCATACTACATGAAGGGAAGGAAGGGAGACGGGGAGAGCAGAAAGAACGCCATGGAGAATTTTGAGCAGGCCTACGAGCTGGACCCGAACTTCACTCCGACCAGATTGATGCCGGCAGAACCCTTGCCGCCAAAACCAGAACAAAAAAATACCGAGAACCTGCAAACCCCGGCACCCGAAGCGTCTCCGCAGTAGACACCTGAAGCACTGCAGCCGGCCCAACCCGCTGCGCCGACGCCCCAGCAGCAGCCATCAGAGACGGGTGCTCCGTCACAGCCCGCGCCACCGTTCAAAGCAACCGACAAGGTCAGGAACATGGGCAACATTTCCGTCACCGGCAACTAATCAATGGTCGACGGCCCGACCTCATTACCACCGTTGTTTATCCCGTCTTGCAGCCATAGAAAATAAAAAAGCCCCGGTTGTTTATCAAAAGCCGGGGCTTGTCTAGGTTCACTTCGTGAGATGCTTCCGAATCTTATAGCTTTGCAACGTTCGTCGCCTGCGGACCTTTCGGTCCGCTGGTAACTTCGAATTCAACTTCTTGATTTACTTGCAGGGACTTGAATCCATCGCCCTGAATGGCAGAAAAATGCACGAATACATCTTCGCCGTTATCCTGGGTAATGAAGCCGTAGCCCTTGGCATCATTGAACCATTTCACCTTGCCCTTAGCCAAACAGTTGCCCTCCTTTGCTGCAAAATCCCAAGACTATGATCTGCCTTGAGGCTTCATACGGCACCGCAGAAAACGCCGCGTACCCGATGGAACGTGTAAACACTACCAAAAGCCGTCTTGCCTGTCAAGACCTTTTCAGCAGCAAGACCAGCGGTTATCGTGCCCCGGCGCTATTTCTTCTTGTGATCATTATGCTATCCCGGTCGGGCATGCAGCAGAATCCGGAGGCATCTTCATGTTGATATAACCACGCTGAGCGTAATCAATCGCGGGTGGGAAACTCATACCATCATGATCGTTACATCCTGAATTGAAGTCCCCACGACGAACACTTTAATGTTATTGCTGTCGCTATCGACAGGGACCAGGAAAAATCCCTTGGCCTTGTTGCCCTCTTTTGCAAGAGTAAAGCCTTTTGCCCACGGGATATCGCCGTCTATGTAGCCGACGAGCGTCTCATTATCCTTAAATTTCACAAACACCTTGCGGCCGGGGTTCTTTCTGATGCCGAAGGCCTTTTTCTCAACATACTCGCCTCGCCCCTCGAATGTCTTTACAAAAAAGATGGCTTTAAGCTCGTCGATCGAGATTTTGTGTTCCGTACGGGTTTCCGGGTCCTCAACCGTCACGGTTTCGGTGCCAATTTCGAACTCTCTGACATGGCCCTTCAGGATTTGACCGTTTTTGAATCTCGCCACGACCTTCTCGATGTCTCCCATGACCCGCTCCCCCGCCATACCCATACTGCGTGAATCAACCTATGACACAAAGATTATCATAAGATATTTTCATTTGCAACCATGTCAAGTCTTTTTGCAGCGCCTCCCAATCATGATTACAACCTGTCTCTCCGCGCATAAAGAACAAAGGTGCAGGGGATTGCGTCGGGGACTTCTTCCCGCTCGACCTCTTTGAAATCAGGAGGGATATCCGGAAACAGGGTGTCCCCCTCAGCTACGGCGTGGACGATTGTGAGATGGATTCTGTCCGCCAGGAATATGGTCTCCTGGAAAACCTCTCCGCCGCCGCAGATAAAGACCTCGTCTGTACCCCCGCACGCGGCGAATGCCGAATCCAGGTCATGAGCGATAATGCAACCTACGACCATATAGTTTCTCTGTCGGGTGAGGATGATATTCTTTCTTCCGGGCAGAGGACGGCCGATGCTCTCAAACGTTTTCCGTCCCATGATGGCATAATGTCCCCTCGTAAGTTCATGGAACCTCTTACGATCGGAGGGGAGTTTCCAAGGCATCTTGTTATTACGTCCGATGATACGATTTTCCGACATGGCAGCTATGAGGGAGATGATCATATGTGCGCAGAGTTTAGACGCCGCCGTTTAAATAGCGCCGGCGTTTTGCTTCCGGGAATCGCTCGATGGCATACCGGAGCATGGTCCGGGGCATCTTCTTATAATGCTGCTTCAGGAACTTCTCTTCAACAGGAAGAGAACGCTTCCCGATTTCGCGCAGCATCCAACCCACGGCCTTGTGGACCAGATCGTGGTCGTCCGCTAACAGCATCTTCGAAATTATGAGTGCTTCATTGAACTCGTTCTGCTTGATGAAGCAAAAGGTGGCCATGATCGCGATCCTACGCTTCCAAAGATCGCGCGATTTCGCGAACTCATAAAGCGGTTTCCTGCTCTTATCCAGGAGATAGCTCCCGACAATGCTCGGAGCCGACAGGTCCACGAGGTCCCAGTTATTAATGTATCGCGTGTTCTTGCGGTAGAGGTTATATATCTTCTGCCGTGCGGTGGCATCGCCTTCAGAAAACACACGGACAAGCATCAGGAGAGCGAGCAGGCGCTCTTCGTGGATTTCAGACTTGAGGAATGTTACCGTCTCCGTGATCGGAATGCCATCGCACTCTTTCACCAGCTTCCTGAGCTCCGGCACGGTGATGCCGAGAAAAACATCGCCCTCGCCGTACTCGTGAGGCCCGGTCTTAAAGAAACCCTGGAGGGTTACAGCCTTTTCTTTGTTGGCGAGCCGTTGCAATCGAGTCCTGATTTCCCGTCCGGTCATAGAATTATCTTCGAATAGAGCAAGCCCTTTGAACTCTGATTGCAATTGCAATTTTTGAATGAATAAAATCCCGAGTGATTGCTTGTTTTTCCCAGTAGCTTGCAGTGGTACTTGATGAAAATATTATAGAACTGGTTGTAATATATACCCATCGGGCGGGTGAGGGGTTCAACCGCTCGACCCGAATGGTTAGAATCATTTGTCAGGTTTCACTTTGCTCTACCCGACTTACAAACGATGAAATCATTGAAGCCGCTCATCAATCTTTACGGACGGCTGCCAGTCGCCCTACAGGTCCTTTCGCCGCGACAGAACGCGGAACAGCACCGGCACCCAATGGAACAACGAGGCAAGTTTGACGCCGCCAAAGTTCAGAAAGCCGGTCACTGCGGTACGAATCTGCTTGATATCGTCGCGTAGGTCTGCAATATGGGTCTTAACACGCTTCGCATCCGCGGTGAGCTTTGCCATCGTGGCCTCGCGTAGGGCCTTCACAGCATCAAATTCGAGGCCAAGGTGCAGACGGCCGGCAACAACGACTGCCACCATGGCCAGCACGATATCGACTACGGCAACCGCGAGAGCAGCACCGGCATTATCAAGACGCGGTGCCAGATACAGATAGAGGGCGATATTCAGCATGCCCACAGCCAGAACGGCCAGAAGAACGGCGGCGATGTAGAACGCGGCCTGCCGGACGGTGCGACGCAGTTGAAGGCGAAACAGAATCATCTCTGCCTTCAGTAAGAGGTGTATCTTCACCAGGAACTCATCCATACTCCTACCCCCTGCGGCTGAGCAGCCGACCCATGAGGACACCGAGCGCGAAGATCACGAGCGCGGTCTTAGCCGGCACGTCCTTGAACTGAAGGTCCAGCCCGCCCATCAGTTCCTCGGCCTGTTTGATCAAGTCATGGAACCAGGTTCCCGCCTCTCCTCCGGACTCTTCCAGCGGTCTCTGCTCCTGCTCCTCGGAGGATACCTGTGTGCCTGCATGGCCTTTGGCTGCCTCAAGCGCCTGCAGCTGTTTTTTCAACTCCTCAATCTCCTGCATGATGTCATGGTCTGCCATAGCTCATCCTCTCCTTCCCGTATCAATAAAGTCCTCTTGCAAGATTATCATAGATAATGACATTGTGGCAAGGGAATCTCTTTCTTTTTGAATATTTTTTTTTGTACTGTCTTGCGACGTTCAGGGAAATGTTCTATGGCAGTATAATACATGTTCCTCATCGGTCGTGAACGTCGTGGAAGCTTTTTCCGATCATCATGACACTAGAAAGGACACCCCATAACCAAACATTTTCTGCTGGTCATCAGCGGCCAACAAGTGATTCTACAAAAAAAGCTAGCCACGCAGTTGGTAACGTTAGACAGCCCGCAATTAATATTCCCTCGGACTTTAATTGAATAACGCATTTTGATTGTAACAATGGTTCACGTGTTACCGATTTCAGATCGCAACCTGCAGTACGCGCTGCATTCCTATGGGTCACAACTTCAGTAGAAAGTCACGCTGATCAATTCAGTGCGGCAGCGGTATTTATGATCCTCCGCTAGGGTTTGCAAAGAAGTCAGCCATAGCGAATCTGATGGAAAATCATTCTTGCTGATTGGGGGCACCATAGCTCCAGTGCGAGGTTCCTTCGGTCTCAGGATAAAGATTCCATAACCCCGGTTGACCGGTAAGAATAGCCGATGGACTGGTGTCCGTATATGTTCCTAGCGGCTGCCAAGGCGTATTGACAATATCGCCTTCAAATGGGTCATATCCATTCTTTCGAACCGCAACAGAGAGAACCGGGGGATTCCCGTATACTGCCAGTTTAGTTGCTGTGCCTGGCCATGTCTCAAATTCGCCAAATGTATAAAGGAGAGTAGTAACTCCGTTGATCCTTTTATGTAAGTGAATATAACTCCAGGCATGTCCCTGATAATCATCCCCGGAATATTCAAGGGAAAGGTGATACATTGTATCTGTCTGGGGGGTCACTCTTACCGCAGGACCTAATCCTTCCGGGCTTCCGGTCCCTCCTTCGGTTTCTTCCTCGGACCAGTGGTCTGGACCAACGACATTATATGACCAGGCAGCAACTCCTACCGCGGATGCCCCGCCGGCCCAATACCACTGGTTTTCCGGCATAACGGGCGTGAACCATGACAGGTTGCCCTTGGTATCATCTAAGACCCACCAGTCTGGATTGTCAGGAGGAGGCAAATTATTATTATCGTCTCGAAGGGATCGATAAAGCGTGTCCCCGCCACTTGCGGGATAGAGCACGAGATCGTTCTTCATGAAAATCTGTGAGCTCGTCCAATTATGATGTTCAAATGTACAGACAAATTTGCGTGGGAATGTGAGCGGATCTATCGTTTGCTTTAATGTAGTGAACGTTTTATCAACACCATTGAAAATACCTCCCAAGTTCTGGGTTACGATCTTGACATGATATGTCGTGCCTTGAGAAAGACCTGAAATGGTCGAAGATATACTTTGTGTCCCAGCAGCAGCGTATTTTGTTTTGACAGTAGCATTACCATAGGACGTAGACGTCCCATATTCAAACCAGACAGTGGTTATGTAGCCCGCTGGATTGGAAAGACTCCCAACCAAGGTAGCAGAGGTATCGTCCATGCTTATTCCGGTTGTTGTAGGATTGGTGTAGCCAGGAATCGCAGGCACAGCATTGTTTGAAACGCTACAACCCGCGAAAAGGAGAATGACTAAAAGTAAACAGGCCATAGGTCCTGATACCATCTTGTGAACCATCGTGTAGTCCTATCTTTGTAATGCGCCATTCACTGCAATGCGGACATCAACGCGTAACATGTCTATTGACATTAGACACTATGGATGCAAGTGGCTGCATTTAATCGACATTCGGCACATCTTTGATGGTCCTGGCACTCCGTTCAGTACCGACTTATCCGGAAGTTCAGTCAACATGATCTATTCATTATCATTAATACAAATGCTCGCAACAATTAATTATCCAAACTATCCACCTGGTACAATAATCGATGGCAGGTAATTTCGGTATGAATCCTGGCGGCGTTCGTGTCTGGCAAATTTCATTTCGCCGGCAGCGGGTCCGGCGATTTCTTCGCATAAACTGGTGATAACGGCCTTCAGTGTATTCAGTTCTTGTTCATGTGTTCTTTCCGTCATCCGCTTCTCTTTTGTTCTCTTTTCTCTGTCGAGTCTTCTCTGATTTATTTCAGGTCACAGGATCGTTTCCCTTTTTCGACGCCGGTGGAACTTGTGCAGGGGACATCTCGTGTCCGAGCAAGACCGCGATCCATCTTGTGCTTTTGTTATTCTCGCATGCAAACTTCAAGGTCATGGTCAATGGTATGCACAGAACCACACCGATAAGACCAAGCAGGCCTCCCCAAAAAATCAACGAGAGAATTACAACCAGCGTGGACAGGCCGAGCCTCCGACCCATGAGCCTCGGCTCAACCACGTTGCCAAGAATGAAATCAACGGCCAGATATCCGGAAGCCGCGAGCGCGGCACGACCTATCCCAAGCTGGATAAGGGCGAGAAAAACTGCGGGAGCTGAGGCGATGAGGGCGCCGATATTAGGCACATAGTGGAGCAAAAATGCCAGAAAACCCCAGAGAATGGGAAAATCCACGCCGAGGATATACAGCCATATCCCGATAAGAGCACCCACTGTCAGACTGATCGCCGTCTTAATGACCATATAGCGGTTGATATCATAGACGAACCTCATAAACGGATGAAAATCCTTCTGAGGATCACCGAGAACAGCGCGGAGTTTGACGGGAAAGCTTGAGGCTTCAAGGAGTATGAAGGTTACGATGAGCAGAATCACAACGATTTCAAAGAGCGCCGAGCCCAGCCCCTTGAGCAGGTTGGCGGTCAGTCTCTTCACGGCTTCCGGTTTTACCTGATCGACCAGAAATGAGTCCTCGAGCGGGATACCCTTGGTTGACATAAACGTCTGGAGTGCAGCAACATGCTTCTGTAAGCGCGCCTGATAGTACGGGAGGTCAGCATAAAAACTGTTAAGGGACGTGCCAACGAGTACTCCGATAATTACGAGAATTGCAGCCATGCCCGCCACCACGAGCAACACCGCGACTACATAAGGAATGCGTTTCTGCTCAAGCCAGAGGACCGATGGCGTGCCGATGGCAGCCAGGAAAACAGCGACGAGAAATGATGCCAGGACCGCTTGTGCCTGATAAATGCCTCCCGAGATGATTGCGAGCGCTGCCACGATGACGAGTATGCGCGTTCCGCGATGGGAATCACTCTGTTCAGCCATGGACAAATATCCCTTCGACAAAGATTTAGTGTTTCCGCTCTCCACAGGAGAAAGCGGAGATTCTGATGATTTACATCTTAATTTTACCACCTTCGAGAACCTGCGTCTCTAACGGCCTGAAGATGATACCTAAAGGATGGAGATATAAAGGTGTCATTCACGGCCCATAATGCAAGTTAATGCAATAAAAAGTAGTTATTGAAAAAGCGTAATCTTCCCTTGTTCCCAGTAACCGCCAGCTGCAGCTTTTAGGAAGTAAATGTCGCCCAACCTAGAAAAAACGATGACATCCTCAAGGATTAGTCTTAGCAAGGTTCATACGGGGAGATAAATAATAAAGGTCGTCCCCTTACCGACTTCGGATGAGACGGTAATCAGGCCATCATGTCTCTTGATAATAGAATAACATACCGCAAGGTTGAGCCCTAGGCCTTTCTGGTAATAAGTGTCTTTGGTTGTAAAATACGGGTCGAATATCTTCGCCAGATTTTCGGAAGGTATGCCGGCACCTGTGTCACGGAACGATATTTTCAAGTAATCACCAGCCTGCAACGGTAAGTTGTCTTCTGCTGAAATACGGACATTCTCTCCGCGAACAGCGAGAGTTCCTCCTTGCGGCATTGCTTCTCTTGCATTGATGACCAGATTATTAATGGCCTGTGTCATTTGACCTTCATCTATGGCAATAGTATAGAGGTCGGCTGGTAAATCAAATACCATATTAATATTTGAGTCTTTAAGCAAGGTGTTAACCGTTTTTACAAGCAGTCCTGACAACGAAATGTTTTTTTTCACAGGATCTCCGCCTGTGGCAAAGGTGATCAGGCGCTTGCTGAGATCGCCGGCCTTTTCGCAGATTTGTTCTGCATGGCCCAGCCTGTTGAATACCTTATCGCCAGGTTGTACAAACATTTTCGCAATATTAATATCCCCTAAGATAATGGTGAGCAGGTTATTAAAATCATGGGCAATACCGCCCGCGAGTAAACCGATCGACTCAAGCATGTGACTCTTCAATCGTTCCTCTTCTGCTTTTTTGCGGTCAGTGATGTCCACCATGATAGATGCATAGCTCCTGATGTTCTGCGCTTTACCCTTGATCGCCACGGCTGTCAGTTCCACCGGTATCCTTCTGCCATCCTTGGCTAGCCGTACCGTTTCATATCCTGAAAAGAACCCCTCCTTGTTCAAGATCGTCAGGCAGTGCTCCATCTCTTGCTTGCCAATCTCTTCAGGAATAATGGTTGTTATCGGCTTTCCAACGATTTCTTCGGCTTTGTATCCCAGCATCTTCTCTGCTCCCCGGTTCCATGCCATCGTTGCACCCTTTGTATCAATGGCGCATACAGCGTTGGGAAGGTTTTCTATAATCGATGCTAGGAAACGGATTTCCTCTTCAGCGAGTCTATACTCAGTGATATCTCGCCATATGGTATGAAAAAATGTGCGGCCGGATAAGACGAATGCTTGAGTAACGACATGAACATCCCTGATTTCTCCCTCCTTTGTTCTATGCTTAACATCAAATTCAGCGCGTCCCTTATCTACAACTTCCTTAATACTGTCTTGTATTTCTTCAGGACTCTGAATCGGATCAATGTCAGAGATACGAAGCCTCTTAAATTCTTCTCTTGAATAGCCGAGCTGGCGATGGGCGGCTTCATTGAATTCAATGAAATTTCCATTCGTATCTATTACCAAGATACCATCAGGAGATTGTTCGAATGCTGTACGATAAAACTGCTGTTCTTCATAAAGCTGATTATTAGCTTTTTGTTTGTCTATTATGGTCTGTTTTTTAATTTTATCCGTATTCTTCATTACAAGATCCTTTAATTCATTGGCATTACCCGGTATGTTACATCTGAAATAAATTGTGCTGCTAATAACTGTCAATAACTACACGTAGAATGCATTTTCCAAAGATGCAATTGCTGCGAGTTACAAGAAGACGCTCCTGTTCCGTTTGTCCGGGTCAGGTCTCCGGTGGCATGGCTGATTCGCGCTCACGGTCCTTGCTGTGGTCGCGGGCGACGAGCATGTAGATGGAGGGGACGACGAAGAGTGTGAAGAAGGTGCCGATGAACAGGCCCCCCACCAGGACCAAGCCGATGGAGTTGCGTGCGGCGGCGCCGGCGCCGGAGACGAGGGTCAGCGGAAAGTGGCCGGCGATGGTGGCGGCGGTGGTCATCAGGATTGGACGCAGGCGGGTCATGGATGCTTGGCGGACGGCGTCGAGCTTCGCAAGGCCTTGAAGCTGGAGCTTGTTGGCAAATTCGACGATCAGGATACCGTTCTTCGACACCAGCCCGACCAGGGTCACTAGGCCGACCTGCGAGTAGATGTTGAGGGTGGTGGTCCAGCCGTGGGTCCAGAACGGCACGTTCGGGTCGGGCATCTTGAGGAACATGAAGACGAGCGCGCCGAATATCGCGAGCGGCACCGAACCGGCGAGGATGACGAAGGGGTCTCGGAAGCTGTTGAACTGAGCCGCCAGCACCAGAAAGATGAGGACGATGGCCAGGGCGAACGCGGGAAGGAACTTGTTCCCCTCCGTCCGAAGCTGGCGTGACTCGCCGGTGTAGTCGAGGACATACCCCTTGGGAAGTATCTTCCTCGCCTCATCCTCCAACAAACGCAAGGCTTCGTCCAGTGGCCGCATTGCCACACCGCTGATCTTGACCGCATTGAGCTGCTGGAAGCGGTTAAGCGAGCGGGGGACGACGGTCTCTCTGAGGGCCGTGACGGTGGAAAGCGGCACCAGGTTGCCGTTTGGGCCAGTGACATAGATGTTCTGTAATTGGTCCGGGGTGAGGCGGCTGACTCGCTGGATCTGGGGTATGACCTTGTAGCTCCTCCCCGCTATATCGAAGCGGTTGACGAAATCGCCGCCTACCATGCCACCGAGGTCGGCGCCGATCTGCCCCAGGCTGAGACCGAGGGCGGCCACCTTGTCGCGGTCGATGACGAACTCGGTTTGGGGCTGGTCTATCTTGACGTCGATCAGCGGCGGGAAGGCGAACATGCCGCTCTGCATCGCCTTCTGCTGCAGCTTCTGGGCAAACTCGAGAATCTGCCCGGTCTCGGCCGTGGAGGCCAGGATGAACTCCACGGGGAATTGGCCGCCGCCGGGGAGGGCGGGCGGGGCGACCGGGAACATCTGGATGCCGGGGATCGCCTGCAGTTTCTTCTGCACCTCGGGCATGATCTTGAAGACGGTGCGCTTGCGGTCGCCCCATGGCTTGGTTACCATGCCGCCGAAGCCGGAGTTGGGGAAAGTGATCTGGAAAGTAAATACGGTCTCGGGCACGCTCATGAAAGCCTGGTTGGCCGCCGCGGCGTAGCGGCTGGTCTGGTCGAGGGTGGAGTTTGCCGAGGCGTCGAGGATGCCGAAGATGACCCCCTGGTCCTCCAGAGGCGCCAGCTCCTTGGCGGACATGGTGAACATCGGAATGGTGAGCAGGCTCACCACGATCCATACGGTGTAGACCATCGGGCGGGCGCGGAGGGTGGCGTCGAGCCGGCGCCCGTATGCGCCCTTGAGGCGCTCGAAGTCACGGGAGATCCGACCTGCCAGGCCTCGCTCCCCGAAGCCGGGCTTGAGCAGTGTGGCCGACATGACCGGCGACAGGGTGAGGGCGACGATCCCCGAGATGGTGACAGCCCCGGCCAAGGTGAAGGCGAATTCACGGAAGAGCGATCCGGTCAACCCCCCCTGCAGGCCGATGGGGAGGTAGACCGCAGCCAGGGTGATAGTCATGGCGATGATTGGCCCGACCAGCTCGCGGGCGCCGATCAGTGCCGCCTCGCGGGCGGACTTCCCGAGTCCCATGTGGCGCGCAACATTCTCTACCACCACGATGGCGTCGTCCACCACAAGGCCGACCGAGAGGACGATTGCCAGCAGGGTGAGCAGGTTGACGGTGAAACCGAAGGCCTGCATCAGGAAGACGCCGCCGATAAGCGACACGGGGATTGCCACGACCGGGACGAACACCGAGCGGAAGGAGCCGAGGAAGAGGAATATGACGACCATGACGATGAGCAAGGTGTCGCCGAGGGTCTTGAGCACCTCGCGGATGGCGTTGTTGATGTAGTTCGTGGCGTCGTAGGCAACACGCGCCTGCATACCGCTCGGCAGGTCTTTCTCGATAGCCGCCATCTCCGTACTCACGCGCCTGATGACGTCGATGGAATTGGCGTTGGGGAGGGGCCAGATCCCCATGAACACGGCCGTCTGCCCCGAGAAGCGCACTTCGGAGTCGTAGTCCTCGGCGCCCAGCACCACATCGGCGATATCCCCCAGGCGCACGATAGCGCCATTCTGCTCGCGCACTGCCAGGAGCTTGAACTCTTCCACGGTGCGCAGGTCGGTATTGGCTGTCAGGTTGACCTGGATAAACGCCCCCTTGCTCCTGCCGAGGGCGGACAGGAAGTTGTTCGCGACCAGAGCCTGACGTACCTGGGCCGGGCTGATGTTGAGGGCGGCCATCCGCTCGGGCTTGAGCCAAATCCGCATGGCAAATGTGCGGCCGCCAAGGATGTCGGCCCGCTGCACCCCGGCGATGGCCGACAGGCGCGGCTGGACGACGCGCACGAGATAATCGGTTATTTCGTTCTGCTGCAGGATGTCGGAAGTGAAGCTCAGATAGGCCGAGGCGAACTGGCTGTCGGCCGACACGATGTTGAGCACCGGCACCTCGGCCTCGGGGGGCAGATCGCGGCGTACCTGGTCCACCTTGGAGCTGATCTCGGCCAAGGCCTTGGTGGAGTCGTAGTTGAGTCTGAGGCGCACGTTGATGGTGGAGAGGCCGAGGCTGCTCTGCGACTCCATATATTCGATGCCGTCCGCTGCGGCGATGGCGCGCTCCAGCGGCGTGGTGACGAAGCCGCGCACCAGGTCGGAATCAGCGCCGACGTAAATGGTGCTGACGGTAACCGCGGCGTTCTCGCTGTGCGGGAACTGGCGCACGTTGAGGGTGCGAACCGCCTGCAGGCCGGCAATGATGATGACCAGGTTGACCACCAGGGCCAGGACCGGACGGCGTATGAACAGGTCTGTGATATTCATGGAAAGTCAGCTGTTCTCCGGTGTGGGCGTTTTCCGGAAATCGGGCGCCAGCGTATTATCGATTATCGCCGGCTGGCCGTTGCGCAGTTTGAAGACGCCGGTGCTGACTACCGTTTCTCCCTCCCGGATCCCGCTCGTAACGGCGACGAAGTCGCCGCGCTTTACACCTAGGCGCACGAACTGCTGGCGCAGCACCTTTCCCTTTTTATCCGCGGCATCCTCGATGATGAAGACCGAGTCCCCGTAAGGAGCGTACAGGATGGCCGTTGCAGGAATAGCGAGCACCTTCAGCCGCGTGGGGAGCCCCACAGCCACGTTGGCGAACATGCCGGGGCGCAACTTGTTACCGCGGTTTGCCACGGTCGCCTGCATCTTTATCTGGCGGGTTTCAGCGTCGACAAGAGGGTTTATGGCGGTGATCCGCCCCTGCAGCGTCTCCCCCGGCAGGGCATCGGTGGTTACCCGCACGGTCAGACCAAGGCGCACCAGCGTGAGTTGCTGCTGGGGCAGGGTGAAGTCGACATAGATCGGGTCGAGGGACTGCAGCGTGACGATGGGGTCCCCCTCGCGGAGGATCTGGCCCAGGTTGACCTGTCGGATGCCAAGATGGCCACTGAAGGGGGCGCGGATCGTCTTCTTGGCGATGGTGGCCCGTATGTTGTCGGCCTGGGCCTGGGCCTGCTCCGCGCTCGCCACGGCATTATCGCGGTCGGCCTGCGAGATCAGGTTCTTGGCGAACAGTTGGCTCATTCTCTCGAGGTTGGTGCGCGTCAAGTCCACCTGGGCTAGAGCGCCGGGAAGCTGAGCCTCTTCCGAGGAGGTGTCCTGACGCAGCAGGATGTCCCCCTTCTTCGCCGATGCACCCGCCTCGAAAGCGATCTCGACCACCTTGCCCACCAGCTCGGCGGCTACAGTAACTCCCTGTACGGCGTTCATCGTGCCGACCGCAGTCAGGGCGGTCTCCCAAGAGTCGGCCTTGACTACCGCGGAAGTCACAGTCTCGGGCGGCGGTACGAACTTCTTGCCCTGGTCGATCATCGCACCGATCTGCAGGGCTTTGATGGCGACGAGAATCACGATGAGGATGAGCAGACCGATGACGGTGAATATTAAGCGCTTCTTCATGATTGAATTACTCCGATACCGGGTTGATGACGCATGCCGGACCCATGCTCCGCGCGGAATGACCCCGGTGACCACGGAGTTGTCCGCCTGTTTTCACGTTCATAACACAGGAGGAATCCATGCGAACCGACAGAAACTGCGTCCCTGCATGCGAAAAGATTAGCACGTGACAAGGAAATTATCAAGGCGAGTTCCCTGTTAACGATTTGTATTGCCAAATTATCAGATATATTCTACCTGCAGCAGAGGTGCGAGTAGTGCTCGATTCCGTCCTGTGGTGTCGTTGATTTCTATGAGCCCGGAAACTGCAT
The DNA here is from genome assembly GCA_963705595.1 of Nitrospirota bacterium. Lineage (GTDB taxonomy): Bacteria > Nitrospirota > UBA9217 > UBA9217 > UBA9217 > DASPSR01. Next base: position 152,589 of record CAVPKD010000004.1, on the reverse strand, counting down.
TGGAATCCAATAATATTCGGACCTGGAAATCAGGCAGACCCCTAATTTGTGCTTCAGCCATCAATGAAGTCACATCGACAAATATGTGCTGACCGACGTCGGCTGAGGAAATTGGCGGTATGTTCATGGTGCTTGCCAACGCCAGCTGGATCGTAGGGTCAAAATCGGTTGGTATCAATATCGGAGGTTGAAAGGAAACAAGGTCGATACGAATTGGAATCGTGCCCAACAGCGGTTGAGGTAGGATGCGGTCGATTACTATATCAAGTACTGCCGATACGATGACGGCGTTACCCGGGACACCATCAGCACCTGTCAAGGGGAAATCCAGGAACGCACGGAATTCCGCACCTGTAGCAGAATCTATTCCGACAAACACACTTTGAGTGTTACCCTGTGTTACCGTTGTACCCGTGAGGGAAGATTGGATATCACCGTCAAACCGCGGGTCACTGAGGATCTGTGTAATAATATTCGAGGGGGGCGGGGGTGCGCTGCTGTAGTTATGGCCACACCCTATCAGTGATAGGCTTATGAATACCATTATTGCCGTTAGGTATTTCCTTTTCATAGCCACCACCCTTTTTTGTTCATACCTGCCACAGACCGCTCTGCTATTAACTAGAGTTTGTATTAAGTTTACCACAAATTGATGAACTATTAACAAGGATCACTGAAAGTTTCGGCCCATTAACGAGTGAATCACTGGTTCATTCATAAAGCGGAGAAAAGGCGGCTGGCGGAAACGCTCCGAACATCCGGCATGCGAAATGGTTACAAAAAAATTCGGGCGCAGGATCGGAAGATGATCTGCGCCCCTGCTCTACATAAGGTATCTCTTACTTCTTCAAAACTTCACCAAAGAACTTCTTCATATCATCCCACGACTCCCTGTCTGCCTTCTTGTTGTAGGCCAACGGGAGATTGAACTTCTTTCCGAGCTCGGTCGCGTCGGGGTTCGTGAAGCTATGGACGGCGCCGGGATAACTGATGATCTTGACGTCCGCATTGGCGTCGGCCATTTCTTTCCTGAAGCCTTCCACGGCCTCGACGGGAACGAACTTATCGTCCGCGCCGGTATACACGCGGATCTTCGCTTTGACCATGCCGGGCTGAGCTGCCTGTACCGCTGCGAGCATTCCGTGGAAGCTTGCGACGGCCTTGAGATCAGCGCCCTGCCTCGCCATGTTCAGCACCACGCCGCCGCCGAAGCAGTAACCGATGGCCGCAATGCGTTCGGGATCAACCGTGGGCTGCTTCTTCAGGAACTCCTCCGCCGCAGTAAACCTAGCTTTCGCCGTATCGAAGTTCTTCATGACTTCCGACGAGAATTTTCCCGCGTCATCGGGATGCTTGGCCTGCTTTCCTTCACCATACATGTCGACTGCGAGCGCCGTATACCCGAGCTGGGCTAACATCTTTGCGCGCTTTCGTGCGTAATCGTTTAAGCCCCACCACTCGTGGACCACGAGAATACCTGGCCCTTTTCCTTTAATGCCGCTTTCATAGGCCAAGTATCCCTTCAAGGTCACGCCATCGGCCGTGTATTCGACATTCTTTCCGATAATCTTGGCATGTGCCGGTGTCAAACCGATTGCCATTACCATGAAAATTGCGCCAGCAAGTAGCATCACAAATCGTTTCATGACATCCTCCTTGTTGTGTTTTTTTGTGGAACTAAAGGCAGAGACTTCTCGGTACCCGCTTTCTTTCGTTGCCAACGCCCTGATGAAGGGACACCCCCTCATGTGACATGTGCCTTTAATTCTATATTTTATTGTAGCAGAAGGAGGGATAATTTACCGGCTTCTCTCTTTTACCACGCGTTCCACTTCACGCTTCGATTCTTTTTCCTTGATGGTCTCGCGCTTGTCAAATGCTTTCTTGCCTTTTGCCAAGCCAATCAGGACTTTGGCCTTGCCGCGGACAAAGTATATCTTGAGCGGAATAAGGGTGTAGCCTTTTTGGGTAATCTTGCCGATGAGCTTCCGGATCTCTTCTTTATGAAGCAGGAGCTTGCGTGTCCGGAGCGGCTCGTGGTTCATAATGTTGCCGTGGGGATAGGGGCTGATGCTGGCGTTGAACAAAAACATCTCGTTGTTCTTGACAATGGCGTAGCTGTCCGTCAGGTTTGCGAGACTCAGGCGCAAGGACTTTACTTCCGTGCCCAGGAGCGACATCCCCGCCTCGAAGGTCTCTTCGACGAAGTAATCGTGGTATGCCTTCCGGTTTGTGGTGACCGTGGTATCGGTTTTATTCTCTGCCATGGGGTTCTGTCATTTCCGAGCAACACCGGATTAATGATGATGGAGCAATGATACACAGAGATAGTTTAAGATGCAAGTTGTATTCAATATCGAAAGTCGAAGTGTCCGTTGTGCTTGGTGTACATTGCTGGCGCAGGATGCAAATAAAAAAAGCCCATCATCGTTTGATGATGGGCTTAAAAAATATTCCCGGCGACGTCCTACTTTCCCATGACCTCTCGGTCATAGTATCATCGGCCCTGGAGAGCTTAACTTCCGTGTTCGGGATGGGAACGGGTGTGACCCCTCCGGTATAGCCACCGAGAAACCTTATGACACTGTTTGACACTGAATATGCAAGGAGTACTTCGAAAAGCCGAATCTGTCAGAAGCAGAAAATTTAGTGGTTAAGCCTCACGACCTATTAGTACTGGTTAGCTTAGGATGTTACCACCCTTACACGCCCAGCCTATCAACCCGGTGGTCTACCGGGGGTCTTTAGGGGCCTTGCGGCCCGGGAGATCTAGTCTTGAGGTGGGTTTCCCGCTTAGATGCTTTCAGCGGTTATCCCGACCGAACATAGCTACCCAGCACTGCCCCTGGCGGGACAACTGGCACACTAGAGGTTCGTCCATCCCGGTCCTCTCGTACTAGGGACAGATCCTCTCAAATCTCCTACGCCCACAACAGATAGGGACCAAACTGTCTCACGACGTTTTGAACCCAGCTCTCGTACCGCTTTAATTGGCGAACAGCCAAACCCTTGGGACCTACTTCAGCCCCAGGATGCGATGAGCCGACATCGAGGTGCCAAACCGCGTCGTCGATGTGAACTCTTGGACGCGATAAGCCTGTTATCCCCGGAGTACCTTTTGTCCGATGAGCGATGGCCCTCCCACGAGGAACCACCGGATCACTAAGCCCTACTTTCGTACCTGCTCGACCTGTCAGTCTCGCAGTCAAGCTCCCTTATGCCTTTACACTCGAACGGCTGATTTCCGACCAGCCTGAGGGAACCTTTGGGCGCCTCCGTTACACTTTGGGAGGCGACCGCCCCAGTCAAACTACCCACCAGGCAATGTCCCCGACCCAGATAATGGGCCCAGGTTAGAATTTCAGAAAAATAAGGGTGGTATTTCAACGGCGACTCCACGAGAGCTAGCGCCCCCGTCTCAAAGTCTCCCACCTATCCTACACATACCGTTCCAAAATTCATTGCCAAGCTATAGTAAAGGTTCACAGGGTCTTTCCGTCTAGTTGCGGGTAATCGGCATCTTCACCGATAATACAAGTTCGCTGAGTCTCTGGCCGAGACAGTGCTCCAGTCGTTATGCCATTCGTGCAGGTCGGAACTTACCCGACAAGGAATTTCGCTACCTTAGGACCGTTATAGTTACGGCCGCCGTTTACCGGGGCTTCGATTCAGAGCTTTGCCTTGCGGCTGACCCCTCCTGTTAACCTTCCGGCACCGGGCAGGCATCAGTGCCTATACATCGCCTTGCGGCTTAGCAGACACCTGTGTTTTTGATAAACAGTCGCCAGAGCCATTTCACTGCGGCCTCCTCGGGCTTTAACACCCTACTGAGGCGCCCCTTCTCCCGAAGTTACGGGGCTAATTTGCCTAGTTCCTTAGCCAGAGTTCTCTCAAGCGCCTTAGAGTTTTCCTCCTACCTACCTGTGTCGGATTGCGGTACGGATACTATGATAACTCGCTAGAGGTTTTTCTTGGCAGTGTAGGATCAATCAGTTGGCTTGTCCGAAGACTCGCTTCCCCGCTTTCCTCAGAGTAATGACCTCACGGATTTGCCTGTGAGATCCCCCTTGAATTGCGGCCGGGCATTTCCAGTCGCCCGTAGATCTACCTTACTGCGTCCCCCCATTGCTGATAACGCTACCACAGTAGTGCAGGAATATTAACCTGCTGTCCATCGTCTATTCCTTTCGGCCTCGACTTAGGATCCGACTCACCCTGGGATGATTAACATTGCCCAGGAAACCTTAGGTTTTCGGCGAACGGATTTTTCATCCGTTTTATCGCTACTTATGCCGGCAGAATCTCTTCTGTTTCGTCCAGCGGTCCTTACGGTCCGCCTTCAACCTATGACAGAATGCTCCCCTACCACTCCACCTTGCGGTGGAATCCGCAGCTTCGGTAATATGCTTAAGCCCCGTTATATTTTCGGCGCAGGCCCGCTTGACCAGTGAGCTATTACGCTTTCTTTAAAGGATTGCTGCTTCTAAGCAAACCTCCTGGCTGTCTGTGCGCTCCCACAACCTTTCCCACTTAGCATATATTTAGGGACCTTAGCTGGCGGTCTGGGCTCTTTCCCTTTTGACCACGAATCTTAGCACCCGTAGTCTGACTCCTGCGGTAAGACTTGACGGTATTCGGAGTTTGATTGGGTTTGGTAACCGGGTAAGGCCCCTAGTCCATTCAGTGCTCTACCTCCGTCAGTTAATTCGCAAGGCTAGTCCTCAAGCTATTTCGGGGAGAACCAGCTATCACGGAATTTGATTAGCCTTTCACCCCTACCCACAGCTCATCCGAGATTTTTGCAACAATCACCAGTTCGGGCCTCCACGAAGGGTTTAACTTCGCTTCACCCTGGCCATGGGTAGATCATTCCGCTTCGGGTCTATTAAATGTGACTGAATCGCCCTATTCAGACTCGCTTTCGCTACGGCTCCTCTCGTTTATCGAGATTAACCTTGCCACACCTAATAACTCGCCGGCTCATTATGCAAAAGGCACGCGATCAGGCTTTGACCTTGCGGCCCATAGCCCTCTCACTGCTTGTAAGCGTACGGTTTCAGGTTCTTTTCACTCCCCTCCCGGGGTTCTTTTCACCTTTCCCTCACGGTACTGGTTCACTATCGGTCGCCAAGTAGTATTTAGCCTTGGAAAGTGGTCTTTCCGGATTCCCACAGGGTTTCTCGTGTCCCGTGGTACTTAGGAACTCTGCCCAGAGAGCCTCTCGTCGTTTCGTTTACCGGGCTATCACCGTCTATGGCCGATCGTTCCAGATCGTTCAACTACAACAGAGGTTTGTAACTCTCCGTGAGGTATGCGGTCCCCACCAGCAAAGTCCTGCAACCCCAGATCCATAACGCCCGCAAGACTATCACATGGACCCGGTTTGGGCTGTTCCCCGTTCGCTCGCCACTACTAGGGGAATCGATGTCTCTTTCTCTTCCTTCAGGTACTGAGATGTTTCACTTCCCTGAGTTCGCTTCTGCATCCTATGAATTCAGATGCAGATTACCTGGCAGCACCAGGTAGGGTTGCCCCATTCGGAAATCTCCGGATCACAGCCTGTTAGCGGCTCCCCGAAGCTTATCGCAGCTTGCCACGTCCTTCATCGCCTCTTGGCGCCAAGGCATCCACCATACGCCTTCTGTAGCTTAACCACCAAATCTGCTTCTGGCAGATTCGGCGTTTCTTGAGTTGCCTCAGCTTTTCTTGTACCCTTGCTTATTCAGTTGTCAAAGAACAATCCCGCATGAAACTCGGGAATTCAATACTCAAAATTCAATATTCAATTATCTTGAATATTAAATCTAGGCTATTGAATTTATTAAATTGGTGGAGCTGAGCGGGATCGAACCGCTGACCCCCTGCTTGCAAAGCAGGTGCTCTCCCAGCTGAGCTACAGCCCCTGATTACTTCACAATTTCGAATTTCAAAATTCGAGATTTTGTTGTACTGGTGGGCCTAGGTAGAGTCGAACTACCGACCTCACCCTTATCAGGGGTGCGCTCTAACCAACTGAGCTATAGGCCCGTCTCGATTATTGATCGCTTCGATCAGGCTCAGGACTTTTCCCGGGGGTAAAGCTCCGAGCCCATGCCTATAGCCCTGAGCAACGCTCATGGTCCTTCAAAACTAAATAGGTGCTGGCGAACGACCTGGATGAGAGGTCCAAATCTGACCTCTAAGTTCATCCTTAGAAAGGAGGTGATCCAGCCGCAGGTTCTCCTACGGCTACCTTGTTACGACTTCACCCCAATCACCGATCATACCGTGGGCGCCTGTCTCCCTTGCGGGTTGACGCAGCGACTTAAGGTACAATAGGCTTTCGTGGTGTGACGGGCGGTGTGTACAAGGCCCGGGAACGTATTCACCGCGGCGTTCTGATCCGCGATTACTAGCGATTCCGACTTCATGGAGTCGAGTTGCAGACTCCAATCCGAACTGAGACCGGTTTTCTGGGATTGGCTCCCCCTCGCGGGATTGCAGCCCTTTGTACCGGCCATTGTTGCACGTGTGTAGCCCTAGGCATAAAGGCCATGAGGACTTGACGTCATCCCCACCTTCCTCCCCGTTATCCGGGGCAGTTCCCTCTGAGTGCCCGGCATGACCCGGTGGCAACTGAGGGTGAGGGTTGCGCTCGTTGCGGGACTTAACCCAACATCTCACGACACGAGCTGACGACAGCCATGCAGCACCTGTCTCCTGGCTCCCTTGCGGGCACCCCCCTGTTTCCAGGAGGTTCCAGGGATGTCAAGCCTAGGTAAGGTTCTTCGCGTTGCGTCGAATTAAACCACATGCACCACCGCTTGTGCGGGCCCCCGTCAATTCCTTTGAGTTTCAACCTTGCGGCCGTACTCCCCAGGCGGGGCACTTAATGCGTTAGCTGCGGCACGGAAGGGGTCGATACCTCCCACACCTAGTGCCCATCGTTTAGGGCGTGGACTACCAGGGTATCTAATCCTGTTTGCTACCCACGCTTTCGAACATGAGTGTCAGTTACATGCCAGGAAGCCGCCTTCGCCACCGGTGTTCCTCCGAATATCTACGAATTTCACCTCTACACTCGGAATTCCGCTTCCCCCTCATGCACTCAAGAAAGGCAGTATCAAAGGCAGTGCCACAGTTAAGCTGTGGACTTTCACCCCTGACTTACCAAACCACCTGCGTTCGCTTTACGCCCAATAAATCCGAACAACGCTCGCCACCTCTGTCTTACCGCGGCTGCTGGCACAGAGTTAGCCGTGGCTTCTTCTCTCGGTACCGTCGATCCTCCTGATTATTTACCAGGAGGAGATTCGTTCCGATCGAAAGGGGTTTACAATCCGAAAACCTTCATCCCCCACGCGGCGTTGCTGCGTCAGGCTTTCGCCCATTGCGCAATATTCCCCACTGCTGCCTCCCGTAGGAGTCTGGACCGTGTCTCAGTTCCAGTGTGGCTGATCGTCCTCTCAGACCAGCTACCCATCATAGCCTTGGTAGGCCGTTACCCTACCAACTAGCTAATGGGCCGCGGGCTCATCCTCAAGTGATAGCTTATAAATAGAGGCCATCTTTTACCTCAGGGACTTTGGTCCCCGTGGTCTTATTCGGTATTAGCCCCGCTTTCGCGGGGTTATCCCAAACTCAAGGGCAGATTACCCACGTGTTACTCACCCGTGCGCCACTTTACAATACGTATTGCTACGTACTTCTCGTTCGACTTGCATGTGTTAAGCACGCCGCCAGCGTTCGTTCTGAGCCAGGATCAAACTCTCCAAAAAAATCTGATCCTTATGCAATGTTACTCAAGGTAACTTGACTAGTTTGATACTCAAAAACCCGCCGATTCCAAACAGCTTTTTAAAAAACCGTCTGGAATTTTTGCACCTATTTAGTTTTCAAAGACCATGTTTCTGCATACTTCGCAGAATATTAATATTAACAAAATAGCATTTCTTTGTCAAGACAATTTATTTCACCGATTAATTATTACGTGCTTATTTTATTACGTCGGTTGGTATTTATAGAACTTCGAGGTTTTGCCCGAGGTTTCCCGCCGAACGAAGGCGCAATTTATCAGAAACCCTATCCCGTGTCAAGACTTTTTTCGTTTCAGAGCGATTTTTTTATTTCTTCGCTACAATCTTTACAAAACGCTTCTTTCCAACCCTCAGAGTATACTCTCCGGAGACTGACAATTCTGCATCAATGTCTTTCATCGGGGCCTCATTCACCTCTACGGCGCCCTGCTGGATAAGCCTGCGCGCTTCAGAGTTGCTCTTGGCCACACCGGCAATAGCAATTATCTTTGCAAGCTTCATCCGTTCCCCTTCCCAAGCGACTTCAACAACCGGGATCTCATCGGGAAGGTTCTTTTTACTGAACACTTTCTCGAATTCCTCGCGGGCAATCTGACCGATCGATACATGATATTTCGCTTTATCCTGATCTTCTGAAGCAGTAAGCCAAGCAGGGATTTCTCCTGTGCAGAACCGATCAACCAGCTCCGCAGCGAGCCGCTTTTTCGCCTCCATGGGGTGAAGCGTTCCGGACTTGACGTCAGTCTTGATCTTTTCAAGCTCCGCGAGGGAAACCGAGCTTACCAGCTCATAATATCGATACATGAGATCATCACTCACGGACATCACCTTGCCGAAGATCTCCTTTGCCGGCTCGTTGATGCCGATATAGTTCCCCAGGCTCTTGCTCATCTTGTTCACGCCGTCCAAGCCTTCGAGGAGCGGCATCATCACGATCGACTGCGGTTCCTGGCCGTATTCCTTCTGGAGTTCGCGGCCAACGAGCAGGTTGAACTTCTGGTCCGTGCCGCCAAGCTCCACGTCCGCATTGAGCATTACCGAATCGTACCCCTGGATCAGGGGATAGAGGAACTCATGAATGCTGATAGGTTGCTCGGACTGATAACGTTTTTTGAAGTCTTCGCGTTCGAGCATCCGCGCCACGGTATGCTTTGCAGCAAGCTGGATTATATTCTCAGCCGTCATCTTAGACATCCACTCGCTGTTGAAGGCGATCTTGGTCTTCACCGGATCGAGGATCTTGTATATCTGCGCCTGGTAGGTCTTGGCGTTTTCTGCGACCTCCTCTTTCGTGAGATGCTTCCTGGTCTCGGACTTGCCGGTCGGGTCGCCGATCATGCCCGTGAAGTCACCAATGAGGAAAATGACCTCATGCCCAAGTTCCTGAAACTGCCGCATTTTGTTCAGGAGCACAGTATGGCCGAGATGGATATCCGGCGCCGTAGGATCGAACCCGGCCTTCACCCGGAGCGGCCTACCCGTGGAGGCGGACTTCTCAAGCTTTTTCAGGAGGTCTTCCTCGACAATAATCTCGGACGCGCCCCGTTTTATGATCTCAAGTTGTTCTTTTGCTGAAAGCATGTTCTTTATTGGATAGGATAACAAGATTAAAATCTGGTTTATCCTATGATCCCGTAATCCTGTCAAGATCTCTTTTGCCTATCTCTGCTCTCTCAGTGTCCTCTGCGGCAATATAGTTAGCTGCTTTGTTTCTTGGACCAGATCTTCCACGATCTTCGCCATCAGGGGATGGGCACCCACGTAATCGGTGACCACGATATTGAGATCCGGATGCTGCTTCCTCGCCTTGTCCACCAATTCAGGGATGTCCTTGGTAACATGGGCCCCCGATTGCATGAAATAAGGGACGATCACGATTTTTTGTACCCTCTGCCGAATACAATTCTCTATGGCGTTCTGGAGCGTAGGAGTAGTATATTGCAAAAAAGCATGCTCTACTACCTCATGGCCGCCGCTCTTCTTGACCTCAGCAGCTACCTGCTTGACGGTTACATCCGCGCCTCCGCTTCGGCTCCCATGTCCCAGGATTATGACCGCTGTCTTCATGCAAGCTTCCTGCCTTTCTAAGACTGAAGTTTCTATCACAGCCTGCAGTAAAAGTCAATTTAATATTGACAGAAAGGAGTGTTAAAGGTAAAAATATATGGCAAGATATCAACGAGTTGGGGCAAGTTTTTACGCAAGGAGGTTGGGTCCGTGGAAGATAAGAAAAAAATGAGTTCATCGTGCGCGACCGCCGCATATCCTCGTCCGAAGCCAGTGGCGATTCTTCGGAACCGTCGGCCGAGCATCCTAAACAAGAACCTTCCAACGCTGAACGCGCCACGGGTAGTTCCTCCGAGCAGATAAAAACGGAGCCTTCCCCTGAGCTGGTTTTTTCAGCGTTCATTCTTACTCTTGCCACAACCGCTCAGGTAGGTCTTGGTTCCATTCCGAATCCGCAAACCCATCAATCAGAACAAAACCTGCCGACCGCTAAGCAGATTATCGATATTCTCGGTTTCTGAGGGATAAAACCAAGGGCAACTTGAGCCAGGATGAGCAGGCACTACTGGATTCTGCCTTAATGAACTACCCGCCACTAAATCATAGGGACAATTGTAGTGGGGGTTTCACGGTTCAAAGACGGATGCGCTTCAATCTCCGCATGCAATACGTCAAGGCCATCGACGGTAAAAAATAAAAACGGCGGGCAGCTTCACCCGCCGGATGCGTTATTTTTTCTTCGCCGTCGTCTTTTTGGTCGCCTTCTTCGTTCCGCATTTTTTCCCACATGCCATCAGTAATCACCTCCTTGCGCTTATATTTTTCACCACCAACCGTTCATGGTTTGGAATCTTTATTTTAAAAAACCGTTTCAGGTATCTTGATAGTACTGCAGCCGCCGTCACGAGAATCCCAGCACGCATTAACAGGAAAATAACAACGGATGGAGCGGTTTCAGTCTTCCAGAACAGGAATGTGAGAGCCTCCGGCGTCGCATTCTGAACGGAGATAATTGCGTCAATCGCCATGGCAACCGGCAGAACACGATAGTTACCACCCCCCCAAGCACGATATAAACTCAGAATCCTTGCAGGACCAGTTCTGCCTTCTGCACGTCTTTCCGTATCTGGCGCACCAGCGACTCGGCATCGGGGAATTTCTCTTCCCCACGCAGCCGCTTCACAAAAGACACATCCATTTGCCTCCCATAGAGAACCTCGGTAAATTCGAAGAGGTATACTTCTAGAGAAACCGGACCTGAGTCAAACGTAGGCCGCACGCCGACGGAGGCCACGCCTTTCAGTCTGTGATCATCGACATCGGCAAGGACGGCATACACACCATACGCCGGAATGAGCTCATTGGCCGTTTTCAAATTCGCGGTGGGAAAACCAAGGGTCTGGCCCCGATGGGCGCCGTGCACGACCTCTCCTTCGATGGTGTAGTACCTGCCCAGAAGCCGGAAAGCCTCATCGACGCGGCCGTTCGATATAAGTTCGCGTACCACGGAACTACTCACCACCACCTCGTCCACCTTGACCGGTTCAATGACACCGACCTCGAACCCGTAGACCTTCCCCATTTCTTTAAGGGACTCGATGCTCCCTTCACGTCCTTTGCCGAACGCATAGTCATAGCCCACATATACCTCTTTAACCCCAATCCGCTTATAGAGCACTTCGCGCGCAAAGTCTTCGGAGTTCTGGTCGGCAAAAGCCCTGGTGAAGTTCGCACAGATGACCACTTCGATGCCTGCGGCCTCAAAAAGCTTCATCTTCCCGTGAAAGGTGTTCAGAAGTTTTGGCGAGCGTTCCGGCGCGAGGACCTTGAGGGGATGAGGCTCGAACGTGAAGGCGATGCTTGTGCCCTTGATCTCCCTTGCTCGTTCCACGACTTTTTTGAATATCGCCTGATGCCCCAGATGCACACCATCAAAGTTGCCAAGAGTGAGCACAGGGCTTGGGAGCTTCTCACTATAGTTTTTTACACCACGAACAATCCTCATATGCGCAGGGATAATCGCACAATGAGACAAAATTGTCAACCTCCGGTTGTGCAAAATATATTGACAATAAAACAGCCGCTGTGCTATAAAAGAAGTCTTTTAGAGCATATATACGGCGGGCTCCCGGCAAGGATTCAATAGATGGCAACAATAATCCCCTTCAGGGGAATCGTATATAACCTGAGTAAGGCGGGCAGTATCAGTAACCTCGTCTGTCCGCCCTATGACATCATATCACAGGCCGAACAGCAGGAACTCTACAGAAAAAGCCCTTATAACATCATCCGGCTCGAATACGGTCTCGAGAGCCCCGGTGATACCGAGGGAGACAACCGGTATATCCGTGCTGCCGCTCTCCTGGATGATTGGTTCAAGACGGATATCCTGCATCAGAGTCAAGACCCGGCCATCTATATTTATGAGATGGAATATGCCGAAGGAAGCACACTCAAGAAGCTCCGCGGATTAGTCTGCCTAGTCAGGATAGAGGATTACGATTCAGGCATCGTCAAGCCGCATGAAACGACGCTCTCCGGGCCAAAGACGGACCGGCTGAATCTCCTACGCGCATGCAAGGCGAGCTTCAGCCAGATCTTCTCGCTCTTTTCCGATCCCGCAGGGAAAGGTCTCAGGCATCCTCGCGAAAACGAACTCGAAGCCCGAAATGGAAGTGAAGAACAGCGACGGAGTTTTGCACCGAATGTGGTCACTGATCGACAAAAAGGATATCGAGGCCATTGTCCGGGAAATGGCGGACAAGCCCTTTTTCATTGCCGACGGTCATCATCGCTACGATACGGCGCTTAACTATCGGAACGAACGGCGCAAGGCAGCAGGCATCTTTACAGGGCGAAGAACCGTACAATTATGTGGCCATGTATCCTGGCACGATTGGAGGACCCGGGGCTCACTATCCTTCCGGCGCACCGGGCGCTCTTCAACCTGACTGACTTCAATCCAAAACGGTTCGAGGATGATCTGAACCGGTATTTCAATATTGAGCGGATTGATTTCGACAAGAAGTCAGAGCGTGCAAGGACCGGCGGACAGTCCTGGACACCATGGCGCATCGTGCGGACCATGCCCATGTCTTCGGCATGAGGGTCAAAGGCGAGCACAGCTACTATCTCCTGACCCTCGGAACGAGTCGGACATGGACGCCCTGCTTCCCGACAAATCCCGGGCCTACCGAAGGTTGGACGTCTCGATCCTTCACCACCTGATCATCGACAAGCTGCTGGGGATCAAGATGGAGACCCACAAGCTCGGCCTCAACATTGAGTATATCAAGGAGGCAGATGAGGCGGTACAAGCGGGTCCAGGACGGGTCCGCCGATATTATTTTCTTCATGAACCCCACAAAGGTGAATGAGGTAAAGGATGTTGCTGCTGTGGGCGAACGCATGCCGCAGAAGGCCACATACTTCTATCCCAAGCTCCTGACGGGGCTGGTGATGAATAAGTTAGGATAGAAAAATCAAAAGGTCAAAGCTTAAGAAGTATGGCGCTTTAGATTTTGGCTTCGGTTTTTATTTGAATTTTCAATTTTAAATTTGCATTACCAAGGAGGCTACCATGGCGGTAAGAGTTGCAATCAACGGATTCGGCAGGATCGGCAGAAATGTGTTCCGCGCATCGCAGGGCAACAAGGACATCGAGATCGTGGCGATCAACGACCTCACGGACACAAAGACGCTTGCGCATCTGTTGAAATGGGACTCCATCTTCGGCGAATTCGAGCATGACGTCAAGGCCGGCGACGGCAAGATCATCGTGGACGGCAAGGAGATCGCCGTCGTGGCGAAGAAAGACCCCGCGGAACTGCCCTGGAAAGACCTCAAGATCGACATCGTCCTGGAGTGCACCGGTCTGCTTCCTGGACAAGGCGAGCGCGGGCAAACACATCACCGCGGGTGCAAAGAAGGTCCTCATCTCGGCGCCAGCCAAGGACCCGGATGCGACCTTCGTGATCGGCGTGAACGAGCACACCTATGATCCCGGCGAAGCACCACATCATCTCGAACGCCTCCTGCACCACCAACTGCCTGGCGCCGATGACCAAGGTGATCCATGAGAACTTCGGCATCGTGCACGGCCTCATGAACACGATCCACTCCTACACCAATGACCAGAAGCTCCTCGACCTGCCGCACAAGGACCTCCGCAGGGCGCGCGCCGCTGCATGTCTCGATCATCCCGACCTCGACGGGCGCAGCCAAGGCCGTGTCACTCGTACTCCCGGAGCTGAAGGGCAAGCTCGACGGCATGTCGCTCCGCGTGCCCACGCCGGACGTGTCGGTCGTGGATCGTCGTGTTCGAGGTCTCGAAGAAGACCACGAAGGAAGAAGTAAATGCCGCGCTCAAGGCAGCTGCCGACGGAAAGCTGAAGGGCATACTCCAGTTCGAGGAAGCGCCCCTCGTCTCCATCGACTTCAAGGGCAACCCGCACTCCTCCATCGTAGACGCGGCGCTCACCAGCGTCATGGAAGGCACCATGGTGAAGGTGATCTCCTGGTACGACAACGAGTGGGGCTACTCGAACCGGCTGCGCGACCTGGCGATCCTGGTGGCGAAAAAGGGCTTGTAAAATATGGGCCTCGACACGAAGTACTAATCTCCAAACATGGTGAATGTCTGAAATATACACGGGTCAGGACATTGAGCTTTTGGATTCATGCGAGCTTGTAAATTAGTACTTAGCACTTTTTTTAGCAGAGGTGTTCAGCATGGACAAAAAGACCATCGAAAAGGTCGACTCTGAAGGGCAAGCGGGTCTTCATCCGCGCGGACTTCAACGTGCCGCTCGACGAGAACGGCAACATCACCGACGACGGCAGGATCCGCTCGACGCTCCCGACGATCAACTATGCCCTCGACGCCGGCGCCAAGGTGATCCTCGCGTCGCACCTCGGCCGACCCAAGGGCAAGCCTAATCCAAAGTACAGCCTGGCGCCGGTCGCCATGCGGCTGAACCGTCTCCTGAATAAAGAGGTCAAATTCGCCAAGGACTGCATCGGGCCTGATGTAGAACACCTGGTGCAGGGCATGCGGCCCGGCGACGTGCTGCTGCTCGAGAACCTCCGGTTCCATGCCGAGGAAGAGAAGAACGACGAGGCATTCTCCAAGGCCCTCGCTGCCTTCACCGACGTCTACGTGAACGACGCCTTCGGCACGGCCCACCGGGCCCATGCCTCGACGTTCGGCATCACCAAGCATGTGAAGCAGTCAGTGGCCGGTTTTCTCATGAAGAAGGAGATCGACTATCTCCAAAAGACCGTAGCCAATCCCGTGCGGCCTTTCGTGGCCATTCTCGGCGGTGCAAAGGTCTCGGGCAAGATCGGCGTGATCGAGAACCTCCAGAACAAGGTGGACAAGATCATCGTCGGCGGCGCCATGGCCTTCACGTTCAGCAAGGCCCGGGGCCAGGAAGTGGGCAACTCCCTGGTTGAGACGGAGATGCTCGAGATGGCCCAGCGCATCAGCAAAGGGCGTCCGCGAAAAGGGCGTCAAATTCTATCTGCCGGTCGATTTCGTGGTTGCCGAGAACATGAACGACGGGGCAGAGACCAAGATCGTGACGTCCCAGGAGATCCCGAAGGGATGGGTGGGCCTCGATATCGGTCCGGCAACGACCGGCTCTTCGCGGAGGCGATCCAGGATGCCAAGACCATCATCTGGAACGGTCCCATGGGCATGTTCGAGAAGGACGCCTACTCCCGCGGCACCTTCGCGATCGCCCGCGCGGTGGCGGATGCCTACGCGACTCACCATTGTCGGCGGCGGCGACACGGACGTGGCCGTGCACAAGGCAGGCGTCTCCGACAGCATCACGCTTCATCTCGACCGGCGGCGGCGCATCGCTCGAACTGCTCGAAGGCAAAGAACTGCCGGGCCTCGCGGCGCTCACGGACGATAAAGAGTAAATCGTCTTTTGACAAGAGCACGCGAAGATCGCAAAGTCGGATAATAGACATTATTCTTCTTAGCGTCCTGTATGTGCCTGTTGTCCTGTAGAAAAAGAGGTTTTATATGAACGCGAAACGACGACCCATCATAGCAGGCAACTGGAAGATGAACAAGACCACGGTCGAGGCGCGCGATCTGGCAAGCAAGCTCATCCCGCTCGTAGTCGGGCGTCAAGGACCGGGACATCGTGCTCGCCCCGCCCTTCACCGCGCTCCAGGCCGTGGCCGAAGTACATCAAGGGAACGAATATCGGCCTCTCGGCCCAGAACCTGCACTGGGAGGACAAAGGCGCCTTTACCGGCGAAATATCGGCTGAAATGCTGTTGGATTTGGGCTGCAAATATGTTATTATAGGCCACAGCGAACGAAGGCAGTTCTTCGGCGAAACGCGACGAGACCGTGAACAAGAAGGTCAGACAGGCCCTGAACAAAGGCCTGCTCCCCATCGTCTGTGTTGGCGAGACGCTGAAAGAGCGCGAGGCAGGCAAGGCGAACGACGTGATCGAACGCCAGGTCACCGGCGCGCTCAAGGACGTCACGGCTGCAGAGATGCAGAAGATCGTCATCGCCTACGAACCGGTCTGGGCCATCGGCACCGGCAAGACCGCAACACCGGACCAGGCGAACGAGATCCACAGCTTCATCCGGAAAAAGGGTGAAATCGCTTACGGCAAGGAGATCGCCGAGCGCGCTTCGCATCCAGTACGGAGGAAGCGTGACGCCGGAGAACGTGTCGACGCTCATGGCCATGCCGGACATCGACGGTGCACTCGTGGGCGGCGCGAGCCTGAAACCGGAATCGTTTGCGGCGCTCGTAAATTTTACATGAACAAAAAGTAAAAAAAGATTGTTGGGCGCTGATATAATCTGAACAAGCAGACTAAGAAGAATAAAAATCCGGATTTTCCATGACAATCTGCGCCCATAATAGTTTTCTCAAGAGGAGGTAGTAATGCGTATCTTTTTAATAACACTCCATATCATCGTCTCGGCCATTCTGATGTCGATGGTTCTTTTGCAGAAAGGCAAGGGCGCGGATATCGGCGCGGCCTTCGGCGGAGCGTCTCAAACCGTGTTCGGGCCGCGGGGCGCGCAGAGCTTCCTGGCCAAGCTCACGACCGGTGCCGCAATCCTTTTTATGATCACATCGCTCGGCCTCGCGATCACAACGGCGAAGAAGAGCTCGGTCATGGAAGGGGTAAAGCAGGAGCAGGCTCAGCCGGCCCCAGTACCGCTCGCACCGCCCACGCAGGCCCCGGCACCAGCACCAGCAAAATAGTTAGATTATGAAGCTTTGATATCGAGTCACATACTCGCGGGTAGGCCTTGCCTACCCTTTTGTTTTTGGATGAGGCAATTGCGACCAGGCACGTTCCGCTTGTCATTGGGCGCGACGGAAGGATCGCGACAATCTCCGATTTCACAAAATGAGGTCGCGGAGCATGTTCCGAACGAAGCGAGATATCTCGTCGCTCCCAAGGAAGCTGAGCATCGAGTTGTATTGAATATCACCCGGATGAAAAAAATTTTCGTTCCCATAGTTGCCCTGTTTCTTCTTCTCCCGGCCTGCGGTCAGAAGGTCGAGCGGAACCCCAACAGCTTTGTCGAAAGCTCCATCGGCGACGCGCGGAGGCTGAACCCGGTCATCGCGAACGATTCGGCGTCAGGAACGATCAACGACCAGATCTTCAACGGTCTCGTCAAGTACGACAAGGACATCAAGCTCATCGGCGACCTGGCCGAACGGTGGGAGATCTCGAACGGCGGCAAGACCATCACCTTTCATCTCCGCAAGGGCGTGAAGTGGCACGACGGAGTAGAGTTCACCGCTGAAGACTGTCTGTTCACCTACCAACAAATTCATCGATCCGAATGTGGCCACGCCCTACAGCAGTTCGTACATGGATGTGTCTAAAGGCCGAGGTTGTGAGCAAATATATCTTCCGCGTGACCTACAAGGAGCCTTTCTCCCCTGCCCTCGAGAGCTGGAGCATGGGTATGATTCCGAAACACCTTCTGGAAGGCAAGGACATCAACACCGACTCCTTTAACCGGAATCCCATCGGCACGGGCCCGTACAAGTTCAAGGAATGGATCGCAGGCCAGAAGATCGTGCTCGAGGCGAACGACGGATACTTCGAGGGCAGGCCGAACATCGACCAGTTCATCTACCGGATCATCCCCGACAGTTCGACCATGTTCCAGGAACTGCTCTCCGGCGGCGTGGACATGATGGGCCTGAATCCGCTCCAGTATCTCAGAAAAAGCGAGACGCGCACGGATCAGGGAGAACTACCGCAAGTTCCGCTATCCGGCGAATGCCTATCACCTACATGGGTTACAACCTGACGAATCCGCTTTTTCAGGACGTAAAAGTCCGACAGGCCCTTTCCTATGCGATCGACCGCCAGAGCATCATCGACGGCATCCTCCTCGGCATCGGCGGAGCCCTGCACCGGTCCGTTCTCGTACGTCTCCTGGGCATACAACCCGAATGCAAAGAGCTATGACTATGATCCCGAGCTGGCGAGCCGCATGCTCGCCGAAGCCGGTTGGAAAGACGGAAACAGCGACGGCATCCTGGAAAAGAACGGCAGGCCCTTCCGCTTCACGATCCTGACGAACCAGGGGAACACGCGAACGCATCCGCACTGCCGAGATCATCCAGCAGAACCTGAAGGCCGTGGGCATCGACGTCAACATCCGGGTCATGGAATGGCAGGCGTTCCTGGAGCAGATCGACAAACGCTCCTTCGACGCCATCATCCTGGGCTGGAGCATGAGCCGGGACCCGGACCTCTACGACATCTGGCATTCGAGCAAGACGAAAAAGGGAGAATACAATTTCATCGGCTACAAGAACGCCGAGGTCGACCGGCTGCTCGTTGAAGGGCGTCGGACCTTTGACGTTGAAAAACGGAAGAAGATCTACTACCGCATCCACGAGATCCTGGCCGAGGAGCAGCCCTACGCGTTCCTCTACGTGCCGGACGCAACGCCGATCGTGCACAAACGGTTCAAGGGCATCGAGCCCGCGCCGCTCGGCATCATTCTACAACTTCATCAAGTGGTACGTGCCGAAGAACAGGATGGAATGGTAGAATAATTTAGTTCAGAAGCATAAGGTGCAGAATTGATTATCCGCTCAGATGTTTTGCATTTTAACCTGATTTGACATTTGCGTTTTGAACTTTGACATCGATTTTACTTATGACGATCATTAACGTACAAAACCTCTCGAAACAGTTCAAGTCCGCTCACGCCGTAGACGGCATATCATTCTCAGTGAACGAAGGTGAGGTCTTCGGCTTTCTCGGGCCGAACGGCGCGGGCAAGACCACGACGATCAACATCCTCTGCACACTCCTCTCGGCCACCGGTGGAAGTGCCGAAATCGCCGGATACGACTGTGCAAAAAACTCCGACGAAGTCCGGACGGCCATCGGCCTCATCTTCCAGGACACAACCCTCGATACGGGTCTGACGGCCTACGAGAACCTTAAATTCCACGCCTATCTCTACAACCTCGACCGCAAGCTCACCGAGCGCAGGATCGACGAAATGCTAGCCGTGGTCGAGCTCCAGAACCGCAAGCACGACCTTATCAAGAACTTCTCCGGCGGCATGAAGCGTCGCCTCGAGATCGCCCGTGGCCTCCTCCACTACCCCGTGTGCTGTTCCTGGACGAGCCGACGCTCGGCCTCGACCCGCAGACGCGGAACACGATCTGGGATTTCATCAACACGCTCAGGAAAAAAGAGAAGATCACCGTTTTCATGACCACCCACTATATGGAAGAGGCGGAGAACTGCGATCGCATCGCCATCATGGACCACGGGAAGATCATTGCAATGGACACGCCTGCGCGGCTCAAAGAGATGGTACACGGTGATATCATCCATCTTGTGACTGCCGACAATCAGCAAGCATTGCAGGAGATCAAAAAGACCTTTGGCATTACCGCACAAACGGAGAACGGAGGTCTGTCGCTCGAAGCTGAACGGGGCGATGAATTCATTCCGAAGTTGATCCACTCGCTCACCGTTGAAACCTTGTCCGTCGGGCTTCAAGAAACCGACGCTGAACGACGTTTTCCTCCGCCTCACCGGCAGGACAATCAGGGATGAAGTGCTCCAGAACGACAGGAGATAACGCGTCGAATTCGTTCGCAGCCACCGGAGGGCACAGCGATGATCCAGTTCCGGCCCGATATACGTCATCTGCCTGCGGGAGTTCAAGAAGTTCTTCCGCGAGAAAAGCCGCCTCCTCGGCACGCTGGCGCGTCCCGTGCTCTGGCTCTTCGTGGTCGGAAACGGCATGAGCTCGCTCATCAAGCCCGCAGGTGGGCTTTTCCTATCTTCAGTTCATCTTTCCCGGCATGATCGGCATGACCATCCTCTTCTCATCGATCTTCTCGTCCATCTCGATCGTCTGGGACCGGGAATTCGGGTTCATGAAGGAGATGCTTGTTGCGCCCATATCGCGACTGTCCATCGTCATCGGCAAGGCCATCTCCGGCACGCTCATCTCCGTGGCCCAGGCCGTCATCATCCTGGTCCTCATCCCCTTCCTCGGCATCCATCTCACCTTCATGCAGTTCGTCGAGGTCGTCGCCGTGTCCATACTTGTCTCGTTCTGCATCACCTCCATGGGCATTCTCATCGCCGCACGGCTCACATCCTTCGACGGCTTTAACATCATCATGAACTTCCTCGTAATGCCCATGCTCTTCCTCTCCGGCGCCATGTATCCGGTCATCGTCCATGCCGCCCGCGCTCCGGCAGCTTACGCACATCAACCCGCTCACCTACGGCATCGATGCGTTCAAGCATGTACTGCTCAGGAACTGCAACGCCTCCTCTTGGCCCGGAATTTTCGCTATATGCCGACCTTTTCATCGTAACGGCTATTTCCGTCATTATGCTCACCCTCGCGGCCCTGTCGTTCAGGAGAAAGGATTAGCAGGTTCTGACGCGGGAAATGTAATAAAATTTCCTTGAGTTTTCCACGATAAAATACTATTATGGGGCCTTGCAGAACCGGAATGCTAACATATTAAAGTGATTGAGGAGACCGTATAGATGTCCAGAGCAGACAGGTTTGTAAAGGCATGCAGACGGGAACCCGTGGACTGCACGCCCGTATGGATGATGCGCCAGGCGGGGAGATATCTGCCGGAATACCGCGAGATCCGCGCGAAGCATACCTTCCTCGAGATGTGCAAGACGCCGGAGCTTGCCGCCGAGGTGACGATCCAGCCGGTGCGGCGCTACGAGATCGACGCGGCCATCATCTTCGCCGACATCCTGCTGCCGCTCGAACCCATGGGCATCGGCCTCGAGTTCGCCAAGGGCGAAGGCCCGGTGATCCACAACCCCGTGCGCACCATGGCCGATGTGCAGAAGCTCAAGCCCATCGACGCGGCAACGCCAGATCGAATATCTCATGAAGGCCATCAAGATCGTGCTGAAGGAGCTGAACGGCAAAGTACCGCTCATCGGCTTCTCGGGCGCGCCCTTCACCCTCGCAAGCTACATCATCGAAGGCGGCGGGTCGCGGAACTACGAGCATGCCAAGGCCATGATGTTCGCGGAACCGAAGGCCTGGCACAAGCTCATGGAGCATCTCACCGGCGTCATCATCAACTATCTGAACGCGCAGATCGACGCCGGCGTGCAGGTGGTCCAGCTCTTCGATTGCTGGGTCGGCGCCCTCGGACCGAGCGACTACCGCGAGTTCGTGCTGCCGCACCAGAAGAACGTGATCGCCGGTATCAAGAAGACCGTACCGCTCATCCACTTCGCCCATGGGGCAACGCACCTCCTTGAGATGGTGGCCGAGGCCGGCGGCGATGTGATCGGCCTTGACTGGCGCTGCAATCTCGACGAGGCCTGGAAGCGAGTGGGATATGACAAGGCCGTGCAGGGCAATCTCGACCCCGTTTCGCTCTTCGGCTCCAAGGAGTTCATCCGGAAACGGACCAAGGAGATCCTAGACCGGGCAGGAGACAGGAACGGCCACATCATGAACCTGGGCCACGGCATCCTGCAGCAAACGCCGCTCGAGAACGCTGCGGAGTTCATCAATGCGACGCATGAATTGAGCAAAAAGTAATCGTCATTTGGACGCAGCTTTTTGCTGAAACTCCGGATTAACGTTTACATCTTATCTTTATTACTTATAACATCCCTGTCCGGTTTTTCTGCGTCCATCTGCGTCCGGCTAATTTACATGTCTCATACCGCAATCATACTCATCGCCCTAGGCGGGCCGCGGTCTCTTGACGAAGTCGGTCCTTTCATGACTGCCTTCATGGGGAGGCCGGCGCCTCCTCCCGTTGTCCAGGCCGTGGTCGAGCGCTACAAGCTCATCGGCGGCAAGTCACCGCTGCCGGAGCTCGTTAAGGCACAGGCCGACGCCCTGACACAGGAGCTCGGCAACGGTTGCCGGGCCTATGAGGGGTTTCGGTATTCGATGCCAACGGTTGCTGAATCGTTTGAACGGGCCATCAAGGAAGGCGCGCAGCGCGTGATCGCCCTTTCAATGTCGCCTTTTTCCACTGAAGTCACGACCGGGGCATATAGAAGCGCATGTGAAGGACTGGGAAGCGGAGAGACCTGTCCGTTCTTCATTCCGAGCTGGCACGACAACCCTCTTTTCATCAGAGCCTGGCAGGAGAGATTGTCTGACGGCCTTAAGCGTTTTCGGCCGGAACAGCAAAAGCACGTCGTTGTCGTTTTTACCAGCCACAGCATCCCCGTGCGGTACATTGCCGCGGGTGATCCGTACAAGCGGCAGGTCGAAGAGACAGTAAAGCTCGTCGTTGCCGGACTTGACATCACCCTGTGGCGCATAGCCTGGCAGAGCAAAGGGGCGCGGGCGACCGAGCCCTGGATCGAGCCCGAAGTGGAACCTACGCTGGATAAGATCGCTCAGGATGGGTATAAGTATGTTCTCGAGGTCCCGATAGGTTTCACCTGCGACCACATGGAGACGCTTTACGATATCGACATCGTGCACCGGGCGCACGCGGCAAAGCTAGGGATTGAGTTCTATCGTGCCGAGTCCCTGAACACCTCGCCGCTCTTTATTAAGGCATTGGCTGACATTGTTAAGCAGGCGGTTTGATATGTCATGGGACGTGGACAAAATAAAAAGAAAGTCTTTGACAATTCACGAAAACAAAAATGTAACCATTCTCTGAATAACGAGTTATAATTTATATATTTATTATTTTATCTGCATCACTCTGCACAATTCTGCTTCCAAAAGGAATTAAACTATGCCAAAAATCATTATTGTAGGCGGTGGAATTGCCGGCCTGGCTGCGGCCGTACATCTGAAAGCCGGGGCAAAGGCTCACGGGAAGACTGTTGATGTTCTGCTCCTCGAAAAGGACAGACGCGCCGGCGGCAAAATCATCACCGATAAAATCGACACCTATACCGTCGAAGGCGGTCCGGACAGCTTCCTGCCAGAAAAGATCTGGACCGTGAACCTCGCCCGTCATCTTGGACTCGAATCCGAGATGATGTCCACGAACGACCAGTTCAAGGGCACTTACCTCTATTCAAGGAACCAGCTGCACATGCTGCCCGATGGCGTGATGCTCATGGTGCCGACTATGTTCTGGCCGATGGCGAAGTCCAGGCTTCTCTCCTGGCCGGGCAAGCTCCGGATGGGAATGGAAATATTTATTCCAAAGCGAAGGACTCGGGGAGACGAGAGCCTCGCCGAGTTTGTGACCCGCAGGCTGGGGCGTGAATGCCTCGAGAAAATAGCGGAACCACTCGTTGCCGGCATCCACACTTCGAACCCCGACAACATGAGCGTTCTTGCAACTTTCCCGCGCTTTGTCCAGATGGAACAGAAAAGCGGCAGCCTCATCCGCGGCATGCTCTCAGCAATGAAGACCCGGCCTCAGAGCGGACCACCACCCAAGCCCGGCATGCCCAAGATGACCTTCTTTATGAGCTTCAAGAATGGCATGCAGACACTCTCGGATAAATGTGTCGAGTATATCGGGAAAGAATCGATCAGGCTCGGCACAGGTGTCAAGGCCGTCGAACCGCGCGGCAAAAGATACGCCGTGATTCTTGAAAACGGCGACACGATTGAAGCCGATCATGTCATGCTCGGAACGGCGTCATTCGATTCTGCTGAAATAATCAAGGGTTTTGATCCGACTCTCGCTGCGCAGCTGAGCAAAATCGCGTGGTCAACCTCCGCTACGGTCTCAATCGCCTTCCGCAGGGAAGATGTGAAGGTCCCTCTTAAAGGATTCGGATTCATTGTTCCGCGCATTGAAGGCAGGAGGATCAATGCGGCGACCTACAGTTCCACCAAGTGGTCCTTCCGCGCGCCTGATGATCAAATACTCATTCGCGGTTTCGTCGGGGGCGGGCATCACGAAGAACTGGTGAACGAGCTCGATGATGCCGGACTGGTGAAGACGGTTCTGGAAGAACTGGATACGATCGTCGGCATCAAGGCATCTGCCCGGTTCTCAAAGGTCTATCGATGGATCAAGGGCATGCCGAAGTATACCGTAGGACACCTCGACCGGGTATCCATGATCGACCGGTCTCTCGCCACGCATCCTGGCCTGCACCTTATCGGCTGCTCATACAAAGGCATCGGCATCGGCGACTGCGTGCACGAAGCGCAGATCGCAGCGGAAAAGATATTGAAAGAATAGCATACTGCCTGATCTTCCTATGGATTTAGGCAAAAGTCTTCGGCGATCTTCGGATTATGAGCCGTGGTCCTCTCGAATACAGGGCAAAGCAAAACAGAGAAGATCGATCAATTCATCCTTCAGGGCTTCGGTTTGTTTTCGTTATTTAATACTGTCCTGATATTTTTTTGCAAAGCGGCAAGAAAAACAATCAGGGGGTTTGCATAGCCAAACCCCATTTTCCCCTTATTTTCATCGAGCGTTACAACATTTGGTGGCAGTAAAGCTCTCCCCTCTCAGAAATTTATATTCTCCTGTTCCAGTTCCTGCTGCCAGCACGCTTGAGAGCTTCTCCATGGCTTCACACCTTCGGTCTTAAAAAGATACAGGCAGTATTCCATGTTATCCGCAGGATCGTACAGGTTCAGACCCATTGACTCTGCCCTCTCTCCATGCCAGTATGTGTTAATCTGGCATTTTCCGATGTCTATTCCTACTTTAGCCAACGTCCCGACAACGTGCCGGTTGCTCGACTCGCAATCAATTATTGCTTTAAGAATTTTCTGCTTTTCAATCTCCTTATTAATTTCGTATTTGACATGCATTTTCTCGTGTTCCAGAATTGCAACCACTTGGCTGTGAACCATATGTGATCCGATGATTGTAGTCAGCACGATCAGAACCGCTATGAGATACCACTTTGCCTTTAACATGGCTCAGCTCCTTCAGGCGATGAGATTTTTTCAACCTGACCACATAATTTTTATTTCATCAATCGTTTCGTGGCCTTAACTTTTTCTAAATGCTCATGGTGTTTACAGTCCGATTTCCCGGACCGGGATTATTCAATTTTTTGTTATTCCATCTCCGAGTTATTAATTACCGTTCCCTCCTCATGCCCATACCATGCCCTTTATATGATTATCAATCACAGTGGCTTTTAGTAGTAGACGCAATATCCTATGTGTTTCTATGCTCAATCTATCTCAGCGCTTTTTCCCCTTAATAGAATCAAGGAATATCACTTCATGACAAAAACAAACACCCTGCATCTGTTTAATAAATTAAAAAAAACAGTGAGTTAGGCTCTTGTAAACGCAGAAACACTGATTGCAATTAATGAACTACGCACGGGCTAAAGCCCGTGGTATCCGCGTGAAGAAGCAGAGACGATTTAGCCTCCGCTTCGCTCCGGGCGGCCTTCATCCCCAGTTTTAAAAAACTGGGGTTTTCTGGCCAGGGTTATAAATTCGAAAAACCGGGATAGATAATTATTAAGGGATAAGTGGGAGCAGCAATCAAATACTTTAGTAATATATAAATAGCTCATTATAAGCGCCAAGTAAAGGATTATTTTAGGGTATTTTTAGGGTATTTTTTAGTATAACGTAATACTTTATTATTATATTATCTTTCTAAAATATTGAATAACTTAAATGAATAGGCTGTCATTAACCAAGACCCATGGTTTCTCCACTTGAAACTCTAGCTGTCGAAGTCATTCCATTGCTTCAGATAGTTTTGATTCCCGCCTCGATCTGCCTTCGACCTTGTCCATCGCTTTCCCCTCGACAAAATTACATAAATATTCTAAACTGTTTTTATTATGAATCACTTCATGGACATAAGGATTTATTACGAAGACACAGACTGTGGTGGTGTGGTGTATTACGCAAACTACCTGCGGTACATGGAGCGGGCGAGGACCGAATATCTGGCAAGCCGCGGCTATTCGGTCAAGAAGCTCATGGACGAGGGGACCGTATTCATGGTGCTTCGGGCCGAGATTGACTACCGGGCTCCGGCGCGGTACGCGGACACGCTCGAGATCGAGACCTGGGTTTCGGACATCTCCCGAGTCACCATGGTCTTTAACCACACCATGAAGGAAAAGACATCGGGCAGACTCATAGTTGAATGCAGGGCAAAGGTCGTCTACGTCGACAAGGACGGGAAGCCCAAACGCCTGCCCGAGGAGTATGTGGGAAAGGTGAAGTGAGAACCGTAACCCGTGACAGCATTTCCCTGCAAGGCGCCGGTGTCGTAACCATCGTCCAGCAGAAGAAAGGACACCGGTTCACCCTCGATAGCATTCTCCTTGCGGACTTCTGCCGCATAAAAACCCGTGATAGGATACTCGAACCAGGAACGGGAACCGGAATCATTTCCCTGCTCCTCGCCAAAAAATACCCTCACGTAAGAATCACGGCCGTTGAAATACAGACTGCCTTAGCTGATCTTTGCCGCCAGAACATTATTGATAATGGGCTCGATGACCATATAATCCTGCTCGACCGGGATATCAGGGCCTTGAAGGGAGAGTTGAAGACTTCAACATTCGATGTCATCGTTGCCAATGCACCATATACCAGGAGCGGTGCCGGTAGACAGAGCCCCCGTTCAGAACGATTGTTGTCACGCCATGACAGGGGGACGGATATCGCTACCTGGCTTGATCTTCGGATATTTCTCAAGAATAGGGGAAGATACTTCCTCATCTTTCCTGCCGATAGGCTCTCCGAGCTTATCTCTTCGCTCCGCATGCACCGGCTGGAACCGAAACGCGTACGGCTCGTACATCCTTACTACGGAAAACCTGCTTCATTGGTTTTGATCGAAGCTGTGAGGTCCGCGGGCATTGGCCTCGAGGTCTTGCCACCGCTCATTGTACATGATGCAGGCAGCGGATATACCGAAGAGATGCGCCATATCTACGGTCTTCAGTAAACCTCCATGCAACTATGATATAATGCTAAGCATGAGTTCCTGATATCTGGTTGAAACTTCTCCCGTGCATGTCACTAACTGATACTGCTCAGCGTTGTTTACCAGCGCAATATAAAAGGAGGATTTCCCATGGCGGAACAGCCATTCATGTATGTCATCGTCGGGGGAGGACTGGCAGGGACATCGGCCATAGAGGGGATTAGAGAGCTCGACAAAAAGGGTTCGATTCTTCTGATCGCCGGCGAAAAGCACCCGCCCTACGACCGTCCACCTCTTTCCAAAAAACTGTGGTTTGGGAAGAAAAAAGTTGAAGAGATATTCCTTCACGATGAGAAGTTCTACGACCAGAACGGGATCACCGTGAAGACCGGGACGATGGTGACCTCGCTTGATGCCCTAAAAAAGATTGTGGTTGACCATAAAGACAATATGTATGGCTTCAAAAAGCTGCTTCTGGCTACGGGAGGATTCCCGCGAACTCTGCCCATCCCCGGAGGAAATCTCGAAGGGATCTGCTATTATCGCTACCTCGATGATTACTTGCGGATACGGCAAGAGGCATCAGCGGGAAAGTCTGCCGTGGTCATCGGTGGCGGATTCATCGGGTCCGAGATCGCTGCAGCGCTCAACATAAACAAAATTGACGTAACCATGATATTTCCCGATCCCTACCTCGTGAACCGGGTATTCCCTGAATACCTGGGGCGGGCGATTCAGGACCAGTACCGTTCACGCGGCATAAAAATTCTTGCCAATGAGCAACCATCGGTTTTCTCAAAAAATGCAAACAAGTTTACTACGTACACACTGAGCGGCAAGCAGATCGAATCAGACATGGTTATCGTGGGTATCGGCATAGCACCATATCTTGATCTCGTCCGAAATGCAGGACTGCAGACTGCCAACGGGATCATTGTAGACGAGTACCTCCAGACCTCTCTACCTGACATTTACGCGGCCGGTGACAATGCATTCTTCCCCTACCAGGCGCTTGGAAAACAGACGCGCATCGAACACTGGGACAATGCTTTGAACCAGGGTAAGTGGGCAGGCAGGAACATGGCCGATGCGCGGGAGCCGTTCACCTATATGCCGTACTTCTTCTCCGACCTCTTCGAGTTCGGGTACGAGGCCGTAGGCGAGGTCGATGCGCGGCTCGAGACCTTCGCCGACTGGCAGAAAGAAAACGACACCGGGGTGATCTATTATCTCAAGGACGGCAAGGTCAAAGGCGCAATGATGTGCAACGTCTGGGAAAAGGTCGAGGCTGCGCGTACGCTTATCCGGAAGGGCGAGACAATGACGCCGGAGAAGCTGCGCGGGGCAATTCGCTAGTACTCAAGAAGAATGAACTACCCGCCACTAAATCATAGGAACAATTGTAGTGGGGGTTTCACGGTTCAAAGACGGATGCGCGGCAAAGGTATTTCCTTTAGCGCGTCTTATTTCCATCTCCCCGTGCGTTACTTCGGCCGGTTCCCGGCCTAGTTACAGATAAATCTGCCACCGGATGGCACAAAAATTTATGCAGTATTAGGTTTTCGGATATCGCTTAGCGTATCCCGTTGAGTGCGCGAACACTTCGAGCACTCCTGCAACGTGCCGTGCGGCGAGATAACGATTCCAGCCCGGCAATGCCGGCAGGCTTATGCTGCGATCATTGCTATTAATATATCGCAAACATTGATGTTTAGCAAGCATTAAAATAACGTTGCCCGCTTAACCCCCTCCTGACGCTTCGCGCCTAGCAGGGGGAATGCGCGGGCATGAGTTCAACAAAATCAAATCTATCGCGGGGACCCGGAGAAGCTCAAAGCCCCGAGTGAAGCTCTCCGTATCCTTTGTGACACCATGGTCCAAAACAGTTGCGTACATCAAAGCGAATAGTGAAATCACATGACACTTGCAGAGCAGGACTGTAAACCCGTACAGGCCGGTACCGTACCTTTGTCGCATAAAGAGACAGAGGAACTTTTACGAGAGATCCCGCAGTGGTCGCTGTCGGAAAAATCCCTTCAGCGGGAATCCCGTTTCAAGGATTTCCGGCAGGCCATGGACTTTGTGAACAACGTGGCATCGGTAGCGAACGATCAGGACCACCATCCGGATATATTCATCTCCTACAATAAAGTTCGACTCATCCTGACAACGCACAAGATTGGGGGGTTGTCGCTGAATGATTTCATTATGGCGGCGAAGATAGACCTGCTGACGGGTCAACGAACACCATGAGAATGCGCCCATGACGAAGCTTACCAGTGAACACCGCGAGGTACAAAATAATTTGCAGGGCAAAATCGCCCTGGTCACCGGCGCAAGCAGGCGCATAGGCCGTGCAATTGCCATTGCACTGGCCGAAGAGGGCGTTCACATCGTGGCTCACGACCGTCGGGCGTTGGAACCGGAGACAATCAAGGTCTGCGATGAGGTGATCGACTGCGGAGCGAAGGCATGGAGGGTCATCGCTGATCTGGAGAAGCCGGAAGAATACGAAACACTGATCGCCCGAGCGCTGAAGACCGCAGGATCAATCGACATCGTAATTAATAACGCGTCTATTTTTTCCCCAAGCACGCTCATGGATTTAGGTTTCGGAGACTTGACGCGGCACATGCAGGTGAACGCATGGACGCCGTTCGTTATCAGCCGCGAGTTTGCCCGGCTTGTCGGTCGTGGCAAAATCATCAATCTTCTTGATACCAAAATACACGGGTACGATCAGACGCACGTGGCATATATCCTGAGCAAGCATATGCTCTCGGTCCTCACAAGAATGTGCGCGCTCGAATTCGCTCCCGGCATCACGGTGAACGCCGTGGCGCCGGGCCTGATCCTCCCGCCGCCGGGAAAAGACGAGAGTTATCTGGAACAGTTATCGAATGCGGTGCCGCTCAATCGTCACGGCGGGCCAGGGGATATCGCAAACACGGTCCTCTATCTGCTCAAGAGCGATTTTGTGACCGGCCAGGTCATCTTTGTGGATGGAGGCCGGCACCTTCTGGAGGACGGCAATGGACCGCATCCTGATCAGTGATCTTCTCGTGCGTTGCATCATCGGCGTGAACGACGAAGAGAGGCGCGACAGGCAGGACGTAGTGATCAACGTGGAGATTTCGACGGACCTCAGCAAGGCAGGAAAGAGCGATCGGTTCGAGGACGCCGTGGACTATCGCGATATCAAGAAGCGGATCATGGCAGCAGTCGAGAACTCCCGGTTTTATCTGGTGGAAGCGCTGGCCGAAGCTGTAGCCGGCATATGCCTCGAACATCCGGCCGTAACGGAGGCGCTGGTGCGGGTCGAGAAGCCTTCGGCGCTGCGTTTTGCGAGAAGCGTAGGGGTCGAGATCACACGAAGACGGCAGGTCTGATCATGGCGCGGGCGTTCGTAAGCGTGGGATCGAACATCGACCCCACGGACAATGTAAAGAAAGCGGTGCGCTTGCTCGGGGCACAGACGCGTATTCTGGCGACATCCACCGTCTATCTCACCGAACCCATTGGCCATTCCGGTCAGCCACCATACTATAATTGCGTTCTTGAGATCGAGACCGGGACTCCTCCTCTTGACCTGAAGTTGAACGTACTGCGACGCATCGAAGACTCACTGGGCCGGTTGCGTGGCTCCGATAAATTTGCGCTGCGCACGATCGATCTGGACCTCATCCTTTACGACGACATCACGATAGCTGGGAAAGAACTGACGCTTCCCGATCCGGACATTCTCCAGCGGCCCTTTCTCGCCATCGCGCTATACGAGCTCGCACCGGATCTGGTCCTGCCGGGTTCGGTGACACCCATTGCGGATATCACTGCCGCAATGCTGCGAAAAACGATGAATCCGCTTGAGTCTTATACCGATATACTGAGGGGGGAGATACGTCATGGCTCTGAACACTGAAAACATCCAGAAGCTCGTTCGGGAACTGCTGATAGAAATCGGGGAGGATCCGCACCGCGAGGGCCTCGTCGACACACCAAAACGGATCGCCTCGGCGCTCACCTTCCTCACATCGGGATATCGAGCCGATATTCAGAAATTGATCAATGAGGCCTGCTTCGCCCAAGAAACCACAAGCATGGTCATCGTGCGGGACATTGAGGTCTACAGCCTCTGCGAGCACCACATGCTCCCCTTCTTCGGCCGCTGCCATATCGGCTACATCCCGAGGGGCAAGGTCTTCGGCATCAGCAAGCTGGCAAGGCTCGTGGACATGTACGCGCGGAGGCTCCAGATACAGGAACGATTGACTGAACAGATTGCCTATGCGGTTAAGGACTCGATCAATGCCGACGGCGTCGGCGTCATGATCGAGGCGCGGCACCTCTGCATGATGATGCGGGGAGTTGAGAAGCAGAATTCCATGTTCGTGACATCGTCGGTGCTCGGTGTGTTCCGGGAAAACCCGGCGACCCGGCAGGAATTCATGTCACTCATCACGCAGCCGCGGCCGGGTTTGTAACGGTAGTCCGCATGATACAAAAGCGGGACTTAAGGATAACTCTCAGAAAGCTATCCATCACAGGCGCTACGGGTTGTGCAGGCTTTAACGCGGCTTCTGCCTCCCGGCGGGCTCGTCACCCCATTGGCGCCTGGCGAGGATCAGGGGCCGTGATGAGAAGTCTTGCAGAAACGGTTCCAGGGTGGTAGAGCCGCAACAAATGACAGGAGATCATAATGTGTGATGATTGCCCGAGAGAATGATCCGATCCGCCATACCAAGCCGGTCATTTATACCATCGGCCACTCGACCCGTCCCGAAGAGGAATTTCTCGCAATTCTGAAAGCGCATGCCATAGAGCTTGTTGCTGATGTGCGAGCCATTCCCAAATCCCGGCATAACCCTCAATTCAACAGTGAAGCTATGGCAATGAGCTTCCCAGCAAATGGTATCGCCTATGAACATATACGAAAGCTCGGGGGACTGCGCCATCCCCGGAGAGATTCGCCGAACATGGGATGGGAGAACGCTTCCTTTCGGGGTTTTGCCGACTACATACAAACTGCGGAGTTTGAGGAGGGTCTGGAGGATCTTATTGCTGTTGCGCAGAAGAAAAAGACGGCGATCATGTGCGCCGAGGCTGTCCCCTGGCGGTGTCATCGGTCTCTGATCGGCGACGCGCTGCTGGTCCGAGGGATCACCGTCATCGACATCATGAGCGCGCGTTCCTTCAAAGCTCATACGCTGACGCCCTGGGCAAAGGTCATGGGCACGATCATTACTTACCCGAAGAATTAGAAAAAATTCCCACACCTACCTCATTTATTCCCTTGCCTATTCCTCCTTAAAAAATCCTTCTCCATGACCCGCCTTACGGCTTCCCTGATCTCAGGATCGTGCAGGTCTTGCAGGGCGTATTCTATCTTCTCGCGCTCATCACGGTCGAGGTCTTCACGAACGGGGAGGTCCTCTGACGCCTCCCCCGTGCGTGGCGCTACTTCGCCGAGCTTAAGCATTATGTCCTGGATCGCATTGTGCCCCAGACGCCTGTTCACTTTTTCAATGATCTCCGGTTTTAGGAGAGAGAGCTGCTGCATCCATGCCGGACTGTCCACAACCAGTGTCATCTTTTTCCCGCGCAGGGAACATGGTTGCGCGTGCCGTGCAATGACCTTGCCCACTGCCTTCTCCCACTGACCGAATACGCGGTATTCCTGGAGACGTCCCTCAAGTCCCTGGGCCTTCAGCATTTTCACGAGCGTAACGGAGAGCCTGTTTATTTTCCCAGCCATGGTGAATCATCATAACACATCAAGAGTTCTTTTGACAACAGGCAGCAACATGGTTATAATAATTAAATTCTTTTTTAAACCGTTTGAGGACAAGAGCAGAGGAGTATATATGCCAGAATTGCGAAAAGACCCGATCACCGGCCGCTGGGTCATCATCTCGTCGGAGCGGGGAAAGCGGCCCACGGACTTCCAGGACCAGCGTACCAAGAAGCGGGGCGGCTTCTGCCCCTTCTGCGCAGGCAACGAGCGGACCACACCGAACGAGATCCTTGCCTATCGCGACAACGGTCAGCCCAACGGGCCGGGCTGGCGGCTCCGGGCCGTGCCGAACAAGTTCCCGGCGCTCCAGATCGAGGGCGACCTGAACAAGCAGGGCGAGGGCATCTTCGACAAGATGAACGGCATCGGCGCCCACGAGGTGATCATCGAAAGCCCGGACCACAATGCCACGCTCGCGACCCTCCCGCAGAAGGCGATGGAGGAGGTGCTCTGGGCCTACCGGGACCGTATGGAGGACCTGAAAAAGGACACCCGCTTCCAGTATACCCTCATCTTCAAGAACGAAGGCCTCTCGGCCGGCGCAACGCTCGAGCACACGCATTCTCAGCTCATCGCCCTGCCGATCGTGCCGATCCAGGTGCAGGAGGAGATCGACGGGTGCAAGACGTCACTACGACCTCAAGGAGCGCTGCATCTTCTGCGACATCATCCGGCAGGAGATGCAGACCGGGACGCGCGTGGTGCTCGAGACACCGCTCTTCATCGCCCTCGCGCCCTACGCCCCCCGCTTCCCGTTCGAGACATGGATCACTGCCCAAGAAACACCTCTCCTGCTACGCCTGCTCCTCGAAAGAGGACTATCAAGGACCTGGCCGGCCTCCTGCAGAACATCCTGCGGAGGATCGACAAGGCGCTCTCGAACCCTCCCTACAATTACGTGATCCACACCTCTCCGTTCAAGGATGAACAGCAACGATTACTATCACTGGCACATCGAGCTCATGCCCAAGCTGACGAACGTGGCGGGTTTCGAATGGGGGTCCGGGTTCTACATCAATCCCACGCCGCCGGAGGAAGCGGCGAAGTTCCTGCGGGAAATCAAATGTATGAGGATCCTGTTCGCGGCATCTGAGGCGGCTCCCTTTGCGAAGACCGGAGGACTCGCAGACGTCGCCGGCAGCCTTCCCCCGGCCCTAGCCGCGCTCGGCCATGATGTGCGCGTAGTCATGCCGCGATACCGGCAGGTGGACGCGGAAACAGTTCAAGTCTCAAGCACGTCGCGACCTTCTCCGTGCCGCTCGCGTCATGGAAGGAGCGGTGCGACATCCTCGAAGGGAGGATGGGAAAGAAGGTCACGGTCTATTTCATCAACAAGGACATCTACTTCGACCGGCCGGAGCTCTACCGGACCGCCCAGGCCGATTATCCCGACAACGCGGAGCGGTTCATTTTTTTTTCGCGAGCCGTCCTGGAGCTCTGCCGCGCCCTGGACTTTCAGCCCCGAGATCATCCACTGCAATGACTGGCAAACGGGCCTCGTCCCGCTCTATCTGAAAACTGCTGCACCGTGAGGAGCTCGCCGCTTGGACGCACCAAGACGGTCTTCACCGTGCATAACCTCGGGTACCAGGGTGCTTTCTGGCACTGGGACATGCGTCTTACCGGCCTCGGATGGGATGTGTTCACGCCGGAGGGCATTGAGTTCTGGGGCAAGATAAATTTTCTCAAGGCCGGCCTCGTGTATTCCGATATCATCACGACCGTAAGCAAAACCTACAGCCGTGAGATCCAGACCCCTGAATACGGTCACGGTCTGGATGGCGTGCTCGCAAAACGGTCTGCGGACCTCTACGGCATCGTGAACGGCATCGACTATACCGACTGGGACCCGGCACAGGACGCCTCCATTGCGAAGACCTACAGCGCCGCGAGGCTCGCAGGTAAAGCCGTCTGCAAAAAGGCGCTCCTGAAACGCACGGGCCTTTCCCCGGGTCCGATGTCCCGCTTGATCGGCATGGTCACGCGCCTTGCTGACCAGAAGGGGCTGGACATCCTGACCGAGGCCCTTCCGGAGATCATGGCCATGGGCATGCAGCTGATCATCCTCGGCACGGGCGAAGAGAAATATCACCGCATTCTGACCGATGCGGCGACGCGCTATCCCGATCAGATGCGCGTACTGCTCCGGTACGACGATGCGCTCGCGAAGAGCATCTACGCCGGCTGCGATATGTTCCTGATGCCGTCTCGCTACGAGCCCTGCGGTCTGGGCCAGATGATCGCGCTCCGCTACGGCACCGTCCCGGTCGTCCGGAAGACCGGCGGGCTCGCGGACACGGTCGTGAACTATAATCCGAAAACGGGACGCGGCACCGGGCTTCGTGTTCGATGACTATTCGCCAGGAGCGCTCGTCGACTGTCTGCGCCGGGCGCTTGAGGTCTACGCCATACCCGACAAATGGAAACGCCTGATGCAGGCCGGCATGAAACAGGACTTTTCGTGGGAACAGCTCGGCCAAGGAATATGTGAAGGTGTACCGGAAGGCGATGAGGAAAAAATAGAGGTCAGGGGCAAACAGAAGGCACAGTGGCACAGGAAAAGACGGACCCTTATCTGTTTGCCGACTATGCTCGTCTACCGTCTACCCGAATCCAACTATGGAAACGACGGAAAAAACAGAACTGAGCATCCTGAGCGAGATCAGCCGGATATCGAACTCCTACACCGACCTTTCGGAGAAGCTCCGCCGCATCGTCGAGGTCGTTGCGCGGGGCATGGGCAAGGACGGCGCATCGGTATTTCTCATCGACCGCTCCGGAAAGAACGTGACGCTCAGCGCGGCGATCGGTCTGAACCAGGAGTCCATCGGCAAGCTGAGTTTTCCCCTCGGCATGGGCATCGCCGGATGGGTGGCCGAGCAGAAGGTGCCGCTCGCGCTCGAAGACCCCTATTCAGACCCGCGGTTCCAGTACGTTCCGGAATCAGGCATCGAGCACTTCAAATCGCTCGTGGCCGCGCCGATCATGGACCAGGACCATTGTCTTGGCGTGATCTTCGTGCTCTCATCGTCGGTCTGGAGCGCCACATCGTCCGACATCACGCTGCTCACCACCACAGCCAACCAGATCAGCGGGGTCATCAAGAAGCGCCCAGACTGTTCCAGAGACATTCAGGACCGCCTGGCCGAGCTCTGCCACCATCTACGAGATCGGCATGGCGCTCACCTCCACGCTCGACCTCGAGCAGCTCCTCTCGCTCATCGCCAGGAACAGCACACAGTCCCTCCGCGCCCAGGGCTGCACCATCCGGCTCATGAACCTGCCCGAGATCGGAACAGATAAAACCTTCTCATCCTACAGCCTCGTTGGCGACATCATTGCGGACATGGATGCCCGGCTTGGCGGATCTCGTTGTGGAACGAGGTCGTGCAGGAAAAACGCGCTCTCCTCATCCAGGACATTACGAGAGACCCTGATCTCTCCGGGATAGCTCCAGGGTCGCCGCGGGATCCATCATCAGCGTCCCGCTCATCTTCCGCGACAAGGTGATCGGCGTCATCACGCTCTACAACAAGCAGGAGGGACAGCCCTTCACCGAGGACGACCTCCAGTTCCTGACCACCGTCGCCAGCGGCGCCGCGGTGGCGGTCGAGAATGCCGCCATGTACGAGCGCATGGAGGACCTGGCGAATCGAAGCGCGGGACGAGGGCGCAGGAGCTCTCCATCCTCTACGACATCGGCACGGCCATGAGCACGACCCTGAACCTCGACCGCCTGCTCAGGATCATCCTGACGGCGGCCACCATGGGCGGCGAGCGGTCTCGGCTTCAACCGGGCCATCCTGCTCCTGACGAACGAGCGTACGAACATGCTCCAGGGCATGATGGGCGTCGGCCCGACGAGCTGGGAAGAGGCGGGCCGGGCCTGGAGCGAAGTCTCGAGTAAGCACAAGAGCCTCATGGAATGGATCCAGACCGGCGAGCTCTTCGAGCACCGGGACTCGTCGCTCAATACGCTGGCACGAAGCATCCGGGTGCCCCTTGAACCGAATGGGAACGTGCTGGCCCTCACGGTCGCTGAACAAAAGACCGTACAATATCACCGATGCCGCTTCCAGACCCCATTGTGCCCCGGGAACTCCGGGAAGCGCTCAAGGTCGAACAGCTTCGCAACGGTCCCGCTCGTTGCAAAGGACCGGGTCATCGGCGTCATCCTCGTGGACAACATGTTCAACCAGCGGCCGATCACCGACCGCGACATCCGATTCCTCACCATGTTCGCCCATCAGGCCGCGCTCGCGATCGAGAACGCCATCATCCACACCAACCTCGAAACCATGAACAAGGACATGCGCGCTCATGCACGAGCAACTCGTCCAGTCCGAAAAGATGGCCGCCCTCGGTGCCATGATGGCCGAAATCACCCACGAGATCCGGAACCCGCTCGTCTCCATCGGTGGTTTCACCAGACGGCTCGCGAAGAAGCTTCAAAACAGCGAAGAGAAAAAGTACATCGACATCATCCTGAGCGAAGTCACCCGCCTCGAAGGGATCATCCACGACAACCTCTTCTACATCAAGGAGGTCGCCCCGCAGTTCTCCGAGGCGGACCTCAACAGTGTGGTACAGGAGATCCTTACACTCTATGAGGATGAGATTGAACAGAGGAACATCCGTCTCGAGAGCAGCCTTTCACCTTCATTTCCGCGCCTTATGATCGATGCGCAGCAAATCAAGCAGGCAATGATCAACATCATCAAAAATGCCATGGAAGCCATGGAAAACGGCGGGGTCGCTCTCCATCAGGACCTATCCCCTCCCCGATACGCAGGAGGCTGCGATCGAGATCGGCGACACCGGTCCCGGCATCTCTGCCAAGACCATGCACAATATCTTCAACCCCTACTACACCACCAAGCCGCGTGGCACCGGGCTGGGACTGCCGATCACGAACAGGATCGTCAAGGCCCACAACGGCATGATAGAGATACGGAACAAGGAGACTGGCGGTGCGGTTTTTACGATCAAACTTCCCTTGCGGGAACGCACATAACAAAAAAGGCTGACAACAGGCCATGCGTTTAGAATGGCACTCGCATCTCAAGGAGGCTGGCAATGAAGAAGATCCTGGTTGTCGACGATGAAGAAAATATCCGACAGCTCTACAAGGAAGAGTTCGAGGAAATGGGCTACGAGGTGACGACGGTTGCCGACGGTATCCAGGCGCTTGCGGCGCTGGACACGAAGAAGTTCGATCTCGTCACACTGGACATGCGCATGCCGGACATAGACGGCATTGAGACCCTCCGCAAGATGAAGGAAAAGAACAGCACGCTGCCGGTCATCATCTGCACGGCCTATGAGGAATACAAGCACGACTTCGGAAGCTGGTGTTCCGACGCGTACGTGGTGAAATCCGCCGACACCTCCCTGCTCCGCGAGACCGTAAAGAAGATCCTCGGATGAGCGAGCGTGCGGATGTCGTGATCGAGAAGCTCGTCTACGGCGGGGAGGGCCTCGCGAGGCTCGACTCAGGCCAGGCCGTCTTCGTTCCGGGCGTGCTTCCCGGTGAGCGCGTCATCATTGATGTAAAAAAAAGAAGAAAAGGCTTTCTCGAAGCCGATCTTGTCGACATCATAACTCCCTCTCAGCACCGGATTGCACCTCCCTGTGAAGGCGAGAATCAGTGCACCGGCGCCACCTGGCCGCTTCATAGCCTATCCGGCCCAGCTTACCTACAAGCAGGAAATTCTCCTCGACAGCCTTAAAAGAATCGGGGGGATGGAACCAAAGCAACTCCTTCCGATCAAACCATCGTCTCGCTCGGACCACTACCGCTTGCGCACACAGTTTACCGTGCGGAACGTGCAGGGGAAACAAAAGATCGGCTTCTTCCGGCAGGGATCCCACGAACTCATCGAGGTAGAGAGTGCCTTCCTCATCCACCCGCTCATCGACAAGGTACTGAAGGCCATTCGGAGCATGGCGGACCGCCTGCCGCTGCTTAAAGAGATACACATCAACGTAACACCGGCAGGAGAGGCCCATGTCCTTTTTTTTACCGAGATGGAATCCTATTCTCCTCTGGATTCGCTCTGGAACGACCTCCGGAATAAGGCGCCCGAAGTGATCGGGATCTCCGGTTTCGCACGCAGGAAAAGAACGGTGGTGCTCGGTAAAAACTATCTAACGCTGGATATTGACGGCCTGACGCTTCGCGCCACGGAGGGGAATTTTTATCAGGTGAACTGGGAACAGAATAGGAACATGGTCCGTACGGTCATCGATTTCTCCGGGTTGAAGGGAAACGAGACCGTCCTTGACCTTTATTGCGGGATCGGTAACTTCTCGCTGCCCCTCGCCAAAAAGACAAAGACCGTGATCGGTATCGAGTCGGGGTATTCAGCGATCGAAGATGCAAAAAAAAATGCGGAACTGAACAGCATAAGGAATGCGGAATTCATCGCCGACGACATGCAGAAGGGGTTAAAGACGCTGCTCCAGAGGAAAGCACTCGCTGACATCATTGTGCTCGACCCGCCGCGGGCCGGGGCCACGCTCAAGATCCTGGAGCGTGTGCTCGCCTTTGTCCCCCGGAAGATCATCTACGTTTCGTGCAACCCCACCACTCTCGCACGGGATCTGAAATTTTTCAACCTCTTCGGCTTGCGTCTCACAAGGCTCCAGCCGGTGGATATGTTCCCGTATACGTATCACATCGAATGTGTGGCGGAGATGGTGAGAACAGAATAGCTCGGGAATTCATCCCGTTCTCAACACCTTTGCCCCGCGGATTTTCCGTTCTTTCAGCTCAAGGAGCGCTAGATTTGCCTCTTCGAGCTGGTACTCCTCAATTTCAGGTCTGATCGGGATCGCCGCCGCCAGCCGCAAAAACTCTTCGACATCACGTCGCGTTACGTTCGCAACACTCTTGATTTCTTTCTCCTTCCAGAGGTCCCGTGGATAATCGAGCCTGAGCAGAGAATCCTTGTCGCTATCCTCCTTCCTAATCGCATTGATCACGAGCCGCCCTCCCTTCTCAAGGTTTCTCAGGGCCTCGACAAGCGGTTTCCATGCAGGAGTGGTGTCGATTACGGCGTGCAGCTTCTCCGGTGCCCTCTCTTCTATCCCGCCTGCCCAGACAGCACCGAGCTCTTTCGAGAAGCGCCGCTCTACCTCCGTCCGGGAAAAAACGAAGATCTTCGCTCTCGGGTATTGATACCGCGCCATTTTGAGCACCAGGTGGCCTGATGCGCCGAAACCAGTGAGTCCGATCCTGTCCCCGTCCACGATACCGGCGAGCCTCAGAGATCGGTAGCCGACGGCGCCGGCACATAGGAGCGGCGCTGCTTCAGAGTCAGAAAAGATCTCCGGGATCGGATAGGCAAAATTTTCAGAGACAGCGGTATATTCCGCGTATCCCCCGTCGACGTCCCTTCCCGTGGCCTTAAAATCGTCGCAGAGATTCTCCATTCCGTTTCGACAGAATGTGCACTTCCCGCAGGCTGAATAAATCCAGGCAATACCTACCCTCTCTCCGATCTTGAACCTGCCTGCTCTGCTCCCGGCTTTTTCAACGTAACCGATGACCTGGTGCCCGAGAACGATCGGGAACTTCAACGGGGGCGTCCTCCCTTCGATCTCGTCCAACTCCGTATGGCACACGCCGCAGGCCGATACCTTCACCAGGATATCATGCTCTTGAGGAATTGGCATTGGCAGATCGGCCAGTTCTAAGGGTAATCTCGTTTCAGGAAGGTTGGTAATACTTTTCAGCACCATGGCCTTCATTCAGATCACCTCGAACAAAAACGCCTATGGTTTTATTATAGCAGGCGGGGTTGTCAGGGAGAACAGCTGGAAAAGGAAGTCAATTGAATGTAATCTTGGTAATGTGTCAAGAACAAGTATTTGATAACATGAGCACTTCTGCGCAGGTCATCATAGGTCAAAAACTCGCATTTCACATCATCTCCTCTCAGCGCAAAACTTGCCGGCCCTTTTATTACGTATCCAAAGGAACGGTCCGGCACTTTCGCGAGGGCCTATTTAACCAAATCTCCATACTCCTCTGGTTTTCTATGCTTGAGAAATCCCCAGGTCTCGGATGCCGTGTTGCGCTCTTTGGGATCGATGTCCGCGAGAACAATGGCCTCTTTTCCACCGGCAAGCTCAGAGACCATGTCTCCCCAGGGACCGACGCAAAAGCTTCGGCCGTAGAAGGAGATCCCCTCCTCCTGGCCTACACGATTCACTCGGAAGATGAAGATGTTATTGGCAAAAGCATTGGCTGAGATGGCACGTTCCCACAAGCTGTGGGTGTTGAGCGCGGCAGCTGTGGGCGCGAACACGATCTCGGCGCCTTTAAGCGCCAAAACGCGCGTGCCCTCGGGAAACAGATTGTCCCAGCAGATCTGAACACCAATCTTCCCCTGCGATGTTTCGAACACGGGGATGCCGGCATCGCCGGGCGAAAAATAGAACCGCTCCCGGTAGAGGTGCAGATCGGGAAGATGTATCTTGCGGTAAACGCCGAGCAGTTTCCCGCTGTCCATTACGGCGGCGCTGTTATAGTACTTTCCGTTTGCGGATTCGAAGAACGGGATGATGAGAACGGTCTCTGTGTCTTCCGAGAGCTGCTTGAAGCGACGTAGTGCTTCAGTGGTTGCGTCAATCGCCATGGAGAGATTGGATTTCTGTTCTTCCTTCAGAAACCAAGGTGTGAGGAATAGCTCTGGATAGCAGATGATCCTGGCGTCCTTTTCAGCAGCCACCGCAGCCTTCTCTACGGCGCGCTGGATGTTCCGTTCTATATCCGGACCAGCGCTTATCTGTATGCCGGCGATTCTCATTCAGTTCACCTGACTTTTAACCATTTAGACACTATGACAGCTAGAAAACCATCATGGAACACGGATCAACATAGAATTAAATCCGCTTTAATCATAATTAATCAGCGACAATAAAAATCAAAAAGATTATAAATATTCCACCCTCTTTACTTTACACCCAATGATGCTGTCCGTTCGCATATCTCATGAAACTCAAGGTTCTTAATTATGGTCCTTCCGGAATAAGTGTGGGTAGCCCCAAAATATAGCACTAGAAACAGAGCATAAGCCCGGGCTTTTGAGAGGAAAATGCCAGAAACATCAGTTGGTTACATAACCTTATGTCGTAATATGCTTACTCTACCTATGGTGGCATTCCATACTCAACCCGGAAGCGGCTTAATTATTAATGAGTTACAAGGGCCCACAATGAAAATTTCAACCATAAAATTCGCGCAACAGACGCTGTCTGTTAGCACAGAAAATGAAATTTTTATTCTTTAATCATCAATGAGTTGTGTATCTATTTCGCAATGATAGTTGAATTTATTTGTACATCAAGTGAAATAAACCTGAAAAATTCCCAGATAAATTGAAATTTATTTAAACCGATGAAATATTATAACGATTTCCGATAGATATGTAAAATGTTTTTTATGAAAGAAAGAAAAGATATTATAACAGACATGAGGATGGTTCAGAATTTAACTAACCTCAGGGGAATCTGGACGATTTTAAAAGTTGAGAAAATGCGACTTACAACTATGCATCGGCGATCCAACGAATATTCTGCAGATTACCGGGTTGAAATATGCACTGAATGAAGTTAATAAGTTATTCTGCTGAGGTTAGCTTTTTTTTATTTCTTCGAAGTCCCGGCTAATCCTAAACATGGTGTTCATGACTGACTTCTTCTCCTCTGATTTTCGATAGCAGGAAATCATTATAGAACGAAATATGAACAGTAGGCTGCCACGGCCCAGCAAGCAAGACATGCATTAATAATCGCGCGGCTCAGATTGTTTTTTGATAGAAAGCCTAGGCCAGTCACTGACAATATCATAAAGCAGGGTATAAGACCAAGGGTGTAAGTCGCTTTTGCTGTACTATATATTGGTAAAGTGATGTACATATAAAGAAGAGCGGCAATATAAACTCCTATACAGCAGACAGCAAAGATCTGCGGTCGCTTCGGCTGATTGACAAGACTGACAATCGTTACCAGAATGCCAATGAGAAACCCGGCTGTCGGCACAAGAGAGAGCAGCGCTCCGGAGATCATGAAATCATAATTCC
This sequence comes from Nitrospirota bacterium, assembly GCA_963705595.1. Lineage (GTDB taxonomy): Bacteria > Nitrospirota > UBA9217 > UBA9217 > UBA9217 > DASPSR01. The sequence goes on along the minus strand of CAVPKD010000004.1, from coordinate 109,553 downwards.
ATGGGGGCTGCCGTCCATATACAACAATGCCGCTAAGGCTTCCATCCAACCAGAGTGTGGAATATAGAGAGTCCCAAAAACCATGCACTGCCGAGTATATAGGGGCAGACAACGAGCGACCAAAGGAGAAAAAATCGGAGATCGTCCTGAATCCCGGATCCTGCCACCAAGTAGTATACTCCCAACTCCCGACAAAAGGTCTGCCAAGTTCTATCCAATTCCGTATGTAATACCAACCAGCAATAGCAACAATAATCCCACTGACGAATATCATCATGGTAATTATATATTTACGTGAATATTGCCTTTCATGCATGGCATATATCATCAGTATGGTAGATAGAGGGATTAGCAATATGGCTGTTACTTTCGTTAAGAGAGAAAGACCCAATGCTGTACCCAACAAAATAAAAGATTTTTCCGGTATGACTCCGGTTTCGGCAGTAAGTATGTGAAATCCTATTACGACCGCACATGCGGAAAAAAGACCGGCTAATGGCTCATTCCCGACCACCTGTGACATGTATAGGTTCATTGGGAGTAGCCCTGCGATGATTGTCCCCCATACTTGCAAGTCTTGTCTTTGCGGAAAAACATATCGTGCAGCACGGTAGCCAATTTCAACCTGCAGGATTCCGCAAAGCAAAGGAATTATCCGTAACAGTAGGCTGGATGTTGATGAGTCGAAAAGATGTGATAAAGGAACATACAAGAATGCAGAGATTATGTAATACAATGGAGACTGAAACATTTGCAAACCTTCATTTGAGAAAGGAAGCTGATGTTTAGTGAAAATATAGTCAATGTATTCAATATGATAAACAACGTCCATGCCAACATAAGGAGGGACTTTTAGGATATTGTTAATCGCAAGGATCGCCCACGCTACGAGAACCATCCATCGCCAACCGGATGCGTTAGGTACGAATCTCCTAATCAGAGTGTGTTTCATGTACCATGGCGTTATGGTTAATAATGTTAAAGAAAAGACAATAAGAAAGAGAGGAAGGTAAATCGGGAAAAGGGCAACAAGAGCCTCGTCCGTACTTGAAAAATGTTCTGCAAGTGAAGCATCTTTTTTCTTATCAGCAGGCACGGCTTGAGTCCACGAGAGCTCATTCTGGCTTACTTCCCATGACGGACCGCTTAAGAGATTGAGAGCCTCGCATGAGGCGAGAAGAGCTGCCGGCCCATTCTCATTAAAAACTCTGATCATAACTTCATGCATACCTGGGGAGAGAAATCCGCTCAGATTTACTACCTGAGTCCCCTTCCATCGCAAAAGATCCGATTTGATTGGTGGGATTGGCTGACCATCGATATATACTTCCGAGATCCGTAATGCACGAATGCTCATTATTGCCGGTGAAGGCACATGATCCACAAAGAAATGCGTCCTGTATGATATGCGCTCGCCCGTGAATTGTGCTGATACATTAAAGGGCCTATTAATATATATCCAAGTAGCGCCTTTTTCCGATAAAATAACCGGCGTATCAAAGCTTTTCGTCATGGTTAAGAAGCACGCAACGACGAAGATGAAAAATAAAGATAAGCGGGGCAGCATGCCTTTTTTAAAGTATTTCATGTCCTCTCTCCATCGCTAGGATGTCAAGATGGTGGCCTCGCATAATTAGCGCCACTGATCACTCTTCCTAAATCTATTGATGAACAGTACACCTTGTCCATTATACTATTGGGTTTATTCTTGTTGCACACGAGCGCGCAGGCGGGAATGCCGATGCCGTAAAACAGGCCAGGTGGCAGACTAATGATCGCCTCGATCACGTCGTCATTAATAAAGATCTCGCGGTTCAGCTTTTCCTTGCCCCCGCGTTACAGAACGGTGTGGGGCATAATGGTCTCCATGTGGCCTTTTGTCTTGCGACTACAAGAGCCAATTAATGGCAAACGACTGATTAGGCTTCAAATGACGATAAGATTTCCTGGCTGGTGAATTTCACATTCTTAATCAGGTTCAGTTTCTACCGGAAAAACACATTCTACCGTGGGCTAGCGTCGGATATTCCGTCGAATCGCGGAACTTAGCCTAATCACGCTCGTTCCGGACTGGATAATCTTTTTTTTCTTGATGGATTTCAAAATAATCATACCGCTCCCCAACTATAACTATTTACACAACTTATTGAGAACTTTACTACAAGTGGGATAAAGGGCAAGAAAAGAAATGGATTGATTTTAGGGGTAACTTCATAGGAGTTAGGCAGCTCCGCATCGCTGAAGCTGCCTAAAAAAAACAATTTCATCTTTTGTGCAAAATATCTTACATGCTGTGGACGAAATTTCATATTCTGTGCGAACCGACAAAATGGTGTCCGTTCGCGTATATCGTGAAATTTTGCTTTATTGATAATCAGTATGATACGGATAAATTTCGCAATGACGTTTGAAATAATTTCGCACAAAGAGTGAAATAAACCCATAAAATTCGCAGATAGTTTAAAATAATAATGTGCTCGACGAATATTATAACGATTTCATATAGATATGTAAATCATTTTATTCTGAAGAGAGGGAAAGTGCTTTTATATAAAGATCGCTTCTGACTGATGAACCCGACGACGAATCATCCGACTCAATCTCACCAAGTTTTTAAAAAAGATCTATCGTTTTCCCGTCCATTATCACAGAAACCTATAGTGTGCAGTTTGCCCTAAATAAAAGCACTGAATAAAAGGATTACAAGCTGTGAGATTCACCTACAAGCACGAAGGTTGACAATGAAGTTCTTACTTTTCTGTCTAATAAATCATCCTCATTTTAACATCTTGCATTTTCAAGAACCCCGCGGCAAGCCGCCGGACTTGTTATCACAGCATGAACACGCTGTGCAGCCACGGCTACGCCGATGGCTTCGGTGTGGATAAGGGATTCTTCCGGTCCCCCTCACATGACGGCTCTGCACACTACGTTATAATAGCATCTTCTTATAGCTATCCCTTACGATTCCGATAGGTCTTTTATGTATTGCTTTGCTTTTCTCGACAAGTATCCGTTTGGCTCGATTCGGCGATATTCTTCGAAACACTTTCTTGCCATTGCCGCATTTCCCGAATTTCTATAAATTTGACCGAGCCAGTAGTAGGCCATGGCATAGTTTGGGTCTATCTCAAGAGCCCTTTGCTGGTATTCGTAAGCTGGTTTCATCACACCGCTGTTGAAGTAGACACGCCCCAGATTGCTATAAAAAGCTGGATTTGAAGGGTTAATTTCTATGGCCCTTTTAAACTCATCTATGGCGATATCAATACGTCCATCCGCATAGGCTTTTCTCCCGAGGTTATTATGCTCTTCGCCATCTTTTACGATTAGGGCGCTCTTGTAACGCTCCTCTGTGCGCTTTGCATCAGATGTCCTGTTCAATTCGTGATAGAGGGATATAAGTAAGGGATATACAGAGACAATATTTCTGTCAATTTTGAGGGCCTTTTCGAAATATTTTATCGCATTTTTTTTGTCGTTTTTTCTGAGATATATATTGCCGATATTAGAACAGTAGATACCCGAAACTAATGGGAGGTCAAGGGATTGCTTGTAAGTGCGTAGGGCTTCATCAAGATTGCCGAGTTGACTATACGCATATCCAATTCCGCCGTAACGATCCAGGAGAGGGTCCTTTACCGCTGGAAAGGCCCGCACATGGGAAAACGTCTCTATGGCCTGCTGGTACAACCCCCTCCCTATATACCACGAACCTAAGAAGACATACGCTTTTGATGAGCCTGTCTCCTCGATATTGCGCTGTAATTCTCTGAAGATATGATTTTGATTGTCTTCAGTGTGTAGCATCGACGTAGCGCTTTCTTTTGCCGGGTTCACATACTGATATTCATCTTCCTTTATCACCGAATCGTATTTTCCTCCTTTCTTCAAATAAATAAGAGAGAGATCATCCCAATATACTAGAGCCCATCCTGGATAGGACATTGCTGAATTGCTGCCCCAATCGTAAAATGCTAACTTTGGCTCAGGATCAGGATATTTAACAAGAATAGATTCAAAACCGTATGTTTTATATAGCTCTTCCAAAAGGTCAGGCTGGTCTGGCACCATGACCATCGCTTCCAGGAGATCGCCCCGTAGATAGCCCCTACCGTCTATAAATACCGCTCTTGTCGGATAGTCTCTCCAGGTTATATATTGTCCCCACGCGAAGTCGTTAAATATCCTCCCCGTTATTTTTCGTTTATCCATATAATGTAAAGCTCCTTCGGGATAGCAATCATAATTTATGCCGAAACCGAAATTTTTTGTGTCGACAACATGGGTATCAACAAATGGTTCTACCCTGGCGAAGACAAGAGTAGTATAGAGAAAGATCCAAACTGCAACACTCGTGGAGACAAGTGTCTTGGAAGAGAACCTATTCCACCATTTCGTTTCCAAGAGAGCTGCGGTGATATGTCTCGATATGATAGGACCAGCAACGATACAGGGTAAAAAAGCAAAACGGCTCGATATAAAAGAAAGGATTATAAATGGTATCACAAGAAGCAGATGAACCAGCTGGATGCGTTTCATGCTCAGGATGAATGAAAGAATCACTGCCGGGGCTATAATAAACGGCCATTTCATGGTCTGCCATGTCGGAGGCATGAGTTCCACGATTTCTTGTTTTAAAATATCAGTCGAGAGAAATTGAGTACTAAAAAAAAATTGACTGATAAAATAAGGGCTAATAAGGGAAGCTGCGAAAGATGCAATAAAAACCAATGTAATGGTCTTAAGCTGAGAGAATGACGGCCCGTTCACGAACCGTGGATTAATCGTGGCAGCATACCGTTGTAAGGAGCCACCGATGATAAAGGCCATAAAGGGCACAAACATCAGGGGGATGCTGGAATGGCTATTCGCCCAGAGTATATGGACAAAAGGGAGAGCGAATAAATATTTTTTCTCATCATAAATAAAAGCATTCAGGCTGAAGATGGAAAAGGAGAGAAAGACCATTATGAACGTATCAGGCCTTTCCACAAAGCGGTGTCTGACCATGATGACGATAAGTGGCATCACGATGATTGCAACAATAGGATGCTTATAGGGTCTCAGGGCATCTCTAAGTAAAATATAAAAGGCTGCGGTGACTGTGATCGCCTTTAGCAGGATTACGCCGTATACATTGAGCGCATGGTATGCTGCATAATAGATGACTCCAAAGAGCCATGAACTGTAGGAAAATGGCTCACCCTGCATAGTGTAGAGAAAAGGTTCAGTCGCCGGCAAACCCTTGAGGTTCCAGATCAGCCTCCCGAACGAGAGGTGTATCCAGACATCGGGATCTTCGATTTTTATAAGCGCAAGAACAAATACCGACGATAAAAAAAGTATTTGCAGCACAAAAGTTGGAAGTTGTTTTCTTGGCATGTGAATAAATAGCACCGTTGTGGGGAATTATCAAGGCAAAAAACCTAATCATTCAGACGATACTCGAAACGATACTGCGGCGATATTGAAATATATCATTTGCAAGCTATAGTGAGGTGAAGGTTCCCTGACTCACCAAAATCAATAGCAAATGTTCACTCCGGATCACGACGTGCATTTCTCTAAAGGCTCGCGCAGAGACATTAGCAATATCACCAGGAAGCGCGAGGTATACCGGAGAGCCTGGAAAGTCGGAACCAACCCGTTCCATGACGTACTGAAAGGATTTGTTATCAGAGATGCCGCGAATAATGTGACGATGAGAGTAGAAAACCGGTACCATAGAAGGGATCGGCGATATAACCACTGCATTCGGTTCGGTATTGTTCTGGATATCTTGCGCGTATGCTAGCATACCTGTCGGCTGAAGTCGTTGATTATAAAGATTATAAATACTACGATTAAATCTCCAAACCGGTAGAACTAATACTATTATTATAACCAGAATTGGCACGATAAGGAATGGTCGTATTTTTTCCGAAACTTTTTCGCGCAAAACATCCCACCCGTTTGACAGAAGAAGTCCGAAACAGATTGCAACCAAAGGCATTGATAAAAGAATCTCGAATTCATTGTCAATGGTTTGATGGGACATCAAGACGTACCACAGGACAACAGGTGTCAGAAGAACTGCGGGTATATTTAGTGAGTCCTGAGAAATTCTTTGCCTGTAAAGAAGCGAGAGCGCCAGGCCCAGGAGGGTGGCAAATATGTATGGCCACCCTACGAATACAGTAAACTGCCAATAATATCGATGCAAAAATTCAAGCATCGTCGGCTGAAACTGGTAGTAATTGCTGTTTACCAACGAGTGGATCGGTAGATGCATCGGTTTGTTGTAAACGCCAAAACCTGCTCTAAAGAGTACAGTCTGTAAAATATCGTCTGCGAGGCTCGGCATGGAAATAAAGTAAAAACTCGTGATTAATGCAATGCTCAGTAATGCCGTGCCACAGTAGGCTAAAGAAAGACGGATCCGGGTGGCGTTGCGCTGGATCAGTGAATTCAGCAACAAACCGAACGCGAGTAGTGCAGGTTCCCACGACGACGAGACTGATAGAAACATCGCTATGAGACCGTACCACATCCAGTGTTTTTTGAGAGTATCATCCGCTGTGGCCTTCAAAAAGCTAATGAATGCAAGGAGCATGAAAAAAATGCCCAATGTTGTGAGCTGTACCAGACAAACATTGGCGCAGAATACCGGGACGGTCAATATACTAAAAATTGCAGCAACACCTGCACGTGGACCATAACAGAGCTTTGCAAGCCATCCTGTAGCGATTACCACACCTGCCCCTATAAAAAGCATGAACCCGCGTGCAACTGCCTCTGAAATGCCGAACACTCTAAATACCATACTAAGCACCATAGAAAATAGCGGGGGCCAATGAATATAAGCATCTGGCTCACGACCAAGCGGTGGATTGTTACCAATGGGAAGTCCCTTCAATGCCATAAAGCCCTGCTCAGCATAGGTGCGTGCTATCGTGGCGAAGTGCGCACTACCCCAGGCGTGCGGTTCCGCGTCAAATGGTTCTGCCAAAACGTGCAAATGTGCTGTCAGAACTAAAACGCCGGCAACAACGGAGCCTAGGAGCAATATCACCATGACCATGTCAATTCTTATCTGTGAAGTAGGTTTCATTGACGATTATGCCATCACTTTTTTTGAAATATAAACAGATTATTTAATCCCATCTGGAATCGAGACCAGCGTTTTAACGTAAAACCAGCGCCCTCGAATATCCTGACGGTCTCCGATGCTTTGAAGTGGTGATGCTCTTCGATCGACATGCCATCGATCAGCCTTATTTTCACTAAAATCTTAAGAATAGCATCAACCGCGTTTGACGGCACCGTTAACAGGACAAGTCCATTCTTCCTGCAAACCCTAAATGATTCAGACGTAATGAGGTTTCTCTGTTCTCCTAAATGCTCATATACAGCAAACATGGTAATAACATCGAATGCATCATCCGGGAAAGGAAGAATCCCATCGATGCGAGCCTTAACAAACTTTATCTTGTTGTCGCTTTTTTCTTCGAGATGTGGGTCAATACAGACACCACTGCGGATTTTCTCATAAACTCGCATTAAGAAAGAACCGTCAAAGCCCCCAATGTCCAGCAGGTCACATCCCGAGGGGATAAACGGGTCCACAACAGAATATCGCCATTTTTGTAAAAAATAATCTAGTCTTCGCATTATCCTGCCATATGATTACCTGGCTGTCATCATGTGAGAGATAGTTCTATCCTGGGATCGAGATGAACTATTTGCTCGTTTTCAGGAAGAGGATCGAAAGCATGAATCCATTAAAGATCCCTTGGACCGCGATTGTCATGAGAGAGAGCGAGGGGATCAACTGGCGCATAGTGACCTGATAATTGAGCTCGGAAAAATTTACCTTGTACCACTCCCAGATCGTGTAGATAAATCCGGCAAGACCGAGCAATCCAAGGATCATAGCGATTATTAAAAGTTTTTCGAGGGTGAGTCGCCTGATGGCTTTTTCAAATTTATCATCATAAGGCAAAATGCCGTGCAGGCCGCTATAGAGCCGTGCGAAGAGCCCGGTAAAAACCACCTGAGCACCGAGGATCGAAAGGAACGACATGACCAGCATGGTGTGCACGTCGAGCTTCGCCGTGCCGACTTGCACCATCCCATGATACAGGAGCACCTGTCCCAGGATGCCGATGGTGACCATGGCGAGGCCAGGTATCGTGAACAGCCAGGTTGGTGCGTGGAGCAGCATGAATCGCAGGTGGCGCCATCCATCGCGCCAACGTCTTAGGTGTGGAGGCCTGCTGCGGCCGTCCTTGTACAGTGTGATCGGAACTTCCGTCATTTTGAGCCCAGCCAGCGTTGCTTTCACTACCATCTCAGAAGCCCACTCCATGCCCGTTGTTACGAGGTTCAGCATAAGTAGTTTATCTTTTCTAAAAGCGCGCATTCCACAGTGAAAATCGCTAAGATCGGTTTTGAAGAGGACCTTCCCAGTAGTACTTAAAACAGGATTGCCGAGATATCTGTTTAGCTTTGGCATGGCATTCTTCATTATTGTGCCTCTTAATCTGGTACCCATGCAGACATCATACCCCGCTCGTAACATATTGACCAACGGCAATGCTTCGTCGAAGTGATAGCTATCGTCACTATCTCCCATTAAAATAAACTCGCCCTCAGCATTTTCGATTCCACATTGAAGTGCGGCCCCATAGCCACGTTTGGGACAGTCGACTACTCGTGCTCCTAATGCACGAGCAATGGTTTGGCTTCCATCGGTTGATCCATTATCAGAAACGAGTATTTCTCCATTCAGATTATTATCGACCAACAGCTTTTTTGCCCGTTCGATGCAGATTCCTAGGGTCTCAGCTTCATTTAAGCAGGGCATCAAAATGGTCAGATCTTTCATAAATGTTATCCCTACTCATTTGTACGATTTCTAAAAAATCATAACCTGTCATTTCGAATTAAAGGACTGCTGATTGCGGGCTAGTTAAGATTACCTCTTGACTTATGGTCAGGAGATTATAAATGCTGCTTTCCTATAATAAATCTTTTTTTATTAATCGCACAAAGCATAACCAGATCAATCAGGTTTATTGGACGGCCGTATCCGACCATCAATCCAATTGCCCCACAGAGAAGCAAACTGGTAAGAGCTGGATAAATCCTCTCAAGGAAAGCCCTGGTCCCAACTGGGTTTACGTAGTAAATGAGATTAAAAGCAGGATAACAAAAATTGCGAAAAGCATTATTGGCTTTTGCACAACAGGCTTTACAGACAGCACAAATATGCCCAAAAAAGTTGTTTTCACACCCTACGCGAAAAAATTTCACGCATTGTACAACAATTTTCACGCTCTATGCGAACCGACAACATGCATTATTTCCCGTGGCACTTCTTGTATTTGAGCCCGCTTCCGCATGGACACGGGTCATTACGCCCGACCTTCTGCGCCGACGTGCACGGGCGCGGGGGCCGCTGCGGTAGCGCCGGCGCCGACAAAACTGAGGTTTGCAATCTGACGCTTCTGCCGACGCTCGATCTCCTGCCCCTGTTCTTTTGCAGCAACTTTGATCCTGAAGAGGTTTTCAACGGTCGATTCGACGATTCGAAGCTTCATCTCCTCGAACATCTCGAAGCCTTCTTTTTTATATTCGATGAGAGGGTCCTTCTGTCCATAGCCGCGCAGGCCGATGCCTTCCTTGAGGTGGTCCATGGCAAGGAGATGGTCCTTCCACTGGTGGTCCACGGCCTGAAGCATGAAGACCTTCTCGAGGTGGCGCATGAGCTCGGAGCCGATCTGCTGTTCCTTATCATCGTAGCTCTGCTTGAGCGCTTGCCAGAGCTTCTCACGGAACTCTTCACGAGAAAAGGACTGCGGGTCGATACCGGCCATGCGGTATGAGAACTTAGCCGCGAGCGTGTCTTTGAGCCCGGTGACATCCCAGCGTCTCGGGGTACGCGTTCTCGGGGCAGTAGAATGCGATTACGCCGTCGAGCATGTCCTCGGCCAGGCCGAGCACCTCTTCCTTGAGGTCCATGCCCGCGAGGATCTGGCGGCGCTGCTCATAAATCACCTTGCGCTGCTGGTTCATAACGTCGTCGTATTCGAGGACGTGTTTGCGCATCTCGAAGTTGTGGTCCTCAACCTTCTTCTGGGCGTTCTCGATGGCGCGCGACACCATGCGGTGCTCGATCGGCACGTCTTCTTCCATGCCGAGCTTGCCCATGAGACCCGGCGATGCGGTCGGAGCCGAAGATCCTGAGGAGGTCGTCCTCGAGCGAAAGGTAGAACCGTGACGAACCAGGGTCGCCCTGCCTACCCGAACGTCCGCGGAGCTGGTTGTCGATCCGGCGCGCCTCGTGCCGTTCCGTGCCGAGGATATGAAGTCCGCCCGCGGCAATGACCTTCTCCTTTTCCACTGCGCACTGCGCCTTGAACTGCTGCGAGCGTCTTCTCCCACTCTTCCTTCGTATATTCCTTGCCCTTGAGCGCCTGGCGCGTGAGTCCCTCGGGGTTGCCGCCCGAGGACGATGTCTGTACCGCGACCCGCCATGTTCGTGGCGATCGTGACCGCGCCGTACCGACCGGCCTGGGCAACGATCTCGGCTTCCATCTCGTGGTACTTGGCGTTCAGCACCGTGTGCTTGATGCCCTTTTTCTTGAGCATGCGACGAAAGGATCTCGGACTTGACGATGGAGATGGTGCCCACGAGCACGGGCTGGCCGTTCTTGTGCCGTTCTTCGATCTCCTTGATGGCCGAATTGAACTTCCCCTGCTCGGTCTTGTAGATGAAGTCGGGGTTGTCGATGCGGATCATGGGCTGGTGTGTCGGGATCACGACGCACGTCGAGGTTGTAGATCTTCGCGAACTCCGCTGCCTCGGTCTCGGCCGTGCCGGTCATGCCCGCGAGCTTGCTGTAGAGCCGGAAATAGTTCTGGAAGGTGATGGACGCCAGCGTCTGGTTCTCGTTCTCGATCTTGACGCCTTCCTTGGCCTCGATGGCCTGGTGCAGGCCGTCGCTCCAGCGCCTGCCCGGCATGAGCCTGCCCGTGAACTCGTCCACGATCATCACCTGGTCGTCCTTGACCACGTAGTCCACGTCGCGGTGGAACAGGGCATGGGCCTTCAGGGCCTGGTGCACATGGTGCACGAGGTCCACGTTCGAGGGATCGTACAGGTTGCCCGCGCCGAGCATGCTTCTCGACCTTGATGTTGCCTTCTTCGGTGAGGGCCGCGGTCTTGGTCTTTTCCTCGATGGTATAGTCCGTGTCCTTCTTGCAGGCTCGGGATGATTCGGTTGATCTTATAATACTTGTCCGTGGACTCTTCCGTGGGACCGGAGATGATGAGCGGTGTCCTGGCCTCGTCGATCAGGATCGAATCCACCTCGTCCACGATGGCGAAATTGAGCTCGCGCTGGACGTAGTCCGCGAGATCGAACTTCATGTTGTCGCGCAGGTAATCGAACCCGAACTCATTGTTCGTGCCGTAGGTCACGTCCGCGCCGTACGCCTCCTGCCGCTGCTCGTCCGTGAGGCCGTGGACGATCACACCCACGGTGAGACCGAGGAAGGTGTAGATCGGGCCCATCCACTGCGCGTCGCGCCGGGCGAGATAGTCGTTCACCGTGACCACATGCACGCCCTTGCCAGTGAGGCTGTTCAGATACACCGGCAGCGTGGCAACAAGGGTCTTGCCTTCGCCGGTCTTCATCTCGGCGATCTTGCCCTCATGAAGCACGATGCCGCCGATGAGCTGCACGTCGAAGTGCCGCATGCCGAGCGTCCGTTTCGACGTCTCCCGCACCACGGCAAAGGCCTCAGGAAGGATATCGTCGAGCGTCTCCCCTCCCTCGAGCCGCTTCTTGAACTCGTATGTCTTGGCCCGTAATTGCTGCATCCGTAAGACCGGATATCACAGCTTCGGCGCATTGATCTTGTCCACCAGCGACTGAATGCGTTTCAGTTCCCGATCATTTTTGGTTCCGAATATTTTCTTGAGAATCGTTCCGATCATCTGTCTTTTCTCCGGTCGTTCTTGGAATAACGTTCATCTTAATCATTCTCAGCTGGAAATTCAAGGGGAAAGATATCGGCAAACAGGAAACCTGCTCGATGTCCGATTGCAGGTCATCAGTCAACGAACAGCCTCGGAGCGAGGGTGATGCAACTCCGGGGCAGTGAAACTCCTTTATTTTTAGAAATGCTGCCGCGGAGGCCACGGAGCGGCGAAAGGAGCAGTTCGATATTATAGCATTTCTCTAGAACCTTCACCGTTATTACCGAAGCACGTAGTCGCTTAATTTACGCTTCATTCCTCTCGTCCTTGATTGCGGCTTACTTTCCGAAAGTAGTTAATCGGGCTCCTAAACTAAAGACGACAAGAAAATATAACCATTGTTTTATAATAAAATATTGTTTAAGATGTTATTTATTACTTGACAAAAAAACGTAGAACATGATAAAAAAGTTACTATGAAATCTACTCTCACCGACAAATCACTATTCGAAATGCAAGCCGAGATCTGCAAGACCCTCACAAACCCAAAGAGAATCGAGATCCTGAACACCCTGAAAAATGAAGAAAAGACGGTAACCGAACTGGTGGAAGCCCTCGGAGCTTCCAAGGCGAATGTGTCTCAGCATCTTGCGGTGATGAGACACAAAGGCATTCTGACGACGAGGCGGGTCGGAGTAAATATCTACTACAGGGTCTCGAATCCGAAGGTCATAGAGGCATGTGCCTTAATGAAGGAAGTTCTGTTCGAGCAACATGCTGTCAGAAAAAAAACCCTAACAGGGACATGAAATTTAGCGTAATAAATTTGTGCCCCTCTTTTTTTGTCAATATGGTTTCAATAGTAATTAACAGCTAAATTATAAGAAAAAGGATCTGCAGCAGTCGTTCAAAAACAACGGCTACGATATAAATATCATGCGCTGCTGAGATGCAAATCGCTGACATCCGGTCGGATACCAAACAAAAACCCCGAAGATGGGGGCACCTCGGGGGTCTTTTATTATTGGTAAAACGCCTTTTAACCGTGCGCGAAGCCCGCGCAGGTGTAATCTTGCTAGGAAGACTTCATTACATTTGACGCCTGGGGACCTTTTTCTCCCTGCGTAATATCAAACTCGACAAGCTGACCCTCGGCGAGCGTCTTGTATCCCTCTCCCTGGATCGCCGAATAGTGTACGAATACATCCCTTCCGCCTCCATCCGGCTCGATAAATCCGTACCCCTTCGATTCGTTGAACCACTTCACTTTCCCGGTATTCATAATGCTTACTCCCTCCTTGCTTGTTTCCGCTGTCGGCGGGTGCCTTTTTTTCTGGTCCGGGCACCTCATGGCGGAACACGGTTTTAGTTCAAAGGGAAAGAGCCTCCTTCATATCCCCCACGCTCTTTTTCCCGACCAATTATGTTTGGATGTATAGGACGTATAGTATGTAATAACGGATGAGAAGCCATATGCAAGATTTGATCAGGGCAGAACCTGCGCAGTCAAAACCTCTTAGTTCATGTATTTTACCGGGTTCACCGGCAGACCATTTACCCGGACTTCATAGTGGAGATGGGGTCCCGTGCTTGATCCTGTATCTCCCACGTAGGAGATGACATCACCGCGCTTTACCCGCTGGCCGGCCTTGACATTGAGCCGTGAATTATGTCCGAAAACCGTCTTGAGTCCGTAGCCGTGGCTGATCTCTACCATATTGCCGTACCCCGTGCTGAAACCTGCCTTGATGACAACACCATCAGCTGGTGTCACCACGGGTGTTCCAGTCTGGGCGGCTATATCCATACCTTCATGAAATTTCAGAATACCGCTGAACGGCGAGGTTCTATTGCCGAACGGTGAAGTTACCCATCCCCTGACAGGCCATACGGAAGGGGTCGAAGCATAGAGAGAACGTTTGTCTTCGAAATATTCTATCAACATCTGGAGGCTGGCTTCCTGCTTTGATGCCGCGCCTTTGAGTTGCGTCAGCTCCTGATGCATCTCTTTAAGCGCTTCATCCTGCCTTTTCTCTCCCATGCTGGTCAAGTTCTGTAGACCAAGCTCATCGGGTCCACCTATGCCCAGCACCTGCTGGGCCTTGTCCCGGGGTGCCAAGCTCACAACGCGACGGAGCTTGGTATCAAGATCGCGGAGGAGAAACATCTGGCGCTTGTAATCGAGGATGTTGAGTGCGAAATTCTGGACCTGTGCTTTTTGCTGCATCAACTCCTCGCGCATCGACTGGAGTTCCCATACCTTGTCTTTCACATCATTGTATTCGTAAATTAGATAAAGAGAAAGAAGGATGACCGCTGCCACAGAGAGGAGCGCTGACTTTATGACGGATTTTGATATGCTTAACGTCCTTACCTTGGCACTAGGCCCGGGCAGAAACATGAAGGTAAAGTATTCTTTTTTCTTGATATTTCGTGACTTCCTTGCCTTCATCATTCCTCCGAAAAAAAAGGCGCAAACAACCGCTTAAAAATTAACACAAAGCACGCTGTAATGTCAAGAGCTTATTGATTTTTTTAATGAAAATTCAATTTGTTGTACAACATGTTGTGTTTTCATCCAAGAATCAACCTATATATAGACGATTGAAAAGGGCAGGCATTAGTTCTCTTTAGGAAGGTGAGGGGGGGTGAAGTGGGCATCTACTGCATAGAGGCTTCCTTTTTCTGCAATGTTCTTTGCCAACCTTGACGATCAGGGCATGGAATTCATTATAGAGACTTGCATCTTTCGGCAGGTTTGCCATGAACAGGTTCTGCACTTCGTGGTAGTCGGCATTGTTCGAAATCAAGCCATGTCTGACTAGGATCCTTTTGGTATAGGCATCCACCACAAAAAACGGCTTTCCCCCCGCATAGAGCAGAATCGAGTCGGCCGTCTCGGGGCCGATGCCGTTAACACCGAGCAGGTTCGCGCGCAGCTCCATAGGGTCATCGGCAAACATCCTTTTCAGGCTTCCGCAGTAATGATCCCGGATCAGGACGAGAAGATTCTTGAGCCGCCGTGTTTTGATGTTGAAATAACCGCTCGGCCGTATAAGTGAAGCAAGTCTTTTTGACGGCATACTGTTCAGCCGAGAAGGGTTCAATACATGCTCACACTTGAGGTTTACGATGGCCTTTTCCACATTGCCCCACGCGGTGTTCTGGGTGAGAACCGCACCCACTATCACCTCAAATGGCGTGTCGCCGGGCCACCAGTGTTGGGGACCGTAGGCTTTATAGAGCACTTTGTATATAGATTTCAGCTCTTTACAAACTCTTTTGTCTGGCATCTGACTTCTTGTGTCTGACGTCTGCCCTACGTTTTCAATGTTTCCCGAATCCAATCAAGGTACTCCCGTGAACCCGCTATGATCGGGACAGCGATGATTTCCGGCACGGTATACGAGTGAAGCTCCTTCACCCGAATGATGAGCTTCTCGATGAATTGCAGCCTGCCCTTGCAGATTAAAAGAACCTCGCGCGCATCCTGTGTCCTCCCCTCCCAGAAGAACAGGGAGCGCACTTCGGGCACGATATTCACGCACGCAGCAAGATGCTCGTTTAGGAGAGCGGTAGCGATCTTCTCCGCCTCATCGCCTGAGCTCGCCGTGATCAGTACGATAACCTCATCCGTCGTCATTGCTTCCCTCCTAAAACTTCATCACCCCCAGCCCCTTGAGGTCAAGCAGTGCCATATATTGCGTCTCACCCGGTTTGTTAATATACACGATGCTGAGACCCCAGCACTGGGAAGCGTAATGGAGCCTGTACTCCTGCTGTGTGGTCTGCTTAAGCACAATATCACGCCAGATCTGTGCATTGATATTCCATTTCCAAGCCTTGAAGTCTATTCCGCCGATTAAAAATTCAGTCGTAGGATTCGTCGCTGATGCATGCAGGTACTGGTGTGTTATGTTGAACTTCACGGTGTTGATATTCACACTGGTGCTTTCTGATGAAGAGATGAAGGTATGGCCATACGTATCATATTCCGTGGAGGCTGAGAAGGTCAGCAGCTTGGGCGTTTTCACAAATAAATCACCGTGAAGCGAGGAGCGCGGCTGCGCTGCCACGGTCGTATCAGCACTCCTCGCTTTATCGAAGTCATACGACTCCGAGAGCTTAAAGACGACCATGTCAAAGGTCCTGGACCCTGCGGAATCCTTATAGTGCGCCGTGAGGCGATTGATCAGGGAGACGGCAATCAGGTTCTGAGCTGTCACGGTATCCACAACGTCAAACTGAGGAATACCTGTCTCGTCAACGTGGGGGAGGTAGAGATATGATATGGTTGGCTCGATCGAGTGTCGAATCCGCCCGATGCCGGTTTCGCCGTCCGTGCCGTAAACACGTGAGATCCGGGCGTTCATATCAGCGCCTGCATAATAGAACTCCCGCTCTGTAGGCTCAGCAATCTCAGCATTCGTACCGCTCCGGTCGTAAAAGGTCGCCCGTGCTCCCACGCGGGGGGTAAAGCTCAGACCGTTTCCGCCGAAGGCGGCGCTCAGCTGGGGATTGAAATCCGCTCGCCGCATCCCATCCCCTTCCTGCCTGGTAAAGTTCACCGCAGATCCGTCAAAGTTGAGGTGGACGGGGCCGGCGATTTTTTCCTCGAAGATCGTGTAGCGGAGTTCGGGAAGTTTTTGAATGGTCTTCTCGTTCGTCTGCGTAAGGTCCGTGGAATATTGGCCCAGGAGATAGAGTGACGCAGCCTCCCACCGCTCAACATAGAATATATTCGAGTCCACGTAGGGCCGTGAACTGAGTTCGAGTGTCTTCTCAAGATCGCGATAGTAGCCAAAGTCGCTCACAACGGTGATGTCGGCACGGATAGAGAGGTCCTCGGCGATCTCCTCGTGGTGCTGGAATTTGAATTCCCAGCGGCCCTCCGGGATGCCGGGTACTCGGTACTGCCCGAAAGTGTCAAAATAGTTATAATAGACCTTGCCTTCGGAGTCTCGGGAATTCACATAGCGGTATTCGGCTCCCGTGCCGAGCCCGTGCCGGGCCCGGTAATCGGAATAGAACGTCATATCTTGAAAATCCGATATGGCCCAGAAAAATGTGTTCTTCATCAAGAATCCTTCACTGCTGCTGTACCCCACCTCCGGCATCAGGAGGCCGCTCTGTCTCCGAACCGGAAAAAGCAAATACGGGGTATAGAGTACTGGCAGACCGGCCATATTGAACAAAACGCCGTTGGCCGTAGCATAGCGTTCTAGATCGACATCGATTTTTCTTGCCTTCAGGTACCACTCACTCTGGTCGCAGGTCGTGAATGTCCCATTTTCCACATGGTAGACGCTTTCCGATTTCCGCTCGATCTTCTCACCCTTCAGGTGGAAGTTGTCCTTGCTCATGAACAGGTCGCCGTTATAGATAAACCCGGCTTTGGTGTTGACGTTAAACTGGATCTTGTCTGCTCGGATAATATCGCCCTTGTCCTGGATGTACACCTTGCCCTCAGCCACTGCCTCGCCGGTCCTGTTGTTTAGCACGACTTTGTCAGCCTCGACCCGCAGTCCCTCCTGTTCGACCCGGACATGGCCTTCTGCGACATAGATGTCATTGATCCGGTCGTAATCGAGCTTGTCTGCCTTGACCGTAACAGGGATCTTCTTCGGCAGCTCGGCGGCGAAGACCAGGTGCGGCGAGCCGGCCGGCATTCCAGCAAGAAAAAACACGGTAAGCATGATTATAATACCGCGTTTCATAATTCCATTATGCCCTTCGGCTTTTTCTTCCGCATTCCGCAATTGCTTTATCTCATCCCTTCAAGCCCGAGAGCGCTTGCGACCGTCCGGCGTCCTGAACGATCACTGCCCGCGCGTCTCCCACCACATAGAGTGAACCGGTCACCAGGATCAGGTCATCATCCGTGGAAATCTCCCGTGCTTTGGCAATCGCGTGACCCACGGTCTCGGCGGTAATGACCGCGCTGTGCAACTCGCGGATTTCCGACGCGAGCGCCTGAACATCCATGGCCCGCGAGTACTGCGGCTTCGTCACAATCACATGTTCAGCCAAAGGAACGAGCTCGGCGATGATACCTCTGTAATCCTTGTCGCTGAGGATTCCGACAACCAGGATCAGCCGCCGGTACGCGGATTTCATTTCACGAACAGCCCCGGCGAGCATTTTCGCAGATGCCGGGTTGTGGGCGCCGTCGAGAAATATATCAGGCTTTTGCGCGACGCGTTCCAGTCGCCCTTCCCAGCGGGTCTGCTCCAGGCCCCGGCGCATGGCAGACTCTTCGATGGTAATCCCTTCGCTCCTCATGCACTCTGCCGCGGCAATCGCGAGGCAGGCATTGTCTACTTGGTATCGGCCGTGCATTGTTATGCACATCTTGCTGTACGAGGCCTGCATACCCCGATAATCAAAAACTTGCGTGCGATCATGGAAAATATTCTGCGCCATAAAATCTTTCGTCAGTCGGTAGATCCGGGCATGTTTCGCTGCGGCCTCCCGCTCGATGACATCGACGACCGACGGCTGGATCGCTCCCGTGACCACAGGAACACCCGGCTTGACGATTCCGGCTTTCTCTCGCGCGATCAACTCCAGCGTGCCCCCCAGGAACTCGGTGTGCTCCAAGTCGATGTTCGTGATCACGGACACGAGCGGGGTAATCACGTTCGTGGAGTCGAGCCGCCCTCCCATCCCAACCTCGACCACCGCGATATCAACGGACTTCTCCGCAAACCAGGAGAATGCCATGGCGGTCGTAACTTCGAAAAAAGTAGGGTTGAGTGCTTCCAGGCCGCCGGCGGCAGGAATACCGCGGGATCCCTCCCGCACCCTCTGTGCAAGCTCCACGACCTTCTGTTCGGATATCTGAACGTTGTCGAACTTGACCCGCTCAGTAAAACTGACCAGGTGCGGAGAGGTGTAGAGCCCAACGCGGTACCCCGCGGCTGTGAGCATGCTCGCGAGGAACGCGGCGGTCGATCCTTTGCCATTCGTGCCGGCAATATGCACTGAACGGAATTTTTTGTGGGGATTGCCCATGACCTCCATGAGCGTGCGGCTGTTTGACAGGGCAAGCTTTATCCCGTGTTTCTGCAGCCCATAGAGATAATCAATGGTTTTCTGATATGAACTGTCTGGAGTCATCCTTATCCGTGACCGGCTTGACCGGCTCTACCGGCATTAGCTGAACGATCTGCTTCTTAGAGAGCATGCTGCTCTCCACCGTTTGCCGCTACGGGACCGCTGACTGCGTAGGCGCAGTAGCCGGCTGCGACGATGCCGTTGCCTCGGCAGGAGTCACAACCGGTTGTTCAGTCGGCGATGGCTTTTCGGCAGCCTGAGGCGCGACCTTGAGGTTCATGACGAAGGGCACGGGTTGAGCGCTCGGAAACGCAACGAGACGCTTGCGGCTGTAGCTGATCTTTCCTTCAGACTCGATCAGGCTGAAAAAAGTGAGCAGATCCTTGGAGGTCATGCTTCCGGATATCTCTCTGACTGTGTCGCTGAACCTCATTTTTCGGAGTTCCCCGTGTCCTCTCATGACCTCGTTTATCCGTCGGATGGCCGCCTTTTCATTATCCACGGTTATCGTGACCGGCAGCGGCTTCAACATACGAACCGCTTCATCGGGCTGGGACGCAGGAGGCCGTAGGATTGTAGGCCGCGCCGTCACGGGAGAAGGAAGCGCACCCTGAGCAGGCGAAGCAGGAGCCGTAGACGAAGGCGCCGAGCCCACGGCTCCGGACTTTTCGAGGTTCTCAATCTCTAGATCGTGACGCGGCGGGGCGAGCACATAGAGGAAAACGAGCACGATGACAGTGATGATGCCGGCCAGCCAGAGCGGCCGATACAGGATCTTCTTGAGCTTCGCGAGACCAGAAACACCCGCCTGAACCCGCTGCACTATCCCCTCGGGCGGGGTAATATCCTTCAGGTATTGTTTGGTCTCGGCAGCCTGCTTAAGGGCTTGGTATTCGGTATAGCACATGACACAGGATCGAAGATGGCGTTCGACCCTGATCTGCTCCGGCTTGAACAAATGGCCGTGAAGGTATTTCCGGAGCGATTTTCTGGTATATGCACAATCCTTTTTCATGAAGACCACCTCATGCAGTCTTTACCGTTTTGGCTTTAAAATATTCCTGAGACAACCATGCGAAACTATTAGGGCACCCATTCTTACATGCCCACGACAATTTGATATTTCAAATTTAAAATTTGGAATTAGCGTCTCTCTCTACATACCTCCGACCTTCACCTGTTCAGCGCGGAGGGAGGCATCGCCGAGAAACCATTTTCCGATCTTTTCGAATCGCGACGGCGAGTCGGTGACGTAAAATTTCCGTATCCCTTCCCCCCTCCCATTCCCTCTCCACCTGAGCTTTTCGAGCACGTCTACAACCTCCTTCGCCGTTTCCATCGCTGAATCGATGAGGATGATCTCGGGTCCCACGGCCTTGCTGATCACCGTCTTGAGCAGGGGATAGTGTGTACAGCCGAGCACTAGCGTATCGATGCCCTCACCGCGCAGTGGTGCCAGATACTTTTCTGCCACGAGCTGCACCACATCGTTGTCCGTCCACCCCTCTTCGGCGAGCGGAACAAAGAGCGGGCACGACAGGCTATGGACCTTGATGTCAGGAGCGATCTGCGTGATTGCTTTCTCGTAAGCGCCGCTCCCGATAGTGGCCTCGGTCCCGATCACGCCCACCTTCCGGGTCTTCGTTGACGCAGCCGCAGCCCGCGCTCCCGGCTCGAGCACGCCGATGACGGGAAGGGGAAATTCCTTCTTCACCGCCTCAAGGCTGATGGCCGATGCCGTGTTACAGGCGACCACGAGCATCTTGATCTCCTGAGAGAGCAGGAAGTCTGTGTTCTCGAAGCAGTAGCGGGTGACTGTCTCAGGCGAGCGGATCCCGTATGGAACGCGCGCCGTGTCGCCGAGGTAGATGATGTTTTCCTCCGGGAGCTTTGCAACGATCTCCTTGAGCACCGTGAGCCCGCCGATACCTGAATCGAATATGCCGATTGCTTTTTGCATGGTTATTGGGAAAATTGCTCGCACATCCATAAAGGACGCGAAGTTTAATAACCTAAAACGGTTCTCATCATTTCAAAGCCTATGGCGTCATCATTCCCTTGCCAGATTTGCGTCTCTGCGAGAGACAGGCTGGTCTTACTGCTTCACGAGGTCCATCCTCTTGCTGAATGCTCTGGAAAGATCGATATGCCCGGCGAGCGTCTGCGCCTCTCGGCCGTCGAGCAGCACCCGGACTCGCTTGATCTCTTCGATATTCTGTAGAAGCGTGTTCACCACTGCGTAGAGGGCCGCGAGTTCATCCCGCGCCGATGCCCTGATCTCCTTTTGCTGGACCGCGGAGAGATCGACATACGCCGTTCCTGAAGCATCGAGATAGAGCTCTCTAAGCTTCACATCCTTCAGAAGCGCAGTCTGTGCAGCGCGTTTATCTCCGAGCATGGCGGCAAGAATTTCCCGTGCCTGCGACTGCCCATCGGGCTGTCTCTTGACAGCGACGGACCCTGACGCCAACATGCCATCCAAGGGTAAGTAGAGCACGATCGTGAGCGGCTCGTCCAGACGGGGCGGCTGGCCAAGCGCAGACTGGTCCGGGACTACTGTGTTCGGTGGCACACTCGAACTGCGCATCAGAGACCAGATATAGATCCCAGCGGCTGCGGCAATAGCAAAGATGATTACAACCACGCCGAACAGCAGCCGGTTGTGACCTATCCTCCTATCGATTCTCTCTGACATACTGTTCGATCCCCTTCGCAATAGCCTCGGCCGCCTTAGCTCGGTCCTGCTCCATGCCGATTTCTACCATGACCGCGGCTGAGTCGATTGCCTTAAGTCCGGCGATCGGCGCCTGCACGGGCTCGGCGTCATCCCTGCCTTCGAATTGCCGCGCGAGCCTCCTGCCGAAAACACCGCTCTCCTTCGCGTGCGCGGCCTGCTGTCTGCCCCAGAGTTTTTCCTGCTCTTCGCTCCCCGCCTCGAAACTGAGAAAATCCCTGCTCGCGGTCCGGGCTGCTTGCTGTCCGGCCAGGTCATCATCCGGGTCCAGAATAAAGACCCGCTCAACCGCTCCGGTTGCGGCATGGATGCTGACAAAGATCGCGGCTCCGGCAGCGTTCGCAAACGCGGCCCGTTCATCGAGCGAGAGCACCTGGTCCTTCTCTCTCGTCAGGAGCACTTTGAAATGGCTGCTCTTCTGCAGAATTTTTCTGACCGCGTGCGCAAGTTCGAGGGTCAGCGACTTTTCCTCTCCCTGTGTCGTCATAATCCCTGTGTCCCTGCCACCGTGCCCGGCATCGAGAACGACCACCACGGCCACCTCAGCTACAGCGGGGACGGGAATAGCGGAGGATGTCGCGCCCCGTGCGATGTCAAGAACGATCCGGTCGGGTCCCCGGAGCACAAAATCCTTCACCTCGCCGCCCGCAACGTTCAGATGAATAAAGACAACGTTCCTACCTGCATCTTCTTTCGTTTCTATCCCGTTCACCACGCCGTCACGGATGACCGGCAGCTGCGCCTTGAGCGCAAATGGTCCTTCATAGGCGGAAAAGAGGAGCGTACGGCCGTCAGCAGTCCTCGTCAGAACATAGGGTGCAGCAGCCTCGATCTCGAATACGATGCGGGTAAAGGCGGCATAGGAAAAATAGCGGACGCCCTTCACCGTTAGGCCCTTTTCTGCTGAAAACGTTCCGGCAGGCACCATCAGGAGCGATACCAAAATAAGCTTAAATAGCCTCTGCATACAAGTTGATATAGTAACACAACAAAAAGATTTGTGCAAGAAAAAGCCAGAAAAAACCTTTAAAAACCAGTAAGTACAAGTAGAATTTGCATTCCCTCCTTTCCCATGTTAATCTACCGGGCGATGAATGCTTTGAAGATATTCGGAGAATCCGGCATGATCAGTAAGGCCATGCGCGCGGCTTACGAACATCGTCCCCAGCAGATTGAGATGGCCGAGGCCGTGGAGAAGGCGCTCAGCACAAAGACACATTTGGTCGTCGAGGCAGGCACGGGCGTGGGTAAGAGTCTCGCGTATCTCGTACCCGTGATCCTCTGGGCGAGAGAGGAAAATTGCCGCGACCGTCGTTGCCACCTATACCAAGGCCCTCCAGCAGCAGCTCGTGGACAAGGACCTCCCCTTTCTCAAAAAGGTGATCGGCGACTTTCGCTTTGCCCTGTGCGTGGGCGGCGAGAACTATCTCTGCCTCCGGAGGTTCGACCATCTTCGCATGGGTGACCTCTATGAGCAGAACGAGGTCGGGGCACTGAACCGGCTGTTCGAATGGTCCACCATGACCCGCACCGGCCTCCGGAGCGACCTCGACATCGAGCCGTCCCCTGCTCTCTGGGGCAAGGCCTGCCGCCAGGCGGACCTCTGCTTCGGCAAGGACTGCGGATTTTATAAGGACTGCTTCTACCTGAAGGCCAGAGCCTATGAACAGCAGGCCCATATCCTCGTGGCGAACCACCACCTGTTCTTTGCCGACATGGCAACGGGCGGCAACGTGCTGCCGCATTATAAAGCCGTGGTCTTCGACGAAGCGCACCAGGTCGAGGAGGTGGCAACGGACTACCTCGGCGTCGAGATCACAAACTTTTCGGTCCGCTACCTGCTCGACACGCTCCTGAGCCAGCGCACGCGCAAGGGTCTGCTCACGCGCCTGACAGCGCAAGGCGCCGAAGTGCAGATTGTGCGCGGCATGGTGGACGGGCTTCGGGTCATTGCGGACAATTTTTTCCTGAACCTCCATCCCGTTCTGCACGAGGTGCCGGCACTCAGGATCAGACAGCGGAACATCGTGCCTGACATCCTGAGCGAGCCGCTCCTGAATCTGAAGGACGCGCTCCTCGAGCTCAAGGTCGAGACCCACGAGGAGGAACTGGAGGTCAAGGCCTTCGCTGCCCGGGCGCAGTCCCTCGCTGCTGCGGTGCGCATCAACCTTGAACAATCTGCCGAGGGCTTCGTGTACTGGGCCGAGCGTGAGAACATGCGGTACCGGCTCGTTGCCTCGCCGATCGATGTAGCCGAAACGCTGAGGGAAAATCTATTCGGAAAGACCGAGACTGTTGTGCTTACCTCGGCCACGCTCTCTGCCGCAGGGACCTTCACCTACATCAAGAAGCCGTCTGGGCCTGGACGCGCCGGTGGAACTTCTGCTCGACTCTCCCTTTGATTTCGAGAACCAGGCCATGCTCTACATCGCATCCGGCCTTGATGATCAGCAGGCCGCCGGGTATCAGGAAAAGTTCGATGAAGAACTACAATCCGTGCTTTCGATCACGCAGGGAAGAACACTCGTGCTGTTCACGAGCTACGGTCAGCTCAGGAAGAGTGCCGAAACACTGCGGCGAGAGATGCCCGGACCTCGGTTTCCTCTGCCAGGGAGAGATGCCCGCGTACCGGCTGATCGAGCAGTTTAAGGGTGTTCCGAACGCCGTGCTCATGGGCACTGCGTCATTCTGGCAGGGCATCGACATCCCCGGCGACGCGCTCCAGTGCGTGGTGATCGCGAAGCTCCCTTTTGCCGTGCCTGACGATCCGATTGTTGAGGCGCGCATGGAGCGCCTGAAGAATCCATTCTTTGAATATCAAGTTCCGCAGGCAACGCTGCTGTTCCGCCAGGGCTTCGGCAGGCTCATCCGCACCAAGACGGACAAGGGTGCTGTGGCCGTACTCGACTCGCGCATCATGACCAAGAACTACGGCAAATGGTTTTTGAAGTCGATCCCGAAGTGCAGGATCACCGATGAGAGGGAGGAGTTCAAAAAGTTTTTTGAGGGGCTAGGGGAAGCAAAATAATTGCCGGTTCGTCTGCCTTCTGCTTGAATTCAACCAGCCGGGACCGAACTGACTCCGAAATGTTCTAATTTCCCTGCACTACCTTTGACCCAAAAGTGGCCGACTCTTTCTCTACTTCTTAGTCCTTTTTGCGTGATATCTCGAGGAGTTTTTAGGGATTGATATCCTAAACCACTGATGATTTTCAGAAGAAGTAGGCGCAACGTAAGAGCTCATGAGCTTCACAGAAATCGAAGCGAAATGGCTGCCCTGTGCGGCCCTTCTTGCCGACAGCCTGATCGCCTGCTTGTTCTCCTTTCGCATTAAACTTCCGTCGCTGCCAGGTAGTCTATGAATGTCTTAAGCGAGGTTCTATCCGTATCCGTCAAATCTTTGAACTCCACCCCTATTTCATAGTGTGCCTGCCCCTCAGCTTCTGTCCTTCGGCAGGAAGCAACTCTTCCGATAAAATTGACAGGGCTGTCAGCCTTTAAGGACAGCCCCATGGGGATCATGCTTTCTATTTCCAGGGCCTGATCGGTTTGGATGAGCATGCCGCTGAGGCTGATCTCTTTCACCTTGAACTGCGCAGGAAAGCACAGGGTCTTCTCCCAGGGAGTGGTGATATAAAACCTGACCGTGAGCCTCCGGTCAACCATCACCGGCATCGCATCTTTTTTGTCCTGCTCAATTGAATTAAGAAAATCGGCGATCGTATCCGGCGAGATATCTTTAAACATCATACCGGCCGTGTATATCGAGACCCTTTCCCCGTTGCTCCTTTCCTCAATTTTGCTTAATTCGCAACGGACGATAATGCCCTTCACATCGATGCTTTTCCCCTTGTCTCCCAGCTTGATCAAATATTCTTTGCCGACATTCAGTCTCCTGTCTGTTTTCAGGGCGACTCCGCCAAGGCTAATGTCAATGATCTCCACTCTGTCGGCCAAGATCATCTTGCCGTTTATTTCCATTATGTCCAATCTGAATCTCTTATGCCGTCTCTTGTCCTGCACTATATGCTGCCTCCAATTTTCACTGTTTCCTTTGACTGCTTATAGGGTAATAAGAGGTATTACACATGACTCGATTATATATTTCCCTCCAAATTCGTGAGAGAGAAGAAATGAGAACATACCATGTATGGATTCAAGATACGTTCTGGTGCATTTGCGTGATGTTAGCGATGAAATTCACCGTCATAAGTTCCATCTTTCATGATTTTCCGTCTGGATCCTGCCCCGTCAGAAGGATTGATTTCCTAATATGTCTCGATAATCAGGTTAAATCTAAGGAAAGGATATCCCATAAGACAGACATCGTTCTCAATTATGTTCAAAGTAATCATTAACTCTTTAGAAGACCTCTAATGTGCGAAAGTCAAGAACCCCGCGGCAAGCCGCGGGGCATGTTAGCACAGCATGATGATGCTGTGCAGGCCACGGCTACGCCGATGGCCTCCAAGGTATAGGGTGGCTTCCCGCCCCCCTATAACCCCCTGGCAAGGATGCCATTCGACCCCGTGTCAAGACACGGGGCATACTGGCATGGTTTCGTAAAAAATTTCTCCTGGCGAATTTCGCACATACCTCGCACTCATTTATTTATTTGTCATACTCAGCCCTCTTGAAGTCGATATACCCACGCTCCACGTCCGTGTGGATCAGCTGCACGCGCAGCCTATGACCGACGTCCATCCCTTCAAAACCGCTCTCCAGCCTTCCTTCAATTGGCGGATGCAGAAGACGGACCCAGGTACCCTTGGGACCGGCTCCGGTGACGATAGCATCGAACCGTTCCCCAATCCTTGATTCCAGCAGCATTGCTGCCGCTGATTTCTTGACCTGACGTTCGACCTTCTTCGCCGCATCCTCCTTTTCCGTGCAGTGTTTTGCCAGATCTGATAGCTCGACCTTGACGTAAGGCAGTGGGCTTCCGTCTATCGCCGCCTTCAGCAGTCGCTGAGTAATCAAGTCCGGGTATCGGCGGTTCGGAGCTGTGGAGTGGGAATAATCCTTGACCGCAAGGCCGAAGTGACCGGCTGCATTGCCTCCCGGAAGTTCGACAATGTATTCACCCTCACCCATCAGCTTGATGACAGAAAGGGAAAGATCGGGAAACCGGAGCGGGTCAGCAGCCTTCGCCTTTATTAGGACCTGCTCCAATGCCGTTGAGCTGGGCTCTGCAGGCAGCCTGAAGCCATGCTCAGAAGCAAGTTCGACGATCCGGTCCCACCGTTTGGGTGTTCGGACTACGCGTCGCAGTGAGGGCAGGCTCTTGGAAGCGAGGTAGCGTGCGGTTACTCCGTTTGCCGCGATCATGAAGTCCTCAATAATGTCTTTAGCTCTGTTTTTTCTTTCAGCTTCAACGTCTTTAAGCTCACCATCATCAAACATGAGGCGGGCCTCTATTGTTTCGAGAGAAAGCGCACCGTGTACGTGCCGAAACGTCTTCATCCGTTGGGCCACCCTGTCCTGGAGCCGGAGGTTCTCGGCGAGCTCATCAACCGAGCTGACCGCTGTCGGCATAGGTCCTTTTCCCTCCAGCCAGTCAGCGACGCTGTTGTAGGCCAGCTTCGCACGATTACGGACCAGCGCAACGTAAACATCGGAATGCTGAACCGATCCATCCCCGGTGATCACCATTTCAATGACCATTGCATTCCGCTCCGATGCGTAATTGAGAGAAGTCAGATCTGTCGATAGCTTCTCGGGCAGCATCGGAAATATCCTGGCAGGGGTATATACCGATGTGGTATTTTGGCACGCATGATCATCGATTGCTGATCCTTTTTTGACAAGGGCGTCTACATCGGCAATGGCAACCAGGACCTTCACGCTGTCATCGGGCAAGGCCTCTGCAACGGTCAGTTGGTCCAGATCTCGCGAATCGTCATTGTCTACGGAACACCAGATAAGGTGTCTCAGGTCACGCGTCGGCTCTGTGGCCCGTGTCACAGGCCCGTGAATTTCATCGAGCTCGGCTAATGCCTGGGGGGAGAAATCCGGAAGAAGTCCCCGTTCGATCATCGCCCGATGGGCAATTCTTTGTAGGAGGACGCGGTGCTGTCTGTCATGGGTATCTATCATAGGGAATGGTCATATTATATAGGACAAAGCAAAAAAGTACAATATGGGAGAACGCAGGCATGTGCGACGTATTTGTGGGCAATTCGTGCGTCATGACGAAGAACTTCAACCTTCACCTGTTCCTGTTGTCCACGCTCGAGGTTCCTGAACCAAGGGACGAATTACACGAATATATCCCAGGGTTCACTTGTACTTGTCGTATAATTCGTGCATTTCGTGTTTAATTTGGTTCCGCCCTGCGTGGCTTGTCCGGACCAGGAGTAATTAAACAATTTCCTGCTGGAATAGATTGAACCTCTGTATCACTAATGAGGTAAAGACAATCCCGAAGTGTAGGATGATAGATGAGAGGGAGGAGTCCAGGCGTCCCAAGGGGCTGAGGAATGAGTACGGCAGCATGAGCTTCGCGATCAGTCAAGCCCTGTTAGAGAATAAAGCGTTCTAATGAGCCGAGGCGACCTTAAACTATCATCTCCGAGAGAGATTCACTTCACAGACAAAAGTCAGCAGCTTTCTCTCATGGAGTCAAACATGATAGGTATGGAGTGCCCTTCAGCCAAGAAGAGCAGGCCACGGAATGCACAGTGACGTCAATCGAACTCAGATGGCTTGCGTTCCGTGATAGGATGGATTACTTCGATGGCGTCCGGCTGTCGATCATTTCCACAGGATAACCGTGGTCGCGCCAAGCATTGAAGCCGCCGGCAAGCGGCCGGACCAGGATAACCCCATGCTGGAGTAGCAGCATTGCTACTCGGGCACTGGAGGCCTCGCTGGGGCATGTGCAGTAAAGGACCACCTCGCGGTCCCGCGACACGTCCGGGTGTTGTTTTAAAGATTCCAGGGGAAGGTGTAAGGCACCAGGAATAATGTAGGGGTCGGCCTCAATATCAAGAGTACGGCGGACATCGAGAATTAAAATATCTTCTCCAGCATCAATTTTCTGTTTCAGCTGTACCGGGGTTATGCGAGCATTGAACAATTGGCGCAGAAAACGTCGTCGCAGAGCATACTTCCGCAGGAGGTGTATTGTCAGGGCACCAGCCAAAAATATGAACAGGGAGTTGCCAAATCGCAGTGCATAGATCAAAGCGTAATCCAATTGTTCGCTGAACACATAGCCGAATCCCGTGAACGAACCTACCCATATAATCGCCCCCAGAGTGTCAAAAAGCAGAAAACGCGACAGACGCATGCGGATGATGCCTGCAAATGGCGTCGTCACAGCGCTCAGACCGGGGATGAATTTTGTCACAAGCAGAGCGCGCTCACCATACCGCGCAAAGATTACCTCCGCCTTCCTGACGCAGAAATCGGGGGTGAGAGAGATCCGGCAAAGCCAGGATAATATCCGCCCTCCGTCGCGGCGCCCCATGTAATACCAGAAAATATCGCTCAGCAAGGCGGCACAGACACCTAAACCGATGCAGATAGGTAAATACATGTGGCCCATGCCAGCTAGTGCCCCGACTGTGATGAACAGTGGAGCGCTCGGGAGGGGAAGTCCGATCGTTTCTGCAAAGACCCATACAAACAGCACGGCGTACCCGTGCTTTATGAGGAAGGGGATGATTTCATGCATCGCTAATTCTGTGAGGTGAGATAAGAATATTTCGAGTCAAGTCAGCCTGTTCGATGTTGCAATATCAATGGTTGTTTGGTAGAAATATCATCAGAAAAGCTTTGATCCTGTTTGTTATTGCTCGATGATCGGACCATGCATTCTTAATAGGCGTACTTTTCCAACTTCTCCAACACCTCTATGTGCAGGAATTCCGAAGGAACAATGCGGAACTCCACCACCTCACTTTTTTTCTCTTGCGGGTTTGTCTGTTGGGCAGCGCCTTCAAAATAGGTTGCGTATCTTATCCCGAGCTCGGGCTCCAATTGGAAAAGAGCATCCTGAATGAACCCGACCATTCGCTGAACCTTCAACCTCTCCACAACAGTCGCCCTCGTAAACCCGTATGAAGGGTAGCGGCCAATGATCAGCACTTGGCTGATCTCGGACCTCGTATGGTCATCCTTCATAAGCGACAGAAAAACCCGGGCGAGCTTCTGTAAATCGTCCTGCGCCGAAGCTTTCAAGGCGCCGTCCCCGGAGAACAGCAGGGATGTTTCCATGAGAATGGAACTCGACCTGATCTTGAGGCCCTTGATCGATTTTGCCTTGAACTCATTCTCGAATATCGAGTTGATGCTCTTGGTGAATTCGTTTCGGGGCTGGGAAAGGGCAAGGGCGGGTTCCAGAAACCGCTGGATCTTGACTGCCCGGTAATAGAGGAGGGCGCTCAACAGCACCAGGCCGATCAGCGTGATGCTGAAGATCGGTCCGGCCGGCGGCACGTATTTCCACAGGGATTTGACGTTCATGGCGCCGTTTCCTCCAGAAGGTCCAGTTTTTTGACCGCCGCCTTGAAGTCCGCCTCGGAGACGTTGGTCGGCTGATGGATGGCCTTGTTACGCAATCCCAGTAAGTCGCTGAACAGATCTCTCTTGAAGTGGCTGATGCGGCGGCCTTGCTCCATATCTTTCAGGCCTTCGGAAAGTGTCGGGTATGTCTTCCCGATCGCGGTGGCAGTGAATGCCTTCAGCCGTTTTTCAAGATAGTAGCCCAGCAGGAGAGAGGCCACGACCTTTTCACCGGTCCGGTAATATTCCAATGCCTGCTCGGCCGATACGTTCCCCTTGACGATGTGGATATTCTCCGTTGACTCGATTTCGCCGGGCGCCAGATTCTGTATTTTTTGGTAGACCTCCAGACATTTATCGATCATGTTCTTCTCAAGATAGGATTCGGCAAGGAGAAACAGCTCCCGGAGACTGTCCGCGCCTTCCCGCTGTTTCTTGGCAAAGGAATAGGCGCGCCGGAGGGCCTCCGACTTGTCGTCCTTCTTGTCAAGAACGTCGAAATGTCTGGCCCAGCGTTTTCCCTTCAGCACATTGTCCTTCGTGAAGCGAAAGAGGCGTTCCGAAACCTCGCTTTTGTCGAGCTTGCCGCTGATGACGATAATGTTCAGCGTCGGATGGGTTTCAAAGAGCTCCGGCAAGGCGTCGATCCCTTCGTTCATCCGATCGAACTCGATATCGAGCGTCATGAGGTCGAATAACTGCGTCGTCAGGACCCGGACGGCCTCCCTGACACTGACCGCTTCGTGAAAACGGAGATCGGGCTCATCCTCTCCGAGCGCCCGCTGAATTTCTAGCTTCAGGAGCTCACGGTCCTCGTAATCGTCGTCGGCAATCAGCACCTTAAACATCGAGCGCCTCCTCGACGAAGGGAAGATTGATCATTATTTCCGTGCCCGTTCCCGAAGCCGTATACTCCTTGCCGATCCGGATTTTCCCGGCATGGAGTCCGACAACGTATTTGGCAAAATAGAGCCCCTGTCCCCAGCTCTCGCCAGTGCCCCTCCCCTTATAAAAGCACTGGTCCGCTTGTTGTTCATCCATCCCGATGCCCTCGTCCCGGACGGAGACCGTCACGTATCGTCTGTTGCCGTCCTGGTCCATCGTACAGGACACCACAACGCGGGCACGAGGCTGATCACGTTTTTTATACTTGACGGCGTTGTCGATCACATTTTCAAACACGGTCTTCAGCAGCGGTGGCGCAGCATAGATCATGGGCATGCTCACGCTCTCGCGGATCGCGATGTCGGCCAGGTCGCCGTATTGGACCGCCAGGTCATTCAGCATGGCCTTGAGGTCGAAATTTTTGAACTTGACAAGGCTTGCCTCGCGTTCATCGGAGATTTTTTTAAAGATATCGATATCGGCGAACAATTTGTCCAAATTGTCGTTGATGCGCTCTTTAGCTTCCTGGGGGAGGCCGGGGAGCAGATCGATCCTTCGTTTGATCCTTCCGAGATTGTTTTTGAATTCATGCCCGATGGTGGCCGAGATATAGCGAATAAATTCATTTCGCCTTGCTATCTCCTGGTTTTTCAGTACGAGTAACATGTTTTCGCGCGCCCTCCGCTGTTTTTGTTGGTAGATGACGGACAGGTATAGGCTGAAGGCGGTAAAAGATACAATCATGGTCACAAAGGCATAATAGGCGATCCTGTTGGACGAAGTGAGCTGCTCCTGCATGATGAAAAGGCGCTGGTCGAGGCTTGCCTCCTGGGGGATCAGTCCCTTCCACGGCATCAGCCACAGCTCAAGACGCGCGAAGGGCGGGAAGAACCGGTCAAGGTAGACCATGCCCAGGACGAGCCAGATAAAAATCATAACGGCTGTCAGTGCCAATACCCTTGCCTTACTAGAAATGTTAAGATTCGACATAGCTCTATAATGTATTACAAAATACGGGTTTTTTCAATAGGAAAAAGAGCCGGACTGTCGGTGAGGTAATTTGTGGGGTATGAAAGACAGGGCCAGGGTCATCCAGATCTCTCGGACGAGAGGAAATTCAGAGTGCACAGTTCCCCTCGTCAGAGAGAGAAGCTCTCATGTGGCGCAACAGATTACCTATGCAAAAATTGATCAATGACTTCAAACGGGGCGAGAAAAACGCAGCGTGGTTGGAAGTGAACGTGGGGGTATCATTTTTCGGAATCCATGACACAGCAGGATGCCCCTTGAATTCATCGTTGAAATACTTCCCCAATAGCTTGAAGGTTGGATCATTCACCGGCTTGTTCAACATCACTCGGCAAGATACACCGCCTTGTACCTGAAACAATCAGTCGTATGGTCATTTACCATCCCTGCTGCTTGCATGAAGGCATAGCAAATGGTAGACCCCACAAACTTGAAGCCTCGTCTACGCAAGTCTCTACTCATGGCATCAGATTCTTCAGTGGTGGATGGTATCTCTGCAGGAGACTTAAATTTATGTCTGATCGGTTTGCCGCCGGTAAACTGCCAGATGTATTTATGAAATGATCCGAACTCGTTCTGGACTTCAAGAAATTTTTTTGCATTTATGATCGCTGCCTCGATCTTCAGCCGATTGCGAATGATGCCCGGGTCGTCGAGGAGACGCTTTACGTTGTTGTTGCTATAGCGCGCAATAACGGCTGAATCAAATCCATGAAAGGCCTTACGGAAGTTTTCGCGCTTTCTAAGCACCGTCACCCACGCGAGCCCTGCTTGTGCGCCCTCCAGGATCAATAATTCGAACAGTTTTCTGTCATTATGAAGAGGTACGCCCCACTCTCTATCATGGTACGCGATCATCAGAGGATCGTCTGACACCCATGCGCATCGTTTTATGATCTTCTTCATCCCAGGACTACCGCGATGTTGTTGCATGCTCACCGATAAACGCTCATCCAGCACGGGATCTGCGCTCGGCCGTCTCCAGGAGAACCCATTGAACTGGAGGGCTTATCCTTTCATCCCGATTGCGATTTAAACTTTACCATGCCGGAGAAGCGAATGCAAACACATATGCATTCACTGTTATGCAAACATTTTGATTTGCGAGAAGCGAGACCTATCTCGTTCTGTCATGGTTTCGTAAAAAAGGCAGCGTGGTTGGAGGTGAATACGGGGGGATCCTTTTTCAGGATCAATGAAACAGCAGGGTCCCTTTTGAATTCATTGTCCAGGAACTGCCGTACCTCTTTGCGGTCCCATCCGCGGGGATGCCGGAAGCCGGTATAGAGGGAAAGGTCCCCTTCATAGAACTGCTCGGTCTCGTACTCTCCTGCCTCCTTGCCGCACACGGGCATATTGAAGATCGCGAGGTTCAGGAACGTGATTGCGTCCGCGTGCTGCAGAACAAACTCTAGCGTCTTCCGCGCTTCCGTCACAGTTTCGACAGGGGTGCCGAACAAAAGATAGAGGTACGTGGCGATCCCGGCTTTCTTCAGGCTCTTCAAAACCTGCGACGCCGTCTCAAGATCGATCCCCTTCTGCATTGCGTCGAGCACCCCTTGGTCTCCCGATTCCAGTCCGAGTTTCAGCATCACGCATCCCGATCGTTTGAGCTGCATGCAAAAATCGCTGTCCGCGAGTTCCTGGCTTATCCTCGCAAACCCGTACCACGGGACACCAATTGGATTTTCGGCAAGCGCACGCATGATCACGGGGCTCACAGAGTTGTCGAGCAGATGGAGCAGGACGGGCTTGTGTTTTACAATCAAGGCATTGATATCAGCCATCGCCTGTTCTGCGGGAACGGGGACATAAGGATTTTCCTCGGCTGTTTCAGGACAGAATGAACACTTACTCCAATAACAGCCGCTCGCTCCGCTGTAGGGGAGAATGAATCCCGGCGCAAGACAGTCATGAATCGGCAGGGATTCATAATCCGGCGTATAGTGAAAGTGCTTCGCACTTTTAACGCCAAGCAGGTCGAGCAAGGGATACTCACCCGGACCTGCGATAAGGTGATCAATGAGGTCGCCAAAGGGATTCTTCCAGCCGGGTCTTTTCATCCAGGTACTCGCCAGCCCCCCGCCGAGGACAATCTTCAGGCCGGGTAATTCCTTTCTTATGTATCCGATCATGGCGAACGTGCAGAGCGCTTGGCTTAGATAGTTCAAAGAAAATCCAATAAAGTGTTTGCTCCTCTGGTTATCCTCATCCCGGTCATCATGGTTCCCTTCGCGTTCTTCGCGCCTTCGCGTTGAGCTTTTATTTTCAAGTATCTCATGCAGTCGCTTGCTGAAATAGTGATAGAACGGGTTTTGCTCCGGATGGTCCGCTGCATGGATAAGATCAGCTATCCGCAGGGGCAACAGGTGCCGATGCTGATAATCGGCGAGACCCACGATTACGCCGCTGTCTTTGGCGGATACGGCGAGAACACGGTTCACATCCTTGACTGCCCGGCTGTAGCGGTCAAGAAAACAGTAGGTCTGGGGGTCCCGGATCGCGGCAATATTTTTTGAAACATTTCGGACTGCCCTGCGGGTCCATATGTCCGACGCTCTCTGTGGTTGCTCCAGAAGATACAGAAGGCCCTCGAGGTTCGCATCCAGTAAGCAGCAAGAGATGCCGTGCGCGTGCAACGCGCCAGCAAGTTTGGCTATGCCTGCCGGCGGCTCACAGGGCTTTCCAATTGGTGGGGAAATAAGGAGCATCTTGCATTATGCCGGATGCGGGAGACAATATCAAGAGCATTCGCTTAGGGAAATCGTCATTGCGCACGGCCTTTTCGTTCCATCTTCTTCAGACCTTCGATGATTTTCGCGCAGACCTCTTCATGGCTTAATCCAACGCAGTCGATGGTGACGTCCGCATATTGCCGGTATAAGGCGGACCGCTCCGCAAACAGATCCGTCACGCTCTGGTCCGGACGCTTTGCAAGACCTCTGGTCTCATAGTCATGAACTCTCTCTTCCAGGGTCTGCAGGTCCACATCGAGAAAGACAACGATGCCGCCAGACTTCAAGTGCGTCATTGCAGCATGGCAGTACACGGCGCTGCCGCCGGTAGCGATGACGTGATTGCGGCAGTCGAGAGCGAGAAGGATTTTCCCCTCGATGGCGCGCAGGGCCACGTAACCGTCCCGGTCGACGATGTCCTGCAAGGCCCGGCCTTGCTGCGTCTGGATAAGGACATCGGTATCAACGAAGTCCCGCCCCGTCAGCTTGGCCAGAATGACGCCGACGGTGCTCTTGCCTGAGCCGGGCATCCCGATCAGAACGATATTGGAGGGTTTTCCAGCCATTGTCGCATCATTCCTCGTCTATCAGTGCCGCAGATTTTCTCCGTGCCTCCGTGGTCAATATTTTTTCCCTGTTCTTTGCTTTTTATTACTGTGCAGCAAAGCGGCGGAAAAACCACTGTTTGATCCCTTCCACGGCAAAGAGGTAGAACAACACGAGACCGGCAAGGATCAGATAGAACGCTAATGGCGGCGGCACAAAGCCGAAGTACCTGCCGAGAGGTGTGTAGGGAAAAAACACGGCCATCACTACGACCGTAAGGGAACACAGGGTAAGCCAGAAGCTCGGACGACTTTTAAACGGGTTTCGGCGCGTGCGGATGATGAAGATGACGAGTATCTGGGTAGCCATGGATTCGACGAACCAGCCGGTGTGGAATAGCTTCTCACCAGCATGGAACACGTGCAGCATGACGAAAAAGGTGAGGAAGTCGAAAATCGAGCTGACTGGCCCCACCGTTAGCATGAAGTTGCGGATGAACTTCATGTCCCAGTGTCGGGGATGGGCAAGATATTCTTCATCCACGCTGTCAAGCGGGATGGGAATCTCGGAAACATCGTACAGGAGGTTATTCAGCAGAATCTGAACCGGGAGCATGGGAAGAAAGGGAATGAAGAGGGTTGCCCCGGCCATGCTGAACATGTTGCCGAAGTTCGAGCTCGTTCCCATCATAATGTATTTCATGATATTTCCGAAGGTGCGCCGGCCTTCGAGCACTCCTTCGTAGAGAACGTTCAGGTCCCGCTCCAGAAGGATCATCTCCGCCGCTCCCTTTGCCACGTCCACGGCGCTGTCCACGGAAATGCCGATGTCCGCGGAATGGAGGGGAGGCGCGTCATTGATCCCGTCTCCCAGATACCCGACCACGCGGCCGCGGCGCTTCAGGGCGAGGATGACGCGGTTCTTCTGCGCGGGGTTGACCCTACAGAACAGGTTCACGTCCTCTGCCCGCGCCTGCAATGCGTAATCATCCATTCCTTGAATTTCCGTGCCGGTCAGCACCCCGGTAATTGGCAGGCCCAGCTTCTCGCAGATATGCCTGGTCACGATCTCGTTGTCGCCGGTCACGACCTTGACTGTCACGCCCACGCCGGCTAGTGCGGACAACGCCTCTGCTGCGCTCTCCTTCGGCGGATCGAGAAACGCGGCGAGGCCGGCAAAGACTAGTTCAGTTTCGTCACTAACGACTGCGTGAGGATAATCGGGCCCCTCCCGCCTCCAGGCGATCCCCAGCACCCGGAAACCATCGCGCCCAAGTTCTTCGTAGAGCGCCTGGATCCGGGAAAGCGTTGCCTCGTCCATTGGATTAGGACTCTCTTCGGCCTTTTCCTCACAGTGGACGCAGAGGCGCAGGATATCCTCAGGAGCGCCCTTGACTACGAGGAGCCTCTCCTTGCCATTATCGACGAGCACGGAAACCCGGCGTCGCTCAAAATCGAAAGGGACCTCGTCGATCTTGCGCCAGGCCGTTGCGTCTATGCCCTTGTGCTCGAGAATGGCATCATCCATCGGGCTCTTCAATCCGGTCTCGAAGAAGCTGTTCAAATAGGCCAGTTCAAGGACCCGGCTGCTGTCGTGTCCGAAGCCGTCCACGTGGCGCTCCAGCCGGATACGCGCCTCGGTGAGCGTGCCGGTCTTGTCCGTGCAGAGCACATCCATGCTCCCGAGGTTCTGGATGGATTCGAGCCTTTTGACGATCACCTTCTTCTTTGCCATTCGCATTGCGCCCCGCGCCAGGGTCACGGAAACGATCATGGGGAGGAGCTCGGGGGTCAGGCCAACTGCGAGCGCAACGGCAAAGAGGAATGATTCGAGCCATGGGCGGTGGAAGAAGGCATTGATGAGCAGTACAAAAAGAACGAGGAGAATCGTGAATCGCATGATAAGCATGCCGAAGCGCTGGGTGCCCTGCTCAAAGGATGTGGGCGGGGCCTTGAGCAACAGGGTATCGGCGATCTCTCCCAAAGCCGTGTCCGTCCCGGTGCGGCAGATGAGCACCGTGGCAGAGCCACTCACGACCGAGGTGCCCATGAACACGGAGTTTATTGCATCGGCCATGGCCTGTCCGGCATCGGGCAGATTGTGGGGGACCTTTTCCAAAGGATAGGATTCTCCGGTCAAAAGCGCCTGATTCACGAAGAAATCCTTTGCCGTTAGCACCCGTCCGTCTCCGGGAACGAGATTGCCTGCTGCAAGCACTACGATATCCCCCGGCACAAGTTCCGCGACGGGAATGTCACGGCTCTTGTTGTCACGAAGCGCCTGCACACGGATGGCCACTGACTGGCGCAAAGCATCCGCTGCTTTTCCTGCACGGTGCTCCTGGATGAAATCCAGGGTCACGCTCATGATGACGATGGCGCTGATGATCAGAAAGCTGGTCACATCGCCCGTGAAAGCGGACACCGCGCTGGCGATGAGGAGGATAATGACGAGGGGGTTTTTGAACCTGGAGAGGAACTGGAGGAGCAGCGCCCGCTTCCTCGGCGGGCGCAGAATGTTCGGGCCGATTCGCCTCAGCCGGTCAGCTGCCTCGTTAGTGGTGAGACCGGTTTCGGTCGTGCTCAAGTGACTTAACAGCTCCGGAACGGATTGTTGCCAGAATGCAGATTCCTTCTCGGAAGGAGAACCGGTCATGACGCAATCCTCTCAGGAATTCATGGGTATGAAGCGTTTCATCAACGTATCGGCATTTTTGATAGCGTTGTATGCTGATGGCTACTCATAGTGATCCATTCTCTTACCGGCAAACTCCCGGCTAGGCTATAAGCAGCAGGGAAAAAACCTTACATTGTTGATGATTATGATATGAGTATAATTGAATTTAACACCGAGATAAAGGAGAAAAGAACGATGTGTGTCGAGGGTATGAGGAAAAGTCGGGGTCCCGGGGTAAGGGTCATGAAACTGAGAACAGATGCCGGATGCATGTACTGAATATTGCAGCCTGCGTGTTCTTTGCTGTTACGCTGTCATCGCGAGCGACCATCAAGAGCGTGGAAAGTGGCTGCTGGGGCCATAATCCCGTCGTTACCACATAAAATTACGGAACCTGTACAGGGGCTTGAGATTGTTTCGGCGGCGCATCGCGATGGCAAACGAGGGACCCGCTCCTCGCCATGACACAATAATACCTGCATTCGTATTAATTGGCAGAGGCCATCAGTCGCTCCCTGTCCTTGAAAAGCATGTCGCACTTATTCATGTAGAGCTTTAGCACGATACCTTTGCCGAACGTATGGTGAAGGACAATGTCGCCGACGTGGTATTTCGCAGCCATGCTGTAAACATGTTCTTTCCCTTTTGCTGCTGCCATACCGGCCTCCCAGATGATTTCTGCCGTAGCGTCAGCGCCGCCCAGCTTTTTCGTTCTCGGCAACCGGACTTTTGGGGCGTCGGAGGGATTCTTGAATTTGTGGGTACTGCCGCAGTTTTTACATCTCACCTTGGCTATGTCCGCTCCATCCATTGCCATAATGGTATGGTCGCGGTTCAACTTGCACCTCGTACAATAGGACGCAATGTCTTGCCCTGCCGTATACTTTTCCAGCATTGTACCCCCTTGTTCCTGCTCAGCATTTGATTCGTCACGTTTTATTGTGAAAGTGCTCAAGAAGAGAGGTGGATTCGGAAAGCATATGAATCTACGCTTCTCAGGCAACTGCACTATACACCTTTATGAAGAGAATAGCTTTAACTCTTTTTGTAATCCAGAGGGACAGAT
Source organism: Nitrospirota bacterium (assembly GCA_963705595.1). Taxonomy (GTDB): domain Bacteria; phylum Nitrospirota; class UBA9217; order UBA9217; family UBA9217; genus DASPSR01. Next base: position 70,350 of record CAVPKD010000004.1, on the reverse strand, counting down.
GCCGGATGCCAGATCGATGTCTTCTCTAATGGCAAAAAAATTGACATGGTCACTTGATTCGCATGTAAATCAGAGGATGAGCGTCTCCCCCTCGCGTCATCTGTGCCTCTGCGCGAGACTACCGCAATCCCCTTCACTCCCCCTTTTTTAAAAGGGGGTGTTCAATCCTCTTCTTTTCTCGACAAAAACCATAAAATGCCTTAATATGCATTCCGGCATCATCTCATTTTAAGGAGCGTAACAGCTACCATGAAACTACACTTCACCAGAACCAACGGCCCTGTGGATGAGGGCATCGACAGTTTAATGCAGACTGCCGACGGCATCCATCGTCCGGAATACGTCCGCGAAATGATCATAGCCGCGCTCAAGGCCGGCCAGGAGGACGACGAGCGCGCGGACCTCAAGCTCATGAACACCACGCTCAAGGAGATGCGATTCACGTCGAAGATCTTCGGCCCCTACCGGAACGTGCGCAAGGTCACGGTCTTCGGCTCTGCGCGGACGGAGCGCGATGAGCCGGTGTACGCTATGGCGCGCGACTTCGGCACGAAACTCGCCGAATCCGGCTACATGGTCATCACCGGTGGCGGGGGCGGCATCATGCAGGCCGTGAACGAAGGCGCCGGACCTGAGCATTCCTTCGGCGTGAACATCCGTCTTCCCTTCGAGCAGAAGCCGAACCCCGTGCTCGAGGGCAACCCGCGTCTCATCACATACAAATACTTCTTTAACCGCAAGGTGGCTTTTCTCAAGGAAGCGGACGCCGTGGCGCTCTTCCCCGGCGGCTTCGGCACGCTCGACGAGGCCATGGAAACGCTCACGCTCGTCCAGACGGGCAAACGCAATCCCCTGCCGCTCGTGCTCGTGGACGAGCCGGGGGGCACCTATTGGACTGCATGGATCAGGTTCCTCGAGGAAGAACTGCTCGCGCGGGGATACATCGGCGCGTCGGATTTCTCGTTCTTCGAGAGGGTCAACTCCGTGGAGGCTGCAGTCAAGCATATCAACCGTTTTTACAGCCGCTACCATAGCATGCGGTATGTCAACGGGCTGCTCGTGATCCGGCTCACGTCGGCCCTGGCACCACATAATATCCAGAGGCTCAAGGAGCGTTTTCGTGACATCCTCCTGCCGCAGGGAGACATCATGCTTTCAGGACCGCTGCCTGTAGAAGCCGATGAGCCGGAAATTGCCCATCTCTCGAGGCTCATAGTGGATTTCAACCGCAAGGACTTCGGACGGCTCCGGAGCTGTATTGATGCAATTAATGAATACTGATTCACATAAACTCCGCGACGTGTATTGCGAAGAGCTCCCGTGTTGAAGCAATCCTGTCTTTCTGCAAATGAACAGCCAGGATTGCTACGCCGCTGGCTCGTAATAACAATGACTTGAATTGGCCTCCTAATACTTAGGCTGCACAAGACCTTCCGCCACTCCTCTTGACATTCTTCTTGCCGGTGATAAGATTTTATCATGCGACAATGACCAGCCAAACAGTATCTCTCACCACTGCATTTGAATGATTTTCAGACTTTTAGGCAGAAATGTCTTACGACCGGCATGGAGGTGCTCTATGATAAGTCTTGAGATCAACGGCAAGTCATATAAGGTCGATGTTGCGCCCGATGTTCCCCTGCTTTGGGTGATACGCGAACGGCTCAAGCTCACAGGAACAAAGTACGGCTGCGGCATCGGCATGTGCGGGTCGTGCACGGTGCACATTGACGGCAAGGCGCAGCGCTCCTGTCAGATTGCGGCAGTCGATGCGCAGGGCAAGAAGATCACGACCATCGAAGGGCTTCCGGAAAGCCACCCCATAAAGAAAGCATGGATCCAGGAACAGGTCCCGCAGTGCGGCTACTGCCAGACGGGTCAGATTATGCAGGCCGCGGCATTGCTTGCCGAAGACCCCCATCCTTCGGAAGAGAAGATCCTGCAGGCCATGGACGGCAACCTCTGCAGGTGCGGTACCTATTCGAAGATCAAGAGCGCGATCCGGCTCGCTTCGAAGGGAGGGAGCAGATCATGAAGAAGACAATCACTAGAAGACAGTTCCTGAAAATCACCGCGGGTACGGGCCTCAGCATAGCCGTTGCCGCGACGCCCCTGGGATATCGGTTGCTGTCCGCGGCGGAGATGGAGAAAGAACCCTTTAGCTTTCGGCCGAGCGCGTGGCTAAAAATATTGCCCGATAATACGGTGATCGTCGTGGTTAACAAGTCGGAGATGGGCCAGGGGGTGTATACCTCGCTGCCAATGATCGTTGCCGACGAACTCGATGCGGACTGGAAGAACGTCCGTATGGAGATTGCGCCTGCGGCCGATGCTTACAAGGACCCGGAATGGGGTACCCAGGCCACGGGTGGCAGTTCAAGTATCCGTCATATGCATGAGCCCCTCAGGAAGGCCGGTGCCGCGGCACGCGAAATGCTCCTGATCGCAGCGGCCCGTGAATGGAACGTAGCGGTCAAGGAGTGCGCTGTCGATCTCGGCAAAGTACGGCACCTCAAGAGTAACCGCATCGCTGACCTACGGTCAGCTCACAAAGGAGGCGGCGAAGCTTGAAGTGCCGCAAAACCCCTCACTCAAGACGGAAAAACAGCTCCGGTACATTGGTAAGGAGATCCCGCGGTTCGACGTGCATGATAAGGTGAACGGCACAGCCCAGTTCGGCATCGATTCCTTCGTGCCCGGCATGCTCTACGCAGCCATTGTCCGGCCACCTGCCTACGAGGCTGACCTTGTTTCCTTTAATAAAGAAGCCGCGCATGGAGTGGCCGGCGTCCGAGCCGTCGTGCCGATCCACAGCGGTATGGCCGTCTGCGCTGATACGATCGATGCTGCATGGAAAGGCCGGGACGCCTTAAAACCGGTTTGGAAGAATGCACGGCATGCCGACCTGAACACGAAGTCGCTTGAGAAGGATTTCGTCAGCCACTTGGAAATTAAGGGCATCATTGCACGGAATGACGGCGATGTGACGAGCGCATTGAAGGCAGCCGCAACGAGGATCGAATCAGTGTACCAGCTGCCCTTTCTTTCCCATGCGACCATGGAGCCGATGAACTGCACGGCCCACGTGCGTACAGACGGGTGCGATATCTGGGCGCCGACCCAGAACCAATCAGGCGTGCTCGAGGCTGCGATGCAGATTACGGGCTTAAAGCCGGAGCAGATAAACGTGCACACCACCTTCCTGGGAGGCGGTTTCGGCAGGCGCTACGAAAGGGATTTTGTTGAAGAAGCGCTGCTTCTTTCCCTGTCCACGGGCAAACCGGTGAAGCTCGTGTGGAAGCGGGAAGAGGACATGCAAAATGATCTTTACCGACCCATGAACGTGAGCAGGATACAGGCCTCGCTTGACAATGACGGCCGCGTCACCGGCTGGTCGCACAAGATCGTCTGCCCCTCCATCTTCGCCCGGGTGCTCCCGCAATATATGAAGAATGGCATTGACAATGCGGCCGTGGAAGGGCTGGAGAACATGGAATATGAGGTCCCGAACATCACGGTGGAGTACGTGCGGCTTGACACGCCTGTGCCTGTGGGGTTCTGGCGGTCCGTGGGAAGTTCGCATAATGCCTTTACCGTGGAGAGCTTCGTGGACGAACTTGCCCATGCAGCCGGAAAAGACCCGCTCGAATTCAGGCTCGGGCTCCTCAAGAAGCATCCGCGTGCGCAGCGTGTGCTTCAAGTGGCCGCGGAGAAGGCAGGATGGGGTAAACCTCTGACCAAAGGACAGGCCCGCGGCATCGCGTACCATATGTCATTCGGCAGTTATGTGGCCGAGGTCGCCGAGGTATCGGCAAGCAAAAAAGACGGTACGATCAAGGTGCATAAGGTCACCTGTGCCGTTGACTGCGGTTCAACCGTGAACCCTGGGATTGTATGGGCGCAGATGATGAGCGGTCTCACCATGGGCCTGAGCGCGGCATTGAAAGAAAAGATCGAACTTGCTGACGGCAGCGTCAAGTCGGCGAATTTCGGCGACTATGAACTCCTGCGGATGAGCGAGGCGCCAGAAGTGGACGTGCATATCGTGAAGAGCGGTGAAAAGCTCGGGGGGATCGGAGAACCCGGCGTGCCGCCCGTTGCACCGGCAGTCGCGAACGCAGTATTTACCGCCACCGGCGCGCGGATACGGCAATTACCGATGAAGCCGGAAACGGTGCTCGAGGCGTTGAAACAGACGTAAAGAACTTGTAGAAAATTTGCCGCGAAAGGCGCCAAAAACGCGCGGAGGCTATAAACTTCATGCCTTTTGATTTTAAAAACTTCGCGACCTTCGCACTTTAGCGGTTCAAGTGGTTTTATCTCTGCTTTTTTCTGATAGGAAGGAGGCACATGCAAATCTTCGAAGAAGTCCTGCGGCTCAAGCATCAGGGCCGGACATCCGCCATCGCCACCATCGTCGAATGCCGTGGCTCGTCTCCGCAGAAGCAGGGCGCCAAGATGCTCGTGCGGGACGACGGCTCGATCATGGGGACCCTGGGCGGAGGCTGTCTCGAGGCCGATGTCGTCCAAGCAGCGCTCATGGCCATAAAGGACGGGGAACCTCTCACCCTCCCTTTCGAGCTAACGGAACGCGAGGGCGGACTGGTGTGCGGCGGCACGGTCCTCGTCTATATCGAACCCGTCATGCTCGAACCGCACCTCGTCATCCTCGGCGCTGGCCACGTGGGCAAGATGCTGTCGAAGCTCGCTCGGTTCGCCGGATTCCGGGTGACCGTCGTCGATGACCGCGAGCAGTTCGCGAACAGGGAGAACATCCCCGACGCGAACGATCTCCTGGTAAAAGATTTTGTGCGGGCCTTCGAGCAAGTTCCCGTTGAAAAAGAAACCTCCATCGTGGTCGCGACGCGCGGTCATAACCATGACCTCGATGCAGTCAAGGCTGCGCTCGGTACCGAAGCGGGATATATCGGCCTTCTCGGCAGCAAACGGAAAAAAGCGCTCCTGCAGAAAGCCCTCAGTGAGGCCGGGTTATCAGCAAACGAAATCGACAGGGTCATTATCCCCGTTGGCATCGACATCGGTTCGGTGACGCCTGAAGAGATCGCCGTAAGTATCATGGCGCAAATCATTCAGCGGAGGAGGAACCATGGAGTTTCGAGTGTCAGCCATGCTTCTTGCGGCAGGTTCTTCGAAGAGGATGGGATGTCCAAAACAGCTCCTGGCCCTCGGACATAAACCGGTCATTCGGCATTGCCTTGACAACATCATCGCTGCGGGGATTCAGCAGATCGTCGTCGTCCTCGGAGCCGAGAGCAACGGTACGGCAGCGGCTCTTCAGGGCCTCCCAGTAACTATCGTTGTGAACGAAAAAACTGGCAGCGAAATGGCCGAATCGGTGAGGGTCGGCCTGCGGGCTCTTGAGAGTCCCTTATCGGGCGTTCTCATCTGCCTCGGCGACCATCCCCTTGCATCGGCAGAGACCATGAGAGCGGTGACGCTCGCGCACCGGGAATCTCCCGATGACATCATCATCCCAGCCTATAACGGCAGACGGGGTCATCCAAGTCTCTTTCCCAGCGCGCTCCTGGACGAGATCTTCTCCGGCGGAACCTTGCGTAACATCATCGACAAGCATAGCCGCAGTGTCAGGATGATCGAGGTACCAGACGAAGGGGTGATTCTCGATATGGATACGCGTGAGGATTACGCGAACATGGTGAAACGGGCCGGATTTCGAGGAGAGCAGTAGGACGGCACGATCATAGCCTAGCGACCTGCCATCATGGCAAGATAGTGACTCCTCGACCTGTTCTGCCTTACTTGCATCCGGCGCAGGACGATGACGAACAGCCGCCGCAACCCGAGCTGCTCGAAGAGCTTGAGGATGGCGCACTCGAAGGTTTGCCCATGCCGAAGCGCGACATAAGCTTGCCAGTTTTTTTCGAGCCGCATTTTTCGCAGGCGACCTCCGAATTTGATCCGAAGACCAATTTTTCGAAATCTGCGCCGCAGACGTTACAATGATACTCGTAGATTGGCATAGTGCTCCTTTCCGTCCAAGCCGAAAAGAGAAATCCCACATCATTAACGCCAAATCCTAAACAAAACCGAGGCTCCAATGATCCGGTTTTAAAACGGTTTTAAACTTGAAACATGGAATTTGGAAATTATTTGGGGTTTGTAGCTTCGAATTTTAAATTTATTTTTTCTCTAATTTCTTCCAGTCCGCCAGGAACTTCTCGATCCCGATGTCCGTGAGCGGGTGTTTCACGATCTGGTCTATGACGCTGAAGGGAATCGTGGCGATGTGCGCGCCGGCCAGAGCAGCGTCCACTACATGGAGCGGATGTCGCACACTTGCAACGATCACCTCCGTTGGATAACCGTAGTTGTCAAAGATCGTGACCACCTAGCGCACGAGGTCCATGCCGTCATGGCTTATGTCATCGAGCCGACCGACAAAGGGGCTCACATACGCCGCGCCCACCTTGGCGGCGAGCAGAGCCTGCGCCGGTGAGAATACCAGCGTCATGTTGACCCTGATGCCTTTCCCAGCCAGGATCTTAGTGGCCTTGAGGCCCTCTTTGGTCATAGGCAGCTTCACGACGATGTTCTTGTGGATCTTCGCGAGATCCGTGCCCTCGACCACCATCTTGTCCGCTTCGAGGCTCACGACCTCGGCGCTGATCGGGCCGTCCACGATGGAGCAGATCTCAGTAATCACCTGTTTGAAGTCCCTTCCCTCCTTGGAAACAAGGGACGGATTGGTGGTGACGCCGTCGACAACCCCGAGGCTCGCCGCTTCACGAATTTCTTTCACATTTGCCGTGTCGATAAAAAATTTCACGCTCCGTCCTCTCTCTTACTGGTCTTGTACATCTTCTGTTCACGCCGTGATGGTCTATCCCGCACTGAAACCCGCTACCATACCTTACCTCGGTCTCCCTTTTATTATTCCGCACTCACAAGTGCTTCTTCCAATATCTGCACCGTATGGACCACGTCGATATGAGATCCTGCCCGCCGCAAAGCTCCCGTTATCTGCATTCGGCAGCTCGGACAGCCCGTCACGACCGCAGACGCACCCGTTGCTATGATCATCGCAGCCTTGTCCCCGCCGATGACATTCGAGAGCTTTCCATGCGTTATCCGCATCACGCCGCCGAACCCGCAGCACCGGTCCGCGTTCTTCATCTCCACGAGCATGAGGCCGGGAACGGAGCGGAGCACGGCCCGTGCTGCCCCTGACAGGCCTTGTCCCCTGCCGAGATGGCAGGGATCGTGGAAGGTGACGGTCTTCTTCACGGCGCGAAGATCCTTCTCCGAAAACCCGTTAGACAGGAGCTCATGGATGTCGAGTACGCGGGGCATCCTCACTCCGGGCGGAAGCAGTTTATGGTATTCCCTCTTAAATGTCAAGCCGCAGGAGGCGCAGGCCGTGACAACTGCATCGACCTGCAACCCTGCAAAGATGGCGCTATTTTTCAGGGCAAGCTCTTCCGCGCTTTTTCGGTCGCCCAAGGACAAGTGCGGCCGTCCGCAGCACTGCAGGCCTTTCGGCACGATAACGTCGTGTCCGATCGAGTTCAGGACCTTGATAGCCGACTGTCCGATGTCCTGCTGGAAGTGGTTGATGGCGCATCCCAGGAACAGAGCTACCCTGCCATGGGTCTTTTCTTTCGTGACAAATCCAACCCCGAGCCGGTGGCCACTGGCACTCACACCCTTGCCTTTCAGGGCTCCCCCCGGGTAGTGCAGAACGAACGGCGCAAGCCATGCGAGGGAATGCATGGCCACATCGCTCTTAAGTGAGGAGGAAACGATACGGTTGATAAGCCCGAGGCCCGATTCTCTGACCGCTTCTTGCTTTGCTGCCTCGATGATCCCTGTTACTGGAACATTGCTCGGGCATGATGCCTCGCAGGCCAGACAGCCTGTGCACGTTGCTAGTCGGTCTTTGAATATCGCAGAGACCGGGAGCTTCTTGTCGAGCACCGCCTTGATGAGCGCCATACGCCCGCGCGCGGAAAGCGATTCCGAGCGTTCCAGGATAGCGGGCGGACATACCGCGCCGCACGATCCGCACTTTACGCAGCGGGAAATCTCTTGCCGGTACTGCTCCAGGAGCGTGTGTGAGGCCGTCTCGGGTCGGACTCGCTTCATGGCAGGATCGTCACGGGCGTGCCGAGGGATACGACGCTGTAGATTTCATCCACATCGGAATTGTTCAAGGCGATACATCCGTCAGTCCAGTTTTGCCGGGAGAGTGCCTGGGGGAAAACCGGATCGTCAAGCATCCTCCCGTGTATTCCCACGGCCCCTCCGAGCTCGGTGTCCCACGGAGGTTGTTGCCGTTCATCGATCGCCTTTTTGATCATCGCATACTGATTCGGCGTTATGATATTGGAACGGAGGCCATATTCGGCATGCTTTATGCCGGGATAACTCAGCCCCATGAACTTATAGAACCGTTTGCTGTTGTTCATGCTGCAGATATAGAATTCCCCCTCGGGAGTCCTCTTATCGCCCGTCATCTGTTTATCTCCGTCCCGGTAGCCCTTACCGAACACCGCTTGGTATGTCTTGACAGGCGCATTCCCCTTGTAGAGGGTAAGGGTGTAATGGGATTTCCAGATCACAAGCCTGAGCTGTCCATCGAGCGATGAAGGGGTGAAGGAAAAAGTCGAGTTTTTTTTGGCAGGAACCTCGGGAACGGGAGAGATACCGCTCAGCAGCAGCAGCGACGTCACGAGCCTCAAAGAGAAAAAAATTTTTCTGCGAATCTGTGCCATTCCATGCATCTGGGTCAGTTCCGATTCTTTTCTTCATACCGTTTCGCGCAAGTCTCGCTGCAGAAGTACAATAACTTGCCGCCGATACGCAAGGCCGTGGAGCGGGCCTTGACCACATAGGTTTGGCACTCTGTGTCGAGCACCATCTCCTCGCCTCGGAGCTGGTTCCTCTTTTCCCCTGCGTGGTAAGCCTCGCGAGCGGAACGGAATACCGTTCTAAGGGCATAATATATGACAAGGATGAAGATAAGAACCAGGACATTGCGGATCATTTGGTGTCCTTCTGGTCGAGTGCTTTTTTGAATATCACGATATTCGCCCTCATGATATCCACCTGGGGATGGTTCGGTGACAGCCGCCGAAGCTCTTCCCACACGCTGATGGCGCTTTGATAGTCCTTCTCGTCAAAGGCGTAGACAACCCCCACGTTGCAGCGCGCGCTCACATGCCCCGATTCACATTCTAACGCCTTACGGTATTCCGCATGCGCCCGGGCGGACATCCCGATGTTGCGGTAGGCCGTACCTATGTCCGTATGCATATCCGCGTTCTGCGGATCGATCAGGAGAGTGTGTTCATACATGGTTATTGCTTTTTCCCATTGTTCGTTGCCGCAGAGCAGGCCGTTCTGTCCGGACTTCAACAGTCATGCACCAACATTCTCTCTTAATGCCTGAAATGCCTCATTCCCGTCATGACCATGGCGATGCCGTGCTCGTTCGCGGCTTTGATCACCTCTTCGTCCTTGAGAGATCCGCCCGGCTGGATTACGGCGGTCACGCCCGCCTTCGCCGCCTCGTCTAGTCCGTCACGGAACGGGAAGAAGGCATCCGACGCGAGCACCGTCCCCTTGAGCGGGAACTGCGCCTTCATCACGGCGATGCGTACCGAATCGAGACGGCTCATCTGGCCCGCGCCGATGCCGATGGTCTGGTCCCTGGTCGTAAAGATGATGGCATTCGACTTCACATGCTTGCACACCTTCCAGGCGAAGGCGAGAGCCTCGTACTCGTCGTCCGTGGGCATTCGTTTCGTCGCCACCGGCAGCGTCCTGATGTCGGCGATCTTGCCGAGATCGCGGTCCTGGTAAATGAGCCCGCCTACGATCTTCTTCATGTCCATACCCTCAGGCGTACCCGTGACCTTGGGACCGACATCGAGGAGCCGCACGTCCTTTTTCCGCTTGAGCTCTTCGAGCGCATCGGGCGCGAACTCGGGCGCCACCACCACTTCGACGAAGGTTGCGGTAATTTCCTTCGCGGTCTCAAGGTCCACCATGCGGTTGAAGGCGATGACGCCGCCGAAGGCCGAGACCGGGTCGCAGTCACGGGCCTTGCGGTAAGCCTCGGCAAGCGCATTCGCCGTGGCCACGCCGCAGGGGTTGTTGTGTTTCACGATCACCGCAGCGGTCTGGTCATACTCTTTCGCGAGCTCGAGGGCGCTGTTCGCATCGAGGAAGTTGTTGAAGGACATCTCCTTGCCCTGGAGCTGCGTTGCATGGGCAACGGACGGCTCCTTACGGCCGAACTCGCGGTAGAACGCGCCCTGCTGGTGCGGGTTCTCGCCGTAGCGCAGGTTCTGCACCTTCTCGAACTGGAGCGTAAGGATGTTGGGAAAGCGGGTCTTCTCGTCGGCTGGTACCTGGCTGTCGAGCCACGCCGAGATCGCGCTGTCGTAGCGGGCGGTATGGAGGAAGACCGTGCGGCAGAGCTCGAAGCGGGTCTTTGCGGAGACCTCGCCGGCCTTCTGAAGCTCCTCGAGCACGCGGCCGTAATCGCGGGGCGATACCACCACGGCCACGTCCGTAGTAGTTCTTGGCCGCGGAGCGCAGCATGGTCGGGCCGCCGATATCGATGTTCTCGATGGCCTCTTCAAGCGTGCAACCTGGCTTGGCCACGGTCTGCTCAAAGGGATAGAGATTCACGACCACGAGATCGATGGGCTCGATGCCGTGCTCTTTCATCTGTTTCACATGTTCGGGATTGCTCCGCCTGCCGAGGAGTCCGCCGTGGACCTTGGGGTGGAGGGTCTTGACCCTGCCGTCGAGCATCTCGGGAAAGCCCGTGAACTCCGACACGTCCTTTACCTTGACGCCGCCGTCGCGCAAGAGTTTTGCCGTCCCGCCGGTTGAAAGAATTTCAATGCCGAGCTTCGACAGCCCTTTGGCAAAATCAAGGATGCCTTCTTTGTGTGATACACTGATAAGTGCGCGCGTCACCTTGCCCACGGTATGCCTCCTGTATGAGTTTTTTTGGCGAACAATAACGTAAAATTTTAACCGAAACGACAGGTAATGTCAACGATATAAAACCCACGGGAGATGCTGTTTTGTTGAAGGCTTCTGTTATGAGGGATGGATATCAGTCAATCATCCGACGATATTATACTCCCGTACGCGGAACGTGGCACCAAGCGCGTCTGCGATCTTCCGACACGCATCGATATCCACCTCGGGGAGCGATACCACCGTAGCCGTAACATCAGGAATGTACTTCTTCGCCTCGTGGATGAACTCCTTGACCGCCTCGTACGTTTCGATACCGAACTGAGACTGGGTTATCTTATCGTAGAGCTCCGCATTCTGAGCGTTCAGGCTCACGCTCACGGCGTCTACGAGTCCGGCGAGCTCGGGCAGCACGTTCCGCTTGTAGATGAGATTGGCGTGGCCGTTCGTGTCGATCCGCACCCTACCGCCCCGCCGTTTCACCTCCGCGGCCACGGTCTTGACCACATCGAGCCGCAGGAGCGGCTCTCCGTATCCGCAGAACACGATCTCGGCATACCGCTTGGGATCGCCGATCTGCGTGATCAGCTCCTCGGCCGTGGGCTCCTCGCCAAGCCGGAGGTTATGCCCTTTCACGAAATCGGTGTGATAGCGCACGCAGAACGTGCAGGCCGCCGTGCAGCGGTTCGTGATATTGAGGTAGAGCGAATTCCTGATGGGATAAGTTATCTGACCGCGCTCCGGGATCTTCCCGATGCCGAAGAGCTGCATGGCGTTGAAGCTCGTGATCCTGGCCACGTCGTCGAAGGAAAGGCCCTTGATCTTCGCGATCGCCTCTGCCGTGTGGCGAACGAAGGCCGGTTCGTTCCGCTTGCCGCGTATCGGCTGCGGCGCCAGATAGGGCGCGTCCGTCTCGATCAGCAGGTGCTCGATCGGGATCTGCCTCACGACCTCGCGGAGGGCCTCCGCCTTGGGGAACGTGACCGGACCGGCAATGGAGATGGAGAACCCCATCTCGATCACCTTCTTCGCCATTGCGACGTCACCCGAGAAGCAGTGCATGACCCCGCCGAGGTCCGGCGACCATTCTTCGGAGAGGATCTGGAGCGTGTCTTCGTGCGCGTCGCGGTCGTGGATGATAACGGGCAGATCGAGCTCGCGCGCCTCACGCAGCATGTCGCGGAATTTTCTCTTCTGGTCCGACCGGGGCGAGTGCTCGTAGTGATAGTCGAGCCCGATCTCGCCGTACGCCACGACCTTTTTATGCTTCGCGAAGTGTCTGAGGATATCGTAGGCCGGATGGAGGATGTCCTTGACCTCGTGAGGGTGGATACCGATGGCCGCATAGATGAAATCGTACTTGTCCGCGAGCAGCACAGCGTCGCGGCTCGATTCGACGGTCGTCCCGATGGTAACGATGTATTCGACGCCCGCTTCCCGTGCCCGTTTGATCACGTCTTCGCGGTCGTCGTTGAACTCGCGCATCTCAAGATGCGCGTGGGTGTCGATCAGCATTATTCTAACCTGCTTTGTTTACCTTACCGATCAAGATACCGCCGGATGGTTATCTGTACACGTAAGGCAGCGTTAAGCTCTTAGTTGTTAGCTGATGGCTCATGAACCGTGATCCATCAGCCATAAGCTCTGCCTGGAGTCTCTCACTTCACCCTGCTCCCGGGCTTGATCTCCCGGTCAAATGTGACTACAGCGAGTGCATCCCCACTGTTCGCAGCGAGCAGCATACCTTGGGACTCGACACCCATGAGCTTGGCAGGCTTCAAGTTCGTCACGATCACGATGGTCTTTCCCATGAGATCTTCAGGCGTATAGCTTTTCCCGATGCCGGCCACGACCTGGCGCGTCTCGGTGACGATGTCCACCTGCAGCTTCACAAGCTTCTCAGACTTTTCAACGCGCTCGGCTGAGACGATCTTTCCGACGCGCAGATCGACTTTCATAAAATCCTCGATCCCGATCAGCTCCGGACCTGTACCCTCGGGCTTTGGTGCTGGTTTTTGCATTGTTTCGTTTCTTTCCATCGTCTTCTCCGTATTTTTCTTCAAATCAATCCGTGGAAAAAGCTGGGCTCCTGACTGGATAGTTGTACCTGTGGTCAGCTTTCCCCACGAAGATTCTTCATTAAGGAGGCAGGAGTCAATCTTCTTCTCAATTCCGAGACTGTCCCAAATCTTCTGAGACGTTGAAGGCATCACGGGGTAAACGTACAACCCGATCAGTCTGAGCGACTCCGCGAGATTATAGAGCACGGTCCCGAGCCGCGCCATGTCCTTGTTCTTCGCGAGCGTCCAGGGCGCGTTCTCCTCCACATACCGGTTCGCGCGCATCACGAGCGCCCAAACATCCTGGAGGTAGCGGGTAAATGCAAGCACCGAAAGGTCTTCGTCGATCCTGCCCGGCGCCAAAACCGCGGTCTCGCGCAGTTCCCGGTCGAAGGGCTGCTCCGGACCTGACGGAGGGATATCGCCGTCAAAATATTTCCCGATCATCGTTAGGACCCGCGAGAGCAGGTTCCCCAGGTCATTGGCGAGCTCCGTATTGAACCTCGTAATAAAGGTCTCTGGCGAAAAATCCCCGTCAAGGCCGAAAGGTACTTCCCGCAGCACGAAATAACGAAAGGCGTCGGAGCCGTAAGCTTCGACGACCTCGTTCGGGTCGATGACGTTGCCGAGAGACTTCGACATCTTTTTGCCGTCCCTTGTCCACCAGCCGTGCGCGAATATATTGCCGGGGAGCGGCAGCCCGAGCGCAATGAGCATGGTGGACCAGTACACGCTGTGTGTGGTCAGGATGTCCTTGCCCACGAGGTGATGGTCCGCAGGCCACCAGAATTTTTCACGCTCAGAAGGATCAGCTGACCCCTGTACCGAGGGGCTGAGGTATCGCGTGGCAGAGAAGTAGTTTACGAGCGCGTCGAACCAGACATAGGTGACGAAATCTCTGTCAAAAGGCAACTCAATTCCCCAGGAAAGCCGCGCCTTGGGACGGGAGATGCAGAGATCGCTCAGGGTCTGCGTTTTCAAAAAACCGAGCACCTCGTTCCGCCTGCTCTCGGGCCGGATGTAGTTCGGGTTATCCTCGATATGCTTGATCAGACGACTCTGGTATTTGCTCATCAGGAAAAAATAATTGTCTTCCGAGATGCGCTCAACAGGTCTGCCACAGTCCGGACATTTTCCTTCCACGATTTCCTTCTCGGTCCAGAACCGCTCGTCAGGCGTGCAGTACCAGCCTTCGTAGGTCCGCTGTTCGATCTCGCCCCTGTCGTAAAGCTTCTGGAGCAGTTCCTGCACCACGACGATGTGCTCCTTGTCAGTCGTCCGGATGAAGGCGTCGTTTGATGATCTCGAGCTTATTCCAGAGAGCTTGGAAGTTCTTGGACATAAGGTCGGCGTGCGCCTTTGGCGTGAGTCCCCGATCCTGTGCTGCTTTCTCTACCTTCTGACCGTGCTCGTCGGTGCCGGTGAGAAAGAACACGGTGTCCCCGAGCAGGCGGTGGTAGCGTGCAAGCGTGTCCGCTGCGATCGTCGTGTACGCATGCCCGATATGCGGCACATCGTTCACGTAATAGATGGGTGTCGTGATGTAAAATTTTTTTGACATGGTTATTTGACGAACGAGATGCAACCGCTTGCGGAACCTTTTTTTATTCTAGAAAGTGGGAGCTCTCATGTCGCGGACTTACTCTCCTGCCCCGCTCGGCCCCTGTGGCTTATTCTCGCCCTGGCCCTGCTTCTTCTTTTTGCGCCAGAACCTGCGTCTTTTCTTCTTGCCCGCCTTCTCCCCTTCCTGCTGCGGCCGCTGCGCCTTCTGCTCCTGCTGCTTTTCTGGCTTTGGCTGCTGTTGGCGTTCCCGAGGCTGCTCAGCTTGAGACTGCGCCTTCTTTTCTTGAGGTGTATCCCTTCTCTTTTCAGACTTGTCGCCGCCCTTGTATCCGGTTTCTTTCAGTTTTTCCCTCCGCTGCTCCTGCTGTTGTTTGCGTTCCTCCTGGCGTCTTTTATCGTCGGCAAGCCGCCGTTCTTCGGCTACCTGTCGCTCCTCGGCGATACGCCGCTCTTCATCTTCCCTCTTTTCCTTGACTGCCGCCTCGCGCAGGTCAGCGACATCTTTCTTGATTTCATCGTACATTTCGTATTCGTACGAAAGGCAACAGAGCAGCCTGCCGCAGACCCCCGATATCTTGGCAGGGTTCAGCACCATTTCCTGCTTTTTGGCCATGCGTATGGAAACCGGCTCAAAGTTCTTTAGAAATGCTGAGCAGCAGAGTTCCCTGCCGCAGGGCCCAAACCCGCCGATCATGCGTGCCACGTCGCGCACACCAATCTGGCGCATCTCGATCCGGCTTTTGAGCTTGTAGGCGAGATCCTTTACGAGTTCGCGGAAATCGATCCTTGTCTCGGAAAAGAAGAAAAAGGTCACCCGCGATGCATCAAAGGAGTATTCCACGCGGATGAGCTTCATCGGGAGCTCACGCTCGGCAATCATGTCCTGGGCTATAGTGTACGCCTCTGCCTCACGCTCCCGGTTCTTTTCCTCTTTGGCGATATCATCGTCAGTGGCCTTGCGCAGGATCTTCCGAATGGTTTTCGGACCATGCCCTTTGGCTTGCTCGTCTGGGAATCCTTTCCCTTCCGCCTCATCGATGTCAATCTCCACTCCTTCCGGGATTTCGGGAGCTACGGTAGGAGCTTCGGGAAGTTCCGCCGAACCAATGCCCTCGGACCTCCTGATGCGCACGATGTGGGCAAACCCGGGACCGCGCTCGGAATCGACAATGACCTTGTCTCCCAATGAAATTTCAACATCAGTGGCTTCGAAATCATAGACCTTCCAGTTTTCTCTAAAGCGTACACCGGCTATCTTCTTCGTTTTATCCGTCATTTTTTATTCTGTCTTCTGTTTTTTTAGTCCGCAATGAGCAGTTGATTTAGCCGTGCGCCAGCTTCAGGAGCAGATTCTCCGCCACCAGCTGGGCGCTTACGCGGCGCTCAAGCAGTCTGCTACTCATCGTAAACAGTACCATGTCTGCGAGCATCCGCTGGAGCGGTACCCCTTCTCCCCACTGGAGGTGACGGTCCTTACCCTGTCCGTGAACGAGGAGCCGTTCGTCGCCGGTCACGCGGAAGACGAGGGCATCGCGGAGCCACTCGACCCCGACGTCAAGCAATCGTTCCAGCCGTACTCGGTCCTTGGAGAACACCTCTGCCTGGGCGAGCACTTCACCCTCATTCATCTGCCCCAGCCGGGACCAGAGCACCATGAGCTCTTCCCGCACCGCCTTTTCCTGTTCCACATCCATCGCGAGGCCGCGGCCCAAGCTCCCCTGCGCCAGCGCCGCAAGAAACCATGCGTCCTCCTCGGAGAGGCCGCGCTTCCGTATGAGCGCTTGCGCGAGGATCGGTCGCGGAAGTGGAAGGAATCTGATCTCCTGACACCGCGAACGGATGGTCGGGAGCAGACTCTGCGGCAGGGGGCTGATCAGAACGATGAGGGTCTCACCCGGGGGCTCCTCAAGGGTCTTGAGGAACGCGTTTGCCGAACTCGGATTCATGCTCTCGGCACCGTCGACGATCAGGATCTTTTTCGCACCTTCGAACGGTTTGAGCGCAAGATCGGCCTGCGTCTGCCGTACCTGATCGATCTTGATCTCATCACCATCGGCGGCCAGGATATGCACGTCTGGATGAGTTAAGGCGGCGACCTTGCGGCAGGACGGGCATTCGCCGCACCCACCAGAGGATCCCGCGTTCTGGCAATTCACGGCAGCGGCGAGCGCGAGCGCCGTCATCTTCTTACCGATGCCCTCCCCACCCGAGAACAGATAGGCATGCGCAAGGGTCTTGTTCGCGAGAGCCCGTTTAAGTATTGTGACAGGCCGGTCATGGCCTGCTATTTCCTCAAATGAGAGATGGTTGTGCAATGCCCGATACCGTTACAACAATCTTTCGTATTTCCATCTCGATCTTGTCCTGTGCGGGAGAGGCGTCCACAACCCGGATGCGTTCCGGTTCCTTCTTCGCCAAGGTCAGATATCCCTGCCTCACCCGTTCGTGAAAAGCAATATCTTCGTTCTCAAAACGCGCTTCTCCCTCAAGCCCGCGGCTGTTGTTCCTCCCGCGCGCACGCGCAAGCCCCGCCGCCGCATCGATGTCGAGAAGCACGGTAAGGTCTGGCCGCATCCCTGCGGTCACGATCCGGTCGAGTTCCCCGATCATATCTTTATCCAGCCCCCGTCCGTACCCTTGGTAGGCGAGTGTCGCGTCAGAAAAACGGTCGCAGAGAACAATGGTGCCGGCGGCGAGAGCAGGCAGGATGACCTCCCTCAGGTGCTGCGCCCTGCTTGCTGCGTACAAAAGGAGTTCCGCCGAGGAATCGAGCGCCTTGTTCGCGGGGTCGAGCAGGATTTTTCTGACCTGGTCGCCGATCAGCGTCCCGCCGGGCTCCCTTGTGAGCACAATCTTGATGCAGTGGGACTTCAGGTAATTCGCGAGCAGGACTATCTGGGTGGATTTTCCGGAGCCCTCGATTCCCTCGAAGGTGATGAATGTCCCCTTCATTTACTTGAGCTCCGCGGCAGCATCGTTCCCCGCCCTGAGGGCGGCATTAGACGTGAAAATGATCACCTGTGTCTTTGCGCCGAGGGCGCGGAGTATTTGGCATGCCGCCTGCTGTCTGGCGGGGTCGAAGCCAGCGAGCGGATCATCGAGGATGAAGGGCAACCGATGCTTACCTGCGATCGCCTCGATGAGGCCGGTCCTCAGACAGAAGTAGACAAGGTCCCTCGTCCCATGGCTCAGGTCCGAGAAGTTCAGCTTCGAGTCGTCCTTGAGATGCACGACTGGATCACCTTCCGGCCCGATCTCAACCCTGATGTACTTGCCTGCAGTAACGGCTGAAAGATTCCGCTGCGCTGCGGCCTCGACCGCCGGCATGAGCGTCTCTGTCTCGATCCCGCCGATCCGGCTCGCAATGCCGAGTTCCCTGAGGAATCCCCCTTTGCCTCCGACCGGCGCCGATGCCGCGAATCCGGCAAATAGCTCCTGGCCCTCGCCGCCGAAGTCCATAGGCGCCCCCGCGGACATTTCCGACTCAATCCTCTCGATATCCTGCCTGATGCTGTAGGTATCGACGGCATACTGTGCGACCGCGCGTGCCGCCTTTTCGAGGTCAACAGATTCCTGCTGCTGCTTGGAGAATTCGGCCTGCAGGTCCTCAACCGTCAGGTCGCCGAGCGCATGCTTCCGCTGTTCCTCGATATCCTGCCTGAGCGAAAGAAAATACCGGTAATTGTCCGCCTTGTCTTTGAGCTCCCGGGTGGTCGTTGAACCCGTGGCCTTCATGCAGGCCATGATGGTGGATCCCCCCTGTTCAAAGTTCCTCTCAAGCTCGCCAAGCTGCGTCCGCAGCGTCTCCTCTTCCCTCATGAGCTGCTTTCGCTGAGCGTTTTTCCGCTGGCCTTTGTACCACGCAACAGCGATCAGCAGGAGCGCCGCAAGCACGCCGAGCGGAAAAAAGTGCGCCTGTTCCGTCGTAAGGATGAATAGTCCTGCGATAACCGACAGGCTCCCGAAGACCGCCCCCAGGATGAACAGCTTGTCCGTCACGAGATTCACCGGTGGCATCTCGGCGAGCTGCATTTTCAGCCCTTCGATCTCCTTGGTAAGCTCATCGGAGTCGGCCATCTGCTGTCCCTGCCGTCGCTCATGCTCATCGATGAGCCCATCAAGGTTCTCCGGCAACGCGCTGCAGCCCTTGAGTTCGCCAAGGCTTGCCTCGATTTCCGAAGCACGACGATCCAGTTCTTCGAGCCCGTCCAGTTTTTTCTTGATTTCATCAAGTCGAAGCTTTGCCGACTGCGCACGGTAGTCGGCGTCCGCGGCCTCCTCGGCCTGGCGGAGCGTCTCCCGGAGCTGGGCGAGCCTTGCCTCATTGGCGGCGGCTTTGCCTCCTGCGGCCGGAGCTGGTTTTCGTGCCGAGGTCGGCAACGGCGCCGATGACGCCTGCGTAACGGACAACCCGGACTGCGCAGCGTAGTGCTCCCGCCGGAAGATGAACAACCTTCCAAATTCCTCTTCGGTCATGCCGGCGGTGAGGCCGGCCATGAACTGCGCCGTGCCGTCCCAGTCCTTATGAATGAGGTTCGAACTCCTTGGTGGTGCCATTGTACTTGGAGAGGTTCACAGCACGCTTTGAAAAATCCTGGATGACACGGTAATAAGTCTGATCATCCGAGAACACCACGAGGGCCGCACGCGATGCGTCGGGGGTGTACTTTGATAGGAACGATTCCGTGAACCCCGACTGGTTGCTCGGGAAGAGCAGACGCAACATGGAATCGACGGACGACGTCTTCCCCGACTCATTGCCGGCAGCGACGAAATTAAAGCCGCGCTGGAACCTGAGGCGAGCAAGTTCACGGATCCCCCGCACTCCCTGCATCACAAGCTCCACCAGGAACATGTCATCGCTCCTTTCAACGTATATATAGCTTCATACTATAGCGCAAGTAGAACAAAGTTGCAACAGAGAAAAACCCAGCTACAGCCTCTCCAGCGCCTTCTTGAGCGCCTCGGCCTTCTGGAGAGTCTCGAAATATTCCCGCTCGGGATCGGAATCGGCGACGATACCTGCACCGACCTGCATATGGGCCATGCGGTCCTTGATCACGAAGGTCCTGATGATAATGTTGAGGTCCATATCTCCAGCGTTCGAGATATACCCGATAGAGCCGGTATAGGGGCCGCGCGCAACGGGCTCGAGCTCGTCGATAATCTCCATACACCGCACCTTGGGCACGCCTGTGATCGTACCGCCCGGGAACACGGCCCGGACGAGATCGAAGGCATCCCGGCCAGCCGTGAGTTCTCCGCGCACATTCGAGACGATATGGATCACATGGGAGTAATCCTCAACCACCATCATTTCATCGACCCGGACCGTGCCGTAGCCGCAGACCCTGCCGAGGTCATTTCGTTCGAGGTCGAGGAGCATGATATGTTCGGCACGCTCCTTCTCGTTCGTCAGTAGCTCGAGAGAAAGCTCCTGAGTCTCTACTCGGTCGCCGCCTCTCCTGCGCGTGCCGGCTATCGGCCTAGTATCGGCGATCCCCCCGCGCAAGCGGATGAGCCGCTCCGGCGATGAACTCACGAGTTGCAGATCACCGAAATCCAGGTACGCAGCAAAGGGAGAGGGATTGACATCACGCAGGACTGTATATAACTGAAGTGGATCGGTATCGCCGATCCCCGCCGTGAATCGCTGGGACAGGTTTGCCTGATAGATATCCCCCGCTGCGATATATTCCTTGCAGCGCCTGACCATGGACTCAAAGTCGGCCTGCGTCATGTTCGGTTCAAGAGAGAAACGCCGAGCATCTCCCTTTGCGACTGACGAGGACTCTCGCTTCATTTTCTTCGCCATGAGCGTTGATCCGAAAGCTAAGAGTCTCGTCGCCGCTTCGTCATAAAGGCGGCCCCATTGGTCCGGTTCCGGCCGCCGGAAACCCATCTCCTGTTCCCGAGCGCCGGGGTTCACGATGATCCATGATTTATTCAGGATATGGTCGAAGGCAACGACCATGTCCACGAACACGAAATAGGACTCAGGAATATCGAGGTCGACCGTAACGGTACGTGGCAATTTCTCAAACTGATGCACGAAATCGTATGAGAAGAACCCCACTGCCCCGCCGGTAAAAGGCGGAAGCCCGTCAACCAGCTCTGTCCGGTAGTTGGACATGAGCTCGCGCAGTTTCAGAAGCGGATTCCTGTTCATGGATGCCCGCCTGCCGTACTTGCCTTTCGGCGTCGCGGGAAGGCTGAGTTCCACCGTATCTCCTTTCGAATGGAAGATGAGGTATGGATCTGCCGTGACGAATGAGTATCTGCCGGTTCTTTCGCTCACCCGTGCGCTTTCGAGAAGCACGGGACAATTGGATGCGCGGACAGCATCCAGTACACCGAGTGGCGAGATGTCCGGCAGGTCGAGCTCGGCGTGCAGAGGGGTAAGCTTGCCTGTGCGCAGGGAATCGAGGAAGGCGGATTTTGATGGCCGTATTTCTTTCATCATAAGTGCCGAAATAGTAACCACATTTGAGAGGCCGGTCAAGCTAAATCTCGTGAAAATTTTCTGCAACGTGCCGGGAAATGTGGTATAATGATTTTAAGAAAGAATGCTTCAGTTCAGGGAGCATGGATCTTTGAAAGAATGTGTGTTCGAGAGGCGTTGCCGAATCCACACCAAAAGGTGTAAGTATTTTAAACCCGTTATGAGGGGACTCAGGCACCGGTATTTACGGGAATCCGAAACCGGCAAGCGGGTTGCCAGTTGAGCGACCAGGCTCCCGGATGTATCACAGGCACCGGAAAGCCGGAAGAGCCGAATGCCCCAAAGCACGAGGGAAAAGCGGGATGTTGTAGAAAAATGAGCTTCACAGGGTCTGCATTGCAGAGCCGCAGAAGTGGACATTGATTCCCCGAAGATTCCAAGGGCTCGACGGAATGTTTAAAACCCGGTTCGGTGGCAACGCCTTTTTTTATTTTGTGAAGTCACTAACTGAAGCCCTTGGTTCTTTCGAGAAGCTATGGCAATCAGATTATTGTTGCGGCAACTCTCGCCGTAGTCTACATAACCGCGGCCATCATCTTCTATTATGGATTTAACAAGAAGTTCTGGCTGTGAGGGTATGCTATTCCCCCGGTGATCCTGTCGCACAAGGAAGAGAAATTTAGGACCGAGGGAAAACCGGTTCCCCAGTGGGTAATCGACGGTAGAAGAAACGGAAATGTTGGGGTTGGTGTTGACTTTTTTGTACATGTGAAGAAAAGGACTTTATATTTACGCATTCTATGTGAGAGCCTCCTTGATGGAGGCTCTTTCTGTTTGGCTTGAAGGGGACACCTCCAGATCCTCAGTGACAAAAAGTCATACCTGCTAATGATTGCTGGTTCAAAGTGAGTATGAGGGCTTTACACACATGTGACAGCACTGTTGTCTCCAAATCACCTCATTAACGATTATTTAAAAATGCGCCAGAGACATCACAAGAAATAGTGTCTCCAATATTATAGGCACAATGGAACAGGGCCAGTGAACGGCCTCACTTTATCTTGATTTCAATTTAGTCTATATCCGGCTCGTTAAAAGATGTCCTTTCGATTGTTCCACTGCCGGTAGCCACATTCCCGGTCCCTTCTCCTCAGGATGAGAAAGATGTCATCGACATAGATTAATTCTTGCTGGTCGTGAAGAACCAGACGTAATCACTCGGCATCGCATTACCTGCCAGGTCATTAACCCCGGCGCTCACCGTAGCAGTGTACATTACATTTTTCTTAAGCTTGCTGGACGGCGTGAAGATGGAGGTCACGCCGCTATAGCTCATCGTACAGGGAAGTTTAGTGACTACGCCGTTGAGTGTAAATGTTAGTGTAAATGTTATGGTTGTCGGGTCCACCGGTTCACTGAAGGTCACACTGGGGGCTATATTCAGGGCTACGTTAGTGGCCCCTACCGCAGGGGTTGTTGCTGTCACGATTGGTAGTGTTGTGTCGATCGCTATGCCGGTCGTGAAACTCCAGATGTAACTATTTGACATCGCATTGCCCGCCAGGTCCTTCACACCAGCGCTCACGGTTGCTGTGTACGAGGTAGTGCTCGCCAGAATATTCAAGGGTGTGAAGATGGCCGTCGTTCCGCTATAACTCATCGTGCAGGGGATGGTCGTGCTCCCCGTGCTCAGCATAAATGATATGGTTTGCTGGTCAACAGGTTCGCTGAACGTTATGCTTGGGGCTATGTTTACGGCTACATTAGTGGCTCCTGCTTGCGGGGTAGTAGCTATAACACCCGGTGGCGTTGTGTCCGGCGCCGCACTCGTCACGAAGCCCCAGGAGTAATCATTTAGCGTCGCATTGCCCGCCAGGTCCTTCACACCAGCGCTCACGGTTGCTGTGTACGAGGTAGTGCTCGCCAGAATATTCAAGGGTGTGAAGACGGCCGTCGTTCCGCTATAACTCATCGTGCAGGGGATGGTCGTGCTCCCCGTGCTCAGCATAAATGATATGGTTTTTTGGTCAATGGGTTCACTGAATGTAACGCTAAGTGCGGCATTCGGCATGACACCAATGTCCCCGTTTCTGGGCGTAGTGGCTACAATGGTTGGAGGTATTATGTCAGACACCGTTCCCGTACCAAATGAACAAAGGTGGGGGGCAGCCATGGGAATCCCGTACGAATCCTTTACATTAATGTCGACAGTGATTTTATAGAGAGTCGTTGGGTTCAGATTGGATGACGGTGTGAGAACAGCAGTGGGGACACTGGTAGTGTCCGTGTACGTGACCAACCCTGGGACACTGTTTTGGCCGTCGGCAAGCGTAATCGTTTGATCATTGATTGTTGAAGCATCCATTTTTTTGCTGAACGTTATCAAAATGCCGCCGGGCAGGTCGACCGGGACATTCACTGTTCCGTTTGCGGGAATGGTGGAACTCACCGTGGGCGGTGTCTTGTCTGGAGGCGGAACCGGTCCCATGCGACCGCATGCTGTGAACAACAGTGCAACTACGAGAACAACCGCTGATAGAATCGACGATTTTTTCATACTCTTCACTCTATTTACATATGCTTAAGAGGCATTATGGCATTATCGATGGCCGGACATACATTAAATCAGCAAGAAAGTGATTGCCTAAATTACAGAACTTTATAAGAATTCCAGTATTGCTCTGATATTAATGTAGTTGGATACGTACACATCTGATAACTATCTATTTTTTAAAGATTATTTTCCTTTTTCTGGTTGCTCCTCATATAATATATTGAATAAGCATGCCAAAAATTCGCCCTCCGGCAACTCGGTCGTATTGTGGCTAAAGGGCCTGCCGCTTTCGGTTTCCCTTCACGGAGGATCAGCTTTGACGGGAACTATTATTGTTTAAAAAGGAATGAAGTCCTAAATATGTCAATATCTAAAAAATTTAAAAAAAGGTAAACTATTGTATTTTCAAATATATATAATAGTTAGCATAAAGCAAACATAAAGTAAAGGGTTGGTAAGGGTATTTTTAGGGGATATTGAATAAACCTGCAGCAAGCAGCAGATATGAAAAGAGAAGGTTTTCGGAAGTAAAATAATGTTCTCTTCTATAGACGATCCAATACTGAAGGAGGAGAAAATGATCACTGTCCATATTCAGACATCACGAAAAACTTCTCAGCACTCTACCTATAAGCGAATTTTACCATGCAGTAAGAGTATCATCGATAAAAAAGAGTGTCAATACGGTTGAATGAACAGGTTAGGACAATAGAAGACGAATGTTTCTGTAATGTTTTTTATTGCGGGAGGAAATAAAAAGCCGGTCGAAAGCAGGTTTGGATCCTGCTTTCGACCGGTTCCTGTACTTTTCCTCGTGAAAGGAAAGCTTATTAATACATCCCACCCATGCCACCCATGCCACCGGGCATTGCGGGCATTTCAGACTTCTCCTCCGGCAGGTCGGTGATCATCACCTCGGTGGTGAGCATCAGGCCCGCCACGCTCGCCGCGTTCTGGAGCGCGGAGCGGGTCACCTTGGTCGGATCGATGATTCCGGCCTGGAGCATGTCTACGTACTCTTCCTTCTGGGCGTCGAAGCCGAAGTTCTGCTTGTCCGACGACTTTACCTTGTCCACGATCACCGATGATTCAAGGCCGGCATTATTCACGATCTGCCGGATCGGCTCCTCGAGTGCCTTCTTCACGATGCTGACGCCGATCTGCCTCGTCGCCGGCGAGTTTCAGCTTGTCAAGCACCGGGATGCAGCGGAGCAGAGCAACGCCGCCGCCGGCGACGATGCCCTCTTCCATGGCCGCGCGCGTCGCATGGAGCGCGTCCTCGACGCGGGCCTTCTTCTCCTTCATCTCGGTCTCGGTCGCCGCACCGACGTTGATGACCGCCACGCCGCCGACGATCTTGGCGAGCCGTTCCTGGAGCTTCTCTTTGTCGTAATCCGAGGTGGTCTCGGCGATCTGCGCCTTGATCTGCTTCACGCGGCCCTGGATCGCGTCGGTCTTGCCGGCGCCCTCGACGATGGTGGTGTTATCCTTGTCCACCGTGATCTTCTTGGCCCGGCCGAGGTCGGTGATCTTCACGTTTTCGAGCTTGATGCCGATGTCCTCGGAGATCACCTGGCCGCCGGTCAGGATGGCGATGTCTTCGAGCATGGCCTTGCGTCGGTCGCCGAAACCCGGTGCCTTTATCGCGCAGATCTGCAGAGTGCCGCGCAGCTTGTTCACCACGAGGGTCGCCAGGGCCTCGCCTTCGACATCCTCGGCAGATGATCGATGAGCGCCTTGCCCATCTTGGCTGTCTGCTCGAGGATCGGGAGCAGGTCCTTCATGGTCGAGATCTTTTTCTCGGAAAGGAGAATGAATGCATCCTCCAGGACCGCCTCCATCTTCTCTGCGTTCGTAACGAAATAGGGGGAGATATAGCCGCGGTCGAACTGCATGCCTTCGACCACATCGAGGCTCGTGGACATGCTCTTAGCTTCTTCCACGGTGATAACGCCGTCCTTGCCCGACCTTGTCAACGGCCTCGGCGATGAGGTCGCCGATGGTGGCGATCGCTGTTCGCGGAGATGCTGCCGACCTGGGCGATCTCCTTCTTATCAAGAACGGCTTTGGACATCTTCTTGAGGTTCTCAATGACCGCTTCCACGGCCTTGTCGATACCGCGCTTCATGTCCATCGGGTTCGCACCGGCGGTGACGTTCTTCATGCCTTCGCGGTAGATCGCCTGGGCCAGCACCGTCGCGGTCGTCGTGCCGTCGCCGGCCACATCCGAGGTCTTGCTCGCCACTTCGCGCACGAGCTGGGCGCCCATGTTCTCATAGTGGTCCTTGAGTTCGATCTCCTTTGCCACGGTCACACCGTCCTTGGTGATGGTCGGCGCGCCGAACTTCTTGTCGATCATCACGTTGCGGCCCTTGGGCCCCAGCGTGGCCTTCACGGCATCCGTCAGGACGTTCACGCCCTTCAGGATCGCTCGCCCGTGCATCCTGGTCAAACATAAGCTGCTTTGCCATATTGTTTCCTCCTCAGGAATTCATCTCTGGTATTGATAACGGGAACTCAGGGAGCGTGAGACGCTTAGCTCAGGATCCCCAGAACATCTTCTTCCTTCACGATCAGGTACTCGACATTGTCGATACTGATCTTAGAGCCGGAGTAGCGATCGAATAGAATCTTGTCGCCGACCTTGAGCTGTCTTCACTTCTCACCCACCGCCTCAACCTTGCCGCTCTGTGGCTTCTCCTTCGCACTGTCCGGAATGTATAGACCCTCCGGCAGTTTTTTCCAACTCCTCCGTATAGCTTACAAACACCCTGTCCTTCAACGGCTTGAATTTGACACCCATATGCTTAACTCCTTTCATGAAGTAATGATTTTAATTATATCAGATATTAGCACTCATCTGAAGCGAGTGCTAATATATTTCTGGAATGAAAAAATTGCAAACCAGAATAACAGCTTATTTTGGCTGAATAAAGCCATTTTACCGAGAATTAGCCAGAATTCTTCGAATATCTGATTATTCCTTTGAATATGTATAAAAAATAAAAGCAGGGAATAAATCCCTGCTTTTATAATGTGTTATAAATTTTACTATTTTAAAATAAGAAAATTATTTTTCCTTCTTTACCGCAACCGGGATGCTCTTGAACACATCATCCGCCTTTAACGCCGGTTTCAGTATCTCGATCGCCTTCTGGATCTGGATGTCTTCCTTTTCGTCCTTTGGCACCATCTCCATGGCGAACTCTTCTTCAACCGCGGGCTCTTCCTTCTTTTCCTTCTTTTTCTTCTCTTCCTTGACCGTATCGTTCTTCAGATGGCGCTCGAGGTCCTTCTCGCGCACGACCACATGGACGGAATCGCCGTCCTTCGGCTCTTTTACCGTCGGCAGCTTCACCTCGATGTCCGGCGTGATACCGACGTTCTGGATGGAGCGGCCGCTCGGCGTGTAATACTTGGCCGTAGTAAGCCGTATTCCACCGCCGCCTTCGAGCGGGAACACCGTCTGGACCGATCCCTTGCCGAAGGTCTGCGTTCCCATGATCACGGCGCGCTTTGAATCCTGCAGCGCGCCGGCCACGATCTCCGAAGCGCTCGCGCTGCCCGTGTTCACGAGCACGACCATCGGATAGTCACGGGTGTATCCAGGATCCCGATGGTCAGGAAGTCCTTCCGGTCGGAGGTCTGCCTGCCCTGGAGATATACCACGAGTTTGTCCTTGGGCAGGAACATGCTGCTCACGTCGACCGAAGCGTCGAGGAGGCCGCCGGGGTTGTTCCGCATATCAAGGACCAGCTTCTTCATGCCCTTGGACTCCAAGCCCTTCAGGGCCTTTTCAACTTCCTGGCCGGTCTGCCCCTGGAACTGGATGATCTTCACAGTAGCCGATCTCATTGTCCAGCATCTTGGACTTGACGCTCTGCACCTTGATCACGTCACGGGTGATCTTGAACTCCTTCGGCTTGTCCCATCCTTCGCGGATGATCAGGAGCCGCACCTGCGTGTCCTTGGGACCGCGCATCTTGTCCACGGCCTGTTCGATCGTCATGTCCTTGGTCCACTCGTCGTTGATCTTCAGTGATCTTGTCACCCGCAGCGAGGCCTGCCCGGAAAGCCGGGAGTGTCCTCGATTGGGGCAATGACCGTCAGTTGCTGGTTCTTGACCCCGATCTGAATGCCGACGCCCTGGAACTCACCCTTGATGTCCATGTTCATTTCTTTGAACGCCCGCTCGGGCATGTACGAAGAATGGGGGTCAAGGTTTGATATCATTCCACGAATGGCTCCCTGGATCAGCTCCTTCGAGTTGGGGTCTTCCACATAATTGCGCTTGACGAGCTCGAGCGACTGCGTGAACGCTCTTGAGCTCCTCATAGGTATCGGACTTGGCCTGGACCATCCCCTGCCCGATCAGCACGCCCGTGAGCAACAACATCAGGGCTGCAATCAGAAACTTCTTCTTGTTGATCTTGATCATGTCATCATCCTCCAAAGTGTTCTGCATAATAACTCTCCTGAAAAATTATCGGCAGAATGTATAGAAAAAGATACACATTGCAATGTGCAAAATAATCTTACGTTCGATTACATCCATGTTGCATTTCAAATTTAATAGTTATCTTTTCGCCAGCCAGGCCAGCGGGTCCTGTGCCTCTCCGTTTTGGCGTATCTCGAAGTAAAGCCTTGACCCTTTCGGGCTTCCAGTATCACCCGCCAATCCGATCACCTTGCCCCTTGCCACCCGATCACCTTTTTTTAAATCCAGCCTCGACAGGTTGCCGTAAAGCGTGTAAAGACCGTTGCCGTGCTCAAGAATCACGAGTTCCCCATACCCTTTGTACCAGTCCGCATACACGACCTGCCCGTCGCTCACCGCACGTACCGACTCGCCGTCGTGCGCCTCGATTTCGATGCCCCTGCGGAATACCGTGGTTCCGAACTGAGGATGACGCTGTATGCCGAACCGGGTAAGGACCTGGCCGTCCATCGGCCAGGGAAGCCGGCTTTTCTCGGGAATCGAGGTGGCCGACGGCCTGCGCGGTGGCACCGCGGCTGTCACAGCCTTTTTCTCCCTCTCGGCCTTCTTGATCATAGCCCACAAGCTCACCGACGATTCTTCAAGCTCGCGTAGGGTTTGCTCGTACAGGCTTTTCTCTCCCCTCACGCTCCCGAGGATCTCCGCCTTCCTGTGTTTGCGTGTCTCGAGTTCTGCTTTTTTGGTCTCGACCGCCCGTTTGCGCCGGAGAATATCATCCTTTTTCTCCGCGATCTCTGCCTGCCGCACAGCCAGCCTGCCGAGCGCGCTGTCGTACTCCCTGATCATCATACGGTCCCGCTCAGCGATCATGCCGAGGTATTTGATACGTTTTACGGCTTCACCCACGCCGTCGGAAGTAAGCACCGCCGCGGCATATCCGCTCCGGCTCATCTTATAGAGTGCCCTGACCCGGTATGCATATACCTTCTTCAGAGTCACGAGATCACGGCTGATCTCGGTATTACTCTTCTCGATATCCCGGAGCGATGCCTCGGCCTCACGCAGCCGCTTCTGCTGGCCCGCAAGCTCCAAACTCCCCGCATGAATGTCCCGGTCGATTTTATCAAGCTCCGAAAGGATCGATCGCTCTTTTCGGTCTGCCCGCTTGATCTTCTGCTGTTTCTCACTCATCTCGCGCTTGATGCGCTGAAGCTCTTTCTTTTTTCCAGCCGTGTCGTCGGCACCGTAGGCATGGGGTCCATGACCAACGAAAAGAAAAAACAGCAGGACAAGAATGCCGATGCGTGGATTGCTCATACTCCTTCCAGGGATCTCGTAATCAAGCTCATGGGGCATCTGGCCTGATCGTAGCGACCTCGGCACTCTGCCACTGCGTATAGAGTGCTACTCCAGGAACTTGTTCACCGAAACCAGTCCGCCGACCAGTCCGAGAAAGCCGCCGCCGATTATCATGTATGCTACCACTGAAGGCGGCAAAAAGTCCAGCCCCTTTGGTCTCGACAGGAACAGGACAACCTCCTGGGGCAGAGCATAATATACTCCGGCGAGGATGCCGATTGCGAGCGTCGTACCGAGCATGGCCAACATCATGCCCTCGATCAGGAACGGCCCCTGAATGAAGGCCTTCGTGGCCCCGATCCACTGCATAAGCTCGATCTCCTGTCCGCGGGAGTAGAGCGCCAGCCGGACCGAGTTCGAGATGATGAACACGACCGACACACCGAGCAGGACCGCGAGCGCTGTACCACCGTATGTGATGAGCTTGAATAGTCCGGACAGCACTTCCGCGCCCTGTTTTCCGTAGGAGACATCTTCAACGCCGGGATAACTGGAAAACTTCTTCGAGAGGGCCTCAAGTCTGTCCGCATCCGCATAAGGTCGATCGATGCTCACCTCATATGAATCGGGAAGCGGGTTCTCGCCCAAGCCCTGGATTAGCGCCTCCTGCCCCTTCAGTTCTTTCTTGAACACCGTCAGGGCGTCAGCCTTGGACAAATAGACGACCTTCCGCACACCCGGCTCGGCCTTAAGCCGGGAAACGAGGAAATCCTTCTCGTGCTCGGTCAAACCGTCCTTCAGGTACACCGATATCTCGAGCCGGTCGCCCAATGCGTTCACAACGCGGCTGTAGGTTAAGGAACACAAGGAGAAAGAACCCCACGATGAGCATGGCCATGCTGATGGTGCCGACGGCGAGCAGGTTCACAAGGCTGTTGGCGCGCAGACCGCGGAATGCTTCTGATGATATAATAGAACAGGCCGTAACCTTTCATGAAATTGCTCTTTTCTCATCGCAAAGCGCATGGGGCAGTGAGCATGGCGCATGCTTGCTCTATGCATTATGCTTCTGCGGTTCCCCTGTCCGCCTCGTCTGATGCCTGCCTTCGTCGGTAACCCTGCCGTGCTCCATGGTGATGATCCTCCGCTGCATCTTCCGCACTGTTTCCCAGTCGTGCGTGGCCACGAGCACTGTCGTACCTTTCATGTTGATGTCCCTGAACAGGCGGAACACCTCCTGGCCGCTCTGCGGGTCCAGGTTGCCCGTGGGCTCATCCGCAAGCAGGACCTGGGGCTCGTTCACGAGCGCCCGGGCCACGGCCACCCGCTGCTGCTCGCCGCCGGAGAGCTTTGGGGGCGTGAGGTGCAGCTTGGTCTCCATGGAGACCTTCTTGAGAACCTGGTACGCGCGGCGCTCGATCTCGCCGTATGGTGTGCCCACCACCTTGAGCGCAAGCGCGATGTTTTCAAACACGGTCTTGTGCGGCAGGAGCTTGTAGTCCTGGAACACAAATCCCATGTTTCGCCTGAGATAGGGAATGCTCGACGAGTTGAGCCTGAAGATGTTCATGCCCTGGATGACGATCTGCCCTTCGTCGGCATGTTCGGCGCAGAAGAGGATCTTGAGGAGCGTGGTTTTGCCCGCACCGCTTGGACCGGTGACGAAAACAAACTCGCCCTTGTCCACGGAAAAGGTAACGTCGCGCAGGGCAGGGACGCCTTCATAATATTTGGTCACCCGGTAAAGCTGGATCATAGTGTAGAAAGCAGGAGCGCCGTCTTACGGTGACAACGCCCTTTTCGCGGATCGATTGCGTCATTCGCTTTGATAGTTGCAATAAGATGTCTTATGATACGAGCCTCGTTACTGAATGACGTTCCCGCAGCTACCTTTTTTTCTTGATGACCTCTTTCACAGCCGTAGCGAGGTCGCCTGCCGAAAGGCCGTAATGCTTGAGGAGTCCTTCTTGATCACCGGAGGTCCCGAATGTGTCCTTGATTCCGATGCGCACCATGGGTACAGGCACCGACTCGGCCAGCACCTCAGCCACAGCGCCGCCCAGGCCGCCGATGATCGAGTGCTCCTCCGCGGTCACGATCGCGCCGCACCGCTTTGCCGCGGCAATGACCGCATCGACGTCGAGCGGCTTGATTGTGGACATGTTGATCACGCCCGCGTCGATCCCCTCGGCCTTGAGCAGATCGCGCGCCTTGAGCGCCTCGGCCACCATAATGCCCGTGGCGATGATCGCCGCGTCCTTACCCTCGTTGAACACATGGGCCTTGCCGATCTTGAACTTATAATCCGCGCCGAAGAGTGTCGGCACTTTGTTCCGTCCCACGCGTACATAGCAGGGACCCTTATATTCGGCCACCGCCTCGATGGCCTGCAGCGTCTCCGGACCGTCTGCCGGGACGATCACGGTCATGTGCGGGATGCACCCGCATCACCGCGATATCCTCGACCGACTGGTGAGAGCCGCCGTCCTCGCCGACCGTGACCCCGGAATGACTTGCCACGATCTTCACGTTCAGGTTCGGATAGCAGATGGACTGCCGCACCTGCTCCCAGGCCCTGCCCGTGGCGAACACGGCAAAGGTGCTCACAAAGGGCAGCTTACCGCCGATGGCGAGCCCGGCAGCAGTACCCATCATATCCTGCTCGGCAATGCCGATATTGAAGAACCGGTCAGGGAACACCTTGGCGAACTTGGACGTCTTGGTCGAGCCAGACAGGTCCGCATCCAGCACCACCACGTCATTCCGTTTTTTCCCGAGGCTGACCAGTGCATCCCCGTATGCATCTCTTGTCGCAACCTTCTCCGTCACGTTGCCTCCCATGAACTACTAAATTGAAAAATGATAATGGTAAATTTTAGATTGGAAATTTTTTTTAATTTCCAATTTCTAATTTTTGAATTACAATAATATTTATCCTTTCACGCCGTAAAACACCGTCCCTTCAGGGCGGGGATATAAGGCGCAGACCTAACATGGTTAGATGCACTGTGAGGCACTACTTTCTGTTTGACAAATAATTACTCATCCGATACCTTTGAGTAGTCGCACTACAGGGAAACCAACCCTGTTTTGTTCTTTGAAACCATAAGTATGGGGTTCCGGCAAGAAGGTTGCCGGGTAAAACTTCTGCCGTCAAAGAAATAACTATGACGCCGGATCCTGGGTTTCGCTAAATCTACAGTTCGCGATGCATATGCTCGCGGTACCCCAACGATCAACGTTGGAAACCTTAAGAACAATGGTTTAGCAAAAATCTGTGGTGTCATAATTAGCGCCTATATATAATAAGGTATCTCCCGAAACCAACAGGTGGTTTTTGGAGTAGTGGCTGCTTGGCACAGCCTGTGGTCAACCGGTTTGCCTGGAGAAATACCAGGTCATCTGTATCAGTCCATGAATCGGGGACGCGGCAAACATCTCTGCCGCATCTGCAAACAGAATCAGTTTTGGCTCTTAGTAGCTGTAGAGCCTGATTCGGGAATCCTCGGCCTTGAGGCCGGGGAGGATGTCAATTACACACCGTTTCCCCGGACAATTCTTTCATCGCGATATCAAGCTCTTCCTTCGATGGCGTGGTCCCGTGGAACTCGACCTTGCCCTCGAACACCTTGGAGCCCTTGCCCTTGACTGTGCGGCAGACGATCATGGTCGGCTTGCCCTTTACGGTCTCGGCCTTATCTAGTGCAGCCGTGATCGCAGCCATGTCATGACCGTCGATGTCAAATACTTCCCATCCAAAAGCACGCCACTTGTCCGTGATCGGCTCCACGCCCATCACCTTTTCCACCGGGCCGTCGATCTGGAGTCCGTTGTTGTCCACGAGGGCGCAGATATTGTCGAGCTTGTAGTGCGCCGCGGTCATCGCCGCCTCCCAGATCTGTCCTTCCTGGAGCTCTCCGTCGCCGAGCAGGGCGTAGACGCGGCTTGAGCTCTTGTCGAGCTTATGCGCAAGCGCTAGCCGTTCGCCACGGATAGGCCCTGGCCGAGCGACCCCGTCGAAATCTCGACTCCCGGGCATGTACTTGCTGTCCGGATGTCCCTGGAGCCGTGAGCCCAGCTTCCGGAGCGTGCAGAGCTCGGCATGCTCGATGAAGCCCGCGTGGGCCAGCGCCGTGTACAGGACCGGTGCCGCGTGTCCCTTGGAGAGGATAAAATTAGTCCCGCTCCTTCCAGTCCGGACGTCTTGGGATCGTACTTCATCTTGTAGAAATAGAGCGCCGTAACGATGTCCGTGGCGGAGAGACTGCCGCCGGTGTGGCCGGACCCGCACTCGGTCAGCATCTTCAAAATATCGATTCGCACCCTTCTAGCTTTTTCCCTCAGGGCCTTCAACTGCTCTTCTGTAACCGCCATGCACCAATCCTCCTGGATCATTAATTGATGTGGAATCGTTTTGATCAATGCTTGTTATTCAGTTGAAGGGTTACGGAGTTAACTCTCAGCGCTGCTGTAACGTTACTTCTTTTGTTCCTGTCCCTCCTGCTCCTGCGCGAGGAAGTCGAGGATAATCTCGTCGAGGCTCTTCTCTTTCACCTCTCTTTTCGACGCAGGTGCGGCCGCCGGGCCGGCCGTGGCCACCGGCTCGGGGAGAGACTCCTTGACAGAAGCTGCTTTCGGGGCAGGCTGCGGTGTCGGCGGCTGTACAGGGGCCTGGGACCGAAGCTTGCCCTGCATCAGGTCGCGGATCATCTGCTTGTGCTGCTCCTTCATGAGTTCGCGCACAACTTCTTCCAGACAATCGGCCTTGAGGATGTCGGCGTAGCTGGTCTTGCGCGAGGCGAGAATCGCCCCCTGCTGATATAGCAGAGACGTTATAGAAGGACTGTTGATTCCGCCATCCTCGGTCTGTACAGTGGTAGACCTTGCCCTGGAATTTGAAGTCCGTGTTGTACCCCGTGAGCATAAGTATGATATTATACAAGCACAGAAGGCAAGTTGCAAGCCTTTTTGCTTGACAGAGGCAGGGGGTTAGTGTAAGTTTTACTCCGTGCCGGCGTGGTGAAACTGGTAGACGCAGAGGACTCAAAATCCTCCGTTCGCAAGGACATGTCGGTTCGATTCCGACCGCCGGCACCATTTAGATAGAATCAAGGGCTTCATCATTCTCACCTTCCTAATTCTTCCCGTCATTAAAGCTGTATTTACTCAAGAGTTGTTTTTTCATTCTCCTCATCCCTCTCAAAAGCAAATGGCCGAGCATGTCGAAAGGTTCATCCTTCGGCAGCTCGGCCATCTTTATCTTCTAAGCCCCGCCGCTTTCCGTATCCCTTTCACCAGGTGTTTGGCTTTAACGGAAACTAATTGTAGTTAATCACATATATTCGGTAGCTCATGCGTGAATCATTCAAACAGAGCCTCTTTGTTTTTGCAGCTATACCATGAAGTCATTCAGAATATCACCAGATCATGCACAATCTTCAAAGGTGGCGCACTAGAATCCTGATGCATTGCTTTTTAGCAACTGCAGTTACTCCTTACTCTTACCAACGAGGCTAAGGCAGCTTCTTAACCATCTCGGCGAACTCTTTCCTCGTAAATGCCATTAGCGTCGTTGTTCTAACGTTCCCCGCGGAGCCCAATTTCAGCAGGAAAGACGCACTGGCTTCGTTAGTGAGTCCCTCGGCGATGGCTATGTAGTCATACTCACCCAAAGTGAAGTAGAAGCCCGTCATCTTGCCCCCTATTACTTCAATAGCCTTGGCGGCTGCTTCGATTCGCTGAGCTGAGTTCTTGACATCCTTGATTCCCTGATCCGTCAACTTCATCAAAATGATTTGCGTTGCCATTACTCTCCCCTCCCTTCTGATCGGTCACGTGCTAGTGCACCACCTTTATGCTCACAACGGGATCACCAAATTGCTTCTTCTTTTCTCAATAATCCGCTTTTTACGAACAGTACGTAGGACATGATTTAAAGTATCACGACGTTCGTGATATTCATCCGGTTCCATCGCCCGTCTGATATGATCTGCCAATAGGTCATGATAAAGACGCAAGGCATGATGAATATCAGGCCGCTGCGCGCAGCGGAAGGCTCAAGAAACAATTGGCCCATAAACTTGTGAACCTTTTTTCATTATGTTAATTTTTTCCTTACCTGTTCCTGACCTTATGATAAATAAAAAGGCCGAGCTCACCAAAGGCATCATCCTTCGGCAGCTCGGCCGTCTTGGTCTTATAAGACCCGCCGCTTTCCGTCCGTTCCTCATAGAGGGTTTGGCTTTATCGGAGAATGATTAAAATTAATCACGGAAATGATGCATCGTCAATTTCTAGGCTTCGCAACTTTTCACTTTATTGCATTTACGGGTTAGAGTGGCAGGAGCATGCTTCAACCTATCATAAAATAACGCTTTTTTAGGTGCTGGGATTTATATTAGAGAAGGATCAGTAAACTTATGGCTTGGCTTATTACTAATTACCGAATATATAAAATATAAATTGAGATTGTTTTTCCAGATTATCAATATTACCTTGACGCAGATTATATGTGGTGATAACATTGAACAATATTCATTCAATCATTACTTCTATTCATCGTTCTAATATATTCTCGAAACTATCAAGCGCCGGGCAAGAATGGAGGTTCTCTTTTCTTCAGGAGGCATTGGTTGCCATCGGCGAACGTGATGGTGATCTTTGCAACCACTCAAATATTCTGGGAAAAAGTCTGGATGCTTGACCTCAAGATGTTCACCGGCAGAACGGATCTTGTTTGCGAAGGCGACGCTCCTCCTGAGCCTATTTGACGACGCTAACCCGTGTGTGTCCTCGTAAGTGGTCATCTATGCCTGGATGCCGCCATCGATTCAGAACGGGGAGAAGGTAAGGTTTGCACGTGACACCGTATCATGTCTGGTTCGACAGACATTCGGAAACCGATACTTAAGAGAAAAATCTGGTTGTGAAACCCGCTAAAGAATGGGAGGAAATTATGGACAAGATCCTGAGAATCGACGTAGGAGCAGAAGGCGGTCCCAAGGCGACAGCAGTACCGGTCGGTGAATATGCGGGTTTTGGAGGCAGGGCGTTGACCTCGGCGATTGTTTCGAAGGAGGTTCCGCCGTTATGCCATCCGCTGGGTGGCGAGAACAAGCTGGTCATCGCCCCCGGACTCCTGAGCGGGACCGCCGGCGCCCTGTCGGGCCGGATCTCCGTGGGCGGCAAGAGCCCGCTCACCGGCGGCATCAAGGAGTCGAACTCCGGAGGCCAGCCTTCCCAGGTCCTGGCACAGCTCGGCTACACCGCCATCGTGCTCGAAGGGAAGCCGACGAGCGACGACCTCTACAAGGTCTTCATCAACAAGGACGGGGTCAAGATCACCAAGGACAACAGCCTCAAGATGCTCCCCAATTACGACCTGGTCGCGAAGATGAAGGCGGAATACGGCGACAAGATATCCTGCATCTCGATCGGACCTGCCGGCGAGATGAAGATGGCCGCCGCGACCGTCGCATTTACCGACATGGAGCTGCGGCCGACCCGCCACGCCGGACGCGGCGGCCTGGGCGCGGTCATGGGCTCCAAGAACATCAAGGTCATTGTCCTGGACGATACCGGCATGCCGGTGCGGGCGCCGAAGGACCCGGAAAAAGTTCCAGGATGCGAACAAGCGGTTCGTCGACGGCCTCAAGAAGCACCCGGTCACCGGCCAGGGCCTTCCGGCCTATGGCACGAATGTGCTGACGAACATCCTGAACGAGGTGGGAGGCTATCCCACCTATAACTTCAAGCAGGGCCGCTTCGACGGCGCCGCCAAGATCAGCGGCGAGACCCAGGCGGAAACCGAGAAGAAGCGCGGGGCGAACTCCGACCCATGGCTGCCACCGCGGCTGCGTCATCCAGTGCTCCGGCACCTATAATGACAAGGACGGCCACTATCTCACCAAACAGCCCGAGTACGAAACCGTCTGGGCCCACGGCGGCAACTGCGGCATCAGCGACCTGGACAAGATCGCCATGATGGATTTCCTGGATGACAATTACGGCATCGACACGATCGAGATGGGCGCAACGATCGCCGTTGCCATGGAGGCGGGCCTCGCCAAGTTCGGCGACGCCGATGCGGCGATCCAGTATGATAAATGAGGTCGGCAAGGGCACGCACCTCGGCCGGATCCTCGGCAACGGCGCGGCCGTGACCGGCAAGGCCTTCGGCGTCGAGCGGGTGCCGGTGGTCAAGGGCCAGGCAATGCCGGCCTATGATCCCCGCGCGGTCCAGGGCATCGGCGTCACCTATGCGACGAGCCCGATGGGCGCAGACCACACAGCAGGATACGCGGTTGCCGCAGAACGTGCTGAAGGTGGGCGGCGACGTGAACGCGCTCAAGCCCGAGGGACAGGTCGAGCTTTCGCGGAACCTCCAGATCGCGACCGCTGCGATCGACTCCACCGGCATGTGCCTCTTCATCGCCTTTGCGATCCTCGACCAGCCCGACACCTTCCAGGCGCTGCTCGACATGCTGAATGCCTTCTACGGTATGAACCTGACGGGCGACGGCGTGACCGAACTCGGGAAAAAGGTCCTCAAGATGGAGCGGGACTTCAACACGCAGGCAGGCTTCACCCCCCAGCATGACCGGCTGCCGAGCTACTTCAAGACCGAGAAGTTTGCTCCGCACAATGTCACCTTCGGCGGTCAAGGACGAGGACCTGGACAAGGTCTTCAACTGGTAACCGGAACCGTTTGATCCAAAAAAGGAGAGACGCTGGTCTCTCCTTTTTTATTGTCGCCCGGGCAGTGTCCGGACGTATCATAATATCATCTATCCGGGAAAGGACGCCTCGGGAGCATGCCCCGGGGCGACTAGGAACATGCTTGCTGACTCTTCTGTCGGACCCTATCCCCGTCTCGCATTCATCGTGGACGAACCGCTTGTCGCGCGGTTCTTCCTGCTGCTCCAGCAGGGGGTGAAGATCAGGCGCCGCATCGGCTGCAGTGTCGATGTCTTCCTGCGGGAGGAGATCGGGGCCGCCCCGGAGACGATCGAAAAGATCCAGTCCATCATGCTGGACGGAAAGCCGGTCGATGACATCGGGTCGTCCTTGCTGCACGACGGTTCGACCCTCGCGCTCTCGGCTGCCATGCCCGGACTGGTCGGCGCCACGCTCAGGCGCGGAGGGGCCTATTCCTCCTTCCGCAGCGCGATCACCTACCACGAAACAGGAACAGCATGCGTGCCCGGAGAGGGCTGGGTGAGCATGAAGATATTCAATCTCCTGATGGCTGAACTGGGACCCGGTCTGCTGCGGAACAGGCGTTCTCGTCAGATCCTCCGATCTTCTCGGTTTCCTGGCTGGAGCGGGCAGCAGGAGTTCCGGCAGGGATGCAGCGTCACGCTCGACGGCAAGCCCGTCGATATCGGGATGCTGGTAGAGAGCACAGAGTTGGCGGGAAACGACCAAGTATTTCTTACGGTAGCCGCCGGTCCGGTAAACGCCTGACTGCCGAAGCTAGCCGCCTGCGATGGGAGGGAAGAGGGCGAGTTCGTCGCCGTCCTTCAGGACATGGTCCGCGGGACGATGCTCGCCGTTGACGATCCTGAGAAGCCTGATCGTGCCGGGAATGTTCAGGGAATGTATGACATCATCAATCGGTCGTGCCTTCGGGAAATTCGAGCACCTGCTCATCAGGCCCGAATTGCCGCAGTAGACGCGAAGAACTTGACTTTCACCTTCATACAGACATTATACCAGACTTCCGGAACCGGATGCTCTCCCTGCTCCTGGATGCGCGGCTTATGACCTGCATCATACCCCCGTACTGCCGAAATGTTAAAATAGGCACATGGCGTCGAACAAACACCCCTCCAAGCTCTTCGTCGAAGTGACGACCTGCTGCAACCTGCAGTGCGGCATGTGCGTGAAGCAGAACGGCATGGGCGGGATCCCCGAGGGCAGCATGTCCCCGAGACCTTCGAACGGCTTGCCCCGGCGTTTCCGCATCTTGATTCCCTCGTGCTGAACGGCATCGGTGAGCCCCTGCTCCATCCGTCACTTGGAAATGTTCATCGCCCGTGCGCGCATCCCTCCTCCCGGAACATGCCTTGGTAGGATTCCAGTCGAACGGCATGGCGCTGACCGACGAGCGGGCCGCATCGCTCGTTGACGCGGGGCTCGACCGCATCTGCATCTCCCTCGACACGGTGTCCGATGACAGCTTCCGCTCCATCCGGAGCGGCGGCGAGATGGGGGGGATTGTGGCGGCCTTCGCGAGCCTGAACAAGGGCTCAGGCGCGTAACAGGGGGCGCGACCTGAGGATCGGCATCGAGTTCGTTCTGATGCGAAACAACCTTGCCGATCTCCCCGAAGCGATCCGCTGGGCAGGCAGGTCCGGCGCCCGTTTCGCCATCGTTACCCAGCTCCTTCCCTACAATAAGGACCTCGTCGCGCAGGCAGCATACGATACCAATACCATCGCTGCTATCACCATTTACGAGCGCTGGAAAACAAAAGCACAGCAGGAAGGTCTGGACATCCGCCAATATCTCGATACCATCACGAAGGTGGGAAGGACCCCGGAGGAAGATCGGATCGTCGATCTCGTCGAGAAGATGCGGAGACGACGCCGAAGCACAGGGCATCACCCTGCACATGGAACGGCTGCTCAGGCGGGATGAGGAGTGGCTGGCGTCAGCCGAACGGGTGTTAGATGAGGCCCGGCACGCTGCCCGGGAAGCGGGGGTGGAGCTGACACTGCCGGGAATGGCGCCACGGAACACGAGGAAGTGCGAGTTCGTCGAAGGAGACAGCGCCTTCGTCTCATGGGATGGCGATGTGCATCCCTGTTACTTCCTCTGGCACCGCTATGCCTGCTATGTTGGCGGCATTGAAAAGCGGGTCAAGCCGTGGACTTTCGGCAACCTGCGCGATCGGGACATCCTTGACATCTGGAACGATGCTGGCGTCCCGCTCTTTCCGGGAGCGCGTGCTCGGGTATAAATTCCCCTTCTGCTTTGACTGCGGTTTCGCACTCTGCGATTATGTCGGGGATGCGGATTTTGAGCAGGATTGTTATATCGAACGCGTACCTTGCGGGGCCTGCCTCTGGTGCACGGGGCTTTTTCAATGCCTTCAGTAAACAGCTGCGACAACATTACTTCACCCATTCTGCCCCCTTGCTATCGCTATATGATATAATAAAAATGGTGCAGACACAGAAAGGAAGGGAGCAGAATGGCGGACACATCAGAGGAACGTGCACAAACCGGGGGCAGGAACCTGTGCCTCGATATCTCACTTCAGTCGGTACCTTCGCACCTAAGGGCCAGTGATGGGAGGGAGATTCCCTTCACCAAGGCGATTCTGACGATTCGCAATGTTTGCACTGCAGAGGCGGTCAACGTTGTGCCCCACGCCACTCTCGGCCAAGAGGGTGGAACCGTCCAAGATGTCACCGGCTCCTTATCGCATCCGGTTCCTTCTACAATCCCTCCCGAGGGGACTGTCAGTTGGGACGTGTACGACCTCTTGTTGCCCGCTCACCCCGGGACCGCGAGTAAGATCCATATGTTCGGGTACCGGGCAGCCCTTAACTGGAGGTTCAATCTTGCAGCATGGGCTCAATACCAACCTTCAATATCTTCCGAATCTTTGAAGACGCCCGTCTTACAATGGTCATTGCGCTGGAGCGTCGCAGATCCTTCTACCGGAGCAGTAGGGCTGACCATCGAAGAGATCAACGACTGACCGCGCCCCTCTCGCCGGCTATCTCTCCCACCTCGCTTATGCGTACGAGCCTTCCTTCACGCCATGCATCGCGATCTTCCAACACGGCACGGCGATTTCGTCTTTAAGCGATACCTATTAAATCATTTCAACTTCTGCCTTAAAATATCCAAACGCTTCCTGATCGAAAATGCAGAATTCTACTAACTTGAGTGAAGACCCCGCATGGTTTTTCAAGAACGCAACAGTCTCCCCGATGAGGATCTTTGCGCACCGGTCCTTTGGAAAGCCGAAGATACCTGCACTGATGGCAGGTACGGAGATGCTCGCAAGCTTCTCCTTCGTAGCGAGCTTGAGCACGCTGGTGATGGCGTTCCTCAATTTGTTGTCCTCATCACCCTCGCCCATCCTTGGCCCCACGGCGTGGATGACATATCGCGCCTTCAGCTTTCCGCCGGTCGTGATCGCGGCTGCGCCTGCAGGAACATAACCGATCTTATTACTTTCCTCCTGGATAACCTGTCCACCCTTTCTCACGATGGCCCCGGCCACGCCTCCGCCATGCTGTAGATGGCTGTTCGCAGCGTTCACGATTGCATCGACATCCCGTTCAGTGAGGTCAGCGGATAAGAGCCTGATGGTCGTTTTGCCGAGCTGTTTTTCGAGAGCAGCCATAAAGGCACCTCCAGTCGCTGATGACAGCAGATAATCGGTCTAGCACATTTATGGTTCATCGGTGCGATCTCCGCCCCGAATAATTCTAAATTATATCAGATTGCTGTGAAGATCAAGAACGCTTTTTTTGCCGCTCTCTGTTGAGGCTCTATTCGATTGAGAAGAGGCCATTGATGTGATATAATTCTTGCACTATGAATATCGTAAATCTCAAAGAGATCACCCCCTCGGTTGCAGAGAAGATACGTCCTTTCATCGAGGAGATTCTGCAGGGACATTCTTCGAACATCCACTCTTACCATATTGTGGGAAGCGCCGTGATCCCAGATTACAATGAAAAGCTGTCCGACATCAATTCAGTGGTCGTG
Source organism: Nitrospirota bacterium (assembly GCA_963705595.1). Lineage (GTDB taxonomy): Bacteria > Nitrospirota > UBA9217 > UBA9217 > UBA9217 > DASPSR01. The sequence goes on along the minus strand of CAVPKD010000004.1, from coordinate 28,285 downwards.
TTGCATAGCATGGATCTGAAGTTCATTACATTTCTGGCGCCGTTCGGAAAAAAGTACGGCAAGAAAAGGATTGCAGCACCGCTTGTGATGACACAGGAGTACATACGGAATTCTCAAGATGCGTTCCCCATCGAATTTCTCGATTTCAAGCTCATTCACAAAACAGTTTACGGAGAAGACGTCTTTAAGGATATTGAGATTGCTCGGCTGCACTTGCGGCTCCAATGCGAGCGTGAGATCAAGACAAAGCTAATCGGACTGAGGCAGGAGTATATATCATCTCTGGGCAAAAAGGGGCCTCTCTCAACAGTGCTCGTCCGCTCTCTTGCCGGCTCCTTGGCCCTCTTTCGGGCGATCATCTCGCTGCTGGGCAAAGAGCCTCCCGTCGCCAGATCGGAGGCGATAAAGACGTACGAGACTGCAACCGGCATAGACGCGGACATCTTTGAAAAGCTCCTTTTGCTGAAATCGGGAGGGATGAAACCATCTGAAGGCGAACTCCGCGCCTTGTTCGAACGTTACTACAACGCGCTCGATGCCACGGGAAAGATCATCGATGAACTCCGTGTTTAAAAAACTCATCCTCTGTGCAATTCTTGCTACAGCTTTTTTGACACCTCATGCATCGGCCTCGACGCCGGCGCCTCCGGCAATGCCGCAAGATTATGTAATCGATCTCGCCGGCGTCATCAGAGACGATGTGAGGAGTAAGCTGAATGCGTACCTGGCGGAACTTGAGCAGAAAACCACAGCGCAGGTGCTCGTCCTTACGGTACAGAGCCTCGACGGCGAAGTTATCGAGAGTTTCTCCCTGAGGACAGCGGAAGAATGGAAACTCGGCAAGAAAGGTAAGGACAACGGAGTCCTTATCACAATCGCGGTGAAGGATCGGAAATACCGCATCGAGGTCGGGTATGGACTTGAGAGCGTTCTGCCTGACAGCGCCGTTGGATCGATCGGACGGGAGTATCTGGTCCCCTATTTCAGGAAAGGCGACTACAGCACGGGGATATTTACTGCCACTCTTGCAGTAATCCGGACGATTGCGTCCCATGAAGGCGCACAGATAACAGGATTGCCTGGCATCCAGAGGATCAACGAAGATGACGTCCGCAAACCTATAGGTATCCTGGGGGCAATAATACCGGTAATTCTTTTTTTCATCGTCGTTATACTCTTCATAACGAACCCCCATCAATGTCTCCTTATTCTGCTCGCTACTGCACTCGGAGGACGGGGGAGAGGATGGTCCGGCGGTGGATATGGCGGGTTCGGTGGAGGCAGTTCTGGCGGCTTCGGCGGCGGGGGCGGAGGAGGATTCGGAGGCGGGGGAGCATCGGGGGGCTGGTAGAAAAATTACAATCTTTGACAGGATTTACAGGATGGACACGATGAGAGACGATTTCAAGGTCAATCTTGCTGATCCTGTTATCCTATCCTAATAGCAGAGGAGGTAATCATGAGCAACGGATTAAAAACCATTCTTATTATCCTTGCGGTCATTGCAGTATTCGCGCTCCTGACCATTTTCTGGGGCGTGGGACAGTATAACAAAGTAGTATCCATGGACGAGCAGGTAAAGTCCCAGTGGGCCCAAGTCGAGAACCAGTTGAAGCGACGCTACGACCTGATCCCGAACCTCGTCGAAACTGTCAAGGGCTACGCTAAGCACGAGAAGGACATCTTCGAAAACATCGCGAACGCGCGCACAAAATATTTCCAGGCTCAATCGGTGAAAGACAAGATACAGGCATCACAGCAGCTCGAAGGGGCACTCTCTCGCCTCCTCATGCTGCAGGAAAATTTTCCGCAGCTTAAGGCGAATGAATCATTCCTGAAACTGCAGGACAGCCTCGAAGGCACTGAGAACAGGATCGCGGTGGAACGGAAGCGCTATAATGATGACGTGCGTGCACTCAATACATACCGGAGGACCGTTTTCGGAAGGTTCATCGCATCTCTGGCAGGTGTAGGAGAGGCAACCTACTACGAGATTCCGCAGGCCGAGAAAGAATCACCAAAAGTGAAATTTTAGCAGTCGGGGTAATTCACGCCAGATTATAAAGGGAACGAATACCTCCTTTTCCCCCTTTAACAAGGGGTACGCGGGAGGATTCAAAAGGTTAATTAGGAAACCTTTTGCACTTCTTCCTTCTTCGCCCAGTAGGGGTTTGAAATGTCCTCAAAAGCGCTCATCGCCGCGATCGAGCCCTGTCCCACGGCGACAACGATCTGCTTGAGCCCGCCCGTGATGTCTCCTCCTGCGTACACGCGCGGTATCGACGTCCGCATGGTGGTAAGGTCCACCTTGACATAGCCTTCGTTGTCGAGCTCGAGACCGAGCGCTTTGGCGATCTCGTTGTTTGGCACGTACCCGATCGCGACGAACACGCCATCGGCCTGCATCTCGGTGACGGCATGGGTCTTGTTGTTCTCGATCTTAGCGGATTTCACCGTCTTGTCGCCGACAATCTCCTTCACTTCGCTGTTCCACAGTACCGGTATCCCCGACTCTTTCAGGCTTTCCTGCAGCTTTGCCTCGCAGCGGAGCGCGTCCCTCCAGTGGACGACGGTTACCTGCGCGCCGAGGTTGTGAAGATAGAGTGCGTCGGTCACAGCCGTATTACCTCCGCCGACCACGATCACTTTTTTCCCGTCTTTGAAAAAATAACCGTCACAGGTGGCGCAATAGCTCACACCCCTGCCATAAAGCCTCCGCTCGCCTGCGGCGCCCAAGGCCTTGTTGCCGACACCAGTCGCCATGATAATACCCTTGGTAATGTAGATCGCCCGGTTGGTCTTGACGCGAAACTTACTGTCCTGCTTGTCCTGTTCGATCTCCTTCACCTGCTCGCCGACGTGGATGTCCGCGTATTGGACCGCCTGCTGCGAGATGAGGTCCACAAGACTCTTACCTCCGATGCGCATGTAGCCCGGATAGTTTTCGACCACCGGCGTTATGGCAATCTGTCCGCCGATGACCTCCCGTTCTATCACGACAGCAGAGAGCCCGGCGCGTACGGCGTAGATAGCGGCCGTAAGACCGGCAGGGCCTGCGCCTACGATGACGAGATCCTTCTCGATGGGCTCCGCCGATAGCTGCTCGGAGATGTACTCTGGCTCCTTAAGCGAGATGAGCGCCTCAGCGAAAAACTCCTCAGGCTGGAGTCCCATACCCGTGAAGATGCCATTAATGAACGTCTGCGGCACGGAAAGCGAGCCGAGGTTTTCAGCCAGGTCCTGGTTCTCATAGATCTCGATCACCTCCGCAGATATGAGGTCCGGCTTTACGATCGCAGCGGAGAAGGCGGAGAGCGCCTGCTGCGGGCAGTAAGGACACGTGGGGCTGACGAAGACCTGGATATCCCGTTTCTCTTTGAGCTTACCGATCTTTTCCATGGTCGGAGCGGTCAGGATGCTCTTGCCCGTTGAAGCCATGAGGATGGCAACGAGGAGCGACCGGCCTTCTTCGCCGAGCGGTGCGCCGGTGTAGCGGAGGCGGTATTTATCAGGTGCGATGAGCACGGTTGGCGAACGGTGGACGCTGCGCTTCACGGACTGCTCGTCGCCGACTTTGTGGAAAGAGACCTTGAGCTTGTCGCTCAGTCCTGCCAGGGCCATGATAAGCGTAACTGTAGCCTCGTTGAATTTGTCGTTTACACCGTCCCTCGAGTAGACTTCAAGCACAACGTCGTCCTTCAATTCGTTGAATAACGTTTCCTTGATAACCGTTTTGACTTCATCCGGAATGGGTTCTACTGCCATGGTGCCACCTCATGAAGGCCTGCTGAAACCGCCGATGAACGCCATTAAATCCGCATACAGAATGCAAGCGCCAGAACCGATGGAAGGGATCCTTTCTGCATTCTTGCATTGCTACTTGATCATCCTCGAAACCGCCTTGAACTCCTCCGTGCCTGCGACCTTGAGAAGCTGGAACAGAACCGTCTCGGTACACGTTAAGACCGCTCCAGCGTCTCGCATGAACTCGGTCCCTGTTATCCAGTTCTCCTTGGAACGAGAACATACCGCGTCCTGCACCAGGTGAACATTGATCCCGCCCCTTAAAAGTCCGATACAGGTCTGAAGCACGCAGATATGTGTTTCCATGCCTGTCAAGACGACGTTGCTTTTATTATGTTCTTTCAATTCCTCAAGAAAGGTGGGTTGACCGCAGCAATCAAAGGTCATCTTCTCGACAGGACGATAGAACGGCAGTGCCTCGCGGATCTCCCGCACGGTCGTACCGAGCCCCTTGGGATACTGCTCGGTCACCATGACCGGCATGCCGATCATCTTTGCGAGCTCGACCAGGTGTAGGTTGTTCTTAACCACCCTATCCTTCTCTTTCATCACCGCGGCAAGCTTTTCCTGGATATCGACGATTAGGAGTACCGTACCTTCCTTATCAAGAAAAAATTTATCCAGAGTCATAACGCCATTCATCTCCTTCGAATAAAATGAATTATGTCCTGCTCACTTTATTCCGTGCTCCGAAATCTGCATTCCGCAATTGTTCATCACCGGCAACCTGCCGGCCTGCTATACGCCTCACGATCCGCCGTAGCCGATAGCGACCTTTCCATCTTCTACGATGACCGGTACGTTCCGCGCACCCTTGGAAAACTTCAGCATCTCTTCGAGCTTGGCCTTGTCCACCTTCACATCGAAAAATTCAGCCTTGTCTCCGAAGGCCTCACGAGCCTTGACCGTATACGGTCAACCCTTTTTCCCGTAAATGATGACCTTGCTTACCATGGCAGACCTCTCTAAAGAAAGAAAACTTCTATATTATATATTATCATTTTACGAGTGCAAAAGTAAACTTTTTCCGATAGAATCAGTTTCATCATGAGCAATGAAACAAATCCCCTTGCCGGATTGTCTTATAATAAAGGAGTGACCGGCATTCCGCCGGCGGATGACGATGCAGGCCTCGTCACGCGGTCTCGGCAAGGTGACCTGGACGCATTTGAACAGCTCGTGATAAAACACCAGAAGAGGATGCTGAATATCGCCTATCGGCTGATCGGAGACTATGACGATGCGTGCGAGGTGGTACAGGACGCTTTTGTATCGGCCCACAGGAATGTCAAGACGTTCCGGGGCGATTCGAAATTCACAACCTGGCTCACGGCCATCACCGTGAACCTTTCGAAGAACCGGTTGAAGCACCTGAAATCCCGGCAGGGGCACGAAGCCTATTCCTTGGATGACCCGGTAGAGACCAACGATGGCGAGATGACCATCGACCCCCCGTCAAAGGCCCCCTCTGTGCTGGACCAGCTCGAAATGTGCGATGTCCAGAGCAGAGTTCAGGACTGCATCAAGGTGCTTGACCCGGATTTTCGTGAGGTGTTGGTCCTCCGTGACCTGCAGGATTTATCGTATGAAGAGATCGGGAACCTGCTCAAGCTCCACGGGGGTACGGTCAAGTCGCGGTTGTTCAGGGCACGCGAGATGGTTAAAGATTGTTTGAAGCGCGTAATGGGGGAACTCTGATGAAGCACCATGTAATACGACATAAACTGTCGGAATATATCGACGGGTCGGTTACTGCCGAAGAAAAAGCGGAGATCGAGGAGCACCTGAAGAGGTGTACCGTCTGCAGCGATGCACTCAGGGAACTGAAGAAGACCGTCGAGCATATCAAGGCCCTCGAAGAGGTAGAGCCGCCAACATGGATGATGCAGAAAACCATGGCAAAGGTACGCGCCGGAGCGGAGCAGAAGCACGGGTTCTTTGATCGATTATTCTTGCCGCTCCATGTTAAGTTGCCAATCCAGGCAGTCGCAGCATTGTTCCTTGCCATCGCCGCTTTTTACATCTACCAGAATGTTCAGCCTACAGCCAAGTTTGAAGAAATACCGACGCGACAATTTTCGGTCCAAAAGAAAGCTGTCGTTCCCGCACCCAAGAGCCTTGAAATGTCCCCGGCAAACAGTGCGAAGGGAGAAATTAGCAAAGAAAAGGATTCTTCGCTTCGCACAAAACAGGTTCCGCAAACTCCGGAGTATAGAGCACTCGATATGAGGCAAGAATACGAGAGCCCTCCGGCTCCTGTTCTCGAAGGCAAAGCGGCGGCACCTGCTCAGGCTCCTGCAAAATTAACAGAACAGCCCGAGCCAGCAAGAGAATCAAAGCTCTTGGAAAGACGCACAGCTGCGCCGCAAACCCCAGCCCCAGCGATGATGCAGGCGCAGGCTGAATCGGGGGCAGGCGCTTCCCAGCAGGCAGGATCAAAACATGAATCTGTTGCTCCGGAACAGGAAACAAAGGGTCTCCTTGATAGGATAGAAGAACGCAGTAACTTTGAGAAAGTCATAATTGACAGGCATCCAAACGGCAAGCCTAAATTAATTGTAAACTATAAAATCATCAATTCACACAAAGTTCAAATAGCCGAGGAGAGATTTAATAAAGATGGTGAAAGACATGGCATTCAGAAAGAATATTATGACTCCGGCCAAGTAAAAACAGAAGCTCAGTACGGATATGGAAAGCTTGATTGGTATATAGAATTTAATCCAGATGGAGTCAAAAGAATTGGGAAATCGAATTATGACTGGTTTTGGCTGAAACATTAGTTCTTTCCAAGAATAGATTTTTTACTCTTCAGGAACTTTCCCCTCTCCTCCTTTGTCTAATGAACCAAGAGCGGTTCAATTCTCTGATAAGGGAGGTTCCCCATGAGAGTCAAATATTTTTTAACGCTTCTGGCAGTCCTGTTTCTAGTAGTTACCGGTTATTGTTCTGTTTCATCTGCAGAGAAAAAAGAAGCAAAAAATGGCACAGCAGCAAGCACTTCGGATGATCAGACCGGAGTGGCGCTGACAATCTACAACGTCAACCTCGGCCTGGTAAAGGACCAGCGGCAGATCAGGCTCTTCAAGGGCATCGGCGACCTGCGATTCATGGATGTTTCGGCTCAGATCATACCCACAAGCGTTCATATCAAATCTCTCGTAAATCCCGAAACACTGCAGGTACTCGAGCAGAACTATGAGTACGACCTGCTTAACCCGCAGAAACTCCTCGACAAGTACGTGGGCAAGGAGGTGAAGCTTTATACCAAGAACCCCTATACCGAACGGGAGGAGATCGTCACCGCCACGCTTCTGTCGAACAATGGCCAACCGATATTCAAGATCGGTGATGAGATAACCTTTGGCCATCCCGGCCGGATCGTCTTCCCCGGCGTGCCGGAAAATCTCAACGCTAAACCGACCCTCGTCTGGATGCTTGAGAACAGCCTGCCCTCAACACAGAAGATCGAGGCATCGTATCTGACGAACGGAATCAACTGGCGGTCGGATTATGTGGTGACGCTGAATGACAAGGACGACAGGGCCGACCTATCGGGCTGGGTGACGATCGACAACCACAGCGGTGCGACCTACAAGAACGCGAAGCTCAAGCTCGTCGCGGGAGACGTAAACAGGGCGAAGAATGAATATGAATATAAGGACAAGATGCTGCGGGTTGCTGAAGCGGCGGCAAAGGCCCCGGCACCGCAGTTCAAGGAAGACTCATTCTTCGAATACCACATCTATACCCTCGAACGGTCTGCCACGGTCAAGGACAACCAGACCAAACAGATCAGTCTCGTGACTGCCGACGACATTCCGGTCAAGAAAGAACTTCTGTACTACGGCGCTAACTACTATTATTACAACCGCTACGGCGATGCCATGTCGAACCAGAAGGTCGGCGTGTTCGTAGAGATCCAGAACAAAAAAGAACATAACCTTGGGATTCCGCTGCCCAAAGGCACGGTACGGGTCTACAAAGCTGACAAGGAAGGGAGCCTCCAGTTCGTAGGCGAGGACTCGATTGACCATACGCCGAAGGACGAGAAGGTGAGGATCAAGCTCGGAGATGCCTTTGATGTGGTGGGCAGCAGGAAACAGACGGACTGGAAAAAGATCGCCTATGATACCTATGAAGCGGCCTTCGAAATATCGCTCAGGAACCACAAGAAGGAGGACGTGGTGGTGAAGGTCGTGGAACCGATTCCCGGCGACTGGACCATGCTCAGCTCTTCCCATGAGTACAAGAAGACCGAGGCCTTCACCGCCGAGTTCAACATTCCCGTGCCAAAGGACAAGGAAGTGAAGCTCACCTACCGGGTGAGGATGAGGTATTAAACAGGATATTTAAAACGGTGTTCCCCCCTTCCCCCGCGGGAAGGGGGTTTGACCTATCACAACCACTTCTTCCGCTTGAAATAGAAGAACATGAATACCCCGATGCCGAGCATTACAAAGAGCGTGAGAAAATACCCGTACCGCCACTCGAGCTCGGGCATGTATTTGAAGTTCATCCCGTACACGCCAACGATGAAGGTGAGCGGCATGAAGATCAACGAGATAGCCGTCAGGACCTTCATCACCTCATTCAGCCGGTTGCTCACGCTCGAAAGGTACATGTCGAGCATGCTGGAGATCATCTCCCGGTAGATGTCGACGCTGTCGATCACATGGATCACGTGGTCGTACACGTCCCGAAAATAGGGGGCCGTCGCCTCCCGGATGATCGGCGACTCGTGCTTCCCCACGGCGCTCACGACCTCCCGCAGTGGCCATACCGCGTTATGAAGGAAAATCAGTTTCCTCTTTAACTGGTAAATCCGCTGCACCGTCTTCTGCGTTGGGTTCTCGATCAGTTCTGCTTCGAGCAGCTCGATCTTATCGCCGAACTTTTCGAGGATCACGAAGTAGTTGTCCACGACCGCATCGAGGAGTGAGTAGGCGAGATAGTCAGCGCTCATTTTCCGGATACGCCCCTTACCGTTCCGGAGGCGTTCACGGATCAGATTGAACACGTCCCCCTCAATACCTTCCTGAAAAGAGAGGACGAAGTTCGAACCTACGACGATGCTAATCTGTTCGGTGACGATCTCGCCGTTCTTGCCGTTCGAGAGCATCTTGAGCACGATGTAGAGGTACTCGCCGAAATCCTCCATCTTGGGCCGCTGGTCCGTGTTCATGATGTCTTCCATCACGAGACGATGGAGCCCGAAACAGTCGCCGAGCTTTTCGAGCACCGGGACATTGTGCACGCCGTCAACGTTGATCCAGGTTACCGTAGGCTTGTTCTTGTACGGGATGCATGCTTCCGCCGCAGACAGTTCTGTCTCGAGAAAATTCGTTTCGTCGTAATCAATGACGTGGATGATGATCTTCTCGTCCTTTTTCTCCCCGGTATACATCAGGGTCTCTGAAGGGAGGCCGGCTTTCTTGGAGCGTTTATTAGTGAACTTGGGCATGAGCGGTTATTAATAAAATTCCTTGAGCGTCGCCTGGATCTTCGTCACGTCGAAGGCCTGGTGCACGAGCGGCTTGCCTGCGATCATCGGGAGCCGCTCTTCGAATGTCGGCCGGTGATTGCGATAAATGACGCCGATGGGAATCCGGTCGCCCCATTCGAGAGCCTTGCTGAACGCCGCTTTACGGTCTTCGGGGTCATAGTCAGGCTCGAGGTGATAGACCCGCTGACGGTACCATTCGTAGGTGTTTACCTTATTGAAGGTCACGCAGGGCTGCAGGATATCGATGAGGGCAAAACCTTTGTGATTGATCGCCTCTTTCATAAGGGCCTTGAGATGATCCGCGTCTGCGGCGAACCCCCGCGCAGCGAAGCTGCAATCAAGCGCAACGGCGAGCGCCATGGGATTGAACTGCTCGGAAATGACGCCGAAGGGCATGTTCTTGGTCACCATTCCTTCACCGGTCGTGGGAGAAGGCTGACCCTTGGTCAGACCGTAGATCTGGTTGTCATGCACGAAGAGCTTCACGTTGATGTTCCTGCGCATGGCGGCCATCAGATGATTGCCGCCCTCGCCGTAGCAGTCGCCGTCGCCGGTCACGATGATCACCGGCATCTCGTGGTTCGCGAGCCTGATGCCGGTGGCCACCGGCAGCGTTCTGCCGTGAAGTCCGTTAAAAGTGTTGCACTTGGTATAATGGGGGAGCTTAGCCGCCTGGCCGATACCCGAGACCACCGTGAACTGGTGTGGTGCGATGCCCAGATCGACCATGACTTCCTTGAAGGTCTTGAGGATCGGGAAGTTCCCGCACCCCGGACACCATGCCGGGACCTGCCCTTTATAGTTTTCCAAGGTGACCATTGATCTCTCCTACCAGCGTCTCGACCGTGAACGGCCTGCCGTCGAATTTGCGGATGTGCGTTGTGAATTCATATCCCGTCTCAGCCCTCATGAGCCGGCTGAACTGACCCGTCGCATTGTTCTCGATACAGATGGTCTGTTTTGCGCTCTGTAGTAAGCGCACGTAGTCGAACCGCTCCGTATGCGGAAAGGGGAAAAGTTCGCTGAATGAAGCATGGCAATGCTCCGTCGACTTGGAAAGCTCGTCCACCGCCTCTTTCATCACACCGTACGTCGAACCCCAGCCCGTGATAATGACCGCGGGTTTGTGATCGCCATAGAGGAAGGGCGAAGCGATCTCCCGTTTGATGAGCGGCAGCTTCTTAAACAGCCGCTTCTCCACCATTTTGATCCGCGTAGCCGCGTCTTCGACGATATGGCCTTCTTCATCATGTTCATCGCTGTCGGTGACCACAAGGTGTTTGGCGTCGCCTGGCACACCGAGTATCGATATCCCGCTCTCGGTAAAGGCATGGCGCTTATAATCCGCAACCTGCTTGAATGCATCACCTCTCAGACGATAATCCATATACATCACTCTGCTCGCATCGAACCCGTCGAGAGTCCACTGGGAATCGGCGAGATAGGTGTCAAAAAGGATGAAGACCGGAATCTGGTATTTCTCAGCCAGGTCGAAGGCCTTGTTCGTGAGAGAAAATGCCTGCTTCGGCGTGCCCGGTGCGAAGATGACACGGGGGAATTCACCATGTCCTGCTGATATGAGGAACTGAAGCTCACCCTGCTCGGTCCTGGTCGGAAAACCTGTGGCCGGGCCGGGCCGTTGCCCCACGGCGATCACGACCGGCGTCTCGGTCATAGCAGCGAGTGAAAGTCCCTCGACCATGAGCGCGAAACCGCCGCCCGACGTGCCGGTCATGGCCCGCACTCCCGCGAACGAGGCGCCTAGTGTCATGTTGATTGCGGCTATCTCGTCCTCAGCCTGCTCCACCACAATACCGTACTCCTTTTCCTTCGCCGCGAGGTAGTTCATGATCCCCGTCGACGGTGTCATGGGGTAGGCTGAATAGAACTTGCATCCCGATGCGATGGCGCCAAGCCCGATAGCCTCAACGCCACCGATCAGCATCTTCGACTTGGCAGCTGCACCAGCCATTACGGAAAAGGAGCACCGCGTGCAATTGTTCACCGCATGCTCGTACCCGGCGAGCGCAACGTTCTTGTTCGCCAGGACGACTTCGTCACCTTTTTTTCTGAAGGTCTCGCCGATAATATCAAGGAAGTGGGAGAACTCCATCCCGAGCATGCCGAGCACCGCGCCCGTTGCGACCGTGTTCGCCATGATTCTATCACCGCCGCTCTGCACAGCGAGTTCAGCGAATGGGATGTCGAGGAAGGAGGGTTTGTCGTATTTCAGCTTGAGCGCCGATGAATCGTAGATTATCCGGCCGTGTTCCTTGAGCTCGCGTTCATGATGCGTGATGCTATCCCGGTCGAGCGCCACGATAATATCGACACTGTCTTTCGACGCAGAGAGCGGTTTATCCGAGAGCCGTATCTGGTAAAAATTGTGCCCGCCACGGATGCGAGATTCATAGTCCTGGTGGCTGAACACGTGGCAACCGGTGCGAGAGAAGACTCGGGCAAGGGTATCACCGATGGTCTGGATACCCTGCCCCGCCTCACCGCCGATCTTGATGGTATAATCCATGACCCCCTCTTCTTGGATGGCATTGACTGGACCGCCTGCAGAATGTTGAACATTCATTGTCCTGCATGTCGTGTTCATCATGTCAACGTGGCGAAGAATCCTGGTCTTGCTGCGCTCTCTTCAGGACGTTACGGTACATCTTATTCTATCTCAGCAATCGTTATTTTCCCCGACCCGAGAAGCTGAGACAACAGCACAAACCCGCCACAGGGCTGCGATACTCTGTCCTGGAAATAATCGCAGTCATACTCATGGAAGATACAGACACTGCATAGAGATTGTACGAGCTGATCCGTGACCTGCTTATCACCCGATACTCCGGTGTTTTCCATGGGAATCGTTCTGCCTGTTTGCATCAATCGTTCCACGACACGAAAGCCCCGGCAGGCAAGCTCCTCGTTCTTGCTCGGTTTGTAGTACGAGCAATATTTTAAACAAAGCGTTTTAACGAGAGGCGAGGTCCCATCCATGTATTGATTATAACAAAAAACCCGAACGTGGTGCTATAATAAAGAGCATGAATTATTATCTTGCGCCGCGCGCCGTCCTGAAATGGCTCGAAACGCCAGCGATTTATCATCTGGCAAAGGACGAGCTCTATGAACTCGATAAAGACTCCTTCAGCTTTATGAAAAGCTGCGCCTCGAATGACGGGTGTGTTTCCAAGGACAGTGCATTCATCGATTACTGCGTTGGAGAGGGGCTGCTCACGACGAAACCGGTGTCTGTAAAGCGGCCTCTCCTGACCAAGGCCGTGGTACCCTCCCTGCGATATCTTGAGCTACAGATCACAAACGTATGCAACCTCCGTTGCAGACACTGCTATATCAGTGATGATGCACGCCATGAGCTTTCACTCGCGCAGATCCGGGATGTCCTCAGCGAATTTGAGGACATGCAGGGTCTGCGGGTGATGATCACGGGAGGAGAACCGCTTCTCCACAGAAGCTTCGAAGCGATCAATGAGATACTCCCGGATTATTCGATCAGGAAAGCTTTGTTCACGAACGGCATGCTCCTGCGGAAGGAAACCCTCAGGTCCTTGAAGATTGATGAGATTCAGGTCAGTATCGACGGGCTTGAAACCGCCCATGACGCGTTGCGAGGGGATGGTACGTTCCGCCGCGCCATGGAGGCCGTAAAAAACTCCCTCGAATCGGGCGTTGATGTCTCCATAGCGACCATGGTGCACCGAGGAAATCTTCGGGATTTTGATGAGATGGAGAATGTGTTCAAACGCATGGGAATCAAGGAATGGACCGTCGACGTGCCCTGCACCACCGGGAGACTGAGGGAAAACGCTAAATTCTGCGTAAGTCCGGAGGAAGGCGGGAAATATTTGGGATACGGGTACGGCGGCGGCCTCCACGCAACAGGGCTGGGGTACGCATGCGGCCTGCATCTCATGTCCGTGATGGCGAACGGGAATATTGCAAAATGCACGTTTTACGGTGACCGTGCCGTAGGAACCGTCGATCAGGGACTCCTGTCATCCTGGCACAAGATCCAGCCTGTCCGACTCAAGGAACTTGCATGCGCGTGCGAATTTATTGAAGCTTGCCGGGGGGGGTGCCGTTACCGTGCGGAGATGATTGACGGACCCCGCGGGCGAGACCTCTACCGCTGCGCACTTTATGGTATAATAGATGACAAGGTTTCACTTTTTCCGTGATTGACAATAGAATGATTGTCTCAACCTGATGGAATGCTTGTTGGAAAGGAGGTGTCTTATGACGATCAAGAAGGTCTCGAAAAAAATGGCAACAACCTGCAAGTGCAAAAGCTCCTGCTGATTAATACCCTGCCGCGGGCATGGTTTCAAAAACATGAGAGCTCGGGACAGCATGCCCGAGCTCTTTTATTTTTCGTGGTATAAGGGTCGGTTCAAACGCCCTTCACGTTCATTGCGATCTCCGCAACTGAAGTATAGCCAAGTGCTATAGAAGCTTGTGAGGGTCATCTCCTGGCCACACGTCTGCGTCGCAGTTCATGCCACCTTCCTTCCGAACACCACTCTTTCTTCGAAGTTCTTGATGAACTGCTCGACCTGCACGCCAAGGTACACGCACTTGATCCCATTCATACAGTCGTCAGCATCTTTCTTCTCAAGATGCGTGGTGAGCGCTTCTGTGTCGCGCTTGAAGGTGATAAGGTATGCGTTCTTCCGCTCGTCGAAATCCAGTCCCACCGACAGATTATGTTTTCTGATCTCCGGATACATCTCCATGATCTTATCCTTTAATGCAACATTTGTGTATCTCATAGGCACCTCCTAGCTTAATGCGAGCGAGGATTTTAAATGAGGTAATTGTCGAATTACAATTTCTGTTTCTCATTCTGCCCTTCACATTCGCAATCCACATTCTGCACTTTTCGGTTCACATCATCCCTCAACGATCCCACGCTCTTCCCAGAGGAACCAGTCCCCGGTTTTTGCGAGGAACTGGTAGGTGTTCTCAAAGATGGCATAGTGCTGCTGCTCTTCCTGGATAAGCCTTTCGAGCAAGGCCTTTTCCTTCTCTTTCTTGGCGCCAGCGAGCGTTTTTTTATAGAACTCCATCCCCTCCTGCTCCATCTTCATGGCGACCTTGAACGCCTCAAGTTCGTCGGCAGAAGCCTCAATCTTCTCCATCATCTCGTTCTTCATGGACTCGAAGACTGTTTTCACGTTCTTCATGGGACTGACATCTTTATGCGTCACATTAAGCCCCTTGATTAGCTGGGATATCATCTCAAGATGCCTTTTCTCGTCCTCCGTGATCGTATCAAACATTTTTTTACCGGCAGGATATTTCGTCTTTCGTGCCGCCTCGCTATAGAACTTTATCGCGTCCTTTTCCATCTTCATCGCCAGCTCAAGAGCATCCATCTTCCCCTCCTTTTTTATTTCATCGTGCCGTAATCTGTGACAACAGTTGATTTTACCCCGATTAAATCATGGGAATCTTTTATGCTTTTCTTCCTCCAGCATACCGGACGACTTATATCCTGAATATGGAATTACTTTATAATTAAGTATAGCACATTTATGGTAATACGGTGTAAACGCTAGTTATTCCTTAGAAATCACATGTCACAACCATGGCAACATTTAAGATACTCGATGATAAGAAGAGTGATTTCCTGCTCGCTGCTCGACAGTGAGCGGGGAGCCCAATCGGGGCTGTCTGACAGTGTCAGTATACCTTTTTGCAGAAGGGCATGTGACGATTTTATAAAACACGCCCCTACCGGTAATTTGCAGTTCTCCGATTTTTTCTACCCCATAGCGTGTTTGGGTAGCGTGGTGTCTGCGAGCGAGGCCTTTTCCTTCGCGAAGAGGTTCTGGAATTCAATGGGAAGGCCTCGCATTTCAGAGGCATCTTCGCGCCCAAATTTTGCAGGGCTCTCCCTCGCCCTCGCGGTCGTGTTTACCAACGCTTTGCACTTGCTGCAGAACGGGTCCTTCTGCTGGTTCTTCGGAACACCGAATAGTTAAGAATATCCCCGCCCGTGACTTACAAAGTCCATGTCCACCCTCCTCTGCCCAGAATCGCTAAACCGTTAATGAGCGCACCCGCCGCCATGACTGTGACCGCTGCAGGCACCCTGGCCCGTCAACTCCGGAAGGTGCTTTGACGTAAACAGTGCCATATTCTCCTGCACCGTCTGCGATTGTGCGCGATACACTCTGATGCCCGATTGGTTTAGCCTGCTCAGGGCGCCCGCGCCGATGCCGCCAACGATGACCGCATCGATCTGTTGATCGTCCAATGCCTTTAGGGGATTACAAGCGCCATGCGAGTGATGCTGATCTCTGTTATTAATCGTACCGCCGCTGTTCGTCTCGGTGTCAACTACAACGAACAGTGGCGCAGAACCGAAATGATTATAAACCTCGCTGCTCATGCCATCATCCTGCTGAACGGGAAAACAGACTTTCATAACCGTATATCTCCTTTGTGTGTTACTATGTAATATGAATATTGTCACTCAAAAACTACTGTTTTGCCTTCGGTGAGAACCCGGGCCACTTTCTTCCTCGCAACAGCAAGAATCCGCTGAACAGTTCCGCGTGACACCCCCATGCGCTTCCCCGCCTGTTCTTGCGTAAGATCATCTCCATCACAGAGCCTGAGGGCCTCAAGCTCGTCTCGGGAGATGACGATCTGCTCCACCTCCGACATCGGCATTCCGGTAGGTTTGAACGACTTTCCCTTGAACCGACATACGCAGTGCCTCGGTTTTTTATACCGGGGTGACAAGATGTGCCTCCAGCATTTTGTGCATATGCACAGATAATATCGGATAATAAGATCATCGTCAAGGGAATTTCATGATCGTGAAGCAGCAGAAAGGTTTATCATGGGGGAAATGAGGGAAGAGAGCATTCCCCTTATGGCATTCCTCCCTCACGGAATAAATTGAAATCACAGATTTAAAACGTGACACTCTTTGCCTGCCGTCAGAGCTGTTCATGCTTACATCGCATTCTGCACATTGTTTCATTTTTTTGTTACTTGTTGTTGCTCTACACATGAGCGTTCCAACTGTAAGCCTTTTTTCCTGTATACTGATACGGGAAAGAATGCGCTGGAAGAGACAGGATCAGGAAGGCGCTGCTGCAGAAGATGTAGACAGAATAAAAATGCTTGATGCAACCGGTATCTGCTTTTGAGGCAGCTGTTACCATTCAAGACTTAATAGCGCGAGAATCCCCGAACCGCCGATGATCAGGCCCGCGATCCTGTTTACCCATTGCAATTCGTGATGCTCGAACCTTTTTTTGAAAAGGCTGAAGACACCTACAAGAAGGAACCACCAGATCGCCGAACCGAGGAATACCCCCAGAATCAGTATCCCCGCAGAAGTCACGCTCCCTTTCGTGCCCGCCAAGCCAAACCCGGCGAAGACCGCTGCAAAAGAAAAGATCGTCATGGGATTCGTGAGCGTAAGGAGGAATGTGGAAGTGTACATCCCGGCATACTTTCGCGCCGATGGGGGAAGCTCACTATTTTCTTTGGGTACCGAAATAAGCGTCTTCGTCCCCAACAAGCACAGGAGCGTACCACCAACAAGCCTGAGCCAGAACTGGTGGCCGATAAGAAAGTTCGATACGAAGGTGAGGCCGAAGGCGGCGATAAAACCGTAAATGGCGTCGGCTGTGGCCGCTCCCATACCGGAGAAGAAACCCGCTCGCCTCCCATGCGTTAGCGTACGCCGTGCACAGAGCACGC
This sequence comes from Nitrospirota bacterium, assembly GCA_963705595.1. Classification (GTDB taxonomy): domain Bacteria; phylum Nitrospirota; class UBA9217; order UBA9217; family UBA9217; genus DASPSR01. Next base: position 11,232 of record CAVPKD010000004.1, on the reverse strand, counting down.
CGATTGGACCTACGGGCGCGGCGATCACAAAGCCGAGAATAAGCCCTTTAAGAAAAATTATCGTATCCATAAAGAGAAGGCCACTATATTACCCTATCCCAAGGCTCCATAACAACGAATTTTTTATTATTCAGAAATGAATGGTTTTCCCGCATAATCAAAACCTGCGTGCGGACCAAGAACGCCTGCGACCGGATCAGCGTTTTCTCTTCAGGTACAGGAGTGCCGCTCCCGCAAATGCCATGAGCGAACTCAGGAGCTGTCCCATGGTGAAAGGACCCACGATGAAACCGAGCTGCGGGTCGGGTTCCCTGAAAAATTCAGCAACAAACCTGAATACTCCATACAGTATAACAAACAACGCCGTGAGCCTACCCGATCTACGCACCCTGTCTTTCATAATCCACAAAATGCTTAAGAGCACGACGCCTTCAAGGAGGAATTCGTAGAGCTGCGAAGGGTGGCGCGGGAGTGGTCCGCCAGCAGGGAAGACCATTCCCCATGGCACATTGGTAACCCTACCAAAGAGCTCGCCGTTGATGAAATTCCCGAGCCTGCCACAACCGAGCCCAATTGGTGCCGTCACCACAATAAGGTCCGCCACCTGCCAGGGATCCACCTTGAATCGTTTGCTGCACCATACCCCGGCGAGTACGCTCCCAATGAACCCCCCGTGGAATGACATCCCTCCATGCCAAACTGCAATAATTTCGAGAGGATGGCTGAGATAGGAAGACAGGTCGTAAAATATCACATATCCAAGGCGCGCACCAATCATCAGACCAAGAAAAAGCCACGTATAGAGAGTATCCAGGAATTCCCCGGTGAGAGCAAGACCTCGTTTTTTTACCTGATACCTGACAAGTGCATAGGACGCGGTAAATCCGACAAGGTACATGATACCGTACCATCTCACAGCAAAAGGGCCGATACGCACCATAACCGGGTCAATATGGGGATAAGGAATCATGGTCTCTCCAAAATATATTTGCCTGTTACATTATTGTAACAATATCCAGCCATTTTGCAGAAAAGCTGCATTCTCCCGTCAATAAAATTATATCCCCTTTTTGACAGAAAGCCAGACCTGTGCTATATTTAAACCATGCATAAAAGACCAATACAGTCCTCTATTAACGGTAAGAACGGTAAAGGGGGCTGAGAACGGAGGTTTATTATGATACGGTATTTGATTGAGTCACCACATACAGAGGCAGAGTGCCTGAGGGCACTTGATGAGGAATTGGGGAAAGGGAGGGACATTCTGGGTAAATTTGATTTTGGCTGCAAGGTAGGCGATCACACCGCTTATGCTATTGTCGATGTGAACAGTAAGAAAGATGCGCTCAACCTCGTTCCCATCTTCCTGCAGAACAAGGCGCGAATTGTGGAAGTAGGTAAAATCACCCCGGAGATGATCAAGTCTTTTCACACGAAGGCAGCATAAGTTAAAGTTTAAGCGAGAAGTGAAAGATATATCATGCCCGCCCCGTTGGCAAACACCTGCTGGTTTCCAGAGGGACGGGCATTATTTTTCGCCTCATCTATTCATATTGATCAGTAACGCAAAGTGCCGCCATAGGTGAGGTTCCGATGAAGTTTAATCGCGCCTGCATGTACGGTGATACGCAGTCGGTTTCACCTTTAAGGAAGAAAGTCATATTCTAGATTGGGTAGCACCCAACGTCATTTTTCATCAAATCATGACTCTGTATTGGTTCTTGCTCACACTTATTTCTTGGCCTTTTCGTCGAATATCTCCTTGACCTTCTCAAAAAATCCTTTAGTAATAGGCGTGGCATTATCACCATTCAGACCTTCGAACTCCTGGAGCAGTTCTTTCTGGCGGCTGGTGAGCTTTGACGGGACCTCGACGGCAACCCTGCAGAGCTGGTCGCCGAAGCCAGAGCCGCGCAAGTGCGGGAACCCCTTTCCCCGCAGCCGAATGACATGGCCCGGCTGGGTGCCTGCCGGGATCTTCAGCTTAGTGTTTCCGGTGAGCGTAGGGACCTCGATCTCGGCGCCAAGCGCCGCCTGTGCGAAGCTGATCGGCACGTCGCAGAGGATATCCTGTCCGTCCCGTTTGAACAGCGGATGCTCATCCACCGCTAGGTACACATAGAGGTCCCCAGGTGGTCCGCCATAAGAGCCGAGTTCGCCCTCACCTGTCAGGCGGATGGTGTTGCCCGTTTCCACGCCAGCAGGGATCTTGACCGAGAGCGTTCGCTCACGCTCCACCCGCTTACGGCCCCGGCATGTCGGACAGGGGTCGGTGATGACCTTGCCTTCTCCGTTGCAGCGGGAGCAGGTCCGGCTGATGCTGAAGAAGCCTTGTTGCGTGCGAATCTGGCCCGCGCCGTGACAGACCGTGCACGTTACCGGCGATGTGCCAGGTTTGGCGCCGCTCCCCTCGCAGTCGGGGCACCGTTCCCAGCGGGGAACACGGATCTTGGTCGTAGTGCTGAAGGCTGCATCCTCGAAACTGATCCGAAGGTTGTATCGGAGATCTTCACCCGCCGTCGCCCGTGCCCTGCCGCGGCCGCCTCCGAAGAACTCCTCAAAGATATCGCCAAAAATGTCCCCCATGCCCATCCCGGCGCCGAACCCGCCGAAGCCTGGGCCGCCTTGCGCTCCGGGAGCCGATCCATACTGGTCGTAGTAGGCACGTTTCTGGGCGTCTGACAGGACCTCATACGCCTGGTTGATTTCCTTGAACTTCTCTTCGGATGCTTTGTTGCCCGGATTTTTGTCCGGATGGTGCTCGTGAGCGAGCCTGCGGTAGGCCCGCTTGATCTCGGAATCAGTCGCGTTTCGGTGCACGCCGAGCAGTTCATAATAATCCGTTGCCATAGTGTCCTTCGTCTATTAAATGTAAAACTTGAGTGAGGCAGAAAGCCTTAGAAAGCTCCAAAACCCAAGTACCAAATCCAGTCAAAAACGCCATGCTCAAAACTCTCGGCCCTTCGGCACTTTGGAAATTTGAATTTTGGATTTATTTAGGTTTTGTGCTGTGAAATTGATTTTAGCTTTCTCCGAGTCTCTGTGTCTCACTAGTTAATTTCGGCTTATTACAAAAAAGAGGATAACAGGTTCAGTGAAACCCTTCCCCTGCTATCCTCTTGCGTTGAGTGTTCTGTTACTTTTTGTCCTTGTCTACTTCTTCGAACTCAGCGTCAACGACCTTCTCTTCCGGCTTGCGACCGTCGCCAGCCGTGCTCCCCGCAGCGCCACCAGTCCCGGTCTGGCCCTGCTCCCTGTTCATTTTAGAGTAGACTTCCTCGGCGAGCTTGTGCGACGCCTTGGAGAGATCGGCCACCGCCTTCTTGATGGCGTCGATGTCCGAGCCATCTTTGACACTCTTTGCCTGCTCGAGCGCCTTCTGAATATCCGAGCGCTCCGCCTCCGCAAGCTTTGTGCCGTAGTCCGTTACCGACTTCTCAACAGAGTATATAAGGGTGTCCACCTCGTTCCGCGCCTCGGCAAGCTCGCGTTTCTTCTTGTCTTCCGCTGCATGCGCTTCGCTCTCTTTGAGCGCCTTGTCGATCTCTTCCTTGCTCAGACCGCTCGAAGCCGTGATCTTGATCGACTGCTCCCTGCCCGTACCGAGGTCCTTGGCCATCACGTGCACAATGCCGTTCGCATCGATGTCGAAGGTCACCTCGACCTGCGGGATACCACGCGGTGCCGGCGGAATGCCGACCAGCTCGAACCTTCCGAGGGTCTTGTTGTCCGAGGCCATCTCGCGTTCTCCCTGGAGCACATGGATGGACACCGCGGTCTGGTTGTCCGATGCGGTGGAGAACACTTGGCTCTTCTTGGTCGGGATCGTGGTGTTCCTCTCGATGAGTCTCGTGGTCACGCTGCCGAGGGTCTCAATACCGAGAGACAGCGGGGTCACATCAAGAAGCAGTACGTCCTTCACCTGGCCGGTAAGTACTGCGCCCTGTATGGCAGCGCCGATGGCCACAACCTCGTCGGGATTCACGCCGCGGTGTGGATCCTTCTTGAAGAACTCTTTCACTGTCTGAATCACCTTGGGCATGCGCGTCATGCCTCCGACGAGTACTGCTTCGTTGATCTGCTCCACAGTTTTGCCTGCATCGGTGAGCGCCTTCCTGACGGGATCAACGCTTTTCTTGACGAGGTCATCGACAAGTTGCTCCATCTTGGCCCGTGACAGTTTATAGAGCAGGTGCTTAGGCCCGCTTGCGTCCGCGGTGATGAATGGCAGGTTGATCTCAGTGTCCATGACCGTGGACAATTCGCACTTTGCCTTCTCCGCGGCCTCTTTCAGGCGCTGGAGTGCCATCTTGTCCCTGCGCAGGTCGATGCCCTGGTCCTTTAGAAACTCGTCCGCTAGCCACTTGATGATCCGCTCATCGAAGTCGTCGCCGCCCAGGAATGTATCGCCGTTCGTGGACTTCACTTCGAACACTCCCTCGCCCAGCTCAAGGATAGAGATATCGAACGTGCCGCCACCCAGGTCGTATACCGCAATGGTTTCGTCCTTCTTTTTATCCATGCCATATGCCAGCGATGCCGCCGTAGGCTCGTTGATGATCCTGAGCACGTTCAGACCCGAGATCTGGCCCGCGTCCTTTGTGGCCTGCCGCTGGCTGTCGTTGAAATACGCCGGCACGGTGATCACCGCATCCGTAACTTTTTCCCCCAAATAATCTTCAGCTGTCTGCCTCATCTTCTGCAGGATCATCGCCGAAATCTCCGCAGGGCTGTAAACCTTGCCGCGGATCTCCACATGGGCGTCGCCATTCGCCGCCTTCTTGATCTTGTACGGCAGGTGCTTCGTCGCCTCAGCGACCTCCGGCGAATCGTATTTTCTGCCGATGAGACGCTTGATCGAGAATATCGTATTATCGGGGTTGGTGATCGCCTGACGCTTTGCGATCTGTCCTACGAGCCGTTCACCGCTCTCGGTGATAGCAACCACTGACGGTGTAGTGCGGCTGCCTTCTGAATTCGGGATAACGACGGGCTCCCCTCCTTCCATGACTGCAACGCAGGAGTTGGTCGTCCCCAGATCAATTCCTATCACTTTTGCCATACTGTCCTCCTTAAGACCAGTTGATAATTTTCAAATCCTGAATTCTAAATAATGCTTTGGTATATACCTAACATGACAAAATCGTCATCTAATTTACTCATTTGGATTACTTTAAAGTTTACAACTTATATGGCCGAGTTTATTCTGCCTCTTTTGTTGCTGCCTCCTGCTCCGCCTGAAGTTTTTTGGAAACACTCACCTTCGCATGGCGTAAGACCTTATCGTGATACAAATAGCCGTCCTGCATTACCTGCACCACGGTGTTCTCGGGCACCTCGTCCGTAACCGCCTGCATCATGGCGTCATGACGGGACGGATCAAAGGGCTGTCCTTCGGCTGGAAAGGACTTGATGCCGAATTTTTCGAGAACATCGCGGAGCTGCTTATACACAAGCTCCACTCCCTCGCGCAGTCCCTGAATCATATTGCCGCCCTCGGCCGCGTGCTTGAGGGCAAGCCCCAAATGATCTACCACGGTCAGGAGTTCCAGCGCAAACTGTTCGTTTGCGTATTTGCGGAAATCCACGAGGTCACGCTGGATGCGCTTGCGGTAATTGTCGAATTCCGCATAGAGCCTTAGGTACTTATCGTGCTCCTCCTCGGCCTCCCTCGTTTTCTGCTCGAGCGCCCTTTTAAGCTCCTCTCTCTCTTCTTCCGTAATCGCAGACGAAGCGCCCTCCTGGGCATGGACATCCTCGGGTGTCGCAGCATTCCACTCTGCATCTTCTTCCCCTACATCCTCAAACTCATTCTTCATCGCTCGATACCTTTCTGAAATCGTTCACCCAGCAGCCTGCTCACCAGCTTAGCCGTATAGTCCACGACCTGGATCACCTGTCTATACTGCATCCTCGTCGGCCCGATCACCCCCAGGGTGCCGATAATGTTCTCTCCCGCTTTATAGCTGCTCACGACCAGACTGCACCCCTGCATTTCGAAATAGTGGTTTTCGGATCCGATAAACACCTTGATGCCTTCAGCCGCCACGCTCCTATCGAGGAGCCTAAGCAGCTTGTATCTGTCCTCGAACGCCTTGAACAGCGACCGCATCTTCTCGACGTTCGCAAACTCCGGATTTTCGAGTATCTGGGATGCGCCGCCGATATAGACCTTTTCGACATCCCTCTCCTGCACCTCTTGACTGGCACGATAAGTCTGTTCCATCAAGCGCATGAAGAGGCGCTTTTCCTCTTTCATTTTTTCGATGAGCCGCTGCCGGATTTCCGTAAGTGTGTGGCGCTCGAGCTCCTCATCGAGATAAACACTGAACGTGTTCAGATCTTGCTGCTGGACGGACTCGTCCAGTTCGATTAGCTTGTTCTGAACGCTCCCGGTGTTTGTGACGAAGATGATGAGCACTTGCCCGCCGCGCAGACGCACAAATTCTATATGCTTATACTTCCCTTCGGGCTCGCTCGGTGCGACCACGACGCCGGCACAGTGCGAAAGAGCTGCTAGGAACTGGCTTGCCTCCGTCATGAGTTCGTGGAGGTTCCCGCTGTGAAGCGGAGGTGCCTGGCGCAGATGATCCTCGATATCTTCGGCTTCGTTCTGTACGCTGATCAGGCTGTCAATATAATACCGATAACCCCAGTCCGTGGGGATCCTGCCGGCCGACGTGTGAGGATGGGTTAGGTAACCCATCTCCTCGAGCTCGGCCATAATATTTCGCAGTGTTGCGGAACTCACACCGAAGTCATAGCGCTTTGCAAGCACATTCGAACCGATCGGAATCCCGGTCGCAATATAGCTGTCTATGACAGCTTGTAGTACTCTCCTATTTCTTTCATCTAACTCCATTGATACTACCTTAAGAAGGAATAAACACTTTTATTAGCACTCGATATAATAGAGTGCTAATAATTTAACATAGGGGCTCTTTTGTGTCAAGCGCTTATTAAAGACTGAATTTTCACTATCACCAGCATGAAAAGGCCATCCCGCGTTCCTGCTCATATGGGATGGCCTCCGCTTCGTGCATGTTACAAACGGAGCATCGGAAACAGTATGTTTCAAGTCGAAATGTTTTACGCTGCTTTCTTGGCAGTAGCCTCGCTCTCAATCTGTTTCGCTTCCTTGGGAGTTTCGATCTCGATCTTGCGGGCCTTGGCTAAAGCTGGCGCCGGCACCGTAACCTCAAGAATCCCGTTGGTGTATTTCGCCTTCAGATCTTCGGTCTTGACACCTTCGGGAAGCAGGAAACGCCGCTCGAACGAGCCATAGCTAATCTCCCGATAAAGATAATCCTCATCCTTCGTGCCCTTCTCTAACAACACCAACGGAACCAAAGAACAGGGACATAACCCGGCATTTTGCGCCATCAAGTCATGGGGCGGCGATAACGCCGTCACTTCCACCGCGCCGGTGAGCACCGATTGCAGGCGCACCGAAGTGTCGCCCAGCGCCACCGGCTGGAGTTGCGCCGGATTGAAGCCCTTCGATCGAACAACTCTTCCGCGACCATATGATCCGAGCCGCGGATGCTCGACACGCCGAGCTTCTTGCCCTTGAGATCATGAATGTCTTTGACGCTCGGATGGGCGATCAAATAGTAAACGCCGCGCTTGACCGACACGAGAATGATCTTCAAGGGAAAGCCGGAGAGTATGCCGCGCACCGTGCTGACAAACGTGCCGGTGAAATAAACATCGCCGTTGATCAGCGCCATCACGCCCAGCCGCGGATTGGCCTGAATCACTTCGACGTCCAAACCTTCCTCGCGGAAGAAACCTTTACTCACCGCGACGTAATACGGCACGCTGGTGTTGCTCCGGCTGGAGATCGTGATGCGCACCTTCTGCAATTGCGCGTCAGCCAGATCATCGATGCCAGTACAAACAAGTACGACGCTCAGACACGATCGCAAAATAACAGCGAACCCCGCTCCGAACATTGTCCATTTTCAATTCTCCATTATTCATTGCGCCGCGCTTAGCGCCCGCTCTCCAACTCCTTCAGCGCCGTGCGCGCGAATGAAAAATCGCGGACCTCATCCAGCGGCCGGCGCTTCTCGGCGAGACGGTCCATTTGGAATTCGATCTCGGCATCGGTCATCTGGCCGTCTCTAGCCAGCTGTTTGAGCTCAACATCGTAGGAGCGCGCCGCGGTTTCCAGCGACTGGGGCACCGCCTTGGCCATGATGCGAATCGTCTCTTCGCGGTTGGCATCGATAAATTTATTCGCCTTCAGCGCGGCGCGAATGGTGCGCCGAAGAATCTGCGGATTCTCTTTGATCAAACGATCCGAGGCGAACAGGCCGGACGACGGCACGCCGATCTCCGGCGGGCCGGAAATCGCTTTTAATCCCTGCTGTTGCAGCATGAGATCGTGCGGCGGCGACACCGACACGGCTTGGACGAGATTGGTGAGAACCGCCTGCGCGCGCAGCGACGGCTCGCCCACCGCGATCGCTTGCACGAGATTGGGATCCACCCCCTTCATGCGCAGCAACTCCCTGCCGATGATGTGATCGCCGCCGTTCACCGCGGTCACGCCGAGTTTTTTGCCTTTGAGATCTTGCACATCCTTGATGATATCCGGGCGTACCATCAGATGGTAAATGCCCTTCTTGAGCAGCACGAAGACGGTCTTCATCGGCAGCCCCTGCACGACGCCGCGAAAGGTGCTGACGAATGAAGTCGTAAAAGTCACGTCGCCGTTCAACACGGCCATGGCGCCGAGCCGCGGATTGACTTGGATGAATTCCACTTCTAAACCCTCGTCTTTAAAAATTCCTCTGGCCTGTGCCACGTAGTAGGTCGTGTTGGTGTTGCTTCGGCTCGACAGCGAAATGCGAATTTTCTGCGTCTGCGCGTCGCCGTTGGACAGGCACGATAATAACGCGATCGTCAGCAGCCAAAACGTAAAACCGTAGTGATTGAGTATTTTTCTCATCCAACTCTCCTGTTTGCTACGCAAGTCTCTCGCCATTGAAAAATCCGCGAATTCACTGGATACGTCCTCGGAGCACGAGAGGCTGTTGATCTAAATAGGTCACTAACAGCCAAGCGTCAAGCATAGACCGGCCACGAAAACCTATTTACAACACTGTCGGAGTTGGACTAGAGTCCAGCCAATCCCATGAAGCTAAGAATCTCGGCGTTTTTCTTCGCTTTGCTATCGGCAGCGGCCGCCGCCGCCAATCCTTACCTGCCTAAACCAGGCGACCGGCCGATCACCATACGCTTGGCGACCTCCGCGGTCTCGGGCGGATTCGTGCATTTATATTCCGCTCTCGACTACGGGATTTTCGAGAAGTATGGCTTCAAGCCGGAACATATCTACATTCGCGGTCAATCACCGGCGCTCGCCGCCCTTGCCAACGACGAACTTCAGTTCAACTATGGCGCCGCCGATGGCAGCCTGCCCGGCCTGGCGGCCGGCGTCGAAGTCAAAGTCATCGCGTCGCCGCTCGTCAAGCTTCCCTACGTGCTGGTCGCGCGCAAAGATATCCGCAGGCCGGAAGACCTCAAAGGAAAAGCCATCGGCGTCACCCGGCCCGGCGACTTGAGTGCGCGGCTTTCACGTGCCGTCGTGAAGAAATTTGGTCTAACCACCGACGATGTCACGATTCGGCCGATCGGCGGCAGCCAAACGGAGCGCTATCAAGCGATGCTCGGCAACGTCGTTCAAGCCATCCTCGTCACCCCGCCTTTGGATGTCCGCGCGAAAAACGACGGATTCAATATTCTCTACCGGTTGATCGATCTCGACCTGCCGTTCATTTACAGTTCCTTGATGACCAATTATAAGATGCTGCGGGAGCGCCCCGAGATCGTCCAGCGCATGGTCGCCGCGCTCGCCGAGAGCGTCTACTTCGTCGAAAAAAATCCCGACAAAGCCAAAGCCGCCATCGCCAAAGCGATGCGCACCAAAGACGAAGAAGCGCTGCAAGTTTCCTACAACGTTTACGCCAAGGAGATCGTCGACCGCACCATGGTCGTGCCGGGGAAATCGGTCAGCGAAACGGTGGAAATCGCCCGTGAGACGGGAACCATCGTGAGGCGCAAAGCGGAAGAACTCTATGACAACAGTTTCGTGAATCATCTGGAGAAAAGCGGCTTTCTAAAAGAACTATGGGGTAGCGAAAATTACCGGCGGTGAAATTTTACTCAAGTCTTTGCCGCGTTGATCAGAGTGGAGCGATTCTTATGAAACTCAAACTGCTGGCGATCTCAATCATCCTGCTGTCTTCGGCGCCGGTCCGCGCCAACCCCTACCTTCCCAAGCCGGGCGAGAAGACCCTTTCAATGCGCGTTTCCACCTGCGCCGTTTCCGGTGGCTTCATCCATCTCTACACGGCCCTCGACAACGGCCTGTTCGACAAGTACGGCATCAAATTGGAGAACATCTTTATCCGCGGCGGCGCCCAGAACCTGACCGCTCTGGCAACCGACGAAGTTCAGTTTACCTACTGCGCTTCCGACGCGATAATACCGGGCATGGCCGCGGGAATCGAGGTAAAAATTGTCGCGTCTCCTCTGGTAAAGCTGCCGTATGTTTTAATCACCCGAAAAGAGATCAGGCGCCCGGAAGACCTTAAGGGCAAAGCTCTGGGCGTCGCGCGTGCGGGAGACTTGAGCGACCGGCTCTCCCGCGCGGTGGTAAAAAAATTAGGTGTGCCGATGGAAACAGTGACCATCCGGCCGATCGGCGGCAGCCAGGGCGAGCGCTATCAAGCCATGGCAGCCGGTATCGTCCACGGCGTGATCATCACACCGCCGCTCGATGTCCGAGCCAAGAACGAAGGTTACAACGTGATGTATCGACTGATCGATCTGAACATCCCGTTCATCTACAGCTCGCTCCACACGAGTTTTAAAATGCTTCGCGAACGTCCCGATATCGTCCAGCGCATGGTCGCCGCCTTCGCCGAAATCGTCTACTACGTCGAGAAGAATCCCGATAAAGCCAAAGCGTCCGTGGCCAAAGCCATGCGCACGAATGACCCAGCAGCGCTCCAATCCGCCTACGACGTCTACGCCAAGGAAATCCTCGACCGCACGATGGTCGTCCCCGGCAAAGCGGTCGCCGAAACCATCGAGCTCGCTCGCGAAAGCGGCAGCCCCATCAGAAAAAAGCCCGAAGAAATTTACGACAACAGTTTCGTAAATAATCTGGAAAAAAGCGGCTTCATGAAAGAAATCTGGGGCAGCGAAAACTACCGTCGA